>NZ_JBEFAK010000001.1:0-764681 GCF_040137845.1 Nonomuraea sp. B19D2 | reverse complement strand
GGGACTCGTGGAGAGCCCGTTGCCCGGAGACGGGCACGGCGGGTTCGGAAGGCGGTCCGGGAAAACGGACTGGTCGAAAGGCCAGCACCGCGTCTCGGGCCGACCTTACCGGCCGACCCGGCACCAGCAGATCGCTCTGACAGCGATGCTGGACGATCATCGGGCGTTGTACAACGCCGCGCTGGAGGAACGCCGCCAAGCGTGGCAGCGCTCAAGAGTTTCGATCCGGTACGGCGATCAGTCCGCCCAGTTGAAGGAGATCCGGGAGGCTGATCCCGAGGGCCAGGGCCGCTGGTCGTTCACCAGCCAGCAGCAGACCCTGCGGCGGCTGAACAAGGCGTTTGAGGCGTTCTTCCGCCGCATCAGGGCCGGTCAGACACCTGGCTATCCCCGGTTCAAGGGCAGGGGCTGGTTCGACACCGTCACCCTGGTCGAGGGCGACGGCGCGAGATGGGACTCCCAGCCGCACCACCCGGCCGCGACCTACCTGCGCGTGCAGGGTGTCGGGCATCTGCGGGTGCATCAGCACCGGCCGATCGCCGGGCGCATCAAGCAGATCGAGATCAAACGGGAGGGCTCGCGCTGGTATGTGATCTGCTCGTGCGATGACGTGCCTGCTGTGCCGTTGCCTGTGACCGGCCGGGAGGTCGGGGTGGACATGGGCGTGGCGCACTTCGCGACCGTGAGCGAGCCGGTCGACGGCGTCACCGACGAGGGCGGGCATATCGCCAACCCGCGCTACCTCAAGACCGTGGAGGAGGAGTTGGCCGCCGCGCAGCGGGCCTACGCCCGCACCAGACGCGGCAGCACCCGCAGGAAGAGGGCCGCCAAGAAGATCGGGCAGATCCACCGCAAGGTGGCCCGGCAGCGGACCGACCACGCGCACAAGACCGCACTTGGCCTGGTCCGCGCGGCCGACGTGATCGCGGTCGAGGACCTGCGCATCGCGAACATGACCAAGAGCCCCGCGGCGAAGCCCGACCCGGAGCAGGCGGGCCGATTCCTGCCCAACGGGTCAGCGGCGAAGGCTGGGCTGAACAAGAGCATCCTGGACGCGGGTTGGGGGGTGTTCCTCGCGATCCTCACGAACAAGGCTGAAAGCGCCGGTCGGGACGTGATCACGGTGAATCCCCGCAACACCTCCCGCACCTGCCCCGAATGCGGGCACGTGTCAGGGGAGAATCGCACCACCCAGGCCGGCTTCGTCTGCCTCACGTGCGGGTACGCCGCCAACGCGGACGTGGTCGGGGCGAGCAACATCAAGAGGGCCGGGCTGGTCCTCCGCGACGCCCGCGCGGCGCAGCGAGAAGCCACCCCGCTTATGGGGTGGAGGAGTCACGAAGAGCCGCAGCCATTCGTGGAGCGGCTCGGCGGTCAGCAGGGTCTGGCCGCTCGTGCACAGCTGGGCGACCTCGTCGGCGTAGACGGCGACCAGCAGGTCCGTGCGGGTGGGGAAATGCCGGTACATGGTGGCGTTCCCGACCCCGGCGCGGCGGGCCACGTCGTCTAGCGGCGCGTCGGTACCGCGTTCGGTGAAGACCTGCGCGGCCGCGGCACGCACACGGCCTCAGGCCGCCGGTACGAGGTGCGCAGCATGGACATGATCCGCGTACGGGACGGCAGGATCGTCGAGCACTGGGCTATGAGGGACGCGGTGGCCATGCGCCACCAGCTCGGACTGGATCAGTAGTGCCGGTGCACCAACCGCAGGCCCGTCTCCACCAGGGCCCAGCCCAGGCGTGTCTCAAAGGCGCGGACCACCGAGCCGGACGGCGGCCGGGCCAGGCGGCGCCGCTCCGCTGCGGCTCGCGACCGGTGTGCCCGGGTTCGCCGCTCCGCTTCGGCGCGAAGCTCACGGGCTCGTGCTCGCTCGACATACAGGTATAAGTCTGGATACATCGCAATCTCCTTATGCGCGGAACGGGAAGCCGTACGTGTGCACGGCGACGTTCTCGCGTCCCTCGGTGTCACCCGACTCGCGAGCGGCCCGCCCATGCGCCTGCCACTTCCTGATGATCTCGTTGAGCTCGTCGTCCAACTGGGCCAGCTCCCCGGCCGTCAGCGAGAGCAGGTGTTCCGAGCTGAAGGCCGCGCTGCGCCAATCGCCGGGCCAGGCGTGCTGGGCGTCGAGATAGCTCTCGTACATCTCGCCCCGCTGGCGGGCGTTCATGCGTGACACCGCGGAGTGGACGGCGGCACTCTCGGGAGCGTCGCGGAAGTCCTCATCCCGGGTGTTGATGCCGGCGTCCGCGGACCGCCACCAGCGCTCCCGCGCGTCGCCGCCCGCCTCCGCCTCCTCGATGAGGCCGTGCGTGGCCAGCTTGCGCAGGTGGTAGCTGACCAGCGAGACGGCCTCGTCCACCTGGTCGGCGAGCTGGGAGGCGGTCGCCGTGCCCGCCACCTTGAGGGCTCGGTAGAGCTTCATGCGCAGCGGGTGGGCCAACGCCTTGAGCGTGTCGAGGTCCTTGATGCGGCGGATCTTCTCGGTGGCCATGAATACACCGTAGAAGCGAAAGGAAAATTGCGCAATAAAATTTGCGGATCAGCGGAAGCGCCAGCGCGTCTGGCTGAACTCGCCCTTGCGGAAGCCCAGCACCTTCGACGGCGCCACCTCGAACACCAGGGCCTCCCCGTCCGCGACGTTCACGAACACGCCGTCGCCGACCTCGAAGTGCCACTCCGGCCCGTACTTGGCCTCCCAGGCGTCGGCCAGCCGCTTGAGCCTGCCGGGGTCCGTGACCCGCTCGGCGACGCCCTCCACCACCAGATCCAGCCCGCCACTCATCGAGCTGACGCCGGTGGTGAGGGCGCAGTTGCGGTTGGATTCGAGGTTCCTGGCCTTCTGCTCCTCCGCTCCCGTCGTGAAGTGGAGCGCGCCGTCCTGCCATACGGCCATCAGCGTCGTGACGTGCGGGCGGCCGTCGGCGCGCACGGTGCTCAGCCAGTACGTCTCCGCGCGTTCGAGCTGGTCGCGGGCCTCGGGCCAGGGCGTGGGCGTGGCGTTCTCGGCGCTGAAGCGCGCGTCCAGCTCAGCGGTGGGTTCCATGGTCGCTCCTTCCGTACGGCTCTCGCCCGTACGGACTTCCCCGGAGGCGGAAACTCATCGCCGGACCAGGGAACGCCTGGCTACCGCACCGGCAGGTCGTAGACGCGGCGTACGCTGCTGCCCAGCTTGGCCACATCCGCCCCGTACACGTGAATCGACACCCCCACCTCGCCGCTGGTGTTGCGGACCTTGTGGATGTCGCCGGGCGGCGCGAACCCGCTGACCTCGCCCGGCCCGTTGGCGGTCCGCCCGATCTCCAGCAGATGGTCGCCCATGTCGCGGTAGAGGGTCTCGTACTCGATGCCGCTGATGATGCCGAACGTGCACCACGACACGTGGTCGTGGATCGGCGTCTCCTGGCCGGGGCGCCACACGACGCTCACGATGGAGAAGTCGTGCTGGCTGTAGAGGGGGCGGGAGACGTACCCGTCGGGCGAGCCCTCGCGTTCGCGTGGCGTGAGGATGTCGAGCCCGGGAAGCCGGACCCGGAGCAGGTCGGCGACGGCGAACGCGGTCTCGCCGAGCCCGAGCCGGCGGGCCACGATTTCCGAGATGCCGGACACGAGCGCATCCAGCCCCGGCCTGACGGCGGTGAAGGCCGTATCCATAGTGTCCCCCTAGGGAAAGTCGCCAATCTTCCTTCCCCTTACACGGTGCTACACCTCAACCGATAGGTCCAACAGAACTTCTCTGCACAACCCATAGATACGATTGATAAATGCTTGATGTCGTGCGCCTTCGCGTTCTCGTCGCGGTCGCCCGCACGGGTTCGCTGACCGCCGCCGCCAAGGAGCTCCACTACTCGCAGCCCTCGGTCAGCCACCACCTGGCCCGGCTGGAGGCGGAGACCGGGGCCCGGCTCGTCCAGCGTGTCGGGCGCGGCATCAGGCTCACGGAGGCGGGCCGGCTGCTCGCGGAGCGGGCCGCGGAGATCATCGGCCGGCTCGACGCCACCGCCGAGGAGCTCGCCGCGCACGTGGGGCTGCGTGAGGGGCGGGTCCGGCTGGCCGCCTTCCCCTCGGCGCTGGGCACGTTCGTCCCGAGGGCGGCCGGGCTGCTGTCCGCCGCGCACCCGGGGCTGCGCCTGCAGCTCACCGAGATCGAGCCGCCGGAGGCGCTCAGGCTGCTGCGGTCCGGGCGGGTGGACGTGGCCGTCATCTTCCGGTACGACGACACCGCGCCCGAGGACAACGGCATCCGCATGATCCACCTCTTCGACGACCCCAGT
Organism: Nonomuraea sp. B19D2; assembly: GCF_040137845.1. Classification (NCBI taxonomy): domain Bacteria; kingdom Bacillati; phylum Actinomycetota; class Actinomycetes; order Streptosporangiales; family Streptosporangiaceae; genus Nonomuraea; species Nonomuraea sp. B19D2. Next base: position 760,407 of record NZ_JBEFAK010000001.1, on the reverse strand, counting down.
TACCTGGTGTCCAGCGGCCCGGCGGGCGAGCTGGCCGACCACGCGGAGTCGGCCTGGATCGCGGGCTGCGACCGGTGCAGGAGCCATTTGCTGGACATCTGCGAGAAGGCGGGGTTCGTGCCGCGGATCTCGTTCACCAGCGACGACATCGTGGCCGTCCAGGCTCTGGTGGCGGCCGGTCTGGGGCTGACCATGCTGCCCGGGCTCGCGCTGCAGGCCCACCGCCACCCGGACGTGCAGGTGGCGGAGGTGCCCGGCTCGACCAGGCACGTGTACGCCGCGGTCTACGGCGAGCCGCCCCACCCGCCGGCCACGGAGGCGTTGCTGACGGCCCTGCGAGAAAGCCTTTGACGCCGCTCCTACGATGGCCTCATGCCGGACATCTCGACACTCGCCCTCTTCTGCGCGGCCACCCTCGGGCTGCTCGTGGTCCCCGGACCGGCGGTCCTCTACATCGTCACCCGGAGCGTCTCCCAGGGCCGCGGCGCGGGCCTGATCTCCGTGCTCGGGGTGCACACGGGATCGCTGATCCACATCGCCGCCGCGGCGCTGGGCATCAGCGCGCTGCTGGCGGCCTCGGCCACGGCGTTCACCATCGTGAAGTACGTGGGCGTGGCGTACCTGCTCTGGCTCGGCGTACGCAAGCTGATGCGACGGGACGAAAGCGAGGAACCGGTCGAGTTGCCGGTGCAGTCGAAGCGGCGGCTGTTCTGGGAAGGGTTCGTGGTGAACGTGCTCAATCCCAAGACCGCCATCTTCTTCCTGGCGTTCCTGCCCCAGTTCACCGACCCGGACGCGGGGCCGGTCGGCCCGCAGATCCTGCTGCTCGGTGTGCTGTGGCTGGCGCTCGGGATGGCCTCCGACGGCGCGTACGCGATGCTCTCGTCGGCGCTGGCCGGCCGGGTACGCAGGTCGGCCCGCGCGCGCCGGCGCCTCGACGTGGGGAGCGGGCTCGTCTACCTCGGGCTGGCGGCCTGGCTCACGACTGAGAAGGCATGACAAGCCGGGAAATTTCCCCGCCATAGTGCGATAGTGAGATCAGATCGAGGGGACGGCACGTCGGGACGTAGCTAAGAGGCGGACCCCATGGACACGCCACAGCACCGCCTCGGGCTCGAACGGGTCGTCGAGGTCTACTCCGGTCACGACGACCTCGTCGGCGCGACCGGCTCCGGATATGCGATCGGCGCCGATCTGGTGCTGACCTCCGGGCTGGCGGCGCCGCCCGGCACCCCATGTCACGTGCGTACGCCGGGGTCGGGGCGGTGGGCCGAGGCCGAGCCGGTGTGGCGAGGGCGCGGCGGGGCGGGCGCGGTGCTGCTGCGCGTGGCCGGTTCGCCATGGGCCGGCGTTCCCGGCATCGAACACGTCCGCTGGGCCAGAGTGGCGGACCCCTCAATCCCTCAGGACGGCGGGCCAGGGCAGGAACTGCGCGGTGCGCGTTTCAGGGTGCGCTGCGTGGCCCGCGGGTTTCCGCGAGCGGAGCGGCGGACCGGGGCCCGGGGCGCGGAGACGGTGTCCGGCCTGGTCGACGCCCCCACGAGCGCGGTGTCGAAGGTTCTGCCGGTCAGCGTCCTGAGCCCGGGATCCGACGCGCTCTGGCCGGGCCTGTCGGGCGCCGCCCTGCTCGCCGAGCCGGCCGGGCAGCTCATCGGCGTGATCGCGGCCGGATACGCCAGGAACCACCTGGATGTCGTGCCCGTGACCGCGCTGCTGGGCGACGAACGCTTCCGCGAGCTGGCGGGCGTGGCGCCCGGCCGGCTGGAGACCGTGGCGGAGGACGAGCCCTCGGCGATGCTCGCCGACCTCCTGATCCCCGCCCGCGACGAACCGCCCCAGGACTGCCCGGACTGGGCACTGCTGATGGCCCGTCACGCGGTGGTGCCGTTCCTGGGAAGGGACGAGGAGCTGGCGCACCCGCGAACCTGGGCCGCCGAGCCGGCCGCCCTGTCGATCGCGATCCTGACCGGCCGGAGCGGCACGGGCAAGACGCGGCTGGCGAGCGAACTCTGCGTGGAGCTGGCCGCGGCGGGCTGGGACACGGGCTTCCTGCGCCTGGACTCGGCCGCAGGCCCGCTGGCCAGCCGGACTCTGAACGCGTCACGCCCGACCCTGCTCGTGGTGGACGGTCCTGAGTCGTCCCCGCCCTTGGTGGGCGAGCTGGTACGGCGCCTGGCCAAGCACGGGCGCAACCCCCGCGTACGACTCCTGCTGCTGGCCCGCGAGCCCGGCGAGGCGGAGTGGTGGCGGCGGCTCGACACGGCGGCCGGCGGCTGGCTGAGGCGGCTCAACACCACGGCCGTCCAGCTCAACACCCGGCCGCTCACCCTGCAGGAACGTACGGAGCACGCGCTCGCGGCCATGAAGGCGTTCGCCCCCAGCCGGGCCGCCCTGCCCGCCCCGCCCCGGCTCGACGACCCCGAGTACGGCCTCCCGCTCCACGTCCACCTGGCTGCCCTGCTGCGGCTGTGCGACGAGGGCGGACGGGCGGCCCCTTCACGCGAAACCCCTTCACGCGGGGACCCTTCACGCGGCGGCACGGAAGCGGACACGGAGCCGATGCGGCTGCAGGGTGGCGGGCTGTTCGGCCGGTTCCTGGCGCGGGAGAGCGAGCAGTGGGCGCGGGTGTGGCCGGCGGAGGAAGAGCGCGTGGACGACGTGACGGCGCGGCAGGCCGTGGCGGTGCTCACGCTCACCGCTCCCACGCCTGCCGAGCTGCCCGGGCTGCTGACGGCCGTTCCGGGGCTGCATGATCGCGGGCTCCAGGCGACCACCATGAAGGTGGCCCGCTGGCTGGGCGCGGTTTTCCAGAGCGGACCGCTCGGCCCGGATCTGGTGGTCGAGCAGCTCCTGGCCGAGACCGACGGCCTGGACGCGCTCGTTCTCGCCATCCACGACCACGAGGCTCGCACGGCCGGGCACCTCGTGCGCCTGCTGGACGTCCTGCGGCGGTCCGCCCACGGGGAGCGGGCCAGGTCGGCGCTGCGCGGGCTGATCGGGTCCAGGATCGGCGAGCTCGTCGCGGAGGCCGCGGCGAACCCCGCCACCCGGCTCGGCGACATGCTCAACGCCGCGCTGGCGCTGTTCCCCGCCGACCGGGCGCTCGCCGCGTCCGCGTCCGCCCTGCTGGCCCGTACCGGCTCGGCCGCCGAGCCGCCGGCGCGGCCGGGTGCGGCGCCGATGCGGTGGGGTGCGTCGCCGGTGCGGCGTGGCGCGGGACTGGGGTTGCGGGCGTTGGACGTCACCCTTGGCGAGCTGGCCGTGCGGCATCGCCGGGCGACCGGTGAGCGCATGGCGCTGGCGGGGGCGCTGTCCTGGCTGTCCGGCCGGCTGACGGCCGTGGGGAGGGCGGGCGAGGCGGTCGTGGCGGCGGCGGAGGCGGTGGACATCTACGGGGCCGCTGCCCCGTACGAGGCGGCGGCCGGGCGGGCGGACGCGCTGTTCAACCTGGGCGCGTGCCTGCTGCTGGCGGGCGAGCCCGGTTCCGCGCTCAAGCCGGCGCAGGAGGCGGCGGCCAGGTTCCGCATCCTTGCCGAGGACGACCCGTGGTATGCGGGGGAGGCCGCGCGGGCGCACCACAACGTCGCGTGCGCGCTGCTGGAGGTCGGGCGGCTGGACGAGGCCGTGGAGGCGTTCGAGGCGGCGGGCGGCGACGCCGGCTTCGCGGCGGACCTCGCAGCGCTCGCCGCCGCCGCGCAACGCCGAGCACACCCCGGCCCGGCCACCGCGCCGCCGCTCGGAGCGGTTAGGCGGTTGCCGACGGCCCGGTCCAGGACGGCCCACCAACCGCCGACGACCCGCTCCGGGACGACCGGCCACCCGCCGGCGGCCGGCTTCGAGACGGCTGGTCGGGCGTGGATGGGCCGGTCCGGGATGGTGGAGCAGCCGCCGGTCGCGGCCGTCCCGGGTCCTGGGCCGTTGATGCCGTTCGAGGAGACGGATGCCGCCGCGCTGCCCGAGCTGGCCGGCTGCCTCAGCGTCGCCGTCACCGCCGCCGTCAAGAACGTGGCCCCGACGAACACGGACCTGGCCCACCGGCTCCGCCTCCTGGCCGCCTGGCTGGAGGAGCACGGCAGGCCGGCCGACGCCGTGGTCCCCGTCTCGGAAGCCGTCGTACGGCTGCGCGGCCTCGCCGTCCAGGAGCCCGGCCTGCGGTTGATGCTGGCGGAAGCCGCCGGGCTGCTGGCCGGGCTCCATGCCCGGCTGGAAGACCTGGACGCAGCCGTGCGGTCCGCCGCCGAGGCCGTACGGAACCTGCGTGCCCTGGCCGCCCTGGAGCCCGACGAGCACCGCCACGCCCTGACCGGGCAGCTGCTCCGGCTGGGCGAGCTGCTGCTGATCGACGACCGGCCCGAGAAGGCGCTGGGGCCGTTGCGGGAGGCCATGAGCGTGGCGGCCGAGCCGTACGCGCCGACACAGGCCGAGCGTCACACGGTGACGCAGGCCGAGGGCAGGCGGTTGCTCGGCTTCTGCCTGGATGAGCTGGGCCGACCGGCCGACAGCCTGGCGCAGCTGGAGCTCGCCGCCGAGCGGTACGACGTGCTGGGCGCCGAGGACGGCTTCCACCTGCGGCACGCGTCCGAGGCGCGGGCGCGGGCGGGCAGGCTGGCGAGGAGGGCCGAGCACGCCGGTGGGCGGCCGTGGCTGCTGGCGCTGGTCACCGAGCGGCCGGAGGAGGCCGTGGCCGGGGCGGAACGGCAGCTGGCGGAGTGCCGGCAGGCCGCCGAGAGCGGTGGCACGCCGAAGATCCACGCCTACATCTCCGCGCAGGCCATGCTCGCCAGGGCCTGGACGGACGTGGGACGGCCCGGGGACGGGCTCGTGCTCGCGAGGCAGGCAGCCGAGCTGCTGCGGCGCCATCCCGTACCGGACCCGCCGCGGCAGCCGTCCGCGGGTCCTGAGCGGCCGCACGCGATCGCCGTGGGGATGGTGGCGGCGGCGCTCGGCCGGGCACTGGTGTGCCTTGGACGTCACAAGGAGGCCATCCCCCACCTGCGCGCCGCCATCGAGTCCTACGAGCCGCGGGCCGGGACGAGCGTCGTGTTCCGTACGGAGCTGGCCGAGCTGCTGATCCTGGAGATCGCCGCGCTCTCCGACGCCGCCTGCCCTGCCGACGCGGAGGAGGCGGCCGACCGGCTGGTCGAGCTCTACACCGGGCTGGTGTCGGAAGGACTCGCGTCCCGGCAGGCCCTCGCCGGGGCACTGCGGCTCCAGGGCGGCATCAGCTTGACCAGGCAGAACGTCGAGGGCGCCCGCCGATCGGTCACCCGAGCCCTCGAGGAGTCCGAGGCGGCAAGCCCGCTGCTCACCGCCACCTGCCTGGAGCTCGACGGGCTGTGCCTGGCCGAGCTGCAGGACCCCGCCGCGGCCAGGTCGAAGCTGGCCGAGGGCATCGCGTCGATGCCGGACCCGCCGCCTCCTGACCTCGTCGACGTGCACCTCCTCGCCCTCGCCCGGCTGGCCGGGCTGCGGGTGGAGGAGGAAGGACCCGCCGCCGGAGTCACCCTGTACCGGCAGCTGCTCGACATCCGGCCACTGCCGGGGACGGATGCGCTCAGAACCCTCGCCGAGGAGATCGCCGCCTACCCGGGCGACCTGGCCGAGCTGCTGCCCGCGCTGGCGACGTTCGCGGAAGCTCTGGAACGGGAGGTGCCGCTGAGCGGCGGCGGCGCCGAGGTGCATGACCTGTACGGGCGGTCTCTGATGCGGGTGCCGGGCGCCGAGCCGGCCGTCCGGGTGTACCGGGGGCTGGCCGCGTTCTCCGGCGACTACCGAGGACGGCTCGGCCTGGCGCTGGCCGCGCTCGCCCGGCAAGGGGATGCCGATCTCGATGTCATGGAGCAGGCCATCCAGCTCCTCTCCGCCCAGCCGGGCAGGGAGCTGGCAGAGACCCTCAACCTCTATGCCGTCAAGCTGCTCGAACAGGGCCGTCCCGTCGAGGCCCTGGCGCACTCCGAGCGGGCCGCCGACCTCTGTGACGAACTGGACGACCCGGCTGTCGCCGCCGTCACGTACGCGCAGCTCGGCGCCGGCCTGGCCATGCTCGACCGCACTCAGGCCGCGCTGGAGGCGATCACCTGGTCGCTCGCCGAGCTGGACCGGGCCGCGGAGGCCGGCCGGGAGCCGCCCGGCGTGCGGGCGCAGGCGCTCCAGGTGCGGGGGCAGGTGCTGCGGGCATCCGGCAGGGAGCAGGAGGCGCTGGCACATCTCGTGGAGGCCCTGCGGCTCCACACCGACCCGGCCAGGAAGCGGGCGACCGCCGCACAGATCGCCGACGTCCTCCTGGCGGCGGCCAAGCCGGAGGAGGCCGCCGAGTACGCCAGGATCGCCGTCACCGGGCACGAGCCGGGCACGGTCAAGCACGCGCTGGCCACCCAGCGGCTCGTCAGGTGCCTCATGATGCTCGGCGAGCTCACCGAGGCCAACGCGCTCGTCGAGGACCTGATCCCGCTGGCCAGGAGGTCGCCGGACGACCTCACGTACCGGGCCGTCCTCGCCGACTCCCTCGCGCAGAGCTCCGAGCTGCTGCCCCTGCTCGGCCTGGACGGCGGCATGGAGGCCGAGTCCAGGGCCAGGGAGGCCATCGCGATCTACGACGAGCTGCTGACCACGGGCATGGACGCGCAGGCCCTGCACACCAGCCGCGCGGGCGCCTGCCTCACGCTGGCCTCAGCGCTCAGGATGCGGAACCTGGCCGCCGACGCGATCCAGCCGCTGCGGGAGGCGGTCGCGGCGCTGGAGAGGTTCGGGCCGGTGGAGCGGCGAGCCGGGCCGGAGAGAGCGAGGGCGTCCAGCCCGATGCCAGCGGAGGCCCGAGGGAGCGCGACCATCGACACGGAGCGGCGGTTCGGCGCCGGGAGCCGGGCGGGCCAGGAGACGGGTCCGGGAAGCCCGATCCAGCGCGAGCTGCTGTCCAGGGCGATGCTCATGCTGGGCGACGCGCTCATGGAGGCGGGCCGGGCGCTGGAGGCCGGGCTCGTCTTCCACCGGGCCGCGCAGGTGACGCGGGACGAGCTGCCCAGGGCCGTGGCACACGCCCGGCTCGGCTTCTGCCAGCAGGAGCTGGGCAGGGACGACGCCGCCGACGCCGCGCTGCGGTTCTCGGCCGGGCTGCTCCGTGGCCTGATCCTCCAGGACGGCGTCGCCGACCTGCTGCGAGACGTGCTGCGGGGCAGGCTGAAGCTGCTGGAGAGGGCGGGCAAGGGCGATGAGCTGGCGGCGATCGAGGACGAACTACGCCGCCTCACCGCCTGACGAGCCGCCGCCAGGCATCAGCCAGCCGCCGCACCGCCTGACGAGCCGCCCCGGGCATCAGCCGGCCGTCTCCGGGCGTCAATCAGGCGTCTGCGCCTGCACCGTCTCGCGAGCCCACCGGTAGTCCGCCTTGCCCGCCGGCGAGCGCACCATTTGCGCCACGAACGCGTACGAACGAGGCACCTTGTACCCCGACAGCAGCGTCCTGCAGTGCGCGTCCAGCTCCTCGGCCGTGACCTCGACGCCCGGCCGCGGCTCCACCACGGCGGCCACCCTGCTCCCCCACCGCTCGTCGGGCACCCCGGTCACCACGGCGTCGAACACGGCCTGATGCCCCTTGAGCACCGCCTCGACCTCTTCGGGGAACACCTTCTCCCCGCCGGTGTTGATGCACTGCGAGCCCCGGCCGAACACGTTCACGGTCCCGTCGGTGTCCACGGTCGCCAGGTCACCGGTCAGCAGCCACCTGGTCCCCTCCTCGTCGGTGACGAACGTGCGGGCCGTCTTCCCGGGGTCGTTGTAGTAGCCGAACGCCACCCGCCCGGCCCTGGCCACGGTCCCCATCTGCCCGGAGCCAGGCTCGACGGGCCGGCCCTTCTCGTCGAGCACGGCCAGCTTGACCACGGAGTTCGGCTGGTAGCGCAGGCCCTTCTCCGGCGAGGAGCCGGCCACGCCCGACGCGGTGTAGCCAGACTCGGTGGAGCCGAAGTTGTCCAGGATCATGACGTTCGGAAGCAACTCCTGGAGCCGGTCGCGTACGGCGCCGGACAGGATGGCGCCGGTCGAGCTGATCACGAACAGCGATGAGACGTCGTGGGAGCCCTCGGCCAGCGCCTCGGCCATCGGCCTGGCCATGGCGTCGCCGGTGACGTTCATGGTGTTCACGCGCTCGCGCTCGACCGTCCGCCACACCTCGGCGGCGTCGAACTTGCGGAGGTACACGAGGGTCGCGCCCATCCACCAGCCGATGAACGTGGTCATCTGGGCGGCGCCGTGCATCAGCGGCGCGACGGGCATCATGACCGTGGGACCTGACGCGAGCGCCGCGTCGATCACCTCCTGCGGCGTGGCGCGCGGCTCGCCGTACGGGTTGCCGCCGCCGAAGCCCATGAACAGGTCCTCGACGTGCCACATCGCGCCCTTGGGCAGTCCCGTGGTGCCGCCGGTGTAGATGATGTAGACGTCCTGGCCCGAGCGGAGCGGGAAGCCACGTTCCGGCTTGCCGCGTTCCAGCGCCGTCTCGTACGGCACCGCCGTGCCGATCGACGACGGCCCGCCCACCGAGACGAGGTGCTCCAGCAGCGGCGCCTGGCCGGCCACGGCGGCCACCCGCGCGTCGAACTCCACGTCGTAGAGCAGCGCCCGGATGTCGGAGTCCCGGTAGAGGTAGAGCAGCTCGGCCTCGACGTAGCGGTAGTTGACGTTGATCGGCACGGCCCTGATCTTCAGGGCGGCCAGCAGGCCCGCGACGTATTCGATGCCGTTGTAGAGGTGCAGCCCGACGTGCTGGCCCGGCTGGATGCCCAGGTCCATGAGGTAGTGGGCGAGCCGGTTGGCCTCGGCTTCCAGCTCGGCGTAGGTGCGCCGGTCCGAGCCGCAGACGGCGGCCGTCCTGTCCCCGATCACGTCGGCGAGCCCTTCGAACAGGTCAGCGTGGTTGAACTCCATCAGGGTCTCTCCCGTCCGACGATCCACATCGCGAAGAACTGGGCTCCCCCGCCGTACGCGTGGCCGAGCGCCGTGCGGGCGCCGTCCACCTGGTGCTCGCCCGCCATGCCGCGCACCTGCAGCGCGGCCTCGGCGAACCTGATCAGTCCCGACGCCCCGATCGGGTTGCTCGACAGCACCCCGCCCGAGGCGTTCCACGGGATGTCACCGTCGAGCGCCGTCGCGCCCGACTCGGTGAGCTTCCATCCCTCCCCTTCCGCCGCGAAACCCAGGTTCTCCAGCCACATCGGCTCGTACCAGGAGAACGGCACGTACGTCTCGGCGACGTCGATCTGCCGCCGCGGGTCGGCGATGCCCGCCTGGCGGTAGACGTCGGCCGCGCAGTCCTTGCCCCCCTGCGGGCTGACCGTGTCGCGCCCGGCGCGGAAGATCGGCTCGGAGCGCATGGCCGTCCCGTGCACCCAGGCCGGGGTGCCGGTGACCTTGGACTCGGACGACAGGATCATCGCGCAGGCGCCGTCGCTGGACGGGCAGGTCTCCAGGTAGCGGATCGGCTCCCACAACATGGGCGTGGACTCGACCATCTTCTGGTCGATGCCGGGGATCTTGAGGTGCGCGTACGGGTTCTTGAGGGCGTTCAGCCGATCCTTGACCGCCACCAGCGCCCCGATGTGTTCGGGCGCGCCCGACCTGCGCATGTATTCGCGGATGTGCGGCGCGAAGTAGCCGCCCGCGCCCACCACCAGTGACGCGCTGAACGGCAGGTGCGTGGAGAGCGCCCAGGTCGCGTTGGACTCCGACTGCTTCTCGAACGCCACCACCAGCACCCGGTCGTGCACGCCGCCCTGGATGAGGCTGGCTCCGACCAGCGCCGTCGAGCCGCCGACACTGCCCGCCGTGTGCACGCGCATCATCGGCTTGCCCGCCGCGCCGAGGGCGTCCGCCAGGTACGCCTCCGGCATCATCACGCCCTCGAACAGGTCGGGCGCCTTGCCGATGACCACGGCGTCGATGTCCTTGAACGACAGCCCGGCGTCCTCCAGCGCCCGCAGCGCCGCCTCGCGGACCAGCCCGGCGATCGACACGTCCCTGCGCTTGGTCGTGTAGTGCGTCTGCCCGACCCCGATGACCGCACAGCGATTTCCCATGTCAGGCCTCCAGGACGGTGACGAGGTTGTGCTGCAGGCAGGGGCCGCCGGCGGCGTGCCCGACGGTGCGGCTCGCGTCGCCGTCGAGGATGCGCCGCGCGGCCTCGCCGATGCGGATGAGGCCCGTGGCCATGACCGGGTTGGCGGCCAGCGGGCCGCCGGACGGGTTGATCACCGTGTCGCCGGACAACTCCAGCGCGCGACGCAGGATGATCTCCTCGTGCGGGAACTGGGCGTGCAGCTCGGCCACCTCGACGGGAGCCTTGCCGACTCCCGCGGCTCGTGCGGCATCGGCCGCGGAGGCCGACAAGGCAAGATCACGCATACCCAGGTAGTGGGGCTCTATGCGATGCGCGATGCCCCTGATGTAGGCGGGATTCCGGCACAGCTGCCTGGCCAGCTCACCTGCCGCGAGCACGATCGCGGCGGTCCCGTCCGTGATGGGCGGCACGTCGGTCTTCTTCAGCGGCTGCACCGCGAAGCCGTCCGAGTCTTCCGGGTCGGGCAGATCGAGCGCGTACGGGTTGCTCCTCCCGTCCGCCCGGCTCCTGCGGACGATCTCGTCGAGCTCCTTCCTGTCCGCGCCGACCGCGCCGGCCTGGAGCGCGGCGTAGGAGAGCAGGTCGAGACCGAGCGGCGCCAGGTAGTACGGGTCGAGCTGGATCGTCATGATCGTGTTCAGGTCGCCGAGCGACGACTTGCCGAAGCCGTAGACGAGGGCCGAGTCGATGTCGCCGTGCTGGAGACGCACCCACGCCTCGTACAGGGCCCAGGCGCCGTCCATCTCCACGTGGCTCTCGGAGATGGGCGGCCAGGCGGCCAGCGCGTCGAGGGCCGACACGAACGAGAAGGGCGCGCCCGCGAGGTAGTCGCAGCTGCCCGAGCAGGTGAAGCCGAACCTCTTCAGCCCCGTGCGCTCCTTGACCTCGTCGATAATCGGCTGGATCAGCTCCGGCTCGGTCAGCCCGGTGTCGTGGCCGGTGTGCCGGGTCTGGGCGAACGCGACGATCGCGACAGCTCTCATGACAGCTCCACATCGGGCTCGCCGGTGGGGGCGAACCAGCGGATGTTCGCCATGGACGCCGTGCGCTCGCTCTCCGGGACCCAGACCGCCCTGACCCGCATGCCCTGGCGCACCTCGTGAGCGGGTACGTCCCCGACGAGCGCGATCATGGGGATGTCGGCGTGGTCGAGCAGTATGTACGCCGACACGAACGGCACCTGCGGGGCCCGCGGATCCGGCAGGTTGTTGATGGCGAATGTGGTGATCGTGCCGGTGTCGGGGAGTTCGAGCGTTTCCGGGATGCCGTTTCCGCATTCGGGGCAGGACAGGCGGTAAGGCACATACACCTTGTCGCAGCTCTCGCACCGGCCGCCGAGGAAGACGCCGCGCTCGACGCCCTCCAGGAAGACGCGTAGCGCGCCGCCCGCCTGGAGGCGGTATTCGGAGCGCACGTTGGACACGATCTTCGTGACCTCGGGGACGAAATGGGAAATGTCGGTGATGTGGCCGGTGGGGCGCTCGCTCCACGCCGGCCAGACGCGCGTGCCGGCGGCCAGCGCCTTGGGGTTGCCCGCGTCCACGGCGTGCACCAGCGCCGTGTCCGCCCCATCCAGCTTGATCAGGGCCCAGGCGAAGGGGCGGTCGAGCGGGTGGCTCTCGAGCGGCTCCGCCACCCACGCCCAGGTGGTGACCGTGCCCGCCGGGCCGACCTCGACGTACTCGCCGGTCACCGGCTCGCCCGTCGCGGGGTCGTACTCCAGGGGCGGCACGAGTACCTTGCCCTCTTTCGTCCGCACGCCCACGATGCGCCGGCCGCGTAATTCACTCAGGAACCGGCCGATCACGGGACCTGTCGTACGCGTGTAGCCGCCGGGAAATTCCAGGACGTGCTGGGCGACGAGCGGATCAGATGGCACGGTCGTGTCCCTCCCAGTACGGGGCGCGGAGCTTACGTTTGAGCAGCTTTCCGTTGGGCTCTCGGGGCATCTCGGCGATGAAGTCGAAGCTCCTGGGCCACTTCATCCTGGCCAGGCGGCCCTCCAGCGACGCGAGCAACTCGCGGGCCAGCTCGGGGCCGGGCTCGACCCCCGGCGCGGGCTCGACCACGGCCTTGATCTGCTCGCCCCACTCCTCGTCCGGGATGCCGAACACGGCCACGTCCGCCACCTTCGGGTGGACCATGAGCTCGTTCTCGATCTCGGCCGGGTAGATGTTCGCCCCGCCGGAGATGATCAGGTCGGCCTTGCGGTCGCAGAGGTAGAGGAAGCCGTCCTCGTCCAGGTATCCGATGTCTCCTACGGTGAAGTAGTCCTTGAGGCGGTTCGCGGCGGTCTTGTCGGGGTCGCCCTTGTACTCGAACGAGGCGCCCATCATCTTCATGTAAATCGTCCCGGCGGTGCCGGCCGGTACAGACTCACCCTGCTCGTCCACGATGAGCAGCTCGCTGATGGGCCACGCCTTGCCGACCGTGCCCGGATGCGACTTCCAGTCCTCGGGCGTGGCCAGGGTGCCGCCGCCCTCGGTGGCCGCGTAGTACTCGTACACGCAGTCGCCCCACCACTCGAACATCGCCCATTTGACCGGGATCGGGCAGGGGGCGGCGGCGTGGATCATCCACTTGAGCGAGGACAGGTCGTACTTGGCGCGGGTCTGCTCCGGGAGCGCGAGCAGCCGCTTGAAGTGGGTCGGGACCAGGTGGGAGTTCGTGACGCGGTAGCGCTCGCAGACCCGGAGCATCTCCTCGGCGTCCCACTTGTCCATGTAGACGAGCGTGTGCCCCATGTGGAGGGCGGTACCGCCGAACTGGGTCACCGCGGTGTGGTAGTTCGGGGAGGTGATCAGGTGGGCGTTGGGGCGGCCCTGGGTGATGCCGAACAGTCCGAGCAGGAATGTCATGAGCTCTGCGGAGTCGTCCGGATCCAGGCCGTTCAGCCGGCGTCTGACGCCTTTCGGCTTGCCGGTCGTGCCTGAGGTGTAGTGCATGGTGACGCCCGCGGTACGGCCTTCCGGGGCGGTGTCAGGCTGCCCATCGGTGAGTTCGCTCGCCTGGCGGAAGCCGTCGGCCTTCTCGCCGAGGATGAAACGGCGGTGCGGCTCGATGGCCTCCGCTCCTCTGGCGGCCTCCTCGAGGTAGCGCGGGTGCACGAAGAAGGCCTTGGCCTCGCTGTCGGACACGATATACGCGATCTCGGGGCCGGCGAGATGCCAGTTGACCGGGGTGTAGTACCAGCCGGCCTGCATGGCGGCCAGGTAGAGCACGAGCCCGTCCACGCCGTTCGGGACCAGGCCGCAGATGCCGTCCCCCGGCTGGAGACCGAGCGCGCGCAGCCCGTGCACGAGGCGGTTGGCGCGGGCGAGCAGGTCGCCCGCGCGATGCTCCGTGCCGTCGGGGTCCACGGCCGCGATCCACTCGGGATCCGCCTGCGCGAGCCTCCAGAAACCGAGCGTGCCCATCTGAACTCCTTGGAGTTGCGGCGCGAGCAAAACAGGAACCTGTTCTCGTTTGCTGCTGGGAGCGTATCCTGGGGCCGAAGTTCGTAGCAAGCGCTTGATTAGACACTTCGGAGGCGTACGTGGAGCTCCTGCCGATCAGCACTCCCCACTGCCGGATCGAACGCGACGGCCACATCCTGATCGTCACCATGAACCGGCCGGAGGCCCGCAACGCGCTCTCCTCGGACATGCTGATCGGCCTGGCCTCGGCGTGGCAGTACGCGTCGGCGGAGCCCGGGATCCGGGTGGCGATCCTGACGGGCGCGGAGGGCACGTTCTGCTCGGGGGCCGACCTCAAGGCCATGGGGCAGCCGTCGACGGATCCGGAGGTACAGGCCAGAGCCGCACAGATACCCAACTTCCACTGGAAGGGACTGCTGAGGGAGGACCTGCCCACCAAGCCGATCATCAGCGCGGTGGAGGGCTACGCGGTGGCCGGGGGCACGGAGCTGCTGGTGGGGACGGACCTGCGGGTGGTGGCGGAGTCGGCCACGCTGGGGCTGTTCGAGGCCAAGCGCGCACTCTTCCCCATGGGCGGCAGCGCCGTACGACTCCCCCGGCAGATCCCGTACTGCCATGCCATGGACCTCCTCCTCACCGGCCGCCCGATCACGGCGGCGGAGGCGCTGTCCATGGGGCTGGTCAACCGGGTGGTCCCCGACGGCCAGGCGCTGGCCTCCGCCCTGGAGCTGGCAGCGGACGTCGCCGCCTCGGGCCCGCTCGCGGTGCAGGCGATCCTGCGCACGTACCGGGACACGCTGGGCATGCCGGAGCCGGAGGCACTGAAGGTGTCGGACGAGATCGGCTGGCCGGTGATCGGCTCGGAGGACGCCAAGGAGGGCACCAGGGCCTTCCGCGAGAAGCGCCCGCCGACCTACCAGGCGCGCTGAAGAGCTCGTCGCAAGGCATCGTCGGCTCCCACGCGTCGACCATGCCGAAATGCGTGGAGAGGCCGGCGAAGCGCGATACCCGGCCTCTGCGCATGGACCTGAACGTCAGTCCCCGGTGAGGCGCTCGAGCCGTTCCAGGGCCTCGCCGTACTCCTCCACCAGGCCGAACACCACGTCCTTCGTCGACCGGACCTGGTTGGTGATCCCGATGATCTGCCCGGCAGGGAAGGTGGCCAGCTCGGCGACCTCGGAGCGGCCGATGCGGCGCAGGGCGTCCGACACCAGCATGAACTGCAGCGGCATCGGCAGCGTCCCGGGCGACTCCTCCGACTCCCACGCGTCCGTCCACTCGTTCTTGAGCAGCCGCGCGGGCTTGCCCGTCCAGCTCCGCGAACGCACGGTGTCCCTGGACGTGGCCTCCAGGATGCGGCGCTTGGCCATCTCCGGGGTGTCGGCCTCCTCCACGGTCAACCAGATCGAGCCGGTCCAGACCCCTTCGGCGCCCAGGGCCATCCCCGCCGCCATCTGGCGGCCGTTGCCGATGCCGCCGGCGGCCAGGACGGGCACGTCCACGGCGTCCACCACCTGAGGGATCAGCACCATGGTGGAGATCTCGCCCGTGTGGCCGCCGGCCTCCGTGCCCTGGGCGACCACCACGTCCACCCCGACCTCCACCTGCTTGAGCGCGTGCCGGGGGGTGGAGGCCAGGGCGGCCACCTTGACCCCGTGCGTGTGGGCGAGGTCGACCACGTCCGCGGGCGGCGGGCCCAGCGCGTTGGCCAGCAGGGCGATGGGGTGGCGGAGGGCCACCTCCACCTGCGGCCGGGCCGTCGCGTCCGTCCAGCCGAGCAGCACCTTGCCGGGGTCGGCGTCCGCGGACAGCGGCGGGACCCCGTGCTTGCCCAGGAGGTTCTCGACGAACGCCCGGTGGCCGTCGGGGATCATCGACTTGAGGCGCCCCACCAGCTCCTCGGGCGCGAAGTCGGCGCCCTCGTAGGAGGCGGGCATGACCACGTCCACGCCGTACGGCTTGCCGTCCACGTGGTCGTCGATCCACTTGAGCTCCGTCTCGAGCTCCTCAGGCGTGAAGTAGAGCGCTCCGAGCACTCCCATGCCGCCCGCGCGGCTGACGGCGGCGACCACGTCCCTGCAGTGGCTGAACGCGAAGATCGGGAACTCGATTCCGAACATGTCCGTGACACGTGTCCGCATGGCCCCGACAATACGTCCGGCGGACAGCGAACTGCAACGTGTTCTAGACTAGAACCTTTCGTCTGGTACCGGTGAGTAACCTTGTATGATAACGCGTTCTAGTTGGGCTGCCTCACGGCCTGAAAAAGGGGCCCGCATATCGCGGGCCCCGTAATGGTGATTACTCGCCCTGGGTGCGGCGGCGGCCGAGGACGGCGCCGGTCAGCACCAGCGCGGCGCCCACGATGAGCAGGACCAGCGGGATGATGTTACGCAGCAGGTTCATCTGGCTCTTGCCCTCCTGCGCCTTCTTGACCAGGTCGTTCACGGTCTGCTCGGTCATCTTCGCGGTGCCGATGAAGGCCGGCGAGCGCTCGACCCCGTCCTGGGTCTTCAGCACCTCGTGGCGCTGCACCTCCTGCTTGACCGGGGAGCCGGTGGCCGGCTCGATCCAGAACGTGGTCTTGCCGTCGTACCAGCGGTCGACCTGCACGTCCCCGGTGGTGCCGGTCATGCCGAGCACGTTGGCGGGCGCGCTGCGGGTCTGGGTCTTGGTCGGCGGGACGGTCTGCTCGAAGACGTAGACGGGCAGGCCGTTGACGTTGTCCTCGCGCACGAAGGCGGCGTCGAACGCCTTGCCCGCCGTGGCGTTGAACACCTTGTACGTCTTCTTCTCCACGTCGAAGGGGAACTTGTAGATCTGCCCCTCCAGCGTGACCGGCGTCTTGCCGATGCTGGTCCCGCAGCAGTTGAGGCCCACTCCGGTGTAGCGGTCGAAGGCGCTGCGGCGCTCGGAGAGGTCGATCTGCGGCCGGCTGTTCGTCACGTCGTTGACGACCGTGGCCTCGTCCCAGACCACCCGCTGCGAGTTGGCCTCCTTCACGTCCCCGCGGGTGGTGACGAAGATCTGGAGGTCGCCGGTGAGGACCTTCAGGTCCTGGAGCGAGAAGTACCGAGCACCCTTCGCCTCCAGCCGCGCGATGCCGAACTGGTCCGCGGGAGCAGCGATGATCTGGCCGGCCGCCCAGAATTTCAGCAGCGGCGCCAGCGCAATGAAGAAAGCCCCGAACCCGATGAGGACGAGCGTGGAGATACGACCCATCGAGGCCTCCGGATTTGTAGAACGTGTTGTCGTCTAGCGCGATCGTCGAGCAACAAAGTATGACAGTGGGTGATGCGCGTCACTGGCGGCCATACCACCGCAATCAAATCGATAGAAACAAGTTCTATCGTGGTTTCCGCCGGCCTAGCGAGAGGGTGTGAGCACGGGTGAAGAGCAGGGACGCGGCCCTCGACGGCATCCGCGCGTTCGCCGCTCTGGGCGTCTGGCTGCTGCACGTCGGCAGCAACACCGGCGTCATGTACCGCGAGGGCATGTACGCGTGGATGATGGCCCGCCTCGGCATCGCCGTACCCATCTTCTTCCTCCTGTCGGGCCTGCTGCTCTACCGCCCGTGGGCGCGCGCGGTGATCGAGGATACGCCACGTCCGAAGCCCCTGCGCTACCTGTGGCGCAGGGTGCTGCGGGTCATGCCGGTCTACTGGCTCGTGACGGCGCCGGCGCTGTGGGCGTGGAGCTCGCCGGACTGGCTGGGCTGGGTCAAGTGGATGCTGCTGCTGCAGAACTACTTCCCGGGCGAGCAGGCGGCCGAGGGGCTCTACCAGATGTGGACGCTGCCCATCGAGATGGCCTTCTACGTGGCGCTTCCACTGCTGGGCTGGCTCCTGCACAAATGGGCCCGCCGCGGCGGCAACCCGCCGGTCAGGCTGCTGGGGGGCATCGCGGTGCTGCCGATGATCTCGGTGGCCACCGTGGTCGTGTCGCGGGAGTTCGCGCAGCCGCAACTCGCCCTGTTGCTGCCGTACCACCTGGTGTTCTTCGCCTGCGGCATGGCGATGGCGGTCCTGTCGGTGTGGATCGGGCACAGCAGGGTGATCGACTCGCTGACACCGCAGCTCCTGGTGCTGGCCGCGCTGCTGTACGCCGTGCTGAGCACGGGGCTGGCCGGGCCGCGCACGCTGACGCTGCCGACCCTGTGGGAGTCGCTGCTGCGGGTGAGCCTGGAGGCGGCGGTGGCGATGCTCCTGGTCGCGCCGTTCGCCCTGGCTCCCAGGGGCGACTCGCTCAGGCAGCGCCTGGTCGGCAACCCCGTGACCGCCTACCTCGGCCGCATCTCCTACAGCTTCTTCCTGTGGCACGCGCCGCTGATCACGTTGCAGCTCAAGCTCACCGGCGCGCCGCCGTTCGGCGGCGACTTCCCCAGCGTGGCGGTGGTGTCGTTCGTGGGGACGCTGCTGCTGAGCGTGGGCAGCTACCATCTCATCGAGGTCCCGGCGCTCAAGCTCGGCCGGCTGCGGTCAGCACCTGCTCGGCCGCCGGCCGCTCCGGCTCCGGCTCCGGTCGCGCCGGCTCCTTGACGAGCTGGCCGAACAGCACGCCCATGGCCGCACAGGCGGCCAGCTGCGGCACCTCGTCCAGGAGCAGTCCCGCACCGGTCAGCAGCATGGCCGCCGCCAGGGACAACGTCGCCACGCCGAAGAGGACCGCGGCCGGCCAGTGCGCGGGCAGGCCCCTGGCCCGGAGGACGAGCGTCACGAGCAGGGCGCCGAGGACCGCGAGCATGCCCTGCCAGCTCGCCACCCAGCCGCCGAACGCCAGACCGAGCACGACGGCGTACGGCGCGCGCAGGTGCCGCAGCCGCGCCGCCGAGGCGGGGGCGGTCTGGCGCACGTGCTCGGGGCGCGGCCCGCGCATGACCAGGGCGATCAGGGTCAGCAGGGCGATCCCGGCCAGGCCGAGGGCGAGCGCGAGCCAGTAGGCGCGGTCGGGCACGTATTCGAGGCGCGCGGTTCCCGTGGTCCCGGCCGGCAGCTCCCAGCCCTGCTTCCACCCGTCGATCCGCACGGGTTTGAGCGTCTTGCCGCCGAGCTGCGCCTCCCAGCCGGCGTTGAAGTTCTCGTTGACGACGAGGAAGGAGTCCTTCGGCGCGGTCACCTCGACCTCGCGTACGGACGGCGTCCAGGTGCTCTGCACGGCCGCCCCCTCCACGCCGCGCGGCTTGTCGGGCAGCGTGCCGGCCACGAGGTCGTCGATGGCGAACGACTCCCAGCCCGCGACCCGCACCCGGTTGTCGCCGGCCACGAGCCTGGCCTTCGTGCAGCCGAAGATCTGCACAGGGCGCTGCTCCAGCAGGTCGGTGTGGGTGCCGGCCACCTTGGTCTGGATGACCTGCCCGTTCACCTCGATCCTGGGCCCGGAGCCGCAGGCGAGCCTGAGCGGGATGTCGACGGGCCTGCCCACGGGAGCGACGCCGGGCACCACGACCTCGGTCACCTGCAGCCGCTTCGAGAACGGCGTGAAGCGGAGCTTGAGCCGCGAGGTGGACATCGGCCTGAACGTGAGGAGCCCGCCCGGGTCGGCCCGTCCCGCGCGGACGGCGCCGCGGTCGCCGGTCACGACCACGTCGAGCGGCTGCTTGTCGCCCCCGGGGCGGCCGATCCGGATCTGGGAGATCGTCCGCCTGCCCTTCCAGGCGATGGTGAGCGTGGGCTCGGTGTCGTCGGCGTCGGTGATCCAGGTGGTGCTCGGGTCTCCGTCGAACGCCGACCTGGGCGAGACCACCGCGTCCAGGGTGAGCTGGGATGATCCCGTCACGCTGGTCAGATCCGCACTGATGCGCGTGAACCGGTCAGCGAGCGCCGGATCCTTCAGCACGGCCGATCCCCGCACGTTCACGGTCGCCGCGGAGCCGGCGGTGAAGGTCCGGTCGAACCCGCTCTCCTCGCCCGGCTTGGCCAGCGCCGCCGCGTTGCAGATCCACCGGTACTGGTTACGCATGCAGGCGGGCCGCTCGTCGAGCCCCCGGTCCATGACGAACACGTCGCCGCCCTTCCCCGGCAACCTGATCGTGCGCCCAGGGGCGACTCCGGGGATGGACAGCTCGACGACGCCGACGCGCTGCCCGTAGCTCCACTCGCCGGTCACCGTCTGCAGCACCTTGATGCGGACCCAGCTCGTGGGCCCGTCCGGGACACGCAGCCGCTGCGGGTCCGTGACCCGCCGCACATCCTGCGCCAGGCTCCCCGACTCGGTCTCCACGGACACGCGCCTTATGGCCTGGCCGAGCAGCAGGTCGGGGGCGAACATGACCTGCACGTACGGGATCCGCATCCGCGCGGGCAGGTCCACGCGCAGCCATTCGCCCTGCGGGGGCTTCGAGCCGTCGCTCTCCCAGCCGGTCCCGACGTTGCCGTCCATGGCCGCCCACGGGCCCCGGCCCGTCGTGCTGATGCCGGCGATCGCGTACGGGTCCGCGACCGAGGAGGAGGCCGTGACGCCCGCGATGCCGTCGTACCCGGCGGTGGCGGTGTCGTCCAGCCAGCCCTTCTCCAGCAGGTCCAGCGCTCTGACCCCGGAGAAGTCCGCCTTCTTGTCGGCCGTCAGCGTGGGCGACCAGTTCGACCTGATCTCGCCGAACGAGCGCTCGCGCAGCCGCAGCGCGTCGCTGACCACGGTCGGGGCCTCCCGTTTGCCCGCATCGCCGTTCACCAGCACCGGGCCGTCACCGAGCAGGCCGAGATCGCCCATCGCGAGGAGGGAGTCCGGCCCCCCGCGCACGGCCAGCGCGTCGGCCACCGGCTGCACGGACACCAGGTCCGAGCTGCCCGAAACCTCGTACAGGTCGAGCGCGGGGAACGGCGCGTCCAGCGACTCCACGGCGTCGTCGCTCTCCTTGTCGCCGACGAGCTCGCCGAACGAGCGCACCCGCTTGATGCCCGGCGACTCCCGCAGCGCCTCGAAGATCCGCGCGGGCCAGGCGCCCTGGAGGTTCGCCCTGTTCAGGTCGTTCCTGACGAGCAGGTAGCGCACGCCCATCCTGCGCAGCACGGCGGTCACCCCGGCCGAGCCGTGGCCCGCGGCGAGCCGCTGGTCGATGGCGTCGAGCAGCCTGGACAGGCCCACCGAGCCCGGGGGGGTGATCTGCCTGGTGGTCCAGCGCGCGGTGGACAGCGCCTGCATGGGCTCGTCCATCGGGCGGCCCCAGACGTACTCGCCGAACTTGGCGCCCGGCACGACCAGCACGCCGTCGTCGCCGGCGTGCTGGTTGAGCCAGGCCGCCGCCTCCCGCCAGTGCGCCGGCACCTCCTTGAAGTCGCCGGGCGCGGCCAGGCCCTGGTTGAACACGGGCAGGACGAGGGCCGCGAACGCCACCGCCGACACGGTGCGCAGCGGCAGCCTGGCCCGCACGAGCAGGTGGGCGAGCCCGAAGGCGAGCGCGAGGCGTACCAGCGGGTCGAACTTCCGCAGGTTGCGCAGCGGCGCGAGGGGGCCGTCGAGCAGCCAGCGCACCGGCTCCGCCACGACCGGCTCCAGGGCGCTCATGTGCCCGGCGACCAGCGCCGTCACACCGACCAGGAACAGCACCACCACGAACCCCCTGGCGGGCAGGTCGCGGCGGGACAGCCCGGCCAGGCCGAGCGCCGCCAGCAGGCCGGTGACCACGACCATGGTGGCGGAGGTGGCGATCGAGAAGCCCGGCGGCTGGTCGAAGACGCCGCTGAGCGGCAGGTAACGCACCCAGTCGGAGGCGCCGCGCAGGACGTTCGTGAGCGAGGTGACCTGGGTGGTGGTCTCGGCGGTCTCGGTGTACGGCAGGAACGAGAAGGCGTACCGGCCGACGAGCAGCAGCGGCAGCGTCCAGAACAGGGTGGCGACCGAGACCGTGGCCGTCCACCAGGCGAGCAGCCGCCAGCGCGGCACCGGGCGCGGTCTGGTGAGGATGTAGAGGACGGGCGCGACGAGCACGGCCAGCACGGCGACCGCGTTCACGCCGCCGCACAGCGCCACGGCCAGCGCCGACCTGACGGCCCCGCGGGCCCGCTGGCCCGTCTCCGAGGCGGTGAGCAGCGGGATCAGGATCCACGGCAACATCGCGGCGGGCAGCCACTCGATCGAGATCTCGCCGAGGATCGACAACGTGCGCGGGGCCAGCGCGTACGCCAGCGCGCCCACGATCCGGGTGCCCCCGGTGCCGATGCCGAGCTGCCTGGCCAGCCGCTCCACGCCCAGGAACGCCACGCACATCAGCAGCGTCAGCCAGAGTCGCTGCGTCACCCAGGGCGCCATGCCGACCAGGTCGCCCAGGGCGAAGAACGGGCCCATCGGGAAGATGTAGCCCGCGACCTGGTTCTGGAGCTGGCCGAAGTGCTGGAGGTCCCACAGGTGGGCGGCGCGCTCCAGCCAGCCGACCGGGTTGAGCGCCAGGTCCATCTTGGTGTCGGAGATCAGGTTGCCCGGCTTGGTGGTGAACGCCAGCACGCCGAAGCCCAGGCAGCACACGACCAGCCACCACCGCCGCCGCACCCGCTCACTGACCGGCTCCCCGGCCGCCGCCCGCCCGGCCCTCGGCCCCGGCGGCGGGGTCGCGCGCCCGTCGGCAGGGGGCGGCGTGGCTCGGGTCCCATCGGCAGCGGGCGGCGTGGCTGCGGTCCCGTCGGACGCCGGTGGCTCGTGGTCCGGGCGGCCGGTTCCCGGGCGGCCGGCCACCAGGCGGTCGGTCGCCGGTTGGTTGCGCGAGCGGCCGGCCACGATGCGGTCGATCGGTGGTTTGCGCGTCACCAGGCCTCCCAGCCGGGCTCGACGTCGTGGCCCAGCATCAGTGCGGTGAGGCGCTCCGCGCTGCGGTCCCAGGAGAAGCGGTCCGCCCATGCCCGACATTTCACGGCATAAGTTTCGTCCAGCTCGGCGAGTGCCGCGGCGATGCCCTTGGCCAGCTCCGTGCCTTCGGGCAGCAACCACCCCGTCTCCCCGTGCCGTACGGCGTCACGCAGCCCGTCCACGTCGAACGCCACGGTCGGCACCCCCAGCGCGGCCGCCTCGAGCACGCTCAGCCCCCACCCCTCACCCTGCGAGGCGCTCACGTGCACCCATGCCCGCGCGACCAGCCGCGCCTTGTCCTCCTCCGGCAGGTAGCCGTGGAGCGTGACGCCTTCCGGCAGCCGGGCGCGCAGCCGCGCCTCCTCGGGCCCGCGGCCGATGACGTCCACGGTCAGGCCGG
Organism: Nonomuraea sp. B19D2; assembly: GCF_040137845.1. NCBI lineage: Bacteria > Bacillati > Actinomycetota > Actinomycetes > Streptosporangiales > Streptosporangiaceae > Nonomuraea > Nonomuraea sp. B19D2. The sequence goes on along the minus strand of NZ_JBEFAK010000001.1, from coordinate 737,702 downwards.
GCCAGCGCTCCCTGAGCTGGGTCACGGCGTCGAGCAGCAGGTGAACACGTTTGTGCGCCACGAGCCGGCCCAGGCAGACGAGCCGCGGCGCCGGGCTCTTCACCACGTCGGCGGGCCGGGCGATGCTCACCCCGTTCGGCACGATGTGCACCGGCCCGTCCCACCCGAGCCGCTCCCGCATGGCCCGCACCGTGGACGGCGACACGGCCACGCTCTCGTGCCGCCGGTAGCTCCACCGGGCCACCGGCCCCTCCAGGAACCGTCCGAACGCCGCCAGCCATCCCGGCATGTGCAGCCCGAACTGCCGGTCGTGCACGTGGTGCACGACGCAGAGCACCTTGGTGCGCCGCCGCACGACCCACGGGGTGAAGAACGGGATCCCGTTCTGGCAGTCGAGCACCACGTCGAAGCGGCCGCGCCGGAGCAGCAGCCAGCAGAGCACCAGCGGATAGACGGTGAACACACCGCCCATCCGCACGACGCGTACCCCGTCAACGGACTCCCCGCGGCCCTGGCCCGGCGCTCGCGCGGTGACGAAGCAGACCCGGTGGCCCGCGCGCGCGAAGCGGCGGGCCAGCTCCCAGGCGAACGTCTCAGCGCCACCTGCCTGGGGATGCCAGGGGTCACGCCAGTTGACGACAGCGATCTTCACGGATATCCGACGGGGTCGAGCGGTGGCTCCCAGGCCGGGCGGGGGGCCGCACGCGGGTGGGCGCGCAGCCGGAGCCAGATCCTCCCGAGCTCCAGCACGATGCCGAACGTGTGCCGGGCCGGCGAGAAGCGCGAGCCCGGCATGTCGTGCCAGCGCACGGGGATCTCCCGCACCGCCGAGCCCTGCCCGACGCAGCGCGCGAGGAACTCGACGTCGAAGGCGAAGCCTGGGGTACGGAGCAGGGCGGCGATCTCGCGGGCCAGCACCCCGTCGAAGAACTTGAACCCGCACTGGGTATCGCTCACCCCGCGCACCAGCGTGCCGGCCAGCGTGCGGAACCAGAAGGCGCCCAGTTCGCGGATCTTGCTGTGGCGGTTCTCGACGTGGGAGTCCCGGTGCGCCCTCGACCCGATCACCACCCGCTCCCCGGACAACAACTGCCCGAAGGCGACGTCGATGGCGTCGAGGTCGGTGGCCATGTCGGCGTCGACGAACCCGACGAACGGGGCACTGGTGCCGAGCAGTCCGGCACGTACGGCGGCTCCCTTCCCCGGAGCCGGGCACTGCATCAGCCGGACCGCCACAGGTCCACGCGGCCAGTTCCGGACGATCTCGGCCGTGCGGTCCGTGCTGTTGTTGTCGACGACGATGACAGCGGTCGGGAACGGCATTCGGGCAAGCTTCGCGCACAGCTGCAGGAGGCCCCCGGGAAGTCGTCGTTCCTCGTTGTAGGCGGGAATGACGATCTCAAGCAGTGGTGGTCGGCTCGTCCCCTCGTCCCCATGTGGAGAGGGCGGCATGTCGGCTCGGGTTACCGGTCGCCGTAGAAGTAGAGAGGCTGGTTGACCGGCGTGGCGGTGGCACCGGTGAGAGAGACCGTGGTGACCGTCGCCACGAGAGCCGCTACGGCGACGCCGATGATCGCTGCTAAGAGGATCTTAATCACGGGGGGTTCCTCCTCGAGCGGACAAATGGTGCGGGCCGTCCCCAACCTAGAACCAATTCTTGCTACTCGGAAGTAGCTCTATGAAATCTTTATAAATCCCCTGATCAGGGGGCATATCGGTGCGGCACGGGGCCGTCGAACCGGTAGAGTCGCAGGTCACCCCTATCGACCACGGCCCTTGCGCTGCGTAGCAATACGCCGAACCGCTGCCGCTCTTCAACTGTCCCCGCGTTGACTATCACGTAGCGAAAACCCGCCGCGGGAAGATCAGGCGAGGGCTCTCCTAGTACGTGTTCTACCGCCTGCGCCCGGGGGTCCTCGCTCTTGACGACCATGTCACCGACCCGTACGGCGTCGTTGGAGACCACCCGCCGCCCCGGCACGGCGAAGAAGCGCTGCGCCGGATCCAGCACGGCCCGCCCCCCGTTCCACGGGAACTGCCGGTAGGACTCGAACGGCAGCACCAGCACGTCCCCTGGCTCCCGATCGCGCCGGATGACCTCACGCGCGGCGGTCCAGCTCTCCGGGTAGGAGACGGCCCCCAGCCTCCCGAGCGACCCCCACGCCATGGTCGGCAGCACGGCCACCGGCACCAGCGCCATCGCGGCGACCCAGACCCGCTCGCGCGCGACCGACTCGACGAGCAGCCCGAGCCCCAGCGCCGCCACCAGCGCCAGCGGCGCCACGAACTGCTGGGCGTCCCTGAACACCGCGAACCCGCCCCACACCCCGACCAGCCACGCGAACGCCGCCCGCCCGGCCTCCCCGACCCCCACGCACGCGATCCCCAGCCCGGCGAGGGCCGCCACGGCCAGGCCCTTCTTGTACGGCACGTCGCCCCGCAGGAAGAAGACGATCCCGGCCAGCGTGAGCAGCAGCCTGGCCGCCGCACCCACGAAGGCGCCGTAACCGGGGGGAACCGCGTAGGCGTTCCAGATCCCGCCCAGTGACAGCAGGCTCCCGACCGCGCCGAACGGCGTGTCGGCCCTGGCCGCGAACGCGTACACGCCGGCCGGGTCGCCGTCGAGCCCCTCGGGCCGCAGCGCGGTGGGCACCAGCCACGGCAGGCTGAACGCCGCCAGGACACCCACCACCGGCAAGATCCGGCGGGCCACCGGCAGCGCCGTGATCGCGGTGACCGTCATCGCCGCGAACCCGCCGACCGCCGCGGGCAGCATGGCCAGGGCGACCCTGCGGCCCGACCACGCGGCCCGCACCACCCAGGGCAGCCCGGCGTACCCGAGCAGCAGCGCCCACTGCCCGATCAGCAGCCGCTCGGCCACGTACGGGTTCCACACGTAGAACGCGCCCGCCACCAGCCGCGGCCCCAGCGACTCCGACGGCAGGAGCAGCGCGGCCCCGGAACAGCCCAGCACGAAGATCCCCAGCAGGATCGCCTTCTGCACCAGCTCGGCCGGCAGCACCAGCGACAGCGCGGTCACCACGGCGTCGCTCGGGACGACCCGCGCGGCCCCGCCCGCCAGCCCGAACGTCCACGCGGTGAACGACGGGTCCGGCACGAACACCATGTCATGGAGCAGCGTGAACCCCCAGCCCAGCGCGGGTCCGAGCGCCAGGCAGCCGAGCACGAGCCCGAGGAGGGCGGAGGCGGCCCCGGCTCGGGGCGTGTGCGGCATCCCGCTATGACATCACAACCCCGCTACGGCCATTCCCCGGCCGACCCCGGCGTGGTTGAGTCGTCGCGGGGGTGATGTCGAGGGTGGCTACAGCGGGGGCACGCCAGTGGTCACGCGGCGGCGACGCCGTGCTGGCCGTGGGCCTGGCTATGGTCGCGGTGCAGCTCGTCTGGAAGTTCGAGCTGGTCAGGCGGACGTACTTCCGCCAGGACGACTTCATGTTCATCGCCAGGGGGCTGGAGAGCCAGCTGTCCTGGGACTACCTCATGCGGATCGACTTCGGCCACATGATGCCGGGGGCGTTCGCGATCCATTGGGCGATGGGGCGGCTCGGCGTCTACAACGACGCCCTCGCGCACACGCTCACGATCGGCCTGCAGGCGGCGGCGAGCCTGGCGCTGCTGCGGCTGCTGCGGCTGCTGTTCGGGACGCGTCCGGCCATCCTCGTCCCGCTCGGGTTCTACCTGCTGACGCCGATGACGATCCCCGGGCTGTCGTGGTGGGCGGTGGTGGCGGAGACGCTCCCGTTCCAGATCGCGCTGCCGATGGCGCTCGCCTCCCACGTGCTCTACACCCGTACCGGACGCTTCAGGCACGCGGTGGCGGCGGCCGGGTGGACGGTGTTCGGGATGGTGTTCTTCGTGAAGGCGCCGTTCATCCCGGTGCTGGCCTTCGTGCTCACCCTCGGCTGGCTCGGCGGGCGGCGGCTGTGGCGGGGCTGGCTGCTCTACCTGGCCGTGCTCGTCCCGTACGCGGTGGTGTTCTTCCGGCAGCTGTTCACCTCGGTGCAGCTCACGAACGACACGTTCCGGCCGATGCTGCCCACCGCCGAGGTCGCGGCGAAGTCGGCGTGGACGCTGCTGACCGGCTCCCTCATGCCCACGTCGCTGGGCGGCCCGTGGCGGTGGCAGCCGATCGGCGAGGACTACGCGCTGGCCGCCACCCCGCACGCGCTCATCTGGGCGAGCCTGGCGGTGGCGGCCGTCGCCGTGACCGTGTCCGTGATCTGGCGGCGGCGGGCCTGGCTGGCGTGGCTGACGTTGCTGGGCTACTTCCTGCTGGCCGACGTGGTGCCGATCATGTTGGGGCGGGTGGAGATGCTCGGTCCCGATCTGAGCGGGTTCGAGCTGCGGTACATCTCCTCCACCGCCACGGTCGTGGCCCTGGTCATCGGGCTGGCGTTCATCCCGGTCCAGGGCGAGGAGCGGCCCTGGCGCCGCCCGGCGCTCCGGCTCAGGTGGGCGTGGGCGCCGGTGGCGGCGGTGTTCGCGGCGGGCTCGGTGTGGTCGGTGGCCGCCTACGCCGACCGGCCGCTCGGCACGAACGTCAGGAGCTACGTGGAGACGGCCAGGCAGGCGCTGGCGCGCATGCCCGCGGGCTCGGTCGTCCTGGACACGTACGTGCCGGCCAAGATAGCCCTCCCGGTGTTCTTCTACGACTACGCGCTGCACTCCCGCATACTCGGCCCGACCGCACCGCGCGAGATCGCCTGGACCAGGCGGCTCACCGGACCCGCGCCCACGCCGATGATCTTCGATCAGGAGGGCCGGCTGCGACCGCTGTCGATCGACGGCGTCACGGTCCCGGGCGGCGCCGCCTGCACTCCTGTCGGCCGGGCAGAGGTGCGCTTCAAGCTGCCCGTTCCGGTCCAGGACGGCGAGCACACCGTCCAGATCTCCTACCTGAACGGCGCCGAGACCACCCTGAACGTGCGGCTCGGGCTCGCGCAGAGCACCGTGGCCGCGGGCAAGGACCTGGGCACGACCTACGCGACGATCGTCGGCGGCGGGAGCGAGCTGGCCGTCAGCGCGGCCGGCCCCGGCTCCTGCGTCGGCGAGATCAGGATCGGCGCCCCGGTTCCCACCGAGGACGCCGCGCCCGTCCCGCCGCAGCCCGTCCGCTAGTCCCTCGGCAGGCCCAGCATGCGCTCGCCGATGATGTTGAGCTGCACCTCCGTGGTGCCGCCGTAGATCGTCATCGCCCTGGTGGCGAGCACCGCCCGGTTCCAGTAGCCCGGGTCGCCGAGCTTGATGTCGGCGGCCATGACCGCCGCCGGGCCGAGCAGCTCCACCGCCGTCTCGGAGACGTGCTGGGCGTGGGAGGTGGACAGCAGCTTGCGTACGGAGGCGTCCGCGCCCGGCTCGGCGCCGGCCAGCTGCTTGAGCGTGACCCGCAGCGAGAGCGCGTTGATCGAGTGGCCCTCGCAGACCACCTCGGCCACCTGCTGCGCCTCGACCGGCGTCAGCTCGCGGTCGAGCCGGCCGATCAGGCCCAGCAGGTCGGACACGGAGGCGCCGGTGCCGCCGGAGCCGGACGACAGGGAGACCCGCTCGTTCGAGAGCGTGTTGCGGGCGACCTTCCAGCCGTCGCCGACCTCCCCCACGACCAGGTCGTCGGGGACGAAGACGCCGTCGAGGAAGACCTCGTTGAACAGGTTCTCGCCGGTCATCTCGGTCAGCGGCCGGACGGTGACGCCCGGGGACTTCATGTCGACCAGGAAGTACGTGATGCCCTGGTGCTTGGAGCCCTCGCTCGAGTTGCGGGCGATGCAGATGCCCCACTCGGCCACGTGGGCGACGGAGGTCCAGATCTTCTGGCCGGTGAGCTTCCACCCGCCCTCGACCTGCTCCGCCTTCATCTGCAACGAGGCCAGGTCGGAGCCGGCGCCGGGCTCGGAGAACAGCTGGCACCAGATCATCTCGCCGCTCAGCGTCTTCGGCAGGAAGCGCTCCTGCTGCTCCTGCGTGCCGTACGTGGCGATGGACGGCACCACCCACGCGCCGATGATCATCGCGGGCAGCTTGACCTTGGCGGCCTTGAGCTCCTGGGCGATCAGCACCTGCGCCAGCGGCTTCGCGTCGCGGCCCCATGGCCTGGGCAGATGGGGCATGACGAAGCCGCGCTCGGCCAGGGCCCGCTTCTGCTCCTTGCCCTCCAGCCGGGCGATCTCCGCGATCTCGGCGCGGATCGACTCGCGCAGCTCCTCGGCGTCCTCGGGCAGGTCGATCCGCATCTCGCGGGAGACGCCCTGCAGGGCCAGCTCGGTCACCTTGGCGGCCCACTCGGACGACGAACCGAGCAGGGCGCGCAGCGTGAGCGCGCGGCGGTAGTAGAGGTGGACGTCGTGCTCGTAGGTGTAGCCGATGCCGCCGAACGTCTGGATGGCGTCCTTTGCGCACTGCACGGCGGCGTCGGGTGCCATCACACCGGCGATGGCGGCGGCGTAGTCCAGCTCTTTGGCTGCGTCGATGGTCGCGCTCCCTCGGGCCTCCGTTGGCATCGGGCTGGACGCCCTCGCTCTCTCCGGCCCGGCTCGCCGCTCCGCGGCACGGGTGGCGTCCCACACTGTGGCGCGAGCCTGCTCCAGGGCGACAAGCATGCGGGAGAGCTTGTGTTTGATGCCCTGGAACTGGCCGATCGGGCGGCCGAACTGGACGCGCACCTTGGCGTATTCGGCGGCGGCCGTGACGCACCAGGAGGCCAGGCCGGCCGCCTCGGCGCCGAGCAGGATCGCGGCGATGTTACGCACGTCGGAGCTCTGTACGCCGCCCAGGATGCCCTCGGCGGGCACGACCACCTCCGACAGCTCCACCTTGGCCACCGGCCTGGTCAGGTCGAGGGACTTGACCGGGGTGACGGTGGCGGCGGAGGCGTCGACGAGGACCCATTCCGCACCGTCGGCCGTGGCGACCGGCAGCACGAGCGCGTCCGCCAGCGAGCCGCCGAGCACGTGGTCGGCCGTGCCGGAGACGACCAGGGAGCCGTCCTCGGTGCGGGTGCCGCTCAGCGTGCCGGTCAGCGCGACGGCGCCGGTGAGGGTGCCGTCGGCGAACGACTCCAGGTGCTCGGGCCGCTTCGAGGCGTTGATCACCGCGCTGGCCAGCACGGTCGGCAGGTAGGGCCCGGGCGCCATGCGCTCGGCCAGCGCCTCGACGGCCACGGCCGTCTCCAGCAGCCCGTAGCCGGAGCCGCCGTACTCCTCGGGCACGTGCAGGCCGAGCAGCCCCTGCTCGGCGAGGCCCGGCCAGAACGTGGGGCGCGTGTCCGCCCCGGCACGCAGCAGCTCGGACGGGATGTTCCGCTCGGCCCAGCCGCTCACCGACTCGCGGAGCGCCTCGTGCTCCTCGCTCAACCCGATCGCCATGCTCATCCTCCATGCCAGGTCCGGGCCATCACCCAGAATCATATTCTAGAGGATGCTTCTGGGCCTAGAGCGGGCGAAGCTGTTGCACGAGGGTGTTGATGTCGCGCCAGTGCTTCTTGTTCGTCTCGGGGATGGCGGCCAGGAGCATCGCGGGCTTGGTCTTGCCCACCTCGACGACCGTCACCATGGCCTGGCCGACCTGCTGCTTGCCGTTGAAGGTGTAGGTGACCTTGTAGCCGAGCGTCCAGCCCTTGCCGACCGGGATCTTCTTGGAGGCGGTCCAGGCGAGCGTGGCGCCTTTGGGGTACTGGGTGCTGATCGCCCAGCGGGCGGCCTGGGCGGCGAGTTCGCGGTAGTCGGCGTCCTTGGCGGGCTTCTTCTCCGGCGAGTCGCCCGGGAACATGGCCGAGGCGATCACCGTGTGCGGGACGGCCACCTTGCCGATGCGCTGCGCAATCGAGAACGGCGGGAACGACTTGGCCTTCCACGGCGCGGCCAGCCTGGGATAACTGATCCCGGTGTTCTGGTCGCTGATGATGCCGATGACCACGGACGCCGTGCCCGGCAGGGTCGGGTACGCCTTGCTCGCCGGCACGGGCGGCAGCACGATCGGGCTCTCGGTCACGGTCGGGGTGGGCGACGCCACGGGTGCGGCGGAGGCCGGCGGTGGGGCGGCGGAGGCGGCCTCGGCAGCCTTCTTGTTGGCGGGCACGTCGCCGGAGAAGAGCAAGAAGACCAGGAACACGGCCAGGACGGTGCCGAGTATGGCGCCGACGAGGTAGACGAACTTGATCGGGATGTCGCCGATGCCGCGCCTCGGCGGCTCGGGAACGGGCGGCAGCGAGGATAACCGGCCGGCCGGAGGCGACTGCGCCGGAAGCGGCTCCATCCAGGGCTGCTGGGCGGGCGGCTGCTGGGCCGGCGGGCGGATCGGGACCGACGGCCCCGGCGCGGGCGGGCGGGGGATCTGGACCGTCTCCTCAGACGGCAGGACGACCTTGCGGAACGGGGTGGTGGGTGAATCGTACGAGGGACTCTGGTCGCCGACGTCCTCCATGACCTCGAGATTACGTCACGAGAGAGCGGGATAATTCCTCTGCTCGCCCCGCAGAATCTAATTCTGTATGGTCTGCGGATATGAGGGGTTTCTATGAGATCGCAGTCAACGACCCCGAACGTCCCGCCCTCCTCGGCGACACGGGCGCCACCTACGGCGAGCTGCTCGCTCGCGTGAACCAGGCCTCCAACGGCCTGGCGTCCCGCGGGGTCGCGCCCGGCGACTGCGTGGTCACCGTGCTGAGGAACGGGCTCGACGCGCTCACCATGATGCTCGCGACGTACCAGACCGGCGCGTACCTCGTCCCGGTGAACTGGCACTTCACGGCCGAGGAGATCGGCTACATCGTGGCCGACTGCGGGGCCGAGGTGGTGATCTCACCCGAGGCCCTCACGGTCGGCGAGCTCGTCTCCGGGCAGCCCGCCGACACGCCCGCGCACCGGCGGGCCGGGTCCATGATGCTCTACACCTCGGGTACGACGGGGCGGCCCAAGGGAGTGCGGCGGCGGCTGCTGGACCTGACGCCGGAGGAGCTGTACCCGATCCTGATGCGGAAGAGCTGGCGCCATTTCGGGCTGCCGTCCGGCGGGGTGCACCTGGTGAGCTCGCAGCTCTACCACTCGGCGCCGTACGGGCAGGCCATGATGGCGCTGCAGTTGGGGCACTCGATCGTGGCGCCGGAGCGGTTCGAGGCCGCCGAGGCGCTGCGGCTGATCGAGCGGTACCGGGTGACGAACGCGTTCATGGTGCCCACGATGTTCCACCGGCTGCTGGGGGTGCCGGATCGGGAGTCGTACGACCTGTCGTCCCTCACCCACCTCTACCACGGGGCGGCCCCGTGCCCGCCGGCCACCAAGAAGGCCATGATCGACTGGCTCGGGCCTGTGCTGTGGGAGTACTACGGCTCCACCGAGGCGGCCGTGGCGACCATGGTGTCCTCGGCGGAGTGGCTGGCCAGGCCCGGCACGGTCGGCAGGGCGCTGGACGGGATGACGTTCACGATCGTCGGGGAGGACGGCCGGGAGGTGGGGCCAGGGTCGCCGGGGCTGGTCTACATCGGCGGGATCAACCGGTTCGAGTACCACGGCGATCCGGACAAGACGGCGGCGGCGATGCGCGGTCAGGCGTACGCCCCTGGGGACATCGGCTACCTCGACGAGGACGGCTACCTGTTCCTGCTGGACCGGCGGACCGACCTGATCATCTCCGGCGGGGTCAACATCTACCCGGCCGAGATCGAGGCCGCGCTGCTCGAGCACCCCTCCGTGGCGGACGTGGCGGTGATCGGCGTGCCGGACCCGGAGTGGGGGCACAAGGTCGTCGCGCTCGTGCAGCCGGCGCCCGGGGTCGCGGCCGGCGACGAGCTCACGGCCGAGTTGCTGCGGCACTGCGCGCCCCGGCTGGCCAGGCTCAAGCATCCGCGCGTGATCGAGTACCGCGAGTCGTTGCCGCGCACGCCGACGGGCAAACTGAGCAGACGTGACGTCCGGGAGGCGTATCTTTCCAGCTGAGGTGGGCACACTCCTGCCATGAAGAGGATCGTCGCGGGACTGGCCGCCGCTGCCGTGCTGCTCACCGGCTGCGGGCCGGCCCCCACGTCGAGGGCCACCCAGCCGGGCTCGCCCACTTCATCGCCGACCGCCCCGTCGTCCCCTTCGCCCACCACTGGTTCCCTGGCGTCGCTGCACGCCCTGGAGTCGGCGTACGAGGACGTCATCGCCAACGTGCTGCCGTCCATCGTGCAGATCAACACCAAGGCCGGGCTCGGCTCCGGCATCGTGTACGACTCCGCCGGCCACATCGTCACCAACGCTCACGTGGTCGGAGAGGCCACCAAGATGGAGGTCACGATCGCCACGGGCGGCCCCCCGCGCGAGGCCAGGCTGGTCAAGTCCTTCGGGTTGGGCGACCTTGCGGTGATCAAGGTGGAGCGCCCCGACGGATTGCGGCCCGCGAAGTTCGGGGACTCGTCCAAGGTGCGGGTCGGGCAGATCGTGCTCGCCATGGGCAACCCGCTGGGCCTGTCGGGCAGCGTGACCAACGGGATCGTCTCGGCCATCGGCCGTACCGTCACCGAGCCGCAGGAGACGGAGGGCTCGCCCGGCGCCACGATCGCCAGCGCCATCCAGACCTCGGCCGCGATCAACCCGGGCAACAGCGGCGGGGCGCTCGTGGACCTGTCAGGCCAGGTGATCGGCATTCCCACGCTCGCCGCCGTCGACCCCACCCTGGGCGGGGGCACCGCGCCGGGCATCGGGTTCGCGATCCCGAGCAACACCGCCACGGACATCGCCGCCCAGATCGTCAAACAGGGCAGGGTCACCAACAGCCACCGTGCCGCCCTCGGCATCAGGGGCAGCACAGTGATCGGCGCGGACGGGACGCCGAGCGGGGTGGGCGTGGTCCGCCCCGAGCCCGGCGGCCCCGCCGCGAAGGCCGGGATCCGGGCCGGCGACCTGATCACCTCGATCAACGACAAGAAGACGCCGACGATGGCGGTCCTCGCCGAGACCATCGCCAACCTCAAGCCCGGCGACCAGGCCAAGGTGGGCGTGCTCCACTCGGACGGCCGAACGGAGACGATCACCGTGACCCTGGGCCAGCTCCCGAGCGACTGACGCCCTTCCCCGCCGAGGAAGCGGGCGAAGCCGGCACTTCACGGCTTGGCCGTGAAGACGACCTCGACCCGCCGGTTCTGGGCGCGGTTCTTCTCGTTGGGCTTCCCGTCCACCAAGTTGGGCCGCTTGGGCCGGGTCTCGCCGTACCCCCGCGCCTCGAGCGTCACGCCCGCGCCGGTGAGCAGCCCGCGCATGGCCGATTGGACGGCCTGCGCCCGCCGCTGCGACAGCGTGACGTTGTACGCCTCGCTCCCCTGGTCGTCCGTATGCCCCTCGATCTTGACCACCCCGCCGGCGCCGTCGGCCTTCACCTTCTCGGCCACCTGCTGGAGCCGCTGCCTGGCCTTGGCGGTCAGTTGCCACTTGTCCAGCTGGAACAGCACGTCGCTGGTGAGCGCGACGGTGACCTGGCGTCCCTGCTTGGTCTCGCTCTCGGTCCCGTCCAGCGACTCGACCTCGCCGATGATGTCCTCGACGGGCAGCACCAGGTCCTCGACGACACCGGTGGCGTCGGCCGGCGGGCTGGGCGCCGGGGTGGGGGACAGGACGAGGGACAGGGCGACGCTAAGAGATCGGAACATCGGTGAACACGCCGATCATGGGCATCTCAATGTTGATCTTCGTGACGTCCGCGGGAGGAGCGGCGAAGACCGCGTACAGCGTGGACGCCTCCCCCGGCTCCAGGAACTGGCCCTGGGTGCCGGAGCAGACGCACTTCGCGTCCTCGCCGGTGCCGTTGCGGGCCACCCGGTAGCGCTTGGCGTTCACCGGATCGATCAGGGAGACGTTGGAGACCGAGAAGTCGAGCGGGGACGTGCCCATGCTGTTGTGCACGTTGACCTTGCCGTCGGTCGCGGTGACCGTCCAGTTGAGCGTGAGGGTCCTGCCCTGGCGCTTGAGCGAGATGATGTCGGCGCGGGCCTTTCCATGCATGTCGCCCGCGCCCACCTGGGCCTCGCGGCTGGCGATCGACTTGGAGTCCTGCGGGGGCGCGCTCTGCTGCTCCTGCGCCGGTGCCGTGTCCGGCTGCTTCTCGGTGGGGGTCTCGGCGACGGCCTGCGCCTGCCTCTCCTCACCGCCGCCGCCCTGCTGGCCGGGGAGCACGCCGCAGCCCGTCAGCGCGACGGCTGCGACAGCCAGCGCGATCGTCTTTCGCATTATGTGATCACCTTCGTCGTCGGGGATATGGCCCTCACCGTAGGGAAGCGACCTTCAGGATCCGCATAGTCGCCTATATCCGCTGACCACGCCGCCTACGGGCCTCCTGCGCGAGCCGTTCGGCGCCGACCCGGCCCTGCTCGTCACCGAGGCCGTCAAACTCTCCCATAGCACGCACAAGCGCCTCAACTGCCTCATCAATGTCGTCGAGGTCCAGCGCGGCATGCGCGAGCGCCATGAGAGCCTGCGCGGTGCCCCTGCGGTCGCCGTACGCGAGGAAAATCTCCAGCGACTCGCGGACGAATCCGGCGGCGGCGCCGGATTCGCCTTCCGCCCTGGCGATCTCGGCCCGTACGAGCAGCGCCACCGCCTCGGGCAGCCGGTCGCCCAGGCGGCGGTTGATCCGCAGCCGCCGCTCCGCGCATTCGCGGGCCTCGGCGCGCCTGCCGGCCCCGAGGTGCGCCCTGGCCAGGTCGAGCAGCGCCTCCGCCTCGCCACGCGGGTCCCCGAGGTCCTGGTAGGCGGCCAGGCTCTGGTTGAGCGCGCCCTCGTCCCGGCGCAGCGCGCCCAGCGCCCGCAAGGCGTCGGCCCGCCCGCGCCGGTCCCCGGCCTCCTCGAAGACCCGCAGCGCCCGGACGAACGCCTGTTCGGCCTCTGCCGGGCGGGCCTGGACGAGGCCGAGCCTGAGCGTGATCCTGGCCAGCTCCAGCCCTTCCACCAGCGGCTGGGCCGCCCGGAGCGCCGCGGCCGCCGCTTCCGTGCGGCCCTCGGCCCTGTGCAGGTCGGCCAGGCCACGGAGCAGGAGCGCCTCGCCGTGCCGGTGGCCCACCGCCCTGGCCGCGTCGAGCCCGGTGGCCGTGGTCACGTGCCAGTCGTCGTGGTGCGCGCCCAGCTCGAACAGCGGCGTCAGGTAGAACGCCAGCCGCCAGGCGGCCTCGTACAGGCCCGACCGGTAGAAGTCATCGACGGCCGCCACCAGGAACCGGCGCTCGGCGCTCAGCCACCGCGCCTCCTGCCGCAGCCAGCCGGTCTCCAGCCCCTGCCCGCCCGCCCCGGCTCCGGGCGGATGGACCTCGGTGCGGCCGGTCCCGGGTTCGGCCGGGAGGAGAGTGGCTCTGGCCTGCCTGGTGCGCTCGAGGATCGCGCCTGCCCTGGCCGCCAGCACACCTGCCGGGCCGCCGTCCTCCTCCACGAGTCGCTCGGCGGCGTAGAGCCTGGTCAGGTCGTGCCATCCGTACCGCTCCTGGCCCGCCTCGTCCAGGCCGCGCGACTGCAGCAGCCCGGCCTCGGCGAGCGGCTCCAGGTCGGCGTCGAGCACCCAGGACGCGAAGTCGGGTGCCGACAGCGCGCCGAGCCCGCGCAGCAACCTCTTCTCAGGGTCCGGCAGGCCCCGGTAGCCGAGCGCCAGGCTGCCCCGCACGGCCAGGTCGCCCGCGCTGAGCTCGTCGAGCCTGCGCCGCTCGTCCCCGAGGCGGCCCGCCAGGTGGTCGAGCGTCCACCCCGGCTTCCTGGCCAGCCGGGACCCGGCGATGCGCAGGGCCAGGGGCAGCCGGCCGCAGAGCCCGACGATGCGCAGGGCGGCCTCAGGCTCGGCACGAACCCTGTCGTGGCCGGCCACCTCGCCGAGCATCGCCACGGCCTCGTCCTGGCCGAGAACCCCCAGCTCGTACGCCCGCGCCGCCTCCAGCCCGGCCAGCGGCGACCGGCTCGTCACCAGGGTGAGGCTGCCGGGCCCGGTCGGCAGCAGCGGGCGCACCTGGGCCTCGTCGGCGGCGGCGTCGAGGACGACGAGCAGCCTCCTGCGGGCCGTCATGCTCCGGTAGAGCCGCACGCGCTCGTCCAGCGCCGGCGGGACCGCGCCGTCCGGGCAGCCCAGCGAGCGCAGCAGGTCCTCCAGCACGGCGCCCGGTGGCCTGGCGCCGAGCGAGGCGTAGAGGCGGCCGTCCGGCCGCTCGAGCGCGGTGGCCGCGTGCACGGCGACGGCCGACTTCCCGCAGCCGGGCGGGCCGTGCAGGACGAGGTGCACAGGGGCGGACGCGTGCTCGCGAGCCGTCCGGACGATCCAGTCAAGCGCGTCCTGCCGGCCCACGAAGTCGGAAATGTCCGGCGGCAGCTCATCGACCTGTCCCACGCGCTGCCGGGTCTCGCCGGCTCTCGTCCACGGGCGGCCCTCGTCGCTCAGGACCCGCTGGTGCGCGGCGGTCAGCTCAGCGCCCGGCTCCAGGCCCAGCTCCTCCACCAGCGTCCTGCGCGCGTCCTGGTAGGCCCCGAGCGCCTCCGACCGGCGTCCCGCCTGGTGGAGGGCTTCGATGAGGCGTACCCAGGCACGTTCGCGCAGCGGATGCGCCCCGACCAGAGCCCGCAGCTCCCCGACCACCTCCGCGCCCCTGCCGAGCCGCAGGTCCAGCTCCACCCGCTCCTCCAGCGCGGTCAGGCGCAGCTCCTCCAGCGGTACGGCGTGCTCCCGGCGCAACAGGGACGACTCGACATCGGCCAGCGCCTGCCCCCGCCACAACCCCAGTGCCGCCCTGAACGTGTCGCCCGCCTCCGCGATCCGCCCCGACTCGCGCTCCTGCCTGGCCGTGGCGACCAGCCGCGCGAACCGGTGGCAGTCGACCTCGTCCCGCTCGACCTCGATCACGTAGCCGCCCGGCACCGTGCGGATTCCGTCCACGAGCTTGCGCAACGCGCTGACGTACACCCTGAGCACCGACCCCGCCGACGCCGGCGGCCGGTCGTCCCAGACCACGGACACCAGCCGTTCGATCGGCACCGTCTCGCGGGCCGACAGCAGCAGCGCGGCCAGCAACGTGCGGTGCTTGGCCGGTCCCGGCACCTGGCCGGCCTCGATCCGCAGCGGCCCGAGCACGCCGAAGCGCACGTTCACGCCCCCCTCGGCATCACTGGCCCGCCGGTCTGAGCGCGAAGGAGTCGAAGCGCACCCGCAGGTTCGCGGTGGCGCCGGATGCGGCGTGAACGCCTGACTCGTTCGGGCCGTAGGGCGCGTCCGCGTCGGACGCCTCCGCGACCAGGCGTTCGTTCAGCCACATGCGTAGCGTCACCTTGCCCCCGCTCTTGCCGCATTCCGCCACGATGCGGTTGACGGCCGCGCTCTGTGCGCTCGCCGGGCCGTACAGGGTCCTGCCCCTGGTGCCCGTGCGGCGCTTGACGATCGTGACCTTGCCCGAACTGCTCACCCCGAACTCGTAACGGTCTGCGGAGCTCGCCGAGCCATGGCACCACACACCGTACTCCCCGGCCCCCTCCTCGAGGGCGGCCTTCGCACTGACGATCACGCCGCCCTCCGGCTCCTGCCTGGGGGCCGACTTCCACAGCCGCCAGCCCGGCTTGACGATGAGCTCGTAGCCGGAGCCCGACTGCCGGGCGGTCCCGCCCTCCGACGTGCCGACGGCCCACGAGTCGCCGAAGCCCGCCTCGTACGGCCAGCTCTCCCGCGAGAGCGCGGGCACGGCCGCGGCGACAGCGAGGACGAGCGCGGCGGCCCCCGCGACCCACGGCCACCGCCGCCGCCTGCGCGCGACGGGCGGCTGAGGCTGCTGCACGGCGGTCACGGCGCCGCCCGTCCAGGTGCGTTCCACCACCTCGGTGGCCGCGGCCAGGCGGGTGCCGCCGACCAGGCCGGCCAGCAGTTGCTGGGCCGTCGGCCGCAGGCGGGGATCCTTGGCCAGCGCCCGCTCCACGACCTGCCTGATCCCCTCGTCGAGCCCGTCCAGCCTGGGCCCCTCCTGCATGATCCGATACAGGACCTCCCCGGGCGCCCCGCCCCCGAACGGCAGCCGCCCCGTCCCCGCGAACGCGATCACCCCGCCCCACGCGAACACGTCGGCCGCGGGCGTGAGCGGCTCCCCGCGCACCTGCTCGGGCGCCATGAACGCGGGCGTCCCGAGTATCGCCTGGCTGGCCAGGCCGTCGTTCTCGACGAGCTGGGCGATGCCGAAGTCGATCACCCGGGGGCCGAGCGGCGAGAGCAGCACGTTGGACGGCTTGAGGTCGCGATGGATCACCCCGGCCCCGTGGATGGCGCTCAGCGCTGTGGCGATGCCCACCGCGAGCGCCTCCAGGTTCCCGCCGGAGAGCGGCCCCTGATCGTGTACGGCCTGCGCCAGGTCGGGCCCTTTGACGTACTCGGTGACGAGGTAGGCGACGTCACCGTCGATCCCCGCGTCCAGCACGGGCGCGGTGCAGAACCTGGCCACCCGCCGGGCCGCCGCCACCTCGCGCTCGAACCGCCGTCTGAAGGCCGGATCACGGGCCAGCGCGGGATGGATGACCTTGACCGCGGCCAGGCCGCCGGTGGGCGTGCTCGCGAGATGCACCTCGCCCATGCCGCCGCTGCCGAGCAGGCGCCGCAGCGTGTACCCGCCTATGACCTCGTTCATCGCAGACAGATTAGTCAGACCCGGCGTTTCCCGGACGGACTGGTCTTACCCGGCCGCCTGTGTCAGCCGGTATCGGGACGGCGAGACCCCGTACCGGTCGATGAACGCCTGCCGCAACGTCTCCGCCGTCCCGAACCCGCACCGCACGGCCACGGACGCCATCGGCAGCGACGTGGTGGCCAGCAGGTGCGCGGCGGCCTCGGTGCGGGCCTGCCGGACGTACCGCCCCGGCGTGAGCCCCAGATGCTTGAGGAACAGCCGGGTGAGATGCCGCTCGCTCACGCCCGCCTCGGCCGCCAGCGCGGGCGTGGTGAGGTCGTCGCGCAGGTGGGCGGCGATGTGCTCGACGATCCGCTTGACCAGGCTGTTCGCGGGGGCGGGCGCGCTGACGAACATGCTCATCTGCGCCTGGTCACCGGGCCGCTGCAGGTAGGTGACCAGGTGGCGGGCCACCGTGCGGGCCAGCTCGGTGCCGTTGTCCTCCTCGACGAAGGCCAGGGTGAGGTCTAACGCGGAGGTGACGCCGGCGGACGTGGCCACGTTCCCGTCGCGGATGAAGATCGGATCGGCGTCCACGACGACCTCGGGGTAGCGGGCGGCCATCTCGGGCGCGCGCTCCCAGTGGGTGGCGGCACGCCGGCCGTCCAGCAGGCCCGCGGCGGCGAGGATGTACGACCCCGTGCAGACGGAGGCGACACGACGGCTCTCCCTGGCCAGCCGGCGGACGTGACCGACGATCAGCGGGTTCGCCGCGGCGTCCGCGTAGCCGATGCCGCCGGAGACCAGGAGAGTGTCGAGCGGCCCGGTGATCCGCTCCAGAGGCTGGTGGGCCTGGAGGTTGAGCCCGGTGCCGCAGGTGATGGTGTGGCCGCCGGGCGTGACCAGGAGCGTCTCGTAATAGGGCTTCGCACCGTGCCAGTTGGCGACCACCAGCGTCGTGGTGATGCAGGCGATGTCGAGCAGTTCCGCCGCCTCGTACCCCACCACCACGACCCGCCGCGCGTCCATGACACCGACTGTAGGTCCGAGGGACGAAGAACCCAAGTTTCCGGACCTCCCCGGCCGCCTTCCTTGGCGCCGATGGCGGCACCGGAGACAGTCGAGGCATGACAACGACAGGCACGCACACCACTCGCCGCTGGGGCCGGTTCGCCCTCCACTACGTCGAGATGATCATCGCCATGTTCGCCGGCATGTTCGCGCTCGGCATGCTCCAGTCCGCACTCGGGCTCGCCGTCTCTCATGACCAGCACCCCGACCTGGCGTACCTCGTCATGGCGGTCAACATGTCGGTCGGCATGGCCGTGTGGATGCGGATCCGCCGGCACGGCTGGGCCTCGACGCTGGAGATGTGCGCCGTGATGTTCGTCCCGGTCGTGCCGCTCTTCCCCCTGCTGTGGCTGGGCGTCATCGACGGCGGGGTGCTGATGGTGGTGACGCACGTGGCGATGTTCCCGCTCATGCTGGTGGCGATGCTGCGCCGCCTCGACGAGTACGCCGGCTGTCACTGAGCGCCTTCAGGGGTCGGCCTGGGCGCCGACCGGGCCTTGATCACGCCGAGCGTGGCGTGGCTCTCCCGGATCACGGAGATCAGCACGTACGCGACCAGCAGGAGCCCGAGGCAGAGGGCGTCGGCGGCCCACCAGGGGATCGCGGCGAGCAGCAGATAGCCCTCACTGTCACTCAGCCACCTGATCACCACCGTGACCACCATCACCACCGCGGTGACCAGCAGCCAGCTGCGCAATCGTGGCAGGTTGCCCTTGTTCCACAGCCGGATGCGCCAGCCCATGAACACGGCGAACACGCCGAGCAGGGCACAGAACCCGATCAGCCACCAGGGCAGGGCGAAGGCGGTCTGCTCGGCGATCTTCGCCTGGGCGGTGCGCAGCTCGGCCTCGGCCTTCTTCCGCGCCTCCTCGGCGGCCTGCTGCGCCTCCACGGCTGTCTCGAGCTGCCTCTTCAGCTGGGCCACGCTCTGGCGCGTCTCCTGGCGCGGGGGCGGTGTGGACGCCTCCGTCGGCAACATCCGCGCCACGACGGTCAACATGATCGCGACGAAGGACAGCGCCAGGACGATGGCCATGAACAGGTCGATGAAGCGCAAGTCAAGCGGCGGCGCGAACGACCTGGCGGCCTGCTTCCTCACGGCTCCCTCACCAGGGTGTACTTCTGCGGCCTGCTCTCGACCGCGCTCAGCCGCTCCACCGCGGTGCGCAGCGCGTCGATGCCCTTGACGAGTTCCTCCGTCCTGCCTCTGGACAGGGCAAGCTCCTGGGTGAGCCCGTTCATGGCCGGGGCCGCCTGCTTCCCGGGCAGGCGCGCGATATAAGTCAGGAACACCTCGTCGGCGGCCACCACGCCGGCCCGCTCCGCCCGCTCCACGAAGGCCATCGCGCCGAACGCGAGCACGCTCAGGAACAGCGCGATCAGGGTGACGCCGAACGCGGACGCCAGCTCGGGCAGCACGTGCTGCTTGAGCGCGGCGATCAGCACGCCGGGGTCGCCCTTGCTGTCCAGGGCGTTGGAGAACGAGCTGACCATCGCACCCATGGTCAGCGCGGTGCCGATGAACCCGAAGACCGGGAGCGCCCAGATGAGCGCGTGGTCCAGGTGATGCTTGTTGGCCATCTCGCTGTCGTCGAGCGCGGAGCGGGCACTCAGCACCGCCTCGCAGTCATTGCCGGCCTCGGCCGCCTCCCTGAACAGCTTGAGCCGCCGCGCCACCAGCGTGTCCTCGGCCGGGTTCACCGCCTGGACATTCGCCACGGCGCGCGCCGTCGCCACGCTCTCCCGCCGGATGTCCGGCACGGCCCTCGCGATGCGGAGAAAGGCCGTTAAGAACACCGCGATGATGAGCGCGACCACGAGCTCCGCAGCCGTCGGGGCCGTGCTCGCGCCCACGGCCTGCAGGAGGGATTCCACCAATCCGGCCGCCATGAGCAGCGCGGAGACCACCAGGCCCACCACGGGCGCGAACGCCGAGTGACGCCAGCCGTACCTTGACACCCTTCAACCTCATTCCGGCCCACAATTGTCAGAGGACCACCTAAGCACATACAAAGCACTCATTGATGGCAGAGAGGTGTCGAATGTGTACCGAGGGTGCCCCCGCAGACACGAAAACCGCCCCTTACCTGCGGCGTTTCCGCAGGTAAGGGGCGGTCTGAAGTGGTGGAGGTGGCGGGAATCGAACCCGCGTCCTTCAACCCCAAGTCAGGGCTTCTCCGGGCGCAGCCTGCTGTGCTTTTCTCAGCCCCGGCGATCACGCAGGCGAGTCGCCGACGGGCTCAGCCACTGTTTGATTTCCCGATCTCCCCCGTGGCCGGGTCGAACGGTTGAGCCTTCTAGCGATGCCAGACACCGGGCCGAAGGCACTCCCGGGCTGACAGTGGTTTCGCTACTTAGGCAGCGAGGCCCAGGGAGTCCTGGGCGACCACAGTGCGCTTGGAATTGGCACTTGTTGTTTGCGGTCACAGGATTAACGAGGTTATGTCCGCAGTCCTCGGCCCGCTTCACCTGGCTTGCAAAGTCGAAGTCGAAGCCAGTCACCCCCTGTGCAGTTGTCAACACACCCGTCGCCGGGTGAGCAACATGAATCTACAAGAGACAACACCCTCAACGCCAACTTAATTCCCATGGCGAAACCCCCGGGAGCGTGGCACAACAGCTCGCGCTCCCGGGGGCCGACCGGCAGGGTCGAGCCGGTCCGGACGGCAGGACTTCCCCCGAGATGAAGTCCTGTCTCATCACGGCGACTGGATCCGCAACCCCCCGAGCGGGCCCAGTCATTAGGTAAGACGCAGCCGAGGTCACGAATGGTTGCTCAGGGTGACGACAATTTCACGATGAGTTCCGAAGCGCGGAGAAGAAGCTGCCCGCCTCGGCCGCGGCGTCGTAGTTCTTCGCCAGCACGGCGACGGCCACGTCGCCCCGCCAGCCCACGAACCACGTGTACTGGCTGCCCACCGTGGCCTTGACGCCGTACACCCTGTCCTTGCCTCCCCGGGTGCTCATTCCGGCCGCACCTGCCCGCATCATCGCCGTCAGCGCCGTGCGGACCTCGGGGTCCAAGGGCACCGGGGCGGGCTGCTCAGGTTGTACGGCCTCCGCCGCGGGATCGGGCGACTTGGGATCGGTGACCAGCACCGGCGGGCGCCACGTACCCGAGGCGACCGCCGCGGCCACCAGCGCCATGCCGAGCGGGCTGACCTCGACGTTCTCGCCCGCGATGGCCCTGGCCTTGTCGGCGTCGCCGGGCAGTGCGGGCAGCGAGCCGCTGAACGACTTGAGCGGCAGCCGCCACGGCTGCCCCACGCCGAACGCCTTGGCGCTCGCCGTCAGCTCCGCGCCCGTGACGCGGCGGGCCAGCGAGGCCAGCGCCGTGACGCAGCCCTTGGCGAAGTTGTCCTGGAAGGTGGCCGACGTCGTCACCCCGGCGGGCTGCCCCGCCTGCACGAACTTGGCGCCGCCGACCGTACGCTCCTCCGGGCACGCCAGCCGCTGCTTGGGGCTGACCTTGTGCTTGATCAGCGCGTCCGCGGCCACGATCGAGAACGCCGTGCCCGCCGGGAACTTGCCGGCCAGCGCGTGCTTCTCCTGGTTCATGTCGCCCTTGGCCCCGACGGCGAGGATCTGGCCGGTGTCACGCTGCACCGCCACGATCGCGCTCGTCTCGGTGTCGGCCACCGCCTGCTCGGCGGCCGCCTGGACCTGCCGGTCGATCGTCGTCTTCACCTGGACGTTCTGCTGGCCCGGCCACTCCTTGAGCAGGGCGACCTGCTTGCCGGTCTTGAGGTCGAGGATGATCACCCTGGTCCTGGTGGAGCCGGTCAGGTAGTCCTGGTAGGCCTGCTGCAGACCGGTCCTGCCGATCGAGTCACCGGCCCGCTCGGGGCCGCCGAGCTGCAGCTCGGTCTCGGGGGTGAGGGCGCTGACGCTGCCGACGATCTGCCGGGGCGGCTCGGGGTTGACGGGCTGGTTCTGTTCCTTGACCTCGATTCCCGCGATGGTGTCAAGCTTGGGCTTCATGGTCTGGAAGCGGTTGCGCCCGAACGTGACCAGCGGCACGAACTTGTCGGGCGGAGCCGACCTGATGCGGCTCAGCAGCCGGTCCTGCGCGTAGCCGGTGTACTCGGACAGCTTCGCGGCGACCTCTTCCGCCTTGTCGCCGAGTCTGGCCGGGTAGACGCCCGCGCTGTAGAACACGGTGTTGCCCTGGAGCGGCTGGCCCGTGCGGTCGACTATCGCCTGGCGCGACTTGGGTTCGGTGTCGACCGCGAACCGCTGCCCCTCCTTGAGCTGCGGATGCAGCACCGAGGGTGACCAGCGCACCTTCCACGTGCCGTCCACGAGGTGAAGTGGGAGCATCCCGTCGTACTCCCAGAGCGGGTTGTTCTCCCCCAGGTCGACCTCGGCGTGGAAGTCGGCCTTGGCCTCGTCGTCCGTCATGCTGAGGCTCTTGATCTTGAAGCGGAACGAGGCTGCGTCGAGCTCCAGCTTGGCGTCGGACAGCGCCTTGCGCACCGTGGCGCGGTCGCCGTCGGCGCGGCCCGCGGCCAGGTCGTAGTCACCCGACTGCCAGCCCACGAGGAAGTCGCGCACCGCGTCGTGCGGCGAGGGCTCCTCGAAGCAGCCGGTCAGGGTGGTGCTCGCGACCGCCAGGGTGGCGGCCGCGGCAAGGATGCGGCGAGCGCGTCTCATCGGGTGAGGTGCCGCCGCTCTCATCGGTTGCGGTGCCGCAGCGCGCGGGCCATTTCCCGCTTTGCCTGCTGCTCCGCCAGCGACTGCCGCTTGTCCCAGTCTTTCTTGCCTCGGGCGAGGGCGATCTCGACCTTGGCCCTGCCGTCCTTGAAGTAGAGCGTCAGCGGCACGATCGTGAGGCCGCCCTCCTTCGTCTTGGCGGCGAGCTTGTCGATCTCTTTCCGGTGGAGCAGCAGCTTGCGCTTGCGCCGGGCGGCGTGGTTGGTCCACGTCCCCTGGGAGTATTCGGGGATGTGGACGTTGAGCAGCCACGCTTCGCCGCCGTCGATGCTGGCGTAGCCGTCGACGAGCGAGGCGCGGCCCTCACGCAGCGACTTCACCTCGGTGCCCTGGAGCACGAGACCCGCCTCGACCGTGTCCTCGAGGTGGTAGTCGTGCCTGGCACGCTTGTTTTGGGCGATGACCTTACGCCCGGTCTCACGTGGCATGTTTCGACTTTACCGGTGTTTCCACCTACACCCTGAGGTAGCGGCGGAGCGTCACGAACGAGGCCAGCACACAGATGACCACACCGATGATCATGGTAATGGTGATGGTCTCGGCCACGTCGTTCCAGCCGAGCTGCGCGGTCGCGTTGCCCAGGTAGCGCCCCAGCTCCTCGAAGAGGAAGACCTTGGTCACGATCAGGATGATCGCCGCGAACACACCACCGATGAGGCCGGCGATGACGCCTTCCATGACGAACGGGAGCTGGATGTAGAGATTGGACGCGCCGACCAGCCGCATGATGCCCGTCTCTCTACGCCGGTTGAACGCGGAGAGCCGTACCGTGTTGCCGATCAGCAGCGCCGCCGCCAGCACCAGGATGATCGCCACGGCGAGCGCGTAGAAAGAGAGCTTGTCGAGCAGCTCGAAGAAGGGCCCGATCAGCTGCGCGTGGTCCATCACCTGCGACACGCCCGGCTTGCCCTGCAGCGCCTGGACAACGGATGAATAGTTGTCCGGGTTTGTCACCTTGACGCGGAAGGACGTCGGCATGTCCTCCATCCTGGCGGCGGTCTGGAGGGCCTTGTTGGTCTCGTACATCTTCTGGAAGTTCTGGTACGCCATCGACTGGTCCTCGTAGATCACCTCCTTGACACCGGGGGTGCTCTTGATGGTCTGCTCAAGGGCCGTCGTCTGGGCCTTGGTGATCTCTTTGCCGTTACAGGCCGGGATGGCCGAGCCCTTGCTGCACAGGAAGACCGAGACCTCGACCTTGTCGTCCCAGTAGCCCTTCATCAAGCCGACCTGGGCGTTGATCATCAAGCCGACGCCCAGCATCGCCATGCCGACCGCCACGGTGAGGACCACCGCGACCGTCATGGTCAGGTTGCGACGGAGGCCGATCCAGACCTCGGAGAAGATGAAATTCGCCCGCATGATTCTGTCTGCAGCTCCCTGTCAGTACGCCTGGCCGTAAACGCCACGCGACTGGTCACGGACGATCTTGCCGTCCTCCAGCTCCACCACGCGTTTGCGCATGGAGTCGACGATGGCCGCGTCGTGCGTGGCCATGACGACCGTGGTGCCAGTCCTGTTGATGCGGTCGAGCACCTTCATGATGCCGATGCTCGTCGCGGGGTCGATGTTGCCCGTGGGCTCGTCGGCCAGCAGGATCATGGGCCGGTTGACGAAGGCGCGGGCCATGGCGACGCGCTGCTGCTCGCCGCCGGACAGCTCGTCGGGCATGCGGTGGGCCTTGCCTTCAAGGCCGACCAGCTCGATGACTTCGGGCACCACCTTGCGGATGAACCGCCGGGGCTTTCCGATGACCTCGAGGGCGAACGCCACGTTCTCGTAGACGTTCTTGTTCGGGAGCAGCCTGAAGTCCTGGAACACGCAGCCGATGCGGCGGCGCAGGTGCGGCACCTTGAAGTTGGACAGACGGCCCAGGTCCTTGCCGGCGACATGGATGGCGCCGGAGTTGGGTCGTTCCTCCTTCAGGATCAGCCGCAGGAACGTGGACTTGCCTGATCCCGAAGGACCGACGAGGAACACGAACTCACCCTTGTCCACGTCTACGGATACGTGGTCGAGGGCGGGCCGGTTCTGGTTCGCGTAGACCTTGGTGACATTATCGAAATGGATCACGAGAGCATCACGGCATGCCAGTCTAGGGGTCAGGACGGAAGCGAGGGTGGCACATGCCCACTTCCCGCCACCGGCCACTCGGGGTTACGTCGTCTTTACTGATGATCGACGTTTCGATTGGCCAGACGACAGTCTAGGGGGAAGACTGGGCTGGAAAGTCCATAACGGAAACAAAACGATTGTGCGGCTAGACTTGGGGCTGTCATGAGTTGTGAACATCTCGTATGCGCGCAGTGTGCCCACCCCGTGATCGAGGGACGCTGCCCCACGTGCCGCGCCAGCAGAGAGCGGATGCATCAGCACGGCTTCGCCGGGCTGTCACCCGCCCTCATCGCTCTACTCCTGGTCGTCCTGCTCTTCGTGACCCTGGCGGTCAAGCACCTGAGCGGGCTCTAGGACGCCTGGGCGCTCTCCGACTCCTGGCGGCGCATCCAGCGGATCTCCGACTCGATGAACCCGTCGAGGTCGCCGTCGAGCACCGCCGAGGGGTTGCCCGCCTCCGTGCCCGTACGCAGGTCCTTCACGATCTGGTATGGGTGCAGCACGTAGTTGCGGATCTGCGTGCCCCAGGACGTCGTGGTCGCGCCACGCAGCTCCGACATCTTCTCCGCCTCCTCCTGCCGCTTGCGCTCCAGCAGCTTGGCCTGCAGGACGTTCATGGCGGTGGCGCGGTTTTGCAGCTGGGAGCGCTCGTTCTGGCAGGAGACGACGATGCCGCTCGGGATGTGCGTGATGCGCACCGCCGAGTCGGTCGTGTTGACGCCCTGGCCGCCGGGGCCGCTCGAACGGTAGACGTCGACGCGGATCTCGTCCTCGTTGATGTCGATGTGGTCGGTCTGCTCGACGACCGGCACGACGTCGACCCCGGCGAACGAGGTCTGCCTGCGGCCCTGGTTGTCGAACGGGCTGATGCGGACCAGCCGGTGGGTGCCGTGCTCGCCGCGGAGCGTGCCGTACGCGTAGGGCGCCTTGATCGTGAACGTGGCCGACTTGATGCCGGCCTCCTCCGCGTAGGAGGTGTCGTAGACCTCGGTGGCGTAGCCCTTGCGCTCGGCCCACCGCAGATACATGCGCAGCAGCATCTCGGCCCAGTCGGCGGCGTCGACCCCGCCCGCCTGGGAGTTGATCGTGACGAGCGCCTCGCGGGAGTCGTATTCGCCCGAGAGCAGGGTGCGCACCTCCATGGCCCCGATGTCGGACTTGAGCGCCTCGAGCTCCTTGTCGGCCTCGCTGCGCGTGTCGTCGTCGCCTTCCTCGGCCGCCAGCTCGTACAGGACCGTCAGGTCGTCCAGGCGGCGCGAGACGCCCTCGACACGGTTGAGCTCGCCCTGGAGGTGGGAGAGCTTGCTCGTGACCTTCTGCGCCTGGTCAGGGTCGTCCCACAGATCGGGGGCGGCAACCTGCTGCTCCAGCTCCTCGATCTGCTTGCGCTTCGCGTCGAGGTCGAGCACGTCCTGGATGCTGCGGAGCGTGCCCGCGAGCTCGTTGATCTCTTCTGCCGGATCGATGCCTGCCACGTCTCCCTAGCCTACTTCCCCCGGAGAGCAACGCCCCCCATCCCCACCGAGGACATCCCATACCCTTTCACGCCGCGAAAGGGGGTGTGGAAGGCTCCGGCTTCCTGCGCGCCCGAATAACATGGCGTGGTGCGTGCATACGGGCGGCGGAAGGTGCTGGCGCTCGCCGCCGGCGTCCTGGCCGCGGCGACCGCCTGCACCAGCAATGCCTCGCCACAGCCGTCCAAGGCGGCCGCCACCCCCTCCGCCTCCCCTTCGCCCTCCGCCCCCGCACCGGCCGTCACGCAGGCCGAGGCCGCCCAGGTGTTCTCCGAGATCACGGTCACCGACGACGCGCTGCGGGTGAAGAGCGACCTCCAGGGGCGCCTGGCGATGGCCGTGGACCTCACGACGGGCGGCCAGACGCCGCTCACCGTGGCCGCATACCTGTCCTCCGCCTACGCGCCGCCCCACTACAAGTGGGGGGCGCCGACGCTGTTCGTGCCGAGGATCGCGCCGGACGAGACCGCGCCGCTCTGGTTCAGCGCGCTGGCGACGCGCGACGGCAGCCCGACGCTGCTGACGTTCGCCAAGTCCGACCGGTGGCGGCTCAGCTCCGCGGCCGAGCTCCTGCCGGGGCAGGAGGTGCCGGAGATCCAGCGGGACGCCGACGGCTACGCGACCGCGCTGGCGCCCGACGACAAGTCGGTCACGATCAGCCCGCAGTTCATGGGGCCCGTGCACGCCAGCGTGGCCGAGACGGGGTCCGCGGGGGTCACGGCGGGGCTCGTGGCGGCGGGGCCGTACACGACGGACGTGGCCGAGCAGATCGCCAGCCTCCGCGAGACGGCGAAGAACGACGGGTTCAGTTATGACTCGATCTTCAGCGCCGACAACTATCCGGTCTACGCGCTGCGCACCGAGGACGGCGGGGCGTTGATCCAGTACTCGCTGTCCCGCACGACGTCGACGACGACGAAGACGGCCGAGGACGACTACATCCCGGTACCGGAGTCCGCGCAGTGGGCGATCACCACGCCGGTGCTGCGCCGCACGCTCAAGCTGATCGAGACGCACCAGTACGCCACCGTCGTCCCCTCGCTGAAGGCCCCTGCCCCCGCCGCCGTCATCGCCCACGACGGCGCGCTCACTCGCGCCTCGGGCCAATAACCCCCGCCACCGCCTCTCCCCCGTTCCGCGCAGAACCTCGGGCTCACTTGTCCGCGCGTTAAGCAACTCGGGTTGACTAACCCTCATTTAGTCAACTACGGTTGCTTATATGCCGGCTGATGAGATTCCCGTTGCCAAGGATCCCGCCGACGCGCTGGCGGCCGCGGCGGCGTTGCGGCGCCTGGCCGACCAGATCGAGGACGCCGCCGTCGAGCAGGCCATGCGCGCGGGCTGGAGCTGGCCCGCGGTCGCCGAGGCGCTCGGCGTCACGCGCCAGGCGGTCCACAAGAAGCACTCCAAGCGGCTGATCGCGGCCGGCGTCACGCTGAGGAGACGACAATGAGCGCAATCGACCACTACATCAACGCGATCATGAAGCAGGGCGCGGCCGAGGCCTGGGAGGACGGCTCCGCGGACACCGAGGCACATCACCTGCTGCTGGCATTGGCCTCCCATGAGGGGACGGCCGCTCATGCGGTGCTGAGCTCCGTGGGCCTTGACCGCCAGGCCATCAGGACCGCACTGGACCGGGAGTTCGAGCACAGCCTGAGCATGGCCGGGGTGTCCCTGGCCGCCTACGACCTCCCGAAGCCCAGCCGGGACCCCGAGCGCCGTCCCGGTGTCGGAGCCTCGGCCCGGCTCGCGCTCGAGCGCGGCTACGCCACCGCCACGGGCAAGAAGGACCTGCGCCCTGCGCACCTGCTGCTCGGGGTCCTGAACACCGGCATCGGCACCGTGCCGCGCGCGCTCGCCCTGGCGGGTGTCGACCGGGGCGACCTGATGGCGCGCGCCCAGCGGACGCTGGCGACCGAGCGCTGGTAGCCCGGCCACTCACTTTCCCTTTCCCGCTTCCGGCCCTTGACGGCACGTCTCGGGCCGCGATGCGTCATGCCCTCACGACCAGAGGAGAACGCAATGACGACGAGCGAGACCATCGTGCTCGACGTCGACGGGCTGCGCATGCGCTACGGCTCGGTGGACGTCCTGCACGATGTAACGTTCCAAGCCCGCCACGGCGAGGTGCTGGCCCTGTTAGGGCCGAACGGAGCCGGCAAGACCACCACGATCGAGATCCTGGAGGGCTTCAGGATGCGGTCGCGGGGCCGGGTCGAGGTGCTCGGCGCCGATCCCGCACACGGCGACGAGCGATGGCGGGCCCGGCTGGGCGTCGTGCTGCAGTCGTGGCGCGACCACGGCAAATGGCGGGTGCGCGAGCTGCTGACCCACCTCGGCACGTACTACGCGGGCTATGCCACCGACCGGATCCGGCGGCCGTGGGACGCCGACGAGCTGATCGGGGCGGTCGGCCTGACCGGGCACGCGAACAAGAAGATCAAGACGTTGTCCGGCGGGCAGCGGCGCAGGCTGGACGTGGCGATCGGCCTCGTGGGCCGACCCGAGCTGCTGTTCCTCGACGAGCCGACCGCGGCGTTCGACCCGCAGGCCCGGCACGATTTCCACGACCTCGTCCGCGGCCTGGTCGACACCCGGGAGATCAGCGTCCTGCTCACCACCCACGACCTGGACGAAGCGGAGAAGCTGGCCGACCGCATCCTCATCCTGAACGGCGGACGGATCGTCGCCGACGGCACCGCCCGCGAGCTGGCCCGGCGCATCGCCGGCGAGGACGAGGTGCGCTGGGTGCGCGACGGGCAGCGCCACAAGCACAAGACCACCGACTCGACGGGGTTCGCCCGCGGCCTGTTCGACCGGTACGGCGACCAGATCCGCGAACTCGAGGTCCACCGGGCCTCGCTGGAGCAGACGTACCTGGCCCTGGTCCGCCAGGCCGAATCGACCGTGGAAGGTGCCCGATGAACCCGGCCACGACGGCACTGCGCGCGGGCTGGTCCCGCGGGCTGATCGAGCTGCGACAGTCCTTCACCAACGGCCCGGAGCTGTTCTCCCACTTCCTCTGGCCCGTGCTGCTGCTGGTCGCGATGTTCTTCCTGCGGGACATGTCGTTCGAATCCAGCGGCCTGCTGCTGGGCACCCTGGCCCTGCCGGGCATCCTCGGCATGAACGCCGGCATGGGCCTGGTCAGCATGAGCCAGCAGCTCACCGCCGACCGCGAGGACGGCACCCTGCTGCGGGCCAAGGCGACCCCGCACGGGATGCCCGCCTACCTCATCGGCAAGGTCGTCTCGGTCGCCGGCGGGCTGCTCGCCGACCTGGCGATCTTCCTGGTCCCCGGCATGCTCATCGTCGAGGGCCTGCGGATCGGCCCGGGCTCCTGGCCGACGCTGGCCTGGGTGCTGGCCCTGGGCCTGGTGGCCACGCTGCCCATCGGCGCGGTCCTGGGCTCGGTGCTCGGCAGCGCCCGCGCTCAAGGGCTGATCCAGCTGCCCGTCCTCGCCGTGATCGGGATCTCCGGCATCTTCTACCCCATCACGGCGCTGCCCGATTGGCTCCAGTGGATCGCCCAGATCTTCCCGATCTACTGGATGGGGCTCGGCATGCGCTCGGCTCTGCTGCCGGACGCGGCGGCCGGCGTCGAGATCGGCGAGTCCTGGCGGCACCTGGAGACCGCCGGCGTGCTGGGCGCCTGGGCGGTGCTCGGCCTGCTGGTGGCGCCGATGGTGCTGCGTGGGATGGCGCGCGGTGAGTCCGGGTCGGCCGTGGCCGCGCGCCGCGAGCGCGCCCTGCAGCGGGTCGGGTGACGACGTGACCGTCACGACATTGCGCGGCCGCTCGCTGGCGCCCGACCTGGCCCGCGGCTTCATGCTGCTGGCGATCGCGCTGGCACACGCGCCGGTGTTCGTCTCCGGCTCTCCCTGCGTCCTCGACGGCGTCGCCGCGTTCCTCGATCACCTGCTCGCCCACAACCAGGCCCGGCCCCTGTTCGTGTTCCTGTTCGGCTACGCGCTGGGCCAGCTCGCGCACCGTCACCAGGCGCGGGGCGGCGACTGGGTCTCGCTCAGGAAGCTGTTGCGGCGCAGGAGCCTGTGGCTGATCGTCATCGGCTTCGTGCACGGGGTGCTCGTGCCGCTGGACATCGTCGCGGTGTACGGGCTGACGCTGCTGGTGCTCGCCCCTCTGGTGCGGGCCCGCGACTCGGTGCTGTGCTGGACGGCCGCCCTGGCCCTCCTCCCGGCGGTGCTCGTGACCTCCGGGCCGATCCTGCTGGCCCTCGCCGGCGCCGTGGACATCGCGGGGGCCGGGATCATGCCGGCCGACCTCGGCTCCCACCTGCTGTCCGGCCTCCAGACGTGGCCGTTCAAGACGGCCCTG
Organism: Nonomuraea sp. B19D2; assembly: GCF_040137845.1. Lineage (NCBI taxonomy): Bacteria > Bacillati > Actinomycetota > Actinomycetes > Streptosporangiales > Streptosporangiaceae > Nonomuraea > Nonomuraea sp. B19D2. The sequence goes on along the minus strand of NZ_JBEFAK010000001.1, from coordinate 707,357 downwards.
GGCACGATCGACATCGTGCCGGGCATGCTGCTGGGCATCTGGGCCGCCCGCCGCCGCGTCCTGGACGAGCCCGAGCGGCACCGGACCCTGCTGCGCCGCGTCGCCGGGATCTGCCTCGGCATCGCGCTCGTCGGCAGGCTCCCTGGAGCCCTGCTGATGGCCGGCGCGTGGACGCCCCCCGCGCCTTGGGCCGCCGTCCTCGCGCACACCCTCACCGGCTACGCCGGCGGGATCGGCCTGGCAGCCCTCATCGGCCTGGTCGCGACGCGGGCCGAACGCGTACGTGGCACCACCGGCGCCGGACACGGGCCGTTCACCACCGCCCTGGCCGCGCTCGGCCAGCGGTCGCTGACGTTCTACCTGTTCCAGTCGGTGGTCTTCCTCCTGCTGTTTTATCCGTTCACCCTGGACCTGGGCGACGACCTGGGCTTCGCCGCCGCGCTCGGGATCGCGGTCGCAATCTGGGCGATCTCGGTCCTGCTGGCGGACTGGATGCGCCGCGTCGGTCACCGCGGCCCGTTGGAGGTGCTGCTGCGGCGGTTGACCTACCGCCGGTCCGGCCGCCGCAGCAGCGCGGCACCCTAGGAATCCGTGTGCGGCAGGTTGCTGGCCGCCACCAGCGTGCGGATGGCACGGAGGGCGACCGACAGGGTGGCGAGGTCGAAGTGGTCGCTCTCCCAGATCTCCGACAGCGTCTGGCGAGCCCGGGAGACGGCCGCCGAGTTGGCCTCCGACCACCTGGCCAGGCGCTCCTCCGGCGACAGCCCCGGCGTGCTGTGGGCCAGCACGTCGCGGGTCAGCGAGGCGTGCGCGGCGTAGAGGTCGTCGCGCAGGGCGGAGCGGGCCATCGAGTTCCACCGGTTGTCCCGGGGCAGCGCGATGATGCGCTCCCTGAGACGCGCCAGCTGGAGCCGGTCCGCCAGGTCGAAGTAGACCTCCGCCACCTCGTTGACCGGGCGGCCCGTCACCGACGCGACCTCGATCAGGTCCAGCATCGAGTACGCCGGCACCATCGCGGCCACCCGCTCGGCCAGCTCCTGCGGCACGCCCCTGGCCACGAACGAGTCACGGCGCTCCTCGTAGGCCGCCAGGTCGGGCCCCGTCAGCAGCTTGGGGATGTGGGACAGCAGGCCGTTGACGCCCTTCACGAAGAAGTTGACGGACCCGGACAGGTCCAGCGGCGGGCGGCGGTTGACCAGGAGCCAGCGGGTGCCGCGCTCGGCGAGCTTGCGGGCCTCCAGCAGCATGGCGATCTGTACTTCTGTGCCGATCTTGTTGTCCTGGGACTCCACGGCCCGGTAGAAGCTGGCCAGGTCGAACACCTCGCGCGCCACGAGGTAGGCACGCACGATGTCCGGCGTCGAGGCCCCGGTCTCCTCGCCGAAGCGGTACATGAACGTGGTGCCCATGGAGTTGACCAGCTCGTTCACCACGCGGGTGGTGATGATCTCCCGCCGCAGCGGGTGGTTGTCCATGTACGCCCTGAAGCGCTCGCGCAGCGCCGAGGGGAAGTACGACACCAGCCACGAAGCCAGGTACGGGTCGTCGGGCAGGTCGGAGCCCAGCAGCTCGGCGTCGGCCACCAGCTTGGTGTAGGCCAGCAGCACGGAGAACTCCGGCGCGGTCAGGCCCAGCCTGGCCTGGCGGCGCTCGGCCAGCACCTTGTCCGAGGGCAGGAACTCCAGCTCCCGGTTGACCAGCCCGTCCCGTTCCAGCCGCCGCAGGTAGCGGGAGTGGATGTGGAGCATCTCCACGGCCTGGGCACGGGCCGCGGCGAGGACCACGTTCTGTGCGTAGTTGTCACGCAGCACCAGGTCGGCGACCTCGTCGGTCATCGAGGTGAAGACCTGGTTGCGCTGCTTGTCGGTGAGCTCGCCGTCGCGGACGACCTGGTCGAGCAGGATCTTGATGTTCACCTCGTGGTCGGAGGTGTCCACGCCGGCCGAGTTGTCGATGAAGTCGGTGTTGACCAGCCCGCCGTTCAGGGCGAACTCGATCCGGGCGAGCTGCGTGAACCCCAGGTTGCCGCCCTCGCCGATGACCTTGCAGCGCAGGTCTCCCGCGTTGACGCGCAGCGCGTCGTTGGCCTTGTCGCCGACGTCCGCGTGGGACTCGGCGGCGGCCTTGACGTACGTGCCGATGCCGCCGTTCCACAGCAGGTCGACGGGGGCCCGCAGGATGGCGCTGATCAGGTCGTTCGGCGCCATCGACTTGACGCCCGCGGGGATGCCGAGCGCCTCGTGCATCTGCGGCGTGAGGTGGATGGACTTGGCCGTGCGCGGGAAGACGCCGCCGCCTGCCGAGATCAGGTTGGCGTCGTAGTCCTCCCAGGAGCTGCGCGGCATCTCGAAGAGCCGCCGGCGCTCCTCGAACGAGCGGGCCGCGTCGGGCGAGGGGTCGATGAAGATGTGCCGGTGGTCGAACGCGGCCACCAGCCGGATGTGGCTGGACAGCAGCATGCCGTTGCCGAACACGTCGCCGGACATGTCGCCGATGCCGGCCACCGTGAAGTCGGTGGCCTGCACGTCCACGCCCATGGTCCTGAAGTGGTACTTGACCGACTCCCACGCGCCGCGGGCGGTGATGCCCATGGCCTTGTGGTCGTAGCCGATCGAGCCGCCGGAGGCGAACGCGTCACCCAGCCAGAAGCCGTACTCCTTGGCCACGCCGTTGGCGATGTCGGAGAAGGTCGCGGTGCCCTTGTCGGCGGCGACCACGAGGTAGGTGTCGTCGCCGTCGTGCCTGACCACGTCGGGCGGCGGCACGACCTTGCCGTCCTCGAGGTTGTCGGTCACGTCCAGGAGCCCCGAGATGAACGTCCGGTAGCAGGCCACGCCCTCGGCGAGCATGTCCTCCCGCGATCCGGACACAGGCGGCTGCTTTACGACAAATCCACCTTTAGACCCAGTGGGCACGATGACGGTATTTTTCACCATCTGCGCCTTTACCAGGCCGAGAATCTCCGTACGGAAGTCCTCCATCCGGTCGGACCACCGCAGGCCGCCCCGCGCCACCTTCCCGAAGCGCAGGTGCACGCCCTCGACCCGCGGCGAGTACACGAAGATCTCATACTTGGGCCGGGGCAGCGGCAGCACGCTGATCGCCTGCGGATCGAACTTCAAGGAGATGTACGGCTTGCGCCTGCCGTCCACGGTCTGGAAGTAGTTGGTGCGCAGGGTCGCCAGGATCATCTCGAGGTACGCCCGCAGGATCCGGTCCTCATCCAGCGAGGCCACCTCGTCGAGCGCTCCCAGGATCTCCTCGTGGAGCGCTTCGGCGAGATCGACCCGCACGTCCTCGGGCCGCCGCGGATCGAGCCTGGCCTCGAAGAGGCGTACGAGCAGCCGCGCCAGCCGCACGTTCCCGGCCAGCACCCGCTCCATGTAGGGCTGCGAGAACGTGCTCCCGGCCTGCCGCAGGTATTTGGCGTAGACGCGCAGGATCTCGACCTGCTCCCAGGTCAGCCCGGCGCTCAGGATGAGCGAGTTGAGGTCGTCGGCCTGGACCCGCCCCTTCCACAGGGCGGTGAGCCCGTCCTGGAAGAGCCGCTTGAAGTCGTTCTTGTCGACCTCGTCGGACGGCGTGTAGCGCAGGCCGAAGTCGTAGATCCAGGCGTTCTTGGTGTTGGGATCGTTGTCGCGGTCGATCTCGTACGGCCGCTCGTCCACGACCTCCACGCCGAGCCGCTGGATCAGCGGCAGCGCCTGGGACAGCGAGATGGGCGAGCCGACCTTGTAGATCTTGAGCCGCCGCTCCCCCTCGTTCGCGTCGTACGGCTCGTAGAGGTTGATGCCCACTTCCTCGCCGTCGCCCGCGGCGACGATCTCCTCCAGGCGGCGCAGGTCCACGACGGCCACCTTGGGCGGGAAGTCCGCTTTATACCCTTCGGGGAACGCGGACGCGTACCGCCGGATGAGCGCGGGCGCCTCCTCCTCCGAGGTCATCTCGCCCAGCGCCGCGGCCAGGTCGTCCTCCCAGGAGCGGGTGAGCGCCGCCAGGCGCGCCTCCAGCTCCTCCACGTCCACGCTCGGCGGCGGGAGCTGCTTGCCGCGCTCGCCCCGCACGACCACGTGCAGCCGGGCCAGCACCGACTCGCCGATCATCGCGCTGTAGTCGAGCGACTTGCCGCCCAGGGCCTGCAGCAGCACCTCCTGCATCTTCAGCCGCACCTTGGTGGTGTAGCGGTCGCGCGGCAGGTAGATCAGGCAGGAGATGTAGCGGCCGTAGTCGTCGCGCCGCAGGAACAGCTTCACCTGCTTGCGCTCGCGCAGCCGCAGCACGCCGAGCGCGATCGGCAGCAGCTCGTCGATCGAGGTCTGGAACAGCTCGTCGCGGGGGAACGTCTCGAGGATCTCGATCAGGTCCTTGCCGTCGTGGCTGTCGGGCGCCAGCCCGGCCCGCTCCAGCACGTCGGCCAGCTTCCGCCTGAGCACGGGGATCCTGGAGATGGACTCGTTGTAGGCCACGTGCGTGAACAGGCCGAGGAAGCGCCGCTCCCCGATCACCTCACCCTCGGGCGAGAACAGCTTGACCCCGATGTAGTCGAGATAGGTCGCCCGGTGGACGGTGGCCCTGGAGTTGGCCTTGGTGATGATCAGGAGCTGCTTCTCCCGCGCCTTGGCGCGCAACTCGGCGGGCAGCGCGGAGAAGCTCTCGGAGCCCACCTTGTCGCCGCGCAGGATGCCCAGCGCCGCCCCCGGCAGCGCCCGCAGCGTCTCGCCCTCGTCGGTGTGCTCCAGCCGGTACTCGCGGTAGCCCAGGAAGGTGAAGTGCCCGTCGGCGAGCCAGCGCAGCAGGTCGAGGCTGTCCTCGACCTCCGCGGGCTCCAGCGGCGGCGGGCTCATGCTCAGGTCTTCCGCGGTCTGCACGGCCAGCGCCCGCATCTTCCTGAAGTCCTCGACCGCGTGGCGCACGTCGTTGAGCACCCGCTGCAGGTCGGCCTCGATCCGCCTGAGCGCCTCGGGGTCGGACTGCCGGTCGATCTCGATGTGCATCCACGACTCGACCAGTATCTGGCCGGTCACGTCCTCCTGGCCGCGGCCGAGCATGCGGCCCGTCATGTCGCGGCGCACCCGCATCTGCGGGTGGACGACCAGATGGATGCCCAGGTCGTGCCGGTCGAGCTCGATCGTCACCGAGTCCACCAGGAACGGCATGTCGTCGGTGACCACCTCGACGACGGAGTGCCCCGGGTCCCAGCCGTTCTCCTCCAGCGTGGGCGTGTAGGCACGGACGACCGCCCTGCCCTGGGGGCGGACCTCGGCCAGTTGCCGCTGCGACATCGCAGGGCCGTACACGTCAACGGGGTTGCGGTCGAGCAGGTCCTCGGGCGCGACATGCCGGTAGTAGACCCGGAGGAAGGACAGTGCCTCCTCGGGACTCACATGTTCGCTGCTGACCGCGCAACTCTCCGCGGCTCGCTGGAGCAGCTCATCCTTGGCCTCGTCGAGGGGCATTTCGGTCTCACTCCTTTGTGAGGGTTTGCCATAGCTATTCATAGCCAGGCCCTTAGTTCCCACAACAGCGGGAAATAGTGCAAACGCGTTCTACCGCGCAGATAGGGGGCGCCGGTCGAGCCTCCTGTGCCCGACTTGGTGCCGATCTGGCGTTCGACCATCTGGACGTGACGCATCCGCCACTGCGCAGCGTTCTCGTCATGCGTCAGCAGATCTTCGGCCAGTTGCCACAGGTCGTCGTAAGACCTGCGGTCCCTCGCCACGGCCAGCAGCGAGTCCATGATCTCGTCGTCGGAGACCGGCAGGCCACGCTGGGAAAGGGCGGTGAGGTAAGCATCCCACAGCGTGGGCTCCTCCAGCCTGCGGCGCAGCCGCGCGAGCTCCGTGTCGCTGGCGTGCCTGAAGGTGCCGAGATAGCGCTCGTCCTTCAGCCCCGACAGGAACTCCAGCTCCCGGAACTGCACCGACTGGAAGCCGCTGGCCGGCTCCAGCTTCGCCCGGAACTCGAGGAAGTCCTGAGGCGTCATCGTCTCCAAGACCTCCACCTGCCCGATCAGCACCTTCTCTACCGAGTGCACCCGCTGGAACAGGTGCCTGGCCTGCCAGAGCTCGCCCTCGAACATGGCCTCGCGGGCGTTCTCCAGCTCGTGGAGCAGCAGCTTGAACCACAGCTCATAGACCTGGTGGATGGTGATGAAGAGCAGCTCGTCGGGGGCCTCCGACTGAGGCTGCTGCTGTGCGAGAAGTGCGGGCAGGCGAAGATAGCCGCCGTACGACAGCCGGCCGCCTTCCTCGCCGAACCGCCGATGCGGGGGAACGGGCGCATCGCCGTCGATGCCCACCGAACACCTCCCCCTGTCGCCCGGTCATGCTTCACCGGGCGAGAAGCCTTGCCGTACCGATACCACCCAAAAATGGCACAGACGTCAACGTGACATCGACATGGGGGGGTCGTCGTCGGAGGCTGAGGGAGCGTTCTTGAGCTCGTCGAGCTCTTCTGGAAGCTCGGCAAGCTCAATCAACTCCGCCTGACATCTCTCGCACGTGTCGAGGTGGCGCTCGAACGCCTCGTGCTCCTCCTGATCAAGGACGCCGAGGACATAGGCAGCCACCCCGTCATGCATCAGCCGGCTACCCCCTTGTCCCGCAACAGCTCACGGAGAGCCCGGATCCCGTAGTAGAGCCGGGACTTCACCGTGCCCGGCGGGATCCCCAGAATCTCTGCCGCTTCATTAATCGTACGGTCTCTGAGGTAGGTCTGCTCTATGACTTCGCGGTGTTCTGCAGAGAGGCTGCGAAGCGCGTCGGCGACGACGATCGCCGAGAGAGCCCGCTCCGAGCCGTCGGGCACCGCCATCATGTCGACTTCGGGCGGCTCGACCTCGTGAGGCCGGACGCTTTTCCGTCGACGTCCATCGATAACGATTCGGCGAGCTACGGTGAGTAGCCACGCCCATATGAGGCTTGGTTCCCATTGCAGTCTTGCCGAGTTTCGCCAGGCTCTGACGAGCGTCTCCTGCACGACGTCTTCGGCCCATTGAAGGTCGTTACCTGTCGATTTGCGTACGTGGCGCAGCAGAGGGCCGCCGAACTCCTGGTAAAGCACCGCGATGCGGTGCTCCGCCTCGGCATCCGCACTCTCGAACCTGCCGTCGAGGTGACCTAGCACGGGGCACATCTTTACACCTTCGTTATCAGTCCGGTAGCCACTCCGATAACTCCGGTCATTTCTAACTATCTCCGGCCATGAGTGAACCAGGCCTGGGAAGCCCGCGTACCTCCGACCATGCACAGGCTTTTGCGCGGCGAGCTCTTCATGCTCGGTGGCTTTGTCGTCGCAGCCGCGGTGACGATCGTGCTGGTCATGCCTCCCTCGATCGATCCCGCGGCCGCGACATGGACGCAGACGTCCTCAGGACCGCTCACGGCCGCCGACCGCGACCTGCTCATCAAGGTGCGCCAGGCCGGCCTCTGGGAGATGCCCGCGGGCCAGTACGCCGAGACCCGCGCCGAGTCCCAACGCGTGAAGGAGGTCGGCAAGCTGATCATGCAGGAACACATGAAGCTGGACCTGATGACCCGGCAGACGGCCAAGAAGCTCGGCGTGGCACTGCCCGACGAGCCCAACCCCGAGCAGCAGAGCTGGCTGGCCCAGCTGGCCTCGGAGAGCGGCCCCGCCTTCGACAAGGACTACACGAATCTGTTGCGTGCCGCGCACGGCAAGGTCTTCACCGTCGTGGCGAGCGTACGGTCCGGGACGCGCAACTCGGAGATCAGGAAGTTGGCCCAGGAAGGCATCAACTTCGTCATGCGCCACATGGCGTACCTGGAGTCCACCGGCCTGGTCGACCACACCCAGTTGCCCGAACCGCCGATGCCCTCACCCGCTCCACCCGTCGCGATGGCGGTCGAAAAGAGGAGACACACATGAGGAGATCCAGACGCATGGCCGCGGCCATGTCCGCCTTGGCCGTGGCGGCAGGCGGACTGGTGTCCGCGGCCGTCATCGGCGTCGGCCCCGCACGCGCCGACCACTGCGACCCGGCCCAGGCCAACCAGACGCCGCAGGCAACCCAGACGCCGCAGCGGCAGCGGAACCGCAACCAGGACCAGAACCAGAATCAGGACCCCAACCAGGACCAGAACCAGGACCCCAACCAGCAACAGGACCCGAACCAGCAACAGGATCAAGATCAGCAGGGTCAGAACCAGGACCAGCAACAGCAGGACCCGAACCAAGGTCAGCAGCAGGACCAGCAGAACGGCGATCAGCAGAACGCCGACCAGCAGGACCAGGCGCCCCAGGGCAGCGGCGCCGCGGTGCTGGACCCGGCTCAGGACCCCGGGGTGGACGAGACGGCCGCGCCCGACCAGGGCCAGGCTCCCGACCCGGAGGAGACCGCCTCGACGTTCTCCCGCCGCGGACGCCCGACCAGGACCGCCACGCCGGTGCCGAGCCAGACCCAGGAAAACCCGGACGGAACCGCTTCCCCCACCGCCTCGCCCACGGCGTCCGACGGCGACCACAACGAGTGCGCCGACCTCGGTCCGTTCGTCGAGGACTTCGTCGACATCCGCCAGGTGGCGCCGCGTCAGCTTGACGCCCGCATCGGCAGGAACGGCTCGCGTGGCTCCTTCGTCTCCCAGTGCGGGACGAACCGCAACGGCCACAACAACCCGGACAACTTCATCGTCGCCCCCGGCGTCAGCAACGGCGCCCACCACCTCCACGACTACGTGGGCAACCTGTCAACGGACGGCTTCTCCACGGACGAGAGCCTGGCCGCCGCGGGCACCACGTGCCGGCTGGGCGACAAATCCACCTACTTCTGGCCAGTCCTCAGAGACCGCAAGGTGGACGTCAACACCGAGGACCCGGACGGCAACGTCGGCCAGGTGCTGCGTGCCCGCTCCGTGACGCTCCAGTTCCGCGGCAACGCCACCTCCAGGGTCGTCGCGATGCCGAGGTTCCTCAGGCTGATCACCGGTGACGCCAAGGCGGCCACCAACGGCGGCGCCAACGCCAGGGCCGCCTGGACCTGCACGGGATTCCAAAATCGCATAAGTCCCGACAAATATCCGCTTTGCCCGCGCGGCAGCCAGGTCGTTCGTATCCTGGATTTCCCTAGCTGCTGGGACGGCCAGAACACCGACAGCGCCAATCACAGAACGCACGTGGTCTTCCCCGGTCAGGGCGGCGCCTGCCCACAGGGCACCAGGGCGATTCCGGCACTGCGCATGACCCTCACGTACTCCGTGCCGCAGGGCCCGTCCTTCGCCGTGGACGCCTTCCCTGAACAGAAGCACAACCCGGTCACCGACCACGCGGACTTCGCGAACGTGATGCCCGATCGGCTGATGCAGTTCGTCGTCTCATGCATCAACCGGGGGCGCCGTTGCTGATCTGAAAGCCCTCACGGGCGCCCAGCCTTCCGAGTCGCACCCTCACCCGACCTTGGAGGGAACATAGATGCTCCACAGACGACACCCCCGGCACGCCCCCACCAAGCTGGACTCCAGGAACGTCCGGCTGGGGGCGAGCGCCTCGATCACGGCCATCCTGTTGTCGGCGTTCCTGCTGACCAGGACGGAACGCGGCGTCGCGCTGCTCGGCCGAGGGGTCAGCTTCCTCGAGTTCTACGCGGGCGTGTTCGCCCTGGTGCTGCTGACCACGACAGTGGCGCTCGGTCTGCTCACGACCGAACGTGTCTTCCTGTCGCCGGCCAACCGGGTCAGGGCGCAGCTCGCGCACAAGGCCACCGCGCTCATCGGACTGGCCTACCTGGTCACGCACATCACACTCATGATCAGTCTCGGGCACGTGCCGCTGGGGGCGGCGGTCGTGCCCGTGGCCGGGATCTACGTGGGGCTCGGTACGCTGGCCTTCGATCTCATGATCTTGGCTGTGGCCACGGGAATGCTGAGGGGGCGCTTCGCGGTGCGGAGCAGGCCGTGGATGTGGCGGATGTTGCACTCCGCCGCGTACATCGCCTGGCCGGTCGCGATCATGCATGGACTCACGGCCGGCCGCCCGCCGGCCGGTTGGGTGGCCTGGTCCTACGTGGCCTGCCTCGCGGCGGTCGGCTCCGCGCTGGTCGTACGCGTGCTGGCCACGGTACGCCGGCCGCCGATCGTACCTGAGAGGGTCGAAGGGCCCGCGGTGAGCTCGGCCGTCACCGCGAACGTGCCCATGGCGCGGCCGCAGAAGACAGCGGCGCCGGTGGCGGCCGCTCAGGCGGCCGCCAGGGTCAACGCGCCGGTGAGCCTCGCCGACGCCCGGCGCAGGTACCGGGAGGCCGGATGATCCCGCCCGAGATCTGCCCGGCACGCACATCAGGATGCCGGATGACCCCCGCAACCCCACAGGAGCAATCGTGATTCCGGCCCGAGTGCCGCGGGTGTTACGCATGGGACCGGCCCGGCTGACCGCCGGGCTCGACCACACCCGGCGGCTGGATCTTCCCGCACACCGCACGCTCCACGGCGCTCCCGAGCCGCGCGAGCTGGGCGAGCTCATCTCGCAGGCCAACGAGGTGGACATGCGCGGCCGCGGCGGCGCGGCGTTCCCGTTCGCGCGCAAGCTGCGGGCCGTCGCCGACTCGGCCGGCTCGGGCGAGAGCGTCGTGCTGGTCAACGGCGCCGAGGGCGAGCCCGCCAGCTCCAAGGACGCCATGCTGCTCACCCGCAACCCGCACCTGGTGCTGGACGGCGCGGTGCTGGCGGCCGAGGCGCTGGGCGCCCGCGAGGTGGTCGTCGCCACGGCCGGGGGCGAGGTGGCCGAGGCGTCCGTCGCCGCCGCCGTGGCCGAGCGCAGAGCCGCGAACGTGTCGGGCGGTGCGGAGAGCCGCGTCCCGATCCGGGTGGTCGGGATCAAGGAGAGGTTCATCTCCGGCGAGGGCGGCGCGCTCGTCAACGCCGTCAACGGCCAGGAGGGCATTCCGCCCGGCCGCAAGCGGCGGGCCGCGATCAGCGGCGTGGACGGCCTGCCGACCCTACTGTCCAACACGGAGACGTACGCGCAGTTCGCGCTGCTCGCCGAGCTCGGCCCGGAGAGGTACGCCGAGGTCGGCACGAGCAAGGAGCCCGGCACCATCCTCCTCACCGTCAGCGGCGGCGCGGCCAGCGGCGCGGTCATCGAGGCGCCGACCGGCACCTACCTGGCCGACGTGCTCGCGCTGACCGAGGCCGAGGTCGGCGACGGGGTGCTCATCGGCGGCTACCACGGCGCGTGGCTGTCGGCGGAGGCGGCCCAGACGGCCGTGATCTCGCGCGAGGGCATGAAGCAGGCCGGCGCCACCCTGGGCGCCGGGATCATCGTCCCGCTCGGCGAATCCACGTGTTCCCTGGGCGAGGCCGCCAGGGTCGCCTCCTATCTGGCGGCCGAGTCGGCGGGCCAGTGCGGCCCGTGCCGGCTCGGCCTGCCGGACATCGCCAGGGCCATGTGCGCGCTGGCCGAGGGCACCGGCTCGGTGGATGCCGTACGGCGCTGCGTACGCGGCGTGGAGCGGCGCGGAGCCTGCTTCCACCCGGACGGCACCGCCAAGTTCGTGCTGTCGGCGCTGGACGCGTTCGAGAGCGAGATCGCGCTCCACCTGGAGCACGGCTCGTGCGGCCGGCCGGTGCGCGGCGTGCTGCCCATGCCCGAGCGCGAGGCGGACGTCGAGTACCGGCTGGAGGTCGACTGGTCCCGCTGCCAGGGGCACGGCCTGTGCGCGCATCTGCTGCCGGAGTTCGTGGACCTGGACGACTACGGGTTCCCGTCGTTCAGGAACGTCCCCGGGTGGATGGCCAAGGAGGCGCGGCGTACCGTCGAAATGTGCCCGGCGCTGGCGCTGCGGCTCGTTCAGACCACCGGGGACGGGCCGAAGCCGGTCGGGTCGCCGCTGCGGTTGGTCAAGGACGGAGTGCTCAAGAAGGCCTGGGCGAGCGCGCCCCGGCTCACGCGGGTGGGCGCCGTACCCACCCGGAACGCGTTTGGCGGGACGGCCGGGTGAGGCCCGAAGTGATGAAGATGTGACCAACCTGGCGGGTCATCCTGACGTCTCACCGATCGGCCGAACACCGACCAGCTGGGGGATGTCCATGAACCGCCGGGATTTTCTGCATGTCGCCGCGCTGGCGCCGCTGGCCGCCGCGGCGTCCCGGCCCGGGGCGCTCGAGATCTCCGCGCCGCCGCCCAACTGGGCGCGGCTGCGCAGGCAGCTGGCGGGCACGCTCGTGCTGCCCGGCGACGCCGGCTACAACACCGCGCGCCGCCTCTACAACCCCGCCTTCGACCGGATCAGGCCGGGCGGGGTCGCCTACTGCGCGAACCCGGCCGACGTGTCGGCGTGCCTGACGTTCGCGCGCACCAGCGGCGTGCCGGTCACCACCCGCTCCGGAGGCCACTCCTACGCGGGCTGGTCGACGGGCACGGGGCTGGTGATCGACGTGTCCAGGATGAGCTCGGTCGCCTATTCGGGCGGCCGGGCGACGGTCGGCGCGGGCGCGAAGCTGATCGACGTCTACGACAAGCTCTCGCGCCACGGCGTGAGCATCCCCGCCGGCTCGTGCCCCACGGTCGGGATCGGCGGCCTCACGCTGGGCGGGGGCATCGGCGTGGTGTCGAGGAAGTACGGGCTCACGTGCGACACCCTCGAGTCCGTACGCGTCGTCACGGCCGACGGCAGGGTGCTGACCTGCGACGCCGCCCGTAACTCCGGGCTCTACTGGGCCTGCAGGGGCGGTGGCGGCGGCAACTTCGGCGTGGCGGTGTCCTTCACGTTCAGGACGTTCGAGGCGCGCGACGTCACCGTGTTCTTCCTGCACTGGCCGTGGTCCAGGGCGGAGGCCGTGGTCAGGGCATGGCAGTCGTGGGGGCCCTCCGCGCCGGACGAGCTGTGGTCGTCCCTCCATCTGGACCGCTCGGCGAGCGGACTCGACGCCTCCGTCATCGGCACCTACGTCGGCGGCAAAGCCGCCCTCGACCGGCTGCTGGCCCCGCTCGTCGCCAAGGCCGGGCGGCCGTCGTCCCGCTCGGCGCGGACGGTCTCCTACCTGGAGGGCATGAAGGTCATGGGCGGCTGCGCGGCCAAGTCGGTCGCCGAGTGCCGGCGGATGCCGCGGGAGGCGTTCTCGGCCAAGTCGCACATGGCGTACGGGAGGCTGCCGGCGGCCGGGGTCCGGGCGCTGGTGAACGGGGTCGCGCGCGGCGGGCGGCACTCCGTGCTGCTGGACGCCATGGGCGGGGCCATCGGCCGCGTCGGCCCCGCGGCCACGGCGTTTCCACATCGGGCGGCGCTTTTCAGCGTTCAGTATTACGAGGAGGGGACGGATCGGGCGTGGCTGCGTGGCCTACATTCCGACATGTCTCCATATTTCGGGGATCACGCGTATGTGAATTACATTGACCCTGATTTGAAGACTTGGCGGAATGCGTACTATGGGCCCAACGCAACCCGGCTCGCCGAGGTGAAGTCCACCTATGACCCCGACCGGCTGTTCCGGCTTCCGCAGGGCGTTTAGGACTTTCCGCGCACGTACACCGGTTCTCCTATTCCCACCATTTTGTACAGGCGCACGGCGGTGGGCACCGGGACGCGTACGCAGCCGTGTGAGGAGGGCTTGGTGGGCACCACCGACGAGCCGTGCATCGCGATGCCGCCGGCGAAGTAGAGGGAGTTGAACATCTCGCCCAGGGGGCTCTTCGTCCAGCCGGGCTCCCGCCTGTAGACGCGGAAGTCCCCCACCGGGGTGATCGCGTTGCCGCAGTGGCCCTTCTCGCAGTAGTGCACGTTGGCGCCGGTCGAGACGTGCGAGGTCAGCACCGGACGGCGGCGGCGGTAGACGGTGAGCAGCTGGTCGGTCAGGTTGATCTCGACCCGGTCGGCGGGACCGTCGGGCACCAGCGGGCGCAGCCGTCTCGGCCGGTCGAGCTCCTGCCAGACCTTCGGCCCCACGGCGCTCATCGGCCTCATCCGCCGGGTCTTCTGGAAGGCCCAGACGGCGTACCTCGTCTGGACGTCGTACTTTCCGTTCATGGCGCCGTAGTAGAAGCCGTGGTCGCGCAGGCGCTGCTGGAGCAGCTTGACCATCTCGCCGCGGGTGCCCGGACGCAGGATGGTGACGGTCTCCTCCTCCGCCTCGGCGGGCGGTCGCTCCGCCTGAACCGGCGGTTGCGCTGCCTGGACCGGCGGTCGCTCCGCCTGAACCGGCGGCTCTTCCGCCAGAACCGACGGCCGCTCCGCCGGGACGGGCGGGTCCTCCGCCATGGCGGGCACCACCGCGAGCAGCGGCAGAGCGCATCCTGCGACCAGAGCCGCAATTGCGCGAAGCATTGTCGTCATGAAACGACGCGTACCCAGAAAGCCGGGAATTCATCTCCGCCCACAGATTTGGCCAAGCAAATTCCCGAATAATCAGCGAACCCCGCAAAATGCCGCTATTTCGCTTTTATGCACCCGGCGAGCTCGGCTACCGCGATGACGAAATCACCATGTACGCCCGCAAGGGCGAGCCGGTCGCCGAGGTCACGCGTCACGTAGCCGGAGCAGCAGGCCGCTGCCCGCGAGGGCCGCCGCGGCCCACGCGGCCAGCACGCCGAGGCCGGCCCATGGGCCGATGGGGAGATCGGCGAGATCCTTGGTCGCCTGGACGGCCAGCCCCGCATTCGTCGGGGAGATCGTCCAGAGCACCTGCCGCACCTCCTCGTCGGAGACCATGAGGACGGCGAGCGGGAACACGTAGAGCAGGCCGAGCACCACCCCGGCGGCCGCCGCTGAGTCGCGTACGGCAGTGGCGAGGCCCAGGCTGAGCAGCGAGATCAGGACCAGATACAGCACCGAGCCGACGGCGGCGCGCAGGACGGGCCCGTCGGCCAGGGACAGCGGCGGGTAGCCGTGCGCGGGGGTGAAGCCGCTGCCCGGCAGCAGGAGCCGACCGGCCAGCACGGACCCGAGCACGGCGACGGTCCCCGCGGCCAGCGTCAGCCCGCCGACCACGACCGCCTTGGCGGCCAGGGCGGTGGCCCTGCGGGGCATCGCGGTGAGGCTGGTGCGGATCATGCCGGTGCTGTACTCGCCGCAGATCGCCAGCACGGCCAGCAGGGCGACCATCGCCTGGCCCAGCTGGACACCGACGAGGCTGATCCTGGCGGCGTCCTGTCCGCACCCGGCCGCCGCGCAGGGCACGACCGCGGCCGCCACCGCACCCGCGGCCACGGTCAGCGCGACGAGCGCGCCCAGCAGCCACCCCGGCCCCGCCACGGTACGCAGCTTGGTCCACTCGGCGTGCACTTCCCGCCTCATACGTCGCTCCGGCGCAGCCGGTACGCGGCCAGGGCGAGGGCGAGTGCGGCGTAGGCGCACAGCACCGCCAAGCCCACCCAGGGCGGCAGCGGGAAGTAGCCCTCCGCGGGTGCGTGGCGGGCGGTCATGTGCGCGTATGTGGGCATGCTCTGCTGGATCGCGAACCCCGCCGCCGGAGTGAGCCGCAGCAGCCACCGCGACACCTCGTCCGGCAGGATGGACGCGGTCGCGAGCACGTACGGGACCAGGATCGCCACGATGACCGCGATGACGGCCATGGCGCTGCGCCGGAAGAGCGCCCCCACGGCGAGGGCGAAGACGGCGGCCACGGCGAGCAGCGCGGCGGTGCCCACGATCACCCGTAGCGAGGTGAGCGTCGCCACCGGGGCGAGCATGTTCCCGTTCGCGGCCAGGATCGACCGCCCGACCGGCACGGTGGTGGCCACGGCGGCCAGCCCGGCGGCGAAGGTGGCCGCGGCGATCACGACGGCCTTGGCCGCCAGCACCCGGCCGCGCCGCGGGCTGGCGAGCAGGGTGGTGCGGATCAGCCCCCGCCGGTACTCCGCGGTGACGAACATCACCGCCACCACCATCATCGCGACGAGCCCGGCCAGCACCCCGGCCAGCACGCGCTCGACCGGCATCCCCTCCGCGGACGGCGCGATGTCGCCCACCCCCGTGACCCTGAACGTGCCGCCCGACCGGGTGAGCCCGCCCGGGTGGTGCGGGGTGACGCCGTCGGGCTCCATCGTGACGCCGATGTCATCACGGCTCCACGCGCCCCCGGCCGCCACGCCCCGCACGCCGACCTGGTCCATGACGGCGGTGACCTCGGCGAAGCGCGAGGCGGTGGCGGCCCCGAACATCACGTTGGGGCTCACGGTCAGGTCGCCGGGAGAGGCGGCGAAGAGCCCGATCTGCACCTTCCCGGCCAGTCCTGCCGGCCGGACGGTGCCCACCGTGGTCCAGTGCGAGCCGTCGGACGACTCCTCGCCGGTGATCGTGTTGCCGGTACGGGTGAGCCGCAGCCAGCGCGGCGACGCCGCCGAGACGCCGCCGGGACGCCCCGCCACGTCCTCGGTGAAGTCGTACTGCATGTGCACCCCGTGGCTGCCGGTGACCATCAGAGCCGCGTACGACGTCCCCTGCCGGACGCTCTGCTTGATCATGACCCCGGCCTTGGCCCACGGCGTGACGCCGGAAACGACGTTCCTGACCCCGGGGGTGACGTCGGGCTTGCGGAGCTGCCCGGTCATGGAGCTCACGCGTACGGTGATGCTGCCGTCGCCGTCCAGCGGCTGGTGCACGAAGTAGAAGCGGTCCTCCACGGCCACGCCGCCGGGACCGATCAGCGGGGCGGGACAGGGCACCTCGATCGGCCCGTTCATGCACGAGGAGCGGCTGCCGGTCGCGAACAGCACTCCCAGCCCCACGATGAGCAGCGCCGCGAGCGCCAGTCCGAGCATCCAGCCGCGGACCGTGCGGAGCTTGATCCACTCGGCACGCAGCAGCTGCGCGAAGCCGTCCCTGCCGGTCCGCGCCCCGGAGCGGTAGGGGGTGACGGCGGTCATCGTGCCGCTCCTCTGAACTCGACCGCGTCCCTGGTGAGATCCAGGTACGCCTCCTCCAGCGTCGCCCGGTGGGCGGCGACCTCCGAGAACGGCACCCCCTGTGCGCCGAGCAGCCGCACGATGTGCTCGGCGGCCAGCCCGGAGACGACGAGCGTGTCCCGCTCGGTGACGGTCACGGTGGCGTCCGCGCCGGCCAGCACCGACATCGCCTCGGCGCGGGCCGTCGTACGCAGCGTGACCCGGTCGCGCGAGGCTGTGGTGATCAGATCGGCCACGCTGGTGTCCGCGACGACCCGGCCCCTGCCCACGGCCACGAGGTGGCCCGCGGTGTCCTGCAGCTCGCTCATCAGATGGCTGGACACCAGCACGGCGCGCCCTTCTGCGGCCAGCGACCGCAGGAAGCCACGGATCCACACGATGCCCTCGGGGTCGAGCCCGTTGAACGGCTCGTCCAGCATGAGCACCGGCGGATCGCCGAGCAGCGCGGCGGCGATGCCGAGCCGCTGGCGCATCCCCAGCGAGTAGCCGCCCGCCTTGCGCCGGGCCGCCGGGGTCAGCCCGACCTGCTCGATCACCTCGTCCACCCGCCTGGCGCCGAGGCCCTGGGAGTGGGCCAGCCACAACAGGTGGTTGCGCGCCGTACGGCTCGGTTGCAGCGCGGCCGCGTCCAGCAGCGCGCCGACGTGGCTCAGCGGGCTGCGCAGGCTCTGGTACGGCCGCCCGCCGACCAGCGCGCGGCCCTCGTCGGCCGCGTCCAGGCCGAGCACCACCCGCATGGTGGTGGACTTGCCCGCCCCGTTTGGCCCCACGAATCCGGTGACCCGGCCCGGCAGCACGGTGAACGTCATTCCGTGCAGCGCCTGGGTCTGGCCGAACCGTTTACGCAGTCCGGTGACTTCGATGGTTGCTTCCACGCCAGGCAGACTAGGCAGCGGCCACTGCCGCGGTCGTCACGCGGCGGAGCGATCTGCGCCGTCGCTGGCGTCAGCTACGTCACGTCCCTCTTGTGAGGGATGCCAGAATTGCCGGAGCCCGGGACAATGACCTGGTGGAACGAGCGCACGGGTGGAGGCGCCTGGCCTCGGGGGCTTACGGCTGGGGGTGCCGGGTCGTCTCGGCGCCGTACGCGCCGGTCGTCGCCGGCGTGGTGCTGGCGCTGCTCGGGGTGGCGGAGTCGGTCACGCACGCCGGGAACGTGTCCGCCTTCAGCGACACGGTGAGCGCCCCGGTCAACGGCTCGGTGGACGGCTCGCCCATGCACCCCGAGGATCCGCCGGTCACCGGCGAAGGTGACGCGCCGTTGTTCCTCATGGCTTTTCCCCTGCTCGCCCTGGCCACCACGCTGCCGCTGCCCCTGCTGTGGGCCCAGCCGGCCGTGGCGGCGATCCTGACCTGCGGGGCGAGCCTGCTGTCGATCACGGCATTCCACACGCTGACCGTGGCGGGTGTGCTGGCGCAGCTGGTCACCGGCTACCGGCTCGGCCGCCACGGGTCGCAGGCGGCGGCCGTGCTGGTCACCGTGCCGTACCCGGTGCTGGCGGTGGCGCTCGGGCCGGGCGACCACGTGCGGAGGCTGGCGCTGCTGCTGGGGTTCCTGGCCCCGGCGGCGGCGCTGGCCGGGATCGCCGTGCGGGCCCGGCACAAGGCCAGGGCCGACACCGCCGCCCGGCAGGTCGTCGCCGAGAGCCTGCTCGAGCACACCGCCCGCGGCGAGCGCGCCCGCATCGCCCGCGAGCTGCATGACGTCGTCGCCCACCACATCTCCATGGTGGCCGTGCAGGCGGAGACCGCCCGCGTGGCCGTGCCCGGGATGCCGGCGGCGGGCGCGGAGCGGCTGCTGGCGATCGGCGACACCGCCAGGGCGGCGCTGACCGAGATGCGGCGGCTGCTCGGCGTGCTGCGCGAGGACGCCGAGGCCGAAGCCGCCCGGCGGCCCCAGCCCGGCCTGCGCCTGCACGAGCTCAACGAGCTGGTCGACGAGGCGCGGGAGGCGTCGGGTACGAGCACCCGGCTGATCCTGCGCGGCTCGCCGGTGGAGCTCGACCCCGGCGTGGAGCTGGCCGCGTACCGGATCATCCAGGAGGCGCTCACCAACGCGCGGCGGCACGCGCCGGGGGCTGCGGTGGACGTGGAGCTCGACTACACCGGCGACGACCTGCGCCTGCTCGTGCGCGACAACGGCCCCGGGCCGTCGAGCGCGGAAGGGGGCGGACACGGCCTGTCCGGCATGCGCGAGCGCGCCGCCGCGGTCGGCGGCGAGCTCCGCACGGGTCCCGCCCACGGCGGCGGCTTCCTCGTGGCGGCCCGCCTGCCGGGCAGGGCGGGGACGGCCGGATGAGCGGCGGGCACTCCAAGGTCAGGATCGTCATCGCCGACGACCACCTGGTCGTGCGGACCGGGTTCGCCGAGCTGCTCGACACCCAGCCCGACTTCGAGGTCGCGGGCACCGCCGCCGACGGGGCCGAGGCGGTGCGGGCCTGCCGCGAGTTGTCCCCCGACGTGGTGCTCATGGACGTGCGCATGCCGGTCATGGACGGCATCGAGGCCACCAGGCGCCTCGCGGGCGGGCCGAAGGTGCTCATCCTGACCACGTTCGACCTCGACGAGTACGTCTACGACGCTTTGCGCGCGGGAGCCAGCGGCTTCCTGCTCAAGGACGTCACGGCCGAGCGTCTCTTCGACGCGGTCCGCGTCATCGCCGCCGGCGAGGCGCTGCTGGCCCCGGCGGTCACCCGCCGCCTCATCAGCGAGTTCGCCCGGCTGGGCCCGAAGCCGGCCACGTCGGCGCTCGCCTCGCTCACCCCGCGCGAGACGCAGGTCCTGCGGCTGGTCGCCGAGGGCCTGTCCAATCCCGAGGTCGCGGCCAGGCTGGTGGTCACGGAGGAGACGGTCAAGACGCACGTGAGCCGCATCCTGGGCAAGCTCGGCCTGCGCGACAGGACCCAGGCCGTCGTCGCCGCGTACGAGACTGGCCTGGTCGTGCCGCGCGGCCGGGCCTGAGCGTCAGAAGTCGAACTTGTCGATGTTGTCCTTGTTGAACACGGTCGGCTTGCCGAGCAGCACCTCGCCCTTGGCCCCGATCGTGTACTCGCCCAGCTTTCCCGCCTTGAACTTCTCCCCCTCGGCCCCGGTGACCTGCCCGGACACGAGCGCGGCCGCCGCGTATGACGCCAGGTAGCCGAGGTCGGCCGGGTTCCACAGCTCGAACGCCTCGATGGTCCCGTCCTTGACGAATTTCCTGAGCTGGTTGGGGGTGCCGAGCCCGGTGAGCTTGACCTTCCCCTTGTACGGCGAGTCCGACAGGTAGCGGGCGGCCGCGGCGATCCCCACGGTCGTGGGCGAGATGATGCCCGCCAGGTCCGGATAAGAGCGGAGAAGTCCCTGCGTCTCGGTGAACGACTTCTGGTCGTCGTCGTTGCCGTAGGCGACCTTGACCAGCTCCATGTCCTTGTACTCGGGCTTCTTGAGCTCGTCCTTCATGAAGTCGATCCAGGTGTTCTGGTTCGTCGCGTTGGGGGTGGCGGACAGCACGGCGATCTTGCCCTTGTGCCCGATCTGCTCGGCCAGCAGCTGGACCTCCGTGCGGCCGAGGTCCTCGGCGCTCGCCTGGTTCACGAACACGTGGCGGCCGAGGGGCGTGGTGTCGGAGTCGTAGCTGACGACCTTGATCCCGGCGGCCCGTGCCCGGGTGAGCGCGGGCACGACGGCGTTCGGGTCGTTGGCGGAGATGACGATGGCGTCCTGCTTCTGCTGGATCAGCGTGTTGATGTAGGACACCTGGGAGGACGCGCTGGCCTCGGACGGCCCGACCTCCTTGCCCTCGCCGCCGAACTCCTTGGCGGCCGCGATGCCACCGCCGTCGGCGATCGTGAAGTACGGGTTGTTGACCTGCTTGGGCAGGAACGCGATCTTCAGTCCCTGCTTGATGGGGGCGTTCGGATTCGCCGAGGCGGACGACGCGGCGGCTGTGGCGGAGGCGGAGGACTGCTGTGCCACGTCGCTCTTGGTGGTGCCGCCGCAAGCAGCCGTCAGCAGGACGAGTCCCGCAAGGAGCGCCGTGGGCCGCCAAGGGGTGCGCGTTGTCATGAAGCGGACTTCCCTTCCACTTGTGGTGTTGTGCGCCGCCGCCATACCGCCCCCAAGTTCGGCGCGAGCACGGATGCGACGAGCAGCAGGCCCGTCACGAAGTTCAGGACCTCGTTGGCCACGTCGGCGAGGATGAGCGCGTTGCGCACGACGCCGAGCAGCAGCACCGCCATCAGGACCCCCGGCAGCGTGCCGCGCCCGCCGAAGATCGACACCCCGCCGAGCAGTACGGCGGCCACCACCGCCAGTTCGAGCCCGACGCCGTTGTCCGCCCTGGCGCTGGCATAGCGGAACGTGTAGACCAGGGACGCCAGCGACGCCATCATCCCGGAGGCCACGAACAGCCAGAGCTTGATCCGCTTGACCCGGACACCCGCGAAGAAGGCGGCCTCCACATTCGAGCCGAGCGCGAAGATCGACCGGCCCAGCCCCGTCGCGTGCAGCACCACGGCCGCCACCGCCGCCAGCACCGCGACCAGCACGGTCACGACCGGGATCGGCCCGATCGAGGCCGTCGCCAGGCTCGTGTAGCCAGGCGGCAGGTCGGCCACCGCCTGGTCGCCGAGCATCACGTACGCCAGGCCGCGGAACAGCGCGAACGTCCCGATCGTGACCGCCAGCGAGGGCAGGCCGAGCCGGGTGACGAGCAGCCCGTTGACCGCCCCGCATGCGGCGCCCACCAGCAGGCAGATGGGCATGATCGCCTCGATCGGGAGCCCCGAGTTCCACAACCAGCCGAGCACCGCGCAGGACAGGCCCAGCGTGGAGGCCACCGACAGGTCGATCTCGGCCGCGACGATCACGAGCGTCATGGTCAGGGCCATGAGGGCGATCTCGGTGGTGTCGAGGAGCAGGAAGGAGATGTTGGACCCGTTGGCGAACCCGTCCACGCCCAGCGAGGCCCACACGACCACGCCGACGAGCAGGACGAGGATGAGCCCCTCCCACCGGCGGGCCATCCGGGCGAGATCAACGGCCATCGTCGGGCCTCCCAGGTGCGGGGACGGTGACGTCGTGGGGCTCCCCGGGTGCGGGGCCGGCGACGTCGTGGAACCTCCGGCGGCGGAGGGCGGCGGCGACGCGCAGGGCGAGCACGCGGTCGAGGACGATGGCGGCGATCAGCAGGGCGCCGTTGATGGCGGTCTGGGCGAGGGCGTCCACCCGGAGCACGGCCAGCGCGCTGGTGATGCTCGCCAGCAGCAGCGCGCCGAGCGCCGCCCCGTACACCGTGCCGCTGCCGCCGAAGATGGCCACCCCGCCCACCACGACGGCCGCGACCACGTCGAGCTCCTTCCCGGTGGCCACGGTGGCGTCCACGGTGCCGAAGCGGGCCGCCCACATGACCCCGGCCAGCCCCGCCAGCGCGCCGTTGGCCACGAACGCCGCGACGATCCTGCGCCGTACCCGGATCCCGGCCAGCACCGCCGCCTCGGGGTTGGAGCCGATGGCGTACAGCTCCCTGCCGGAGCGCAGGTTGCGCAGCATCCAGCCGACCGCCGCCAGCACGACCAGGGCGATCAGGGCGAGCAGCGGCACGCCGAGCACCGAGCGCGTCCCGAGTGACAGGAAGCCCTCGGGCATGTCGGCCGCGTTCACCTGGCGTCCGCCGGCCCAGGCGTAGTCGATGCCGCGGAAGGCGTACAGGGTGCCGAGCGTGGCGACCAGCGCGGGCACCTTCGCCGCCCCGACGAGCAGCCCGTTGACCGCCCCGCACAGGGCGCCGAGCAGCACACACCCGGCGATCACGACCGCGACCGGCACGCCCGGATGGTCGGCCAGGGTCAGCGCGCCCCCGAACGCCGACAGGCCCACCACGGAGCTGACGGACAGGTCGACGTTCCTGGTGATGACGACGAGTGTCTGGCCGACGGCGAGCATGGCGACGATGGCGGAGTTCAGCAGGATGTCGCGGAGGCTGGCGTAGGTGAGGAACGACGGGTTGACGGCGCCTGTGACGCCGTACAGCAGGCCGAGCGCGACGACGATGCCCAGCTCCCGCACCCGCGCGACCCGGTCCACGAGCCGCCGGCCGCCGTTGCGCCTGGCTGCCTCGGGCCTGGCGGCGGTCACGGTCACGCGAGGCTCCTTCCGGTGGCGGCGGTCACGGTCACCCGACGCTCCTTCCGGTGGCGGCGGCCATCACGCTCTCCTCGGTCGCGTCCGCACGGGCGATCTCGGCCACCAGCCGTCCCTCGTGCATGACCAGCACCCTGTCGGCCATCCCCAGCACCTCGGGCAGCTCGGACGAGATCATCAGCACCGCCACCCCGCTCCCGGCCAGCTCCGACAGCAGCCGGTGCACCTCGGCCTTGGTGGCGACGTCGATCCCCCGGGTCGGCTCGTCCACGATGAGCACCGACGGCTTGCGCGCCAGCCACTTGGCCAGCACCACCTTCTGCTGGTTCCCGCCGGACAGCACGTTCACGGGGTCCGTCAGCCGCCCGAACTTCAGCCGCAGCCGCACCGCCCAGTCCTTGGCCCGCTCCCGCTCGGCGAGCCGGGAGATCAGCGGCCCCCGGCGTACGGCGGCCAGCCCGGCGAGCCCGATGTTGCGCTCGATGGAAAGGTCCATGACGAGCCCCTGCTGCCGCCGGTCCTCGGGCACCAGCGCCAGTCCGGCCGCCATGGCCGCCGTGGGGCTGGCCGGCCGCAGCCGCTCGCCGTCCACCTCCACGCTCCCCGCGTCCCGCCGGTCGATGCCGAACACGGCCCTGGCCACCTCGGAGCGCCCGGCCCCGACCAGCCCGGCCAGCGCCACGATCTCGCCCCGCCGCACCTCGAAGGACACGTCGGTGAAGACGCCTTCGCGGGTGAGCCGGCGCACCTTCAGCGCCACCTCGCCGCTGGCCGTCTCCTGCTTGGGGAACAGGGCGTCCAGCTCCCTGCCGACCATGCGGCGTACGAGGTCGTCGGGGGTGAGGTCGGCGATCAGGTCCCCGGCCACGTACGCGCCGTCACGCAGGGTGGTGACCCGCCGGCACAGCTCGAAGATCTCCTCCAGCCGATGCGAGATGAACAGCAGCGCACACCCCTGCGAGCGCAGCGCCCTCGCGACGCCGAACAGCCGGGCGACCTCCGTGCCCGACAGGGCGGCGGTCGGCTCGTCCATGATGAGCACCCGCGCCTGCCGCGAGAGCGCCTTGGCGATCTCCACGAGCTGCTGGTCGGCGATCGACAGGCCGCGGGCCGGCTGGTCGGGGTCGAGGTGCACGCCCAGCCTGGCGAACAGCTCGGCGGCGCTCGCGCGCATGGCCCGCCGGTCGATGCCGAGGCGGCCGCGGGGCTGGCGGCCCATGAAGATGTTCTCCATGACCGACAGATCAGGAAAGAGGGTCGGCTCCTGGTAGATGACCGCGACCCCGGCCCGCTGCGCGTCCGCGGGCCCGCCGAACTCCACCGGCTCGCCGTCCAGCAGGATCCGCCCCGAGTCCGGGCGGTGCACGCCGGAGAGGATCTTCACGATCGTCGACTTGCCCGCGCCGTTCTCCCCGGCGAGCGCGTGCACCTCGCCGGGGAAGAGCTCCAGAGAGACCTCGCGTACGGCGCGCACCGCACCGAACGCCTTGCTGACCTGTGAGAGGGACAGAACGGGAGTCTCATCCATTTGCCGCGGCTCCCCGGCAAAATCGTTTTAAGCAATGTGGCGACGTTAAATCACCCAAAGGTGGAGCGTCAATGGCTGGAGAATAGGAGTTTTCCATGCACTCAACGTCGTGCAGAAATTGTTACGTTTTAAGGAGTTCTTTCGCGGGCAAAGAACAGCCCTCGCGGCGGTACCTGCCCGGCGCCACGTCGTACTCCCGCTTGAAGGCGTTGGCGAAGGCGAACTCCGAGGTGTAACCGACCTTGGCGGCGATCCGACCCAGTGGGGCATCGGACTCCCGCATGAGGCGGGCCGCCGTGGCCAGGCGCCACCAGGTGAGGTACGTGAGCGGCGGCCGGCCGACCAGCGCGCCGAAGCGGCGGGAGAAGGCGGCCCTCGACAGCCCCGCCCGCGCACCCAGCTCCTCGACCGTCCACGGGTGCGCCGGATCCCGGTGGATGGCGTCCAGCGCGGCACTGATGCCGGGATCCGCCAGCGCCTGCGCCCACCCGCCGACCGAGCACTGGCCGTGCTCCCCCTCGAACCAGGCCCGCAGGAGGTAGAGCAGGAGCAGGTCGAGCAGCGACGACACCACCGTGTCAGCGCCCAGCCTGGGACGCTGGATCTCCGCGCCCAGGGCCTCGACGGCGGCACGCAGCTCGGTGTGCAGGCCGAGCCGGGCCGGCAGGTGGATCATGTCGGGCAGCTCGCGCAGGATCGGATGGGCCCGGCCGGGGTCGAGCCGGTAGCCCCCGCACAGCAGCACGGCCGACACGGGGCCGTCGATCGACGCTGAGGCGAACAGGCCCGGCCCGTCGGCCAGCGGGTCGCAGTCGGGCTCGGCCACCGGGGTGGACGGCGAGTCGGCCATGGCGTAGCCGTGACCGTGCGGAAAGAAGACCACGTCGCCCACCGACAGCGCGACCGGATCGCCGTCCGGCGGGATCAGCCAGCTCGATCCCCGCAGGACCACCTGGAACCCGGCGGAGCCGGGCACGGAGGGGAAGCGCTGCCCCCAGGGCGCCTGCCATTCGACGCGGGCCGATCGGGGGCTGCCCGTGCGCATGAGAGCGATCACGTCGCTGAGCACATCCATGGAGGAAGCCTAGAGGAAGACGATCGCGTATGAAATCGGCATCGATGACGCATTGGTTGTCTCGTGGCGGACCTCTACGGTGGCCTGCATGAGAAAAGTACTGGTCACGGGCGCGACCGGCACGGTCGGCAGGCAGGTGGCGGCGCAGCTGCGGGAGGCCGGGGCCGAGGTCCGGCCCTTCACCAGGGCCACGGGCGACCTGACGGATCCCGGCTCGCTGCCGCTCGACGGGGTGGAGTCGGTGTTCCTGGTGTGGCCGTTCGCCACGGCGGACGGGGCGAAGGCGGTGATCGACGCGATCGCCCGCCGGGCCCGCCACGTGGTCTACCTCTCCTCCGCCGCGGTGCGCGACCACGAACGCGAGGTTGAGCGGCTGATCGAGGAGTCCGGCTTGGCGTGGACGTTCCTGCGCCCGCACGCCTTCGCGGCCAACGCGCTGCGGTGGGCGGCGCAGGTGCGGGCGGGGGTGGTGCGCGGCTCGTACGGCCGGGCCGCCATGCCCGTCGTGCACGAAGGGGACATCGCGGCGGTCGCCGTACGAGCGCTGCTGGACGGCGGGCACCACGGCGCCGTCTACGAGCTGACCGGCCCGGAGTCGATCACCCAGGCCGACCAGGTACGCATCATTTCCGAAATTACGAAATTCCCGGCCCGCTGGGAGGAGGTCCCGCCGCAGCACACCCGCGAGGAGCTGCTGGCCAGGGGCTGGCCCCCGCAGGCGGTGGACGGCGTCCTCCGAGCCCAGGCAGACCTGGTCGCCCACCCCGCTCCCCGCACCGCGACGGTCGAGGAGGTCACCAAGACCCCGCCACGAACGTTCGGCACCTGGGTGGCGGAGCACGCGGCGGAGTTCGGCGCCGTTCCCAGGCCCGAGACCATGTCGGCCGCCCGCATCCACGAATACGGCGGCGAGATCCGCTACGACCGGATCCCGACGCCTCGGCCGGGCCATGGGGAGGTGCTCATCGAGGTGGCCGCGACCTCGTTCAACCCGTCGGAGATCGGCCTGCGCGCGGGCCTGCTGCGGAACGTGCTCCACGTGGACCTGCCGGGCACGCTCGGCTCGGACGTCTCCGGCACGGTCCTCGAGCTCGGCCCGGGCGTCACCGGGCTGGCCCCTGGTGACCGCGTGTTCGGCCTGGTGGGCGGCGTGGCGGCCGAGTACGCCGTGGCGCCCGCGAGCGTCCTGGCCAGAGCACCGCGGAGCGTGCCGCTTGCCCACGCGGCCGCCGTCCCCGTCGCCGGGCTCACCGCCTGGCAGGCGGTCCACGAGCACGCCCGCGTCACACGGGGGCAGCGCGTGCTGGTCAACGGCGCGGGCGGCGGAGTCGGCATGTTCGCCGTCCAGCTCGCCGAGCTGGCAGGGGCGGTCGTGTTCGCCACGGCGAGCCCGCGCAGCGCGGCCGCGGTCAAGCGGTACGGCGCCCACGAGGTGATCGACTACACCACCACACCGCTCCCCGGCGGCATGGACGTGGTGCTCAACCTGGCCGCGCTCCCCGGCGAAGACGCCGCGGCCCTGGCCGGCCTCGGGCGCACGGTGATCACCATCGCCACCCCGATCGAGGGCGGCACCCACTTCGTGGCCCGCAACGACCCGGCTCAGCTGGCCGAGCTCGCCGCCCTCATCGACCGGGGCGAGCTCGCGCTCGAGATCGCCGAGTCGCTCCCCCTGACCGAGCTGCACGAGGTGCATCGCCGGGCCGAGGAGGGCGGCACCCGCGGAAAGATCATCCTGCTTCCGGCCTGAAGTGGCGGAGCACCTCGGGGTTGGCCATGGCGTCGGGGTTGGCCGCCTGCTCGACGGGCGTGCCCAACAGGATCTTGCGGACCGGCACCTCCAGCTTCTTGCCGGAGAGCGTACGCGGAATGCCGGGGACGGCGTGGATCTCGTTGGGCACGTGACGCGGTGACAGCTCCTTGCGCAGGGCGTCGCAGAGGGCGCGTTCGAGCGGTTCGGTGAGCGCCGCGCCCTCGGCGAGCGTCACGTACAGCAGCAGCCGCCCCTCCTGCCCGAGCTGCCCGGTGTCGATCACGAGGCTGTCGGCGATCTCCTCGAACCGCTCGACCACCCGGTAGAACTCGCTGGTGCCCATGCGGACGCCGCCCCGGTTGAGCGTCGAGTCGGAGCGGCCGTAGATCACGCAGCTGCCGTCCTCATCGATCTTGATCCAGTCGCCGTGCCGCCACACGCCCGGGTAGACGTCGAAGTAGCTCTCGAAGTAGCGCCGGCCGTCGGGGTCGTTCCAGAACTTCACCGGCATCGACGGCATCGGCGCGGTCAGCACCAGCTCGCCCACCTCGCCGACGACCGGCTTGCCGGCGGAGTCGTACGACTCCACCTTCGCCCCCAGCGACCGGCACGGGATGATCCCCGCCCTGATCGGATGGAGCGCGGTCGCCCCGACGAACCCCGTGCACACGTCCGTGCCCCCGGAGAAGGACCCCAGCGGGACCCCCGGCAGCTCGGCGGCCACCCATTCGAACCCCTCCGGCGGCAGCGGCGACCCGGTCGAGCCGATGCCGCGCAGCCGTTCCAGCCCCTCGGGGTGGATCCCGGCCTTCAGCGAGGCCATGATGTACGGCGCCCCCACCCCGAAGTAGGTCACCTTCTCGGAGCTCGCGATGCGCCACAGCGCGGCGGGCGACGGATAGGTGGCCGCGCCGTCGTACAGCACCGGCGTGGCCCCCACCAGCAGGGCGCCGATGAGGTAGTTCCACATCATCCAGCCCGTGGTGGTGTACCAGAAGAACACATCGCCCTCGCCCACGTCCTGGTGGAAGGCGAGCGACTTGAGATGCTCCAGCACGACGCCGCCGTGGCCGTGCACGATCGGCTTGGGCAGCCCGGTCGTGCCGCTGGAGTAGAGGATCCACAGCGGGTGGTCGAACGGCACCCGCTCGAACTCCAGCGGCCCCTCCTCGGAGCGCAGCCCCTCCCAGCCGATCACCTCGCCGTGCGGCACCTCCCGGGTGTGCGCCTCGCTGGGCTGGGCCTGCTGGGGCGCACGTCCCTCGTCGAGCGCGGCCAGGTACGGGATCCACACGGTCGCCCGCAGCGTGGGCAGCTGCGCGGCGATCTCGTTGACGGCGTCGGAGCGGTCGTACGTCTTGCCGTTGTAGTGGTAGCCGTCGACCGCGATGAGCACCTTGGGCTCGATCTGCTTGAACCTGTCGACGATGCTCGGCACCCCGAAGTCGGGCGAGCCGGCCGACCAGATCGCGCCCAGCGAGGCGGTGGCCAGGAAGGCGATCAGGGCCTGCGGGATGCTCGGCAGGTAGGCCGCCACCCGGTCGCCGCGCCGCACGCCGAGCCGGACCAGCCCCGCCCGGACGCGGGCCACCTCCTCGCGCAGCTCGCCCCAGGTCAGCTCCTGGCGGGCGCCGTCCTCGGACACGAACACCACGGCGGTGCCCTCCGACCGGCGCAGCGCGTTCTCGGCGTAGTTGAGCGAGCCGCCCTCGAACCACCTGGCGCCCGGCATCGTCCCTGCGAGAACGGGCCCGTCGCCACGCTCGCCGAGCACGTCGAAGTAGTCCCAGACCGACGTCCAGAACTCCTCCGGGTGCTCGACGGACCACCGCCACACATCCTCATAAGGGCCCGACCGCCCCAGCCACTCCACGTAGTGGGTCAGCCTGGCCTTCGCGACCACCTCTTCGCTCGGCTCCCAGAGAAGCGCGCCCTCAGCAACCATGTGACCCATCCTGTCGCCCGTTCGGGGGAAAGTCATACCCGACCTTCCACATAACTTGCTATCGCCGTAGGTGGTCCACCGCCATACGCGCGGCCGTGCCGATCACCGCGTCGGCGCGCGGCTGGTTGAGCGCGGTGCTGAAGGAGCGGGTGAGCACGGCCACCGCGTAGCGCCGGCCGTCGGGGTATTCGACGACCCCCGACTCGGCGCGCAGCGTGGGGAGCGTGCCGGTCTTGCCGCTGACGGCGACGTCGTCGTACGGGAAGCCGGAGGCCAGCCGGTGCGGCCACACCTGCATGTTGAGCACGCCGCGCATCCAGGCGCAGGACTGCTCCGAGGCCGCCTCGTCCCGCCAGATCATGCCGAACAGCCTGGCCAGCTCGCGGGGGGTGGACCGGTTCGTCCGCGCGGGGTCGAGCACGCTCAGCCGCGCGATGTCCTCGGGATCCACGAACGGCCACCCGTGCCCGGCGTCGATACTCATGCTGTCCAGGAGCTCCCGGGCGCTCTGCGTCACCCGTGTCCCGTCGAGCCCGAACCCCGCCAGCATGGCGTTGACCGCGTCGAACCCCACCCGGCCCAGCAGCACGTCGGCCGAGGTGTTGTCGCTCACCGTGATCATCAGGTACGCCAGGTCGCGCAGCGAGATCGTCACGTCGTCGAGCATCGCCGAGATCCCCGTCGGCCCCGACGCCCGGTCGCCGGCCGTCACGGTCACCCGGTCGGAGAGATCCAGCAGCCCGGCGTCGGCCTGCCGGCACAGCGCCACCAGCAGCGGCACCTTGAACATCGACGCCGTGGGCACCGGCTCGTCCGGCCTGTGCCCCACATCTCGCCCCGAGTCGATGTCGGCGGCATACAGCCAGCCGGTCACGCCCGCCGCGCGGAACAGCGAGTCGAAGTCGGGCGGGCTCATGCCAGCATCCCCGGCCGGCGGCTGACCCGCCGCACGGACACGGCGCCCTCGTCCGTCATCCCGGCGCTCTCCTTCAACGTACGGACGGCCACGGCCGAGAAGTCGTCGACCGCGTTCGCCGCCACGCGCCAGGCGGTGGAGACCCGGCACGTGATCGGCGAGCCTAGCAGCGGCCGCCAGGCCAGCCCCGGCAGCTCCACCTTCGGGCCGAACGCCACCGCCGCCCCCGCCAGCACCAGCCCCAGCCCGGCGCCCTCGTGCACCTGCACGGGCACGTAGCCGTGGCGGCGGCACTCCGAGAGCATCTCCGCGTAGAGACCCGGCTCGCCCTCCTGGGGCGGCATCAGCAGGTCGCGTCCGGCCAGGTCGGCCAGATGCACCTCGCCGACACCGGTGAGCGGGTCGCCTTCGGCCAGCAGCACGCCCTGCGCCTGCACGAGCACCTGGCCGAACCTCAGGCCGGGCGCGGAGACCGGATGGCGGACCAGGCCGACGTCTATGGCCCCTTCCGCCAGCGCCGTCACCTGGTCGGCGGTCCAGATCTCGGCGGGCGCGAGGCGTACCTCGGGATTGGTCTCGCGGAACCCCGCGACCAGGGCGGCGATCACGGCGGCGGCCAGGTCGGGCGGGACGCCGGCCTTGAGCACCGCGCCCTCGCCCTGCCTGGCCAGCTCGTGCAGCCGGTCCACCCTGGCCACGATCTCCCGGGCCTCGCCGAGGAGCAGCCTGCCTGCCTCGGTGAGGCGCACCTGGCGGGCGGAGCGGTCGAACAGCCGCACGCCGAGCTCCTCCTCCAGGCGCTTGATGCGCTGGCTGAGGGGCGGTTGCGCCATGCCGAGGCGGATCGCAGCGTTGCCGAAGTGGAGTTCCTCCGCGACCACGGTGAAGTAGCGTAGATGCCGGACGAGGTCCACGACCAGCCACTATATCCACATTTATATCTTTGAAGCGCTCATATCAGTATTGGACACCCAGGCCATCCCTCTGGTGTCCTCTGCCTCATGGCACCACAACGGGGGAAAAAGCGTCGCTGGCCGTGGCTCCTGGCGGGGCTTCTGGTCCCGGTCGTCGCGGCGGGAGGCGTCATCTGGGCGCTGCGCACGGAGGGCTCGCCGAAGGAGACGGCCGACAAGTATCTGGCGGCGTGGTCGGCACAGGACTATGCGGGGATGCGCGCCCTGGTGGCCGACCCGCCCGCCGACTTCGAGACCTGGCACCGCCGCTTCCGCACCGACCTCAAGGTCACCGAGGCGCGGTTCCACGTCCCCAGTGCGTCGGGGGTCTTCGCTTCCTACGGGGACGAGATCAGCTTCGCGGCGAAGCTGACCGGCCAGGAGGACTGGGACTACGGCGGCGAGCTCAAGCTCGTCGAACGCGACCGCGCCTGGAAGGTGGCCTGGACACCGGCGGCCATCCACCCGCTGCTCAAGCAGGGCCGCTCGCTGCGCGTCATCAGCCAGCAGGGCGACTCCCTGCAGGTCCTGGCCGCCGACGGCACCCCGATCAACACCCCGTCCGCGCCCGGCTCGGTGCAGCAGCTGGTGGAGGGCATCAAGCAGACGTTCCCGGATCGTTTCAAGTCGCCGGCCCGCAACCGGATCGACCTCTACGAGGGCGACAAACCCATCCAGACGGTCGTCCGCGCGGCCGGATATCGCCCATTCCAGACCACCATCGACCTGAAGGTCCACCAGGCAGGAGCCAAGGCCCTGGAGGGCGTCTCCAAGCCCGCCTCACTTGTCGCCCTCCGCGCCTCGACCGGCGAGATCCTCGCGGTGGTGAACAAGCCAGGAGGCTTCAACCGGGCGCTGCTCGGCAAGTACCCGCCCGGTTCGACGTTCAAGGTCGTCACGGCCTCCGCACTGGTGGCGGGCGGGATCGAGCCGTCCCGCCAAGTCACCTGTCCTGCCGAGAAGAACATCGGCGGCTTCCCGTTCCACAACGCGGATTTCGAGGACTTCGGCACGCTGTCGTTCGAGAAGGCGTTCGCGCATTCGTGCAACACGACGTTCGGGGAGATGAGCGTGGACCGGCTGAACGGCGGCCGGCTGGCGGAGGTCGCCCGCAGCTTCGGCTTCGGCACCCCGATCACCCCGGGCGTCCCCGCCGTCCGTGCCGAGTTCCCCGACCCGAAGGACGACACGGACCTGGCCTCCGCCTCGATCGGCCAGGGCCGCGTTCTGGCGAGCCCGCTCAACATGGCCTCGGTCGCGGCGGCCATCGCCTCGGGCGCCTGGATCGCCCCCAGCCTCGTCAAGGAGGAGCTGATCCCCGGCGCTCAGCCGACCAACCCGCGCCCGCTGGAGCAGGGCGTGATCACCGCCCTGCGCAAGCTCATGCCCGCCGTCGTCACCGAAGGCACCGCCCACGCCGTCCGCTTCCCCGAGGGCACGGCCGGCAAGACGGGCACGGCGGAATACGGCTCCGGCGCGGAACCACCGACCCACTCGTGGTTCATCGGCTACCGAGGCGACCTGGCCTTCGCGGTCATCGCCGAGGGCGCCGGCACAGGCGCCACCGTGGCCGCCCCAGCCGCCGCCCGCTTCCTCAACGCCCTCCCCTGACCCCATCCCGCCCCGGCTCCCGGTCGGGGGTGGAAGGGTGGTTCAGCGGACGGCGCGGCCGACGGAGGAGGTGAGTGAGGCCACGGCGGCCACCACTTCGGAGGCGTTGGAGAGGTCGGGCAGCACCACGTCGGCGCCCGCGTCGCGCAGCTCGGCGGCCATGGAGCGCCCCGAGGCGACCCCGATCATCCCCGCTCCGCCGATCTTGGCGGCCTGCACGTCGCGCGTGGAGTCCCCGATCATCACGGTGTTGGCCGCGGTGAACGGCGTGCCCAGGCGCTGCTTGGCGCGCGACTGCGCCACCTGCAGCAGCGTCGCCTTGGGGTAGACCTCCTCGCCGTATCCCCCAAGCGCGAAGTCGATGTACTTGTCCAGCCCGAACGCCTTGAGCTTGTGCACGGCGTTGCTCTTGATGGTGCCGGTCAGCACCGTCTGGATCACGCCGTCCAGCCTGGACACCGCCTTCAGCGCGTCCTTGGCCCCCGGCATCATCCGCCCCTCCTTGGCCAGCCGCCCGCGCCGGTCGGCGAAGGCCACGGCGAGCGCCGACAGGAACTTGGGCAGATGGTCGTCCTCTGCCTGGATGCCGTTGACGGCGAGCGTCTCGAAGACGATCTCGGAGTCCGGGCGGCCCATCGGGGGCACGAGCTTGACCAGCGGTCGCCCGGTCACGAAGCGGAACGCCTCAGCGTAGGCGTCTCTGGTCACGATGGCGACGTCGACCAGCGTCAGGTCGACGTTCCACAGCACAAGACGGTTGATGGCGGCCTCCTGGGGGGTGACGCTGCATAGCGTACGACGGGCACCGCCGCTCAGGTCGGGGCCTGAGCGATTAAAGCATGGGCCGGCACGAAGGCCTCACGCGTAGTCGAGCGCGTCGGAGAGCGTGTCGACCACGGGGAGACCGGTGCCCTCCAGGTCGGCCCTGGTGGTCATCCCGCCCGTGTAGAGCACCGCCCTGGCGCCCACGTGCTTGGCGGCGAGCCCGTCGTCCACGCTGTCGCCGATCACCAGGATCTCGCCGGGGTCCACCGCGATGGCCTCGATGTGCGCCACCATGTGTGCGGCCTTCTCGCCGCCCGTGGTGCCGAGCAGCCCGTCGATCCGGTTGAAGTGCCCCGAGATGCCGAACGACTCGACCTTGGGCACCAGGTGGGTATGGGGCGCCATCGAGCAGAGCGACTGGGTGCCCGTCCAGCTCGCCAGGGCGGACTCGGCGTCGTCGGCCAGCCCGCACACCTCGCTCAGCCGGAAGTAGTGCTCGTGGAACCCGTCGTCCAGCAACTCCCACTCGCCCTCGGCGAGCGGGCGGCCGAGCAGGCGTTCGTAGGCGACCCAGATGGGCCGGGTGTAGACCGCGCGGAAGCCGTCCGCGGTCAGGGCAGGAAGCGCGTACGGCTTGAAGACCTCGTTGGTGGCTCCGACCACGGCGTCGATGTCGTGGAAGAGCGTGCCGTTCCAATCCCAGATGATGTGCTTCGTCATATTGCGACAAGCTTAGACGGCACGCATGACATTTCGATGAACGCCCACCGCAGGGGCCGCGACCATCCGGCCACGGCCCCGGAAAAGCTACTTGCAGGCCTTGCCGGTGGTGCCCTGGCCGTTCTGGCCGCCGCGGCCGCCGTGCCACTGGATGGAAGCGCTGCCCCAGGCGCACATGTTGTCGGCCTCGATCATGTTGCCCCAGTGCTGGCCCTTGTTGCCCTTGCTGAACCGGTACGTGTCACTCCGGCCGTCTTTGGCATACACGCTGATGGAGCCGGTCGCCGACGCGGCCGTCCTGATCTCCACCCAGTTGGTCTTGCACTTGAAGGACCACCACAGCTTGATCGTCCCGACCGTGGGCTCCAGACGGCTCTTGATGTCGGCCGTCCGCACCACCTTGGCAGAGTTCCAGCAGCCCGACTTGGCCGGGTCCTGGTGGTCGTACGGATGCGGCTTGGCCTGCGCGTTCGCAGGGGCGACCGCCAGCGCGACCGCTGCCATGGCGCTCACGGTGGTGGCCACGACTCGAAGCTTCACTTGGAACCGACTCCTTGCGTCAGACAAACGATGTTGCGTCGGGACCTTAGCGAGGCGCGGCTCTGGATGGTCAAGGAAGTGTGATCGATGTAACGCCATCGTTACTCAGCGCAGCAGGTCGGGAATCTCCTGTGTCGCGTACCACATGAGCTCGTGCGCCTCGGCCCCGTCCACGGTGAATCTCGCGTCGTCGTCGCCTTCGTCGGCGGCGGGCAGCGCGGCGACGGCGGCCTCGATGTCGGGGATGGCCTCGTGGTCGTCGATGTGCACCGCGGCCACCTTGGCCAGCGGGATCGAGTCGGCGAGGCGGACTCGCGCCCGTTCCTCCAGATCGACCCCCGCGGAGACCGAGCGGTCGGGCACCTCGGCCGCGACCACCACGCGCCGCGGCGCGGCCTGGATGCCGTCGGCGAGGTCGGCGGCCAGCATCCGCAGCGAGGCGCGGGCCGCTTCGGTGAGTGCCACGTATTCGAGCTCCTCGGTGTCGCCCGAGGCGTACCACTCGGTCAGCGCGGGGGTCACCGCGTAGCCGGTCAGCGGGGCCGGGCCCAGCTCTCCCGTCTCGACCGCCGTGGCGAGGGCCGGGAGAGTGCACGGCAGATAGACGCGCATGACGAACCTTTCGTGC
Organism: Nonomuraea sp. B19D2; assembly: GCF_040137845.1. Taxonomy (NCBI): domain Bacteria; kingdom Bacillati; phylum Actinomycetota; class Actinomycetes; order Streptosporangiales; family Streptosporangiaceae; genus Nonomuraea; species Nonomuraea sp. B19D2. Next base: position 671,949 of record NZ_JBEFAK010000001.1, on the reverse strand, counting down.
TTTCTGGCCGAGCTCCGCTCGGCGTGCTGAGACGGATCCGCAGCGAGGGCATCCGGCTCAGCCTTACAAGGGCTCTATCATGCCCGTCGCAACGTCAGACGGAGGAGAGTCTCGAGTTCCGCGATGGTCGAGTTCGCGTCTCTGTGGTGAATGCCGGCGATGCCGAGCGCGCGGGCGGCCAGGATGTTGGCCTCGATGTCGTCGATGAACACGCACTTCTCGCCGGCGAGCCCGATCTGGTCGAGCGCGTGGTGGAAGATGCGCGGCTCGGGTTTGCGCATGCCGACCTCGCCGGAGATCACGACCGCGTCGAAGACCTCGTCCCAGCCGTCGCGAGGGTACTCATTCGACCAGGAGTTAGAGAGCAAACACGTTTTGACACCATTTTTCCGCACGTCGCGGAGCATGTCGTACATTGCGTCAACTCGTTCGAATCCCGCGAACATCCGGGCAAGCAGCCCTTCGGCCGCGGGCGGCACACCGTCCAGGGTCAGCAGCCTGGCGGCGAGGTCGCGCTCGAAAGAGGAGCCGTCGATCTCGCCCCTCTCCAGCGCGTGGACGACACTCTCGCCGTCACCGTGGTAGGCGTGGTCGACCATCTCCCGCATGACCTCGCGGTAGTGGTCGCCGTCGATCCTGTCGGCCACGATCCAGCGCGTGATGGCGTCGGAAAGGCCGGTCGTCAGCACCCCGCCCCAGTCGATGAGCACACCCGTAAGCACCGTTCCAGGGTAGAGCAGCCACGGATGCCCCCTTTACACCGGCCAATCATTTATTTATCGACAAAACCCCACAAAAGGAATGTCCGAAATGTCTAGTTAAAGTGATCCTCCAGCGATAGGTCGCTACCCAGAAAGGACCGCCGTGCGGACGACGATCCTGATCACCTCCTATGGCCTGAACGCCTCCCCTGAATGGAAAGCCCCGGGACTCGGACTCTTCAAGTTCGCGCCGATCTTCCCCGGCGGCCCGGAATGGCTTACCAAACCGGTGCTCATCGCCCTGCTCAGCTCGGTCATCGCCATCGCCGTGTGCTGGGCCGCATTCGCCAAGCCCAAGCTCATCCCGCGGGGCTGGCAGAGCATCGGCGAGTACGCGTACGTATTCGTACGCGACCAGATCGCCAAGCCCAACCTCGGCAAAGACTCAGACCGCTGGATGGGCTTCCTCTTCACGGTCTTCCTGACCGTGCTCATCTGGAACCTGATGGGCATCATCCCGCTCATCCAGTTCCCCGTCGCCGCGCACATCGCCTTCCCCCTGGTGCTGGCGCTCACCGTGTACGGCATCAAGGTCTACCTCGGCGTCCGGCACCACGGCGTGCGCGGCTACCTGAGGGGCATCGTGCACCTGCCCGGCCTGCCGGGCTGGGCGTACGGGCTCTACGCCCCGATGATCCTGGCCGAGGTGTTCCTCACGTCGCTGTTCACCCACTTCGTCCGGCTCTTCGCGAACATGTTCGCCGGCCACATCATCGTGGCCTTCTTCAGCTCGGTGGGCTTCTGGTTCCTGTTCGAGCGGCTCACCCCGCTGGGAGCGGGCCTCGGCGTCCTCGGCGTGCTGATGACGATCGTGATGACCGCGTTCGAGATGCTCGTCCAGTTTCTGCAGGCGTTCCTGTTCGCCATGCTGGCCGGGATGTTCATCGCCAGTGGGCTGCGCGGCGCGCACTAACGCGTGACACGGGCGGCCAGCCTGCGGTGCTCCGCGGAGCGCAGCACGCGGGCCGCCTCATCCGCGTCCGCCACCGGGGCCTTGACCAGGAATCCCCTGTTCTGCTTGAGCGTGAGCAGCCGGGTGACCGACTGGTCGAGCCGCTGCTGCGAGATCCGGCCCGACTTCACCGCCGCCAGCACCGCCTGATGCGCCTTGGGCAGGTCGTTCGGCATGAGCAGCAGATCGGCCCCGGCCAGGACGGCCCGCACCGCGATCTCCCCGTCGTTGTACTTCTTGCGCACGCCCGCCATGTTGAGCGCGTCGGTGGAGATCACGCCCTTGAAGCCGAGCTTCTGCCTGAGCAGGCCGGTCAGGATGGGCTTGGACAGCGTCGCCGGGTCCCTCGACGGGTCGAGCTTGGGGAAGACGATGTGGGCGCTCATCACGGCGTCCACGCCCGCGCCGATCGCGGCCTTGAACGGCGGCGCGTCGATCTTCTCCCACTGGGCCTTCGTGTGCTTGATCACAGGCAGCCCGGTGTGGCTGTCGACGTTGGTGTCGCCGTGGCCGGGGAAGTGCTTGGCGGTGGCGGCCACCTTCGCCTCGCCGAACCCCTTGACCGCCGCCGCCACCATCTTCGCCACCCGCGCCGGGTCGTCGCCGTAGGCGCGGCGGCCGATGATGGGATTGTCCGGGTCCACGTTCACGTCGGCGACCGGGGCGAAGTCGAGGTTGACGCCGAGCGCGCGCAGCTCCTCGCCGGTGGCCTTGGCCACGGCCCGGGCCCGGTCGGGGTCCTTGGTGGCGCCGATCTCGGCGGCGCCGGGGAAGTCGGTCATGAGCGCGGACATCCTGGCCACCAGGCCGTTCTCCTGGTCGGTGCCGATCAGGAGCGGGACTTCCTTGGACGCCTTCTGCAGGCCGTTGTTGAGTCCGACGACCTGGCCGACGCCCTTGATGTTGTGCGGGAAGAGGATCACGCCGCCCAGGTGGTACTTCGCGATCACCTTCGCCGGGGTCCCGGCGCCGTACCTGGCCTGGTTCTCGCCCGACACCGTGTCGGCCGCGGTGCCGTACAGGACGGGCATGAAGAGCTGGCCGACCTTCTCCTCGACGCTCATCTTCGACAGGGCGCGCTCGACGGGGCCCGCCTGAGCCTGCGGCGGGCTCTGCGGGGTCGTCGTCTGCGCGGGCGGCGCGGCCTTGCCTCCGCTGGGGGTCGCGCCTGCCGAGCCGCCGCCGGCGGCGCAGGCGGTGAGAGTGATCGTGAGGAGGCCTGCCGTACCGATCCGTCGAAGCATGCCTCCAAAGGTATCCATGTGACGACCCGGGCGAGACCGCCCTTTTCCCGGATCGGACGTTCTACAGGCCCAGCCGGTCGAGGCCGGGCAGGTGCACGCGGGCCGCCGCACGCGCGTAAGCCGCCGTCGGCTGCGCCCGCGCGGCCTCGGCGGCGCGGCGGCACTGATCCAGCGTGTGCGCGGCCAGCACGGCACGTACGGCGGGCAGCGCCGCGGCCCCCATCGACAGCGTCGAGACCCCGAGCCCGACCAGCACGCACGCCAGCGCCGGGTCGGCGGCCGACTCGCCGCAGACGCCGCACGGCTTGCCCGCCTGCGAGGCGGCGGTCGCCGTCATGGCGACCAGGTCGAGCAGCGCGGGCAGCCACGGGTCGTGTAGCGCGCTCAGGGCGCCGGCCTGGCGGTCGGCGGCGAAGGCGTACTGGGCGAGGTCGTTGGTCCCGATCGAGACGAAGTCCACCCGGGCGAGCAGGTCCCGGGCCCGCAGCGCGGCCGACGGGATCTCGATCATCACGCCCACGTCCTTCAGGCCCCTGGACCGACACTCCTGCGCGAACCACCCGGCCTCCTCGGCCGTGGCCACCATCGGCGCCATGACCTGGAGCCCTGGGGACGCGACGGCCGCCAGTGCGCCGAGCTGCGCCTCCATGACGCCGGGGAACCTCCTGAACCTGCGCAGCCCCCGCTCCCCCAGCGCCGGGTTCGGCTCGACCGGCACCGGCAGGAACGCCATCGGCTTGTCAGCACCGCCGTCCAGCGTGCGCACGACCACCTTGCCGCCGGGGAACGCCTCGAGCGCCGCCCGATAGGCATGCCGCTGCTCCTCAGCGGAGGGCGGCTCGGTCCTGTCGAGGAAGAGGAACTCGGTCCGGTAGAGCCCGACGCCCTCGGCGCCCGCGCTGACGGCGTCGTCGAGTTCGGCGGGGCCGCCGATGTTCGCGAGCAGCGGAACCGCGTGCCCGTCGGCGGTCCTGCCGGGACCCTTCACCGCGGCGAACGCGGCCTGCCTGGCGGTGTCCGCGCCGACCGCCTCGGCCACGTCGGCCTCGGCGGGCTCCACGCGCACGTCTCCCGAGGTGCCGTCGGCCATCACCCGCACGCCCGGCGGGATGGCGGTCGCGCCCCCGCAGGCCACGACGGCGGGCACGCCCATCGCCCTGGCGATGATCGCGGTGTGGCTGGTGGGCCCGCCCTCCTCGGTGACGAACGCCGCGACGTCCTGCTTGCGCAGCAGCGCCGTGTCGGCGGGGGCGAGATCCCTGGCGACCAGCACGTACGGCTCCGCGGGCGCGATCGGGAGCCCCTGCATGGCGTGCCCGTAGAGCAGCGCGATCACGCGGTCCCTGATGTCGTCGAGGTCGGCGGCCCGCTCGCCCAGGTAGCCGCCGGACCCGGCCAGCACGTCCCGGTACTTCGTGAAAGCCTCGAAGATCGCTCTGGGGGCGGCCAGGCCGCGGTCGATCAGTGTGCGCACCTTGACGACCAGCCCGGGGTCCTCGGCCATCAGCGCCTGGGCCTTGAGTATCTCCTCCGCCTCGCCGCCCGCCCGGTTGCCGCGGGCCTCCAGCTCGCCCGCGACCTGCGTGAGCGCGACCATCGCGCGCTCCTTCTCCTGATCCGCCTCACCGGTGTAGGTGGCGCCCTCGGGGGGTTCGGGCACGGAGACGGTCAGCACGTAAGCGGGGCCGTGCCCGATGCCCGGACTGACCCCCACCCCCCGCAGGTTCATGGCGTACCGGCGATCTCGGCCAGCTCGTCGAGGACCTCTTCCGAGCCGTCGCCCTCCGCGCTGATCACGACGGTCTCACCCTGCTTGACGTCCAGCGCCATGATCGCGAGGATGCTCTTGCCGTTGACCTTCTCCCCGCCGTGGGACTTCGTCACCATGATGTCCATGGGGGCCTTCTTGGCCCGCTGGACGAACGTCGCGGCGGGACGGGCGTGCAGCCCCACCTCCGCGGCCACGGTGACCTTGCGCTCACCCATTACTCCTCCTTCAGTGCCGGTCCAGACCAGCCGGACCTTCTTCGTGATAGCGCCCGTTCATTGTGACGCCTCGGCCGCCGTGGCTAGTCCCATCGGAAAAGCTCGTCTCCCACATGAACTGCCCCCTCCGCGACCTCGCTCACGGACTCCGCGTCGAGCGCCACGACGGGACAGACAGGAGAACGCCCGCCCGCCTCGATGAGCGCGGGGTCCCACGCCACGACGGGCTGCCCGGCGCTCACCCTGTCCCCCTCGGCGGCGAGGAGCTGGAACCCTGCGCCTTTGAGCTGGACGGTGTCGATTCCCAGATGCACCAGCACGCCCTTGCCGTCGTCCCCGACGATCACGTAGGCATGCGGATGCAGTTTCATGATTTTTCCCGCTATGGGGGCTACGGCCTTCCCCGGCCCCCTCAGCGGATCGATCGCCGCTCCCGGCCCGACGAGCCCCGCGGAGAACACCGGATCGGGCACGGCGGCCAGCAGTACAGCCTCCCCCTCGACCGGGGCGAGAACAGTCGTCATGATCTCGCCCTCAGCCGATGATGTCCTCGATGTCGCTGGCGATGGTGTCCGCCTCCGGCCCCACGACGACCTGGACCACGTTTCCCGCGGCCATCACGCCGTGCGCGCCCGCCGCCCTGAGCGCGGCCTGGTCGACTTTGGACGCGTCATGCACCTCCGTGCGCAACCGGGTGATGCAGGGCTCGATCTCGATGATGTTGTCCGCCCCGCCGAGCCCGGCGATGATCGCGTTCACATCCGCCGCCATCCGGCCTCCCTAGCTTTTGCGACCAGGTTAAATCAGTCGGTCTGGGTGACTTTGTTCAGTCCGCGCGGCGCGTCAGGGTCGATGCCGAGCCTGCGGGCCAGCGCCTCGGTGAGCAGTTGCCCCGGCACGATCAGGCCCATGGGCGCCACCCATTCGGGCAGGTCGGGGCCGTTCAGCGCGGCCGTGCCCGCCCGTGCGAGCGCCTCGCCGCCCCCGATCGTGTACGCTGCGGCGCCCGCGGCCACCACCCGCTCGGCCAGCGCCACCGTGCCGGGCAACGTCGGGCTGTTCTGGGCGGCGACCAGCAGCGCGGGGGTGTCGGCGTCGACCACGGCGATGGGCCCGTGCAGCAGGTCGGCGTACGACAGGCCCATGGCGTGCAGGTAGCACGCCTCCTTGAGCTTCAGCGCCGTCTCCAGAGCCGTCGAGAACGCCAGCCCGCGCCCGGACACGACGACGCCCTGCTTGTCGAACAACCCCTCGACCACGGCGTCCAGATCGCCCGGCTCGGTGATCAGCTTCTCCACCGCCTCGGGCACCCGCCGCAGGTCGTCCGCGTCCACGTCGGCGCCCAGGCCCAGCGCGAGCACGGCCAGCGCGGCGAGCTGCGTCGTGTACGTCTTGGTCGCGGGAACGGCCTTCTCCTCCCCGGCGACCGTGCACAGAGCGACGTCTGCGGCCTGCGCGAGAGGGCTCTCCTCGCCCCCGTTCGTGATGCCGACGGTCCTGGCCCCGCAGTCCTTGGCCCAGGCCAGCGTCTCGACGATCTCCTCAGTGCGCCCCGACTGCGAGATCGCGACGGCCAGCACCCCGTCCAGGTCGAGCCGGCGCTTGTACGTCGTCGCGATCGAGGGCGCGGCCAGCGCGGCCAGGCGGCCCGCGTGTGATTCGACCAGGTAGCGCCCGTACACTGCTGCGTTGTCGGAGGTGCCCCGCGCGATGAACAGCAGCTGGCGAGTCTGCTCGCCCACCGCCCTCACCTCGCTGACCCTCGGCAGCAGGGCGTCCAGCGTGGCCCGCAGCGCGGCCGGCTGCTCGGCGATCTCGCTGCGCATCTTCGTGGTCATCTCGGGCTCTTTCCTTGTGCGGACTTGACCGTCTTTCGCGACATGTGGTCTAGTCCGGACTAGACCAGTACGAACCATAACCCATTGCCCAGGTCAGGATCGAGGGGAGGATCCGTGGCGCACATCGATCCGGACAGCCCGGTGCCCAAGTACTTCCAGCTTCGCGAGATCCTGCTGGACCTCATCGACAGCGACGAGCTCAGCATCGGGGCGGCCATCCCGTCCGAGCGCGAGCTCTGCCAGCGTTTCGGACTGTCCAGGATGACCGTGCGGCAGGCCGTCGACCACCTCGTGTCCGAGGGCCGCCTGCACCGTGTGCCCGGCAAGGGAACGTTCGTCGCCCGACCCAAGATCGAGCTGGCGCTCCAGCTGACGTCGTTCACCGACGACATGCGGGCGCGAGGCATGGTCCCGGGCTCGCGCGACCTCGACCGCCGGATCGTGCGGGCCAGCGCCCATCTGGCCAAGGAGCTGGGGATCCAGCCGGGCGAGGAGGTGCACTTCATCGAGCGGCTGCGGACGGCCGACGGGGAGCCGCTGTCCATCGAACGGGCCCACATCCCGGTCAAGCTCGCGCCCGACCTGGGTTCCCTGGATCTGTCGGATAAATCACTGTATGAGCTGCTGGAGAGGCGCTACGGCCTGGTCATGGACGCCGGCGAGCTCACCATCGACGGCGGCATCGCCGACCCGAGCGACGCCGACCTGCTGAAGCTGCCCCGCGGCGGCGCCGTACTGCTGCTGCAGCGCAGATCGTTCGCCGGGGGCGTCTGTGCGGAGCTGGGCGTGTCCACGTATCGTGCGGACCGCTACCAGCTACGCACCATCCTGGAAATGCCCGTAAGACGGGGCTGAGGCCTCACCCGGCTCGGAGGAACGCCCGGTGAACGAGACCACCGCCGCCCGGCCTTCGCCGTTCGCTCGCGTGATGACCGTGCTCCAGCGGCTGGGCCGCTCCCTGATGCTGCCCATCGCCGCCCTGCCCGCGGCCGCTCTGCTGCTGCGCTTCGGGCAGCCCGACATGCTGGGCTCCAACGGCGCCGAGCCGGGGGGCCTGGCGGACGTGGCCGGGTTCGCCTGGATGAACCAGGTGGCCGAGGTGCTGGCCGCGGCCGGCGCGGCGCTGCTGGAGAACCTGCCGCTGCTGTTCGCCGTGGGGGTGGCGATCGGCTTCGCCCGGAAGTCCGACGGCTCCACCGCGCTCGCCGCCGTGGTCGGCTACCTGGTCTTCGACCGGGTGAGCAAGGTGATGTTCTTCGGCTCGCACATCAGGGACACCGTCCTCATCAAGGAGGTCCAGGCCCAGGGCGTCAAGGAGGTCATCGACTACGGCATGCAGAACCCGACCAAGGTCCTCGGCGGCATCGTCATGGGCCTGGTCACCGCCCTGCTCTGGCAGCGTTTCCACCGCATCAAGCTGCCGTCCTGGCTGGCCTTCTTCGGCGGGCGCAGGTTCGTACCGATCATCACCTCCATCGTGGCGCTGCTCATCGGCGTGCTCTTCGGCTGGCTCTGGCCGGTGATCGGCGAGTGGATCCGCCACGCGGGCGAGGCCCTGACCTCGATCGGCCCGATAGGGACCGGCATCTACGGCCTGGTCAACCGCCTCCTGATCCCCCTCGGCCTGCACCACTTCGTCAACTCGGTCGTCTGGTACGTGGTGCCGCAGTGCGAGGTCGGCGGCCGGGTGCTGGGCGGGGACTGGAACTGCTACTTCGGCGGCGCCCCGCACTCGGGCCAGTTCATGGCCGGCTTCTTCCCGATCATGATGTTCGCCCTGCCCGCCGCCGCCCTGGCCATGTGGCGCGCGGCCCCGGCGCACCGCCGGGCCACGGTGGGCGGCATCATGTTGTCGGCCGCCCTGGCGTCGTTCGTCACCGGGATCACGGAGCCGATCGAGTTCGCCTTCATCTTCGTGGCGCCCCTGCTGCTGGTGGTGCACGCCGTACTGACCGGCCTGGCCATGGCCCTGACCACCCTGATCGGCGGCCAGCTGGGGTTCGGCTTCTCCGCGGGCCTGCTGGACATGCTCCTGAACGCCAGCAAGTCGAATACCGAAAATCTGCCTGGAATCCTGATATTGGGTGTCGTTTACGGTGTGGTGTATTACGTGGTCTTCACGTTCCTCATCCGCAAGCTCAACATCATGACCCCGGGCCGCGAACCCGAGCCGGACGTCGATTCGGGCGAAACATAACCGCTACTCCTGCTCTACCTGAACGGTTTGGGGCGGCCCTCAGACGGCCGGATCACGCCCCAAACCGCCAAACAAGCCCCGCGCCAGGGATCCAACTTCCAGCAACCTTCCCCACCAAACCCGGACGAACTCTGGAGACGCTCGGAGAAGTTGGTGGCACTTGTATTCCTCAGCCAGACCGAAAACTCCTTGAAGCGATTGTTTCTTCGCCCAAGAGTTGGAGGATGCGTGTCACCAGCCCCCCGCTTCGGCATCACCCCCGAGCCCTCGAATGACGTAGCGCAGCCACCCGAGACCCACGGCGCCCTGGCCCTGGACCCGCGCCCCCTGGTGTGGGGCCCGCCAGGAGCCATCCCCGACGAGCGCAAGCTGCGCCACCTGGGACAGGCCCTGGCCGAGGTCCTGGCGGGCCGGCGTCCGCCGGAGACCGTGGCAGACAAGCTCACGGTCCGCGCCTACCGCGAGCTCGTCCAGGCGGGGCAGATGATACAGACGGCCCGGCCGCCGTTCGCCGGAAGCGTGCACGTCAAGGAGCCCCGGGACGGCGTGGTGGAAATGTGCCTCCTCATCCATTGCGGCGAGCGCAACCACGTGCTCGCCATACGCCTCGAACGGAGAGGCGTCCAATGGCTCTGCACAGACTTCGAAACGGCATAGGACTTCGAAGCAGCACAGGGCTTCCAAGCAGCACAGGACTTCGAAGCGGCACAGGACTTCGAAGCGGCACAGGCAAAAAGAGAGACCCCCACCCGAGGTGGGGGTCTCAGAAGAGCTGTCAGGCCGCGTTCTTGGGATCGCCGTGGCAGCGCTTGTACTTCTTGCCGGACCCGCACGGGCAAGGCGCGTTACGCTCCACGTTCCCGTAGGCCGCGCGCTCCGCCTGAGTCGTGCGGACCCGGGTATGCTCGACCTCGCCCTGCTCGCCGGGCGCCGAGTATTCGAGCTCGGCGGGCCGCTCGGGCCCGCGCAGCCCGCGCGCGATGATCGAACGGGTCTCCGCGAGGACCGCGTCCTCTTCCTCGACGATCGGGTTTTCCTGCACCTCCACCTCGAGGTTGAACAGGAACCCGACGGAGTCCTCCTTGATGCCGTCGAGCATCGCGGCGAACATCTCGAAGCCCTCGCGCGCGTACTCGATCTTGGGGTCCTTCTGCGCGTAGGCCCGCATGCCGATGCCCTCGCGCAGGTAGTCCATCTCGTAGAGGTGCTCGCGCCACTTCCGGTCGAGGACCGAGAGGATCACGCGGCGCTCCAGGTCGCGCATGGTCTCGGCGCCGAACTCCTCCTCGCGCCTGTCGTACGCCGCGAGAGCGTCGGCCTTGACCTTCTCGGTGATGAGCTCGGCGGACAGCTCCTCGCGCGAGCCGGCCTCCTCGACGAGGTCGTCGATCCTGACCGAGACCGGGTAGAGCTCGCCGAACGCCTTCCACAGCTTGTCGAGGTCCCACTCCTCGGCGAAGCCCTCGGCCGTGGCGCCCTGCACGTAGCCCTCGATCACTTCGCCGATGAAGCCGCGCACCTGCTCGTGCAGGTCGGCGCCCTCCAGGACGCGGTGGCGCTCGGCGTAGATGACCTTGCGCTGGCGGTCCATCACCTCGTCGTACTTCAGAACATCCTTGCGGATCTCGAAGTTCTGCTGCTCGACCTGGTGCTGGGCGGAGGCGATGGCCTTCGAGACGATGCCGGACTCGATCGGCTGGTCGTCGGGGATGCTGAGCCTGTTCATGATCATCTCGACCCTGGCCGAGTTGAACAGGCGCATGAGGTCGTCGCCGAGCGACAGGTAGAACCGCGACTCGCCGGGGTCACCCTGACGGCCGGAACGACCGCGGAGCTGGTTGTCGATGCGGCGCGACTCGTGCCGCTCGGTGCCCAGGACGTAGAGGCCGCCGAGCGAGGTGACCTCGTCGTGCTCGGCCTTGACCGCCGCCCTGGCCTTCTCCAGCGCCTCGGGGTAGGCCTTCTCGTACTCCTCCGGCGTCTCGACCGGGTCGAGCCCGCGCTGGCGCAGCTCCAGGTCGGCGCGGAACTCGGAGTTGCCGCCGAGCATGATGTCGGTGCCTCGACCGGCCATGTTGGTGGCGACGGTGACCGCGCCCTTGCGCCCGGCCTCGGCGATGATCGACGCCTCACGCGCGTGGTTCTTCGCGTTGAGCACCTCGTGCGGCACGCCGCGGCGCTTGAGCGCCTTGGACAGCCGCTCCGACTTCGCCACCGAGGTGGTGCCGACGAGAACCGGCTGCCCGGCCTCGTAGCGCTCCTTGATGTCCTCGACCACCGCGTTGAACTTGGCGTCCTCGGTCTTGTAGACCACGTCCGCCTGGTCCTTGCGGACCATCGGCCGGTTGGTGGGAATGGGGACGACGCCCAGCTTGTACGTCTGGTGGAACTCGTTGGCCTCGGTGGCGGCCGTACCGGTCATGCCGGCGAGCTTCTTGTACAGGCGGAAGTAGTTTTGCAGGGTGACCGTGGCGAGAGTTTGGTTCTCGTCCTTGATCTTCACACCCTCTTTGGCCTCGATGGCCTGGTGCATGCCCTCGTTGTAGCGGCGCCCGTGGAGGATGCGGCCGGTGAACTCGTCGACGATCAGCACCTCGCCGTCGGCGACGATGTAGTCCTTGTCCTTCTTGAACAGCTCTTTCGCCTTGAGCGCGTTGTTCAGGAAGCCGACCAGGTGGGTGTGCTCGGGCTTGTAGAGGTTGTCGATGCCGAGCCAGTCCTCGACCTTCTCGACACCCGCCTCCAGGACGCCGACCGTGCGCTTCTTCTCGTCGACGATGTAGTCGCCGGTGCTCTCCTCGCCCGGGTTCTTCGCCTCGACGCCCCGGCGCAGCCGCGGCACGATCTTGGCGAACTCCTGGTACCACTTGCCCGACTGCTCGCCGGGGCCGGAGATGATCAGCGGCGTGCGGGCCTCGTCGATCAGGATCGAGTCGACCTCGTCGACGATCGCGAAGTTGTGGCCGCGCTGCACGCACTCCTCGAGCGACCACGCCATGTTGTCGCGGAGGTAGTCGAAGCCGAACTCGTTGTTGGTGCCGTACGTGATGTCGGCCTCGTACTGCTTGCGGCGCTCGTCGGGCTGCTGCCCGGCGATGATGCAGCCGACCTCGAGACCGAGGAAACGGTGGATGCGCCCCATGGTCTCGGCGTCACGCTTGGCCAGGTAGTCGTTGACCGTGATGACGTGGACGCCCTTGCCGGAGATCGCGTTGAGGTACGCCGGCAGCGTACAGGTGAGCGTCTTGCCCTCACCGGTCTTCATCTCCGAGATGTTGCCGAGGTGGAGGTTGGCGCCGCCCATGATCTGCACGTCGTACGGCCGCTGGCCGAGCACGCGGCGGGCGGCCTCGCGCACGGCCGCGAACGCTTCGGGAAGCAGATCGTCGAGCGTTTCGCCGTCGGCATGGCGCTGCTTGAATTCGTCCGTCAGCGCACGCAACTCCGCGTCGGACAGGCTCGTGAAGTCGTCCTCGATGGAGTTGACCTGGTCTGCGATCCGCTTGAGCTTGCGCAGGGTCTTACCTTCGCCGGCACGTAGGATCTTGTCGAGAATGGCTGCCACTTTATGTAAAGCTCCTCGCAGGTCTACCCCGGCGGCGCCGCCAGGAGGAGAGGCCGAGACAAACTTCCCCGTTGCCATCGTAGGCGGTTCCGCAACCAGACACAGCCACCGTGACGACGAGGGCGCCTGACCTGTCTGGGAGAATGGGGCAAGGCAGAGGGTATGCCGGTTGAGGCCGGCTCGCACCAATAAGCGCGATAACCGGCAAAGGAAGGATTAGCCATGGTTGAGGAGACGAAGTCGGAGCATTCGGAGAATCTCGGCAGCCACGGCGGTCGCGCGTCATCGTGGCTGGCGGTGACCGTGATGCTGGTGGGCACCGTGGTGGCCGGCTTCGGCCTGACGGCCGCCAACTGGACGCTCGTCTGGATCGGCGCCGGCGTGTTCGTCGTGGGCGGCGTCCTGGCCCTCGTCTTCGACATCTTCACCGACGTCGTGATCGACGCGCCCCGCGTGGGCATGCGCTCTGAAGATCACCGCTGACGCAGGCATCACCGAGCGGGCACCCGCCCCAACGGGTGCCTGCCCCCGCCCCTGATCCCGACCCGGAGTCCAGGGCCTGCACCCTGACCCCGTCTCCGGATCCCGGGGCGTACACCCCGACCCCGGCCCCGGATCCCGGGCGTGTCCCCTGGCGCTCATGCTTTGCCCGCCGTCGCCCCCGGCGCGGGCGTCCACATGCCACCGCGCCAGGGGGCGACGAGGTGCCGGGGGTGTCCACATGCCCCTGAGCGGATGAATGACGGCCATCCCCGTGTGGCGCATGGGGCGTCTGACGGGATGCGCTGCACGGCCTCGCCCGTGGCTCCGGCAGCAGGCGAGGCGGATGTGGCAGCCCAGGGCCCCCGCACGAGCGCCCGCTTTTGTCGGTCATCGCCGCTACATTGCCCGTATGCATCGCCGTACGGAATCGCAGCCATGACCGGTGTCACCGACCTCACCCCCGACGAGGCGCGCCGGATCATCCTGCGCTCGCAGGGCCTGATCGGCGCCGACGCCCGCAAGGGCGGCGTGCACGCCATGCTCCGCAGGCTGGGCGCGGTGCAGCTCGACACGATCTCGGTCCTGGCCCGCTCCCACGAGCTGGTCGCGTACGCCCGCCTGGGCGCGGTGGGCAGACCCAAGATCGAGCGGGCCTACTGGCACAACCCCGCCCAGAGCTTCGAGTACTGGTGCCACGCCGCCTGCATCCTGCCCATCGAGCACTGGCCGCTCTATTCGTTCAGGCGCCGGGCATACCTCAAGCGGCGCTACCGCTGGCACGAGGTCCCCGACGGCGTCGACAAGCTGCTCGCGCAGGTCCGCGAGCAGGGCCCGCTCACGACCTCCGACGTCGGCGGCGCCAAGAACGGCGGCCCGTGGTGGGACTGGTCAGACTCCAAGATCGGGCTGGAGTGGCTGCTCGACATCGGCGAGCTGGTCTGCAGCCGCCGCGTCGGCTGGCGGCGGGTCTACGACCTGGCCGAGCGCGTGGTCCCCGCCGGCCTGCTGGCCGAGGACCTCTCCGACGAGGAGTGCATCGCACGCCTGGCCGCCGTGGCGGGCCGCTCGCTGGGCGTGGCCAACCGGACCGATCTGCTCGACTTCCTCCGCCTGCGGGGCGAGCAAGCGGCCATGCTCGACGAGATCCTCCGCAGCGGCGCCGCGGGCCTGGTGCCCGTGACGGTCACGGCCTGGCCGGGCAAGAAGGGCAAACCAAACGCCTGGGCAGATCCGGCGGCCCTGGAGTCCGAGCCGCGCGGCCGTCACCGCACGACGCTGCTGTCGCCGTTCGACTCCCTCATCTGGCACCGCGGCCGCACCGAGCGCGTCTTCGGCTTCCAGTACACGCTCGAGCTCTACGTCCCCAAGCACAAGCGCGTCCACGGCTACTTCACGATGCCGGTGCTGGCCGGCGGCCGCCTGATCGGCCGCGTCGACCCGGCCCGCGAGGGCACCACCCTGGTCATCAAGCAGCTCCACCTGGAGCCGGGCTTTTCTGCCGTCAAGCGGGCCGACGACTTAAGGGAGGCCCTGTGGTCGGCCGCCGAGTGGGTGGGCTGCGAGGCCGTACGCGTCGAACGTGCCGACCCGCCGGAACTCGTGCCGATACTGAGCACGACCAGTACGGTGAAGTGAGCACAATCCCGGGATCGGAAGGGCGTCATGTCGGAGATTTTCGACTGGGTGAGCAAGACCGAACTTCAGCCGGAGCCCATCACGTTGGACATCTGGAAACGGCTCCCCGAAGAGTTTTGTCGCCAAGTCGAGGTGATCAATGGCCAGGCCGTGCGTTGCGAGTCGCCGACCCGGCTGCACCAAAAGATGTCGCGGCATCTAGCCAACATGCTGGAGCGCGCTGCTCGACGACACAGCGCTCAGGCACATGAATGCCTCGACGCGGACATGGATTTCGACGTGCTGCTGTGGGAGCTACCGGCCACGCAGATCCGTCGCCCCGACGCCGCCCTGTTTCGCTGTGCGCCGGAAGATGAGAAACCCCTCCCGGCGCACTTGGTGCTACTCGTCGTCGAGGTGGTGTCCGGTCTGGGCAAGGTCGACACGGTCGAGAAACGTGCCGAATACGCCGCTGCCGGCATCCCCTGGTACTGGATCGTCAGGCTGGACGACCGGGGCGTCTCCAACATCGAGCTCCTCGCGCTGGACTACGGCATCGGCGGATATCGGTTGGCTTCCCTCCTAGAACCAGGCTCGGGGGCACTGGTGGAGTGGCCGATCCGCATCAGCCTCGACTGGGATGAGCTACGCCCATAGACCCGCTAAGTGATCTCCAGCATGCGCTCCCGCACGGCGTACACCACGGCCTCCATCCGCGAATGCAGCTGGAGCTTGTCGAGGATGTTGCGCACGTGGTTCTTCACCGTGTTCTCGGAGATGAACAGCTGCTTGGCGATCTCGCGGTTGTTCATCCCCTTGGCCACCAGCCGCAGGACCTCCATCTCGCGGTCGGTCAGCCGGGGCACGGGGAGCTGGGGCGGGCGCTCGGCCTCCTTGCGGCTCATGTTCGCGAACTCGCTGATGAGCTTGGCCGCCATCGCCGGGTTGATTAACGACTGGCCCTCGTGGACGCCCCGCACAGCGGCCGGCACGTCGTTGATCTGGACGTCCTTGAGCAGGTAGCCGGTGGCTCCCGCCTTGATGGCCTCGAAGAGATCTTCTTCCTCGTCGCTCACCGTCAGCATGATGATGCGGGTGCTCGGGACGGAGGCCTTGATGCCCTTCGTCGCCTCGATCCCGTCCTGCCGCGGCATGCGAACATCCATGAGCGCGACGTCGGGCATGAGGCGATCGGCCAACTCGACCGCCTCCTGCCCGTCGCTCGCCTCACCGACCACCTCGATGTCGGGCTCAGCGGCCAGCGCGAGCGCGAGGCTCCGCCGGATCAGCTCGTGATCGTCAACGATCAGCACGCGGATCGGCTCGCTCGCTGACGGGCGAGCCTCGCCGGACTCGGTCACGAGGCCTCCTTGGGGTGCCTCGTGACCGCCTTACCCTCGCTTCGCTCGCTCATCTGAACCTGACTGAGCTCGCTCACGTCTCCTCCTCGTCGGGGGGCCAGAGCCGTTGAACCGCCATGATGGCACGTGGCCGCGGTTCTCGGGTGGTCGAGAAGATCTTTTAGCGCGCGATCAGGGCTCTACGAGCCGCAACACGCCGTAGTTGTAGCCACGTCTGCTGTAAACGACGCACGGCTGGCCGCTCTCCTTGTCACGGAACAGGTAGAAATCGTGTCCGACCAGTTCCATCTCGAGGAGGGCCTGGTCGATGGTCATGGGTTCCGCCTTGTGGAACTTCTCCCGTACGATGAGCGGCCCTTCACCGTCCATCTCTATCGGGACGATGTCGTCGTAGCGCTGGTCGCGCTGCGCCAGCTCGTCCTCGTCGGGCTCGGCCTGCTGCTTGGTGACGGTGGGCTCCGTCCGTGGCGCCAGGTCGGCGACGTCGGGGAGCGTCGCGGTGATCTCCGCCACAGAGGGCGGGCAGTGGTTGCCGTGATGAACCTTGCGCCGGTCGGCCAGTCGCCTGAGGCGGCCTTCCAGCTTGTCGAGAGCCATGTCGAGGGCTGCGAATCGGTCGTCGGCCGAGGCCTCGGCGCGGATGGCCGGTCCTCGGGAGTGAATGGTGAGCTCGACGCGCTCGCGCTGGTCTGCGAGGCGCGGGTTGCGTTCCTTGGACACCTCCACATCAACTCGGATGAGTTTGTTGTCCAGACGTTCGATCCTGGCCAGCTTGGTCGTCACGTGGTCTCGGAACCGATCACTAACTCCTGTGTGCCGGCCCTTGACGATGATGTCCATGCAACAGCCCCCCTTTCGGTCTAACGACTGAGCAAGAGCGTCCGACGACGTGCATGCCGGACGAGGTCTTCTGTCTGCCTTTCTCTCACCGTTACCCTCTTCCGACTCTCCGTCTCCGGGAACTCAGGCGGCACCCGCCCGGCCGACCTGGTCTTCGACCCCACATCCGCCTGCTGAGGGTTTCGCAGCTCTGTCGCCACTACTGCCCTTCTCTTCTGGCGAGGGACATCTGGACCCTCGGGAAGGCAGGACTTACCCCTAAGCCGCACCGTGATCGGTCGACAAAGAGTCGCCTTACGTGGACCGTTTTGCCTGCGGCTGGCATCGGCTAGCAGAGCCGGGATCCCCGACCCTGCGCAACCACGGACCCGAACGGGTGCCATGTCAGAACGCTATCCGTATCCAGGAAGAATGTCAGCCGGAGGATCGGCCAAAGGATCACGTACCGTGACTTTCCCGAGGTCTCCGGAGGGCCCTCTATGCCCTATTTAACCGATCGGCAGCCCTTATGGGTGCGGGACTCCTGTCCGTTGAACAGCGCCACCCCGGCCCTCGGGCTAGCGACATGTGACCTCCCGGTGAGGGTCATGATTTGGATCTTTCTTTACGCACCGTGACCGTAATCCTTTTCAAGATCTTCGGCGTGTCGCGGCCACCGTCACCGCCAGCGGCACCCGCACCCCTGCCGACCGCAGCGCCCTGGCGGCTTCGACGAGGGTCGCGCCGGTCGTCACGATGTCGTCCAGAAGGAGCGCACAGGCCGCTGGAGGGCCTTTCGCACTCTCCGGGACCTGGAGTGACCCCGCGAGATTGGAGCTCCTCTCAGCGGAGCTCAGCCCCGCCTGGTCGGCGACCCGCCGCGCCTGGCTCAGGGCGGACCAGGTCTCGGCCCGCACGCCGAACGCCCGCAGCTGCGCCGTGACCAGCACCGCCAACCGCCCGACCGGATCGTGCCCCCGGTGCCGCCGCGTCCGCCGCCCGCTGGGCACGGGCACCACCGCGAAGGGCCGGTCCGCCCAGGACGCCCCGGTGCCGGTGATCGCCCGCACGACGGTGAACGCCGCCGCCTCCGCCAGCACCCCCGCCAACGCCACCGCACCACGCTCCTTGTACGCCACGATCGCCCTACGCACCGCGCCGTCGTACGGGGCCGCGGACCAGCAGTCGGGCAGACCGCGCGGCACCGGCTCAGGCAACCGCCGCGCCGGGGCGCCGATCAGCTCGGCCAGGCACGCCGGGCAGCACCGCGCCCCTCTGGCGCCGCACCCGGCGCAGGCCTGAGGCAGGACGAGATCGAGTACGGCGCTCAGCACGCGACCCAGGATGCCGCCCGCGACCGACAATTTCCCGGCACCACCAGCGCCTTCCACGGCGCCGCCACCGACGGCTTCCACGCGACTCCCTGAGGGTCGGCAAGCACGGGGCGGTCGCTTGTGGGCAAGGCGTGGCCCGAGCGCACGGGGCCGGGTCAGTGGCGCGGGGCAGGGCGCGACAGGGGCGGCGCAGGCACAGGGCGCGAGCGTGGGCGCCGGAGCGCGACCGCAGGCTCAGGCACAGAGTCGCAGGGCGCGGGCGCAGGGGAGGCGGGAGGTGGGTCAGCCGAGGGGGAAGAGGGGGGAGCTGGCGTCGGACTCGATTTTGACGGTCCAGGTCTGGCGGTCCTGGCTGAGCTCGATGATCTTGGTGCCCTGGTCCGTCGTGGCCGCCGCCAGCACCCGATCGTCCAGCGCCGCCACCGACTGCAGCTCATCCTTCAGTGGCACCCCCACGACCTCCCCGTCCCCCACGTTGATCTCGTTGAGCTGCATCTGCCCGGCCTTGCTCTCCACCAGCACGAGCAGGTGCTCGGAATCGCTCCAGGCGATGTCGCGGATCTTGTTCCCCACCTCGGTGGTGGTCAGGAACTGGAAGTTCCCCAGCATCGTCCCCGCCGCCCCGCCCGTCAGCGCGCCGATCTGGACGGTGTTCTTCGCGGTCACCACCGCCACCCGCACCCCGTCCCTGGCGATCCTGAGCTGGGTGACCTCCAGCCCGGTCAGCTGGGAGGCCGCCACCCGTTCTGGACCTTTCCCGCTGGACGGGTTGTACCGCAGCAAGACGGCATTTTGCTGGTCATAGGTCCATAGGGAGCCATCCTGGTGCCATGTTGGCGGGGTCAGCTTCTCGCCCGGGATGACCTCCTGCCAGCGTCCCCCCGCCGTCAGCCCGGCCACCGAGATGCCGGTCGAGGTCTTGGCGGCGATCTGCGACCCGTCCTTGGACAGGGCGAAAGCCGAGTAGCCTTCGCGCTGCTCCCCCGCCGGACCCGGCACGGTGCCCGCGGGCCCGTCCTTGCCCATGTAGTGGACGGCGCCCTTGCTGACGTAGTACGCGCTGTCGCTGCCGCCGTCCAGCCAGTCGTCGTCGGAGTCGGGCCGGTCGATGGAGTACGGCTCCCCGTCCACCTGGATCTCGATGACGCGGCCCTTGGCGATCTCGTTCTTGTTGAGGCTGTACCTGATCTGGGCCTTCAGTGCGGCCTCGGCGGTCAGGTCCAGAATATCGATGGGGCCGGAGAGGTTGATCATCACGCGCTCCTCCGACCTGATCGACTCGATCTTGGTGCCGGGCGGGAAGCTCGTCGTCACCGCTCCCTGCAGGGCCGCGGTCGGGCTCTTGAGCAGGCGTTCCAGGATGGTCTGCGCGTAGGTCTCCGTCGGCTTCAGCCGCAGGCGCACGCGGTCGACGACCAGCCTGTCGTGGGCGGGTCCTGCCACGTAGTAGAGGTTCGTGGCCCGGTACGCGCGCGTCACGTCGGAGTTGGTGAGAAGCAGCCCGTTCAGCCCGTTCGGCAGGCTCTTGACGAGGTAGCCTCCCCCTTCGACCTTCACGAGCTCGAACGTGCCCTCCCATGGGGCGGCCGTGGGGACGTACGAGTCGTCCTCCTTGATCTTCGCCACCCATCGGCCCTTGAGCGTGACCTTCTCCACCGAGCCCGTCCCGTCGCGCGGCGCGAACTCGTACCCGTCCTCGATCACCGTCACCGGGCCCGAGGCGTTCCACTTGGCCCGCGCCTCGGGGGTCAGGTACTTGGGCAGGATGCTCGGGTCGTCTGCGTAGGCGGCCATGGCCGCCTGCAGGCCCCTGACGGTGTCCTCTGGGCCCCAGGTGCGCTGGGGCGGGATGGCGATCATGCGCTGGAACGGCTTGCTCAGCGGGTCGCTGCTGCCCGTCTCGTTGACGGTGAGCGGGCCGGTCACGGGGATCACGGTGCAGCCGGAACCCGCCAGCACCATGGCCGCCACGATCGCGGCCACCGCGCCGAGCCGCCGCGCTCTCGCCCGCCGTTCTCTTCCCGCGACGGCGTCGAGCCACCAGACCATCGCGAGCCGCCTAGTCCTCGTCATGGCCGGTCCCGTCCGCGGACGCCGGCAGCAGCACCGGGGTCATGGCCGTGCGCCACGTACGGCGCATCTCGATCTCGGGCGGCACCAGCGACAGCGGCGAACCCTTCAGATCGATCCCGGCGGACCTGGGGAGCGTCAGCCGGAACTGCGAGCCCTCCCCCGGCTGCCCCCACGCCTGCAGCCAGCCGCCGTGCAGCGTGGCGTCCTCGCGCGAGATGGCCAGCCCGAGCCCGGTGCCGCCGATCGTCCGCGCCCGCGACGGGTCGGCCCGCCAGAACCGGTCGAACACCATCGTGTCCTCACCGGGCTTCAGCCCGATCCCGTGGTCGCGCACCGCCACCGCGACGGCGTCCCTGTCGGCGCCCACGGTGACCACGATGTCCCTGCCCTCGCCGTGCTCGATGGCGTTGAACAGCAGGTTGCGCAGGATCCGCTCGACCCGGCGGTTGTCGATCTCGGCCATGCACGGCTCGTTCGGCAGCCGCAGCTCGAAGCGGGTCGAGTGCCGCTCGGCCAGCGCCTCGGAGTCGGCGATCGCGCGCAGCACCACGTCGCGCAGGTCCACGGAGTCGAGGTCGAGCGTGGCGGCGCCGGCGTCGTAGCGGCTGATCTCCAGCAGGTCGGCCAGCATCGACTCGAACCGTTCGAGCTGGGCCTGCATGAGCTCCGCCGAGCGGGCGGCCATCGGGTCGAAGTCCTCGCGGGCGTCGTAGAGCAGGTCGGCGGCCATGCGCACGGTGGTGAGCGGCGTGCGCAGCTCGTGGGAGACGTCGGAGACGAACTGCCGCTGGACCTGTGAGAGCTCCTCCAGCTGGTGGATCTTCAGCGCCAGGTTCGCGGCCATCTCGTTGAACGAGTTCGCCAGGCGGGCCAGGTCGTCCTCGCCGCGTACTTTGAGCCGCTCGTCCAGCTTGCCGGAGGCGAGGCGCTCCGCGGCCTGGCGCGCGAGCCGTACAGGCGTGACGACCTGGCGGGCGACCAGGTACGCGATGGCGGCGAGCAGCAGCACGAGAGCGAGGGCGACCACGACGATGGCGAGCCGGACGTTGGACAGCAGCTCTTCTTCGTCCGTGAACGGGAAGAAGTGGTAGACCTCGTAGTTCTCGCCGGTGGACGGCACGTGCACGATGCCGCCGACCACGTACGTGAGCCTGGGCTGGCTCTCCCCGGCGAACTTGATCTGCTCGATCGAGCCGACGGCCTTGCCGTGCTCGGCCTTCTGCACGTTGCGCTGCAGGCTCAGCGGCACGTTCAGCGGTACGACGCCACCGGACGCCCGGGACTGGCCGGGCGCGGTCTGGTTGAGTATCAGCACGTCGTAGCGCTTCTTGGAGCCGTTCTCGCCCGACCCGGTGACGATGTCCATGACGTCGTCGAGCGGGTTGCCCGAGCCCTTCTTGCCGGTGTCGGCGGGTTTGGCCTGGTCGTCGGCCTCAGGGGTCAGCGCGTCGGCGATCTGCAGGCGGTCGGCGGACGCCTCGCTGGCGGACGAGCGCTGGCTGCTCGCCACGACCGACCTGTTGATCTGCTCGGAGAGGAACGCGCCGAGCACCACCACGACGATCACGGAGATCACCAGCGTGCTGGTGACCACCTGGAGCTGGAGCGAGCGCCGCCACACGCTCCGTGTCCTGCCCGCCGCACGACGCACCCGCCGGCGAACGCCGCCGAGAATCTGGCGGAGTGTCCGTCGGCGGGACCTCTTCTTCGTCGGGGGCATGGCAGGGCTTGGGGAAGATCAGGCGGGGCCGGCTTTGTAGCCGACGCCGCGGACCGTCACCACGATCTCGGGGTGCTCGGGATCCTTCTCGATCTTGGCCCTGAGCCGCTGCACGTGCACGTTGACCAGCCGGGTGTCGGCCGCGTGGCGGTAGCCCCAGACCTGCTCGAGCAGGACCTCGCGGGTGAAGACCTGGCGCGGCTTGCGGGCCAGCGCCACCAGCAGGTCGAACTCCAGCGGCGTGAGGTTGATCGTCTCCTCGCCGCGCTTGACCGAGTGACCGGCCACGTCGATGGTGATGTCGCCGATCTGGAGGATCTCGGGGGTCGGCTCGTCGGTACGGCGAAGCCGCGCCCGCACCCTCGCGACGAGCTCCTTCGGCTTGAACGGCTTGACGATGTAGTCGTCGGCACCCGACTCGAGCCCGAGAACGACGTCGATCGTGTCGCTCTTGGCCGTGAGCATGACGATGGGAACCCCCGACTCCGCCCTGATCCTCCGCGCGACGTCGATGCCGTCGGCCCCCGGCAGCATCAGGTCGAGCAGGACCAGATCCGGGCGTGTATCCCGGAACGCGTCGAGGGCCTTGTCGCCGTCGGATACAAATGACGGCTCGAAGCCTTCCCCTCGCAGCACGATCCCCAGCATCTCGGCGAGAGCGGCGTCGTCATCGACGACCAGCACGCGACCTTTCATGGCCCCTCATTCGTTCTACGCATTGTGGGACATACCCGCACGACCGCTGAAGGTTACCCTTGGTCGGCCCATGAGTGTGACATGAGCCATGCAAAAGGCGAATTTTAGGTCCGCCCCCGCGACCGCTATCTCAGTCTGCGGTAACAGAGCAACTTTCGGCCATCCCTGGACGCGAACCTTGACCGGATTCGCCGTGGAATGCGGGCAAGATGAGGCGGCGAATCCACTCGGTGACACCAATGCCCCGTTCAGCGTGCCAGGATTGGGATATGTCAGACGGTCACGGTCCCCCGCCCGAGACGCCATCAGGCTGGTCGGCCGAACAGCCCCCGCCCTACAGCGCCCCGCCGGCCTCCCCGTGGACCGCGCCGGGCGCGCAGCAGCAGGCGCCCTATGGGCAGCCGTACGGCCAGCCCCCTCAGCAACAGCAGCCACTCGGACCGGGGCCCCAAACACCATATCCGCCCCATCCGCATCCTCAGCCCGGTTACGGCTACGGGCCTCCCCCGTCGGCGCTCAGGCCGGGCATCATCCCGCTGCGCCCGCTGAGGCTCGGCGACATACTCGACGGCACGATCAAGCTGATCCGGTCCAACCCCAAGGCCGTGCTCGGCCTGTCGGCCGTCGCCGCGCTGCTCGCCGCCGTGCCACTGGCCGTGGGGCAGGCGTTCCTGCTCAACTCCATGGGCGACGTCATGTCCGACCCGGGCAGCGCTGACAGCGCCTCCGCCGGCCTCGACAGCGTGTACGGCGTCATCGGCCAGTACGGCGGCACCCTGGTCTCGTACGCGGTCCAGTTCGTCGTGGTGACCCTGCTGACCGGCGTGCTGACCCGGATACTCGGCCGGGCCGTCTTCGGCGGCAAGCTCGACGCGGCCGAGGCGTGGCAGCTCGTCAAGGGCCGGGTGCCCGCGCTGTTCGGCGTCGTGGGGCTGATGGCCGTCATCATGATCGTGCCGTTGATCGTGTTCGCGCTGCTCATGGTGGCGCTCGCGATGAACGCCTCGAGCGGCAGCCTCGGCTGGCTGGCCGGGCTGACCATCCTGTTCATCGTCATGTACCTCGCCTACTGCCTGTTCTTCAGGACCCGCTTCGCGTTCGCCTCGCCCGCCGTGGTCCTGGAGGGGCGTGGGCCGATCGACGCCATGCGGCGCTCGTGGCACCTGGTGACCGGCGATTTCTGGCGGGTGTTCGGCATCCTGCTGCTCACGTCCCTGTTGGTCGGGCTCGTCGCCGGTGTCCTGTCGGTGCCCTTCACGATCGCGGGCACGCTGTTCGGCATGTTCGGCGCGGGCTCGGCGGCCACGACCGTCGTCTCGGCCGTGCTGATCGCGATCGGCGCCACGCTCGCGGCCATGCTCACCTATCCGTTCGAGGCCGGGGTCGCCGGCCTGCTCTACGCCGACCGGCGCATGCGTAGCGAGGCGTTCGACCTCGTGCTGCAGACGGCGGCCATCGAGCAGCAGCGTCAGGGGTGGGTGCACGAGTCCGCGGACGAGCTCTGGCACCCGTCCAACTCCGCCAGGTCGTGAGCATGCTCACTGCCGCCTCCGCGCTGCGGCTCGACACCCCGGTCGACCGGGAGGAGGCCGCGCGCAGGGCCGCGGAGGAGCTGCTCAAGCCTGCTTACGAGAAGGAGCCGCTGGTCGACCAGATCTACCGGCGGGTCATGCAGTTCCTCGGCGACCTGTTCGACGCGGCCACGGGCGGCGGCACCGCCGGAGGGATCATCGCCACCGTGTTGATCGTGCTGATCATCCTCGGGGTGATCGTGCTCATCTCGTGGGAGCTCCGCAAGACCGTGCGCAGGAACGCGCTCGTGGCGGGCGGGCTGTTCGGGGAGCGGGCCATGACGGCGGCCGAGCATCGGGCGGCGTCCGTAGGGCTGGCCGCCGAGGGACGCTGGACCGAGGCCATCCAGGAACGGCTCCGGGCCATCGCGCGCGACCTGGAGGAACGCGCGCTGGTGGACGGCATGCCCGGGCGCACCGCCGACGAGCTGGCCGCCGAGGCCGCCGTCTCGTTGCCCGGGTTCGCCACGGAGCTGGCCGCGGCGGCGCGGGCGTTCGACGACGTGACGTACGGCGGGGTGCCGGGGACGCGGGAGGTGTACGAGGTGATGTCGTCCCTGGACGACCGGCTCCGCCAGGCCCGCCCCGTCCCGCTCGCGACACCGGTTCCCGCCGGTGTGAGCACGGGGACCCCGATCGGCGCCGGCGCGGCGGGCGCGCCTGGAGGCCCGGTTGCCGGGGCGCCTGACCAGCCCGAGAACGGGGCGGGTGGGGCGGCATGAGCGTGACCACGCGGCCTCCGGACGCCGGCGGCGCGCCCACCCAGGCCGCCGGGTCCCGGCCGGCCTCCCCCACCGCCCGCTCCGCCTGGCACGGCGGCCGCATCATCGTGCTGCTCGGCGTGATCCTGGTCCTCGTCGCCATCGGAAGCGTCCTGCTCGGCCCCCAGCGGGGCCCGTCGCGCGCCCTGGACCCCGACGACACCTCCCTGGCGGGCTCCAAGGCGCTGGCCGAGGTGCTCAGGTCCAGGGGCGTCACGGTGGACCGGGTCGACTCCGTGCAGGCCGCCGCGGACAAGGCAGGAACGGGCCCGCGGCTGCTGCTGATCACGGACATGTCGTACTTCAACGAGTACGCCCTGTCCAGGATCCCGGGCGACCGGCTGATCGTCGGCGACCTGCCCGGCCTCGACGCCCTGGCCCCCGGCGTACGCACCGACCAGGGCCCGGCGCGCCCGCGCTCGCGCGAGCCGGAATGCGCGTTGCCCGCCGCGACGGCCGCGGGCAGCGCGTACATGGGCGGCACCGCCTTCACCGGACCGGCGGGAGCCACCGGCTGTTATCCGAGCCGCAAGGGTTACACGCTGGTCAGCTTCCCGAACGCGGGCGGCGTCACCACGGTCGTCGGCGACGGCGGCTTCATGACCAACCAGCGGCTGGCCGAGGACGGCAACGCCGCGCTCGCGCTCAACCTGATCGGCACCGGCAAGCCCGTGACCTGGCTCGTGCGCCCCGAGACCCCGCCGCCCATCGCGGAGGTGCCGGTCGAGCGGAGCAAGTCGATGTACGACCTGATGCCTGACAGCATCCGCTGGACGATCTACATGTCGCTCGTCGCCCTGGCCGTCACCGCGTTCTGGCGGGGCAGGCGGCTGGGTCCCGTGGTGACGGAGAAGCTGCCCGTGGTCGTGCGCGCGGCCGAGACCGTCGAGGGCCGTGGCCGGCTCTACCGGGCCAGGCGGGCCAGGCAGCGGGCGGCCGACTCGCTGCGCGCGGGCACGATCGACCGGCTAGCGCCCAGGCTGGGGCTGGCGTCGGGGGCGGGACAGCACGAGGTCGTCGCGGCGCTCGCCGCCCGCACGGGCCAGGACCCCCACCAGGTCGGCGCGGCACTGTACGGGCCGCCGCCGGTGGACGACGCCGGGCTCGTCGGGTTGGCCGGATACTTGGACTTCATCGAAAGGCAGGTCAGTGAACTCTGAGGAGACTTTCCGCGTCACGAGCTTGGGCGACTCGGCCAGAGAGGCGCTGGGCGCGCTGCGTGCCGAGGTGGCCAAGGCCGTGGTCGGCCAGGACGCGGTGGTGACGGGGCTGGTCATCGCGCTTCTGTGCAAGGGGCACGTGCTGCTCGAAGGCGTGCCGGGCGTGGCCAAGACGTTGATGGTGCGCACGTTGTCGGCGGCCCTGGCCATGGACTTCAAGCGGGTGCAGTTCACGCCGGACCTGATGCCGGGTGACGTGACCGGGTCGTTGATCTATGACGCGAAGACCGCGGAGTTCGAGTTCCGCGAGGGGCCGGTGTTCACGAACCTGCTGCTCGCCGACGAGATCAACCGCACCCCGCCGAAGACCCAGGCGGCGCTGCTCGAGGCGATGGAGGAGCGGCAGGTCAGCGTGGAGGGCACGGCGCGGCAGCTGCCCGACCCGTTCGTGGTGTGCGCGACGCAGAACCCCGTCGAGTACGAGGGCACCTACCAGCTGCCCGAGGCGCAGCTCGACCGGTTCCTGCTCAAGCTGACCGTGCCGCTGCCGCCGCGCGAGCAGGAGATCTCGGTGCTCGAACGGCACGCCCGCGGCTTCGACCCGCGCGACCTGACCGAGGTGAAGACCGTCGCCACGGCCGACGACCTCGCCCTCGGGCGGGAGGCCGTCTCCAAGGTGCACGTGGCGCCCGAGGTGCTCGGCTACATCGTGGACGTGGCCCGCGCCACCAGGAACTCCCCGTCGTTGCAGCTCGGCGTCTCGCCGCGTGGGGCGACGGCGCTGCTGGCGGCCTCGCGGGCGTGGGCGTGGCTGTCCGGGCGCCCGTACGTGACGCCTGACGACGTGAAGGCGCTGGCCAGGCCCGCCCTGCGGCACCGGATCCAGCTGAGGCCGGAGGCCGAGCTGGAGGGCGCGACCGCCGACGGCCTGCTCGACGGCATCCTCGCCTCGGTCCCGGTCCCGCGCTGATGGCTCTCACGGAACGCACTGGGATCGTGGTGGCGCGCTGATGGCTCTCACCGGACGTGCCGGGCTGATCGCGGCGATCGGGATCGTGGTGGTGCTGCTGGCGCCCCAGCCCGGGGCCGCGCTGGCCGGGGTCTGCCTGCTGCTGGCCGCCGCGATCGTCGTGGACCTGGTGTTCGCCGGCGCCGTGCGCCCGCTGAGGTTCCACCGTTCCGGCGACACGCTCGTACGGCTCGGCCAGCGGGCCACGGTCGAGCTGATCGTCGAGAACCCCGGCGCCAGGCGGGTACGCGGCGCGCTCAGGGACGCCTGGCCGCCCTCGGCGGGAGCCACCCCGCGCGTCGCCGAGCTGGACGTGCCCAAGGGCGAGCGCCGCAAGATCGTCGTGACGCTCGCCCCGACCAGGCGGGGCGACCGGTCGTCCGTGGCGGTGACCGTACGCTCGGTCGGGCCGCTGGGCCTGGCCGCCCGCCAGGGCAGCCACAAGGCGCCGTGGTCGGTACGCGTGCTGCCGCCGTTCCTGTCGCGCAAGCACCTGCCGTCCAGGCTGGCCAGGCTCCGCGAGCTGGACGGCCAGCACCCGGCGCTGGTGCGCGGCCAGGGGACGGAGTTCGACTCGCTGCGGGAGTACGTGGTGGGCGACGACGTGCGTTCCATCGACTGGCGGGCCACGGCACGCCGCCACGACGTCGTGGTACGCACCTGGCGACCGGAACGCGACCGCCGCGTGCTGATCGTGCTCGACACCGGCCGCACGTCGGCGGGCCGGGTGGGCGACGCGCCGATCCCCCTGGCGGGGGCCGCGCAGGGCGGCGGCGGGCTGCTGGTGAGGCCGAACCCGCGCCCCGCGCCCGGCTGGCCGCGGCTCGACTGGTCGATGGACGCGGCGCTGCTGCTGGCCGCGCTCGCCGCCCGCGCCGGTGACCAGGTGGACTTCCTCGCCTACGACCGGGCCGTGCGCGCCTGGGTGAGCGGAGCCTCGCGGACGGAGCTGCTGTCGTCGCTGGTCAACGTGATGGCGCCGATCGAGGCCGAGCTGATCGAGGCCGACTCGCAGGGCATGGTGGCGGCCATCCTGGCGCGGGCCAAACGGCGCTGCCTGGTCGTGCTGCTCACCGACCTCAACTCGGCGGCGCTGGACGAGGGGCTCATGCCGGTGCTCCCCCAGCTGTCCGCGCGCCACCTGGTGCTGGTGGCCGGGGTGTCGGATCCCCGGGTGGCGGCCATGGCGGGCCGCCGTGGGTCGGCCGAGGCGGTGTACGACGCGGCGGCGGCCGAGCACGCCCAGCTCGCACGCCGGCGCATCACGGCCCGGCTGCGGCGGCACGGCGTGGAGGTCGTGGACGCGCCCCCTGAGGACATCGCCCCCGCGCTGGCGGACGCGTACCTGGCGCTGAAAGCGGCGGGGCGGCTCTAGCCCCGCACGTCAGGCCGTCGGGGCGACGTCCGGGGCGTGTTCGATGTCGCCGGTCTCGTTCTGGCGGAGGGCGCGGCGGCCGAAGACGATCACGTATGCCAGGAACGCCACCTCGGCGAGCACGCCGATCCCGACGCGCGCCCACGTGGGCAGCCCGGACGGCGTGACGAACGCCTCGATCAGCCCCGACACGAACAGCACCACGACGAGCCCCAGCGCCACGCTCATCACCGCCCGGCCCTGCTCGGCCAGCACCTCCGTCCGGCGGCGCGGCCCGGGGTCGATGACCGCCCAGCCCAGGCGCATGCCCA
This sequence comes from Nonomuraea sp. B19D2, assembly GCF_040137845.1. NCBI lineage: Bacteria > Bacillati > Actinomycetota > Actinomycetes > Streptosporangiales > Streptosporangiaceae > Nonomuraea > Nonomuraea sp. B19D2. The sequence continues at coordinate 643,119 of NZ_JBEFAK010000001.1, read as the reverse complement.
CGGCCGCCGCCAGGAACACGGCGGTCAGCTCGAGCAGCCCGTGCGGCATGATCAGGCCGAAGAAGATGTCTGCCTTGTCCCGGGAGGCCATGAGACCGCCCGAGACGGCGACGTTCTCGGCGTTCGCGTAGAGCATGTAGGGGATCGGCAGACCGAGCAGCACCGCGCAGATGATCATCAGCGCGGCGACCTCCGCGTTGTGCAGCCACACGTTGCTGGCGAAGGAGGCGGCGGGGTTCTCGGAGTAGTAGTCGGCGAAGTCGTGGTTGACGAGCTGCGTGATGTGCTCCGGCGAGGCGATCGACGCCTGCACCTCGGGATTCGCGGCGATCCATGCCCCCATCACCCACGCCACCACCGTGAACGCCACCGCGCTCGCCAGCCACCACCACCGGGCCCGATAGGCCACCACGGGGAACGACACCGTGAAGAAGCGCACCAGCTCCCGCCAGGCAGGCGTGTGCGCACCGGTCACCGCGGACCTGGCCCTGGCGACCAGCGCCGACAGCCGCCCGGTCAGCATCGGGTCCCCGGACGAGGAGCGCACGATGGACAGGTGCGTCGACACCCGCTGGTAGAGGTCCACCAGCTCGTCCACCTCGACACCTGTCAGCGACGAGCGGTACTTGATCAGATGGTCGAGCCGGTCCCACACGGGGCGGTGTGCTGTGATGAACGCGTCGATGTCCACCCGAACATTCTGGCCGCTCGATCCGGGCGACCTAGCCGTTAGGCTCCACATATGTCAGAGGTTGTGACCGGCGACGCGGTCGTCGTCGAAGTACGGGTGGCCCAGGCGCCCTCGCGCGCGGTGGCGATCATCATTGACATGATCGTCCAGTACGGCCTGCTGCAAGGCGCCTATTTGATCTTGGGTGCGTTCGCGGTCATCTCGGACTCGGCGATGTTCGGGGCCGTGATGACCGTGCTCGTGGCGCTGGTGCTGGTCGGCTACCCCGTGATCTTCGAGACCCTCTCCAGGGGCCGCAGCCTCGGCAAGCTGGCGCTCGGGCTCCGGGTGGTCGGCGACGACGGCAGCCCCGAGCGTTTCAGGCAGGCGCTGTTCAGGGGCGTGGCCGGGGTCATGGAGATCTGGTTTCTCTTCGGGGCGCCGGCGGTGATCTCGTCGCTGGTCTCGCAGCGGGGCAAGCGGCTCGGCGACATCTTCGCGGGCACCATCGTGATCTCCGAGCGGGCGCCGCGCGACACCGGGCAGTTCATCGTGATGCCGCCGCCGCTGGCGGCCTGGGCGGCCACGCTTGAGCTCTCCCAGCTCCCCGGCGAGGTGGCGCAGACCGCCAGGCAGTACCTGTCGCGATGGCACGACCTGTCGCCGCAGGTCCAGCACGAGATGGGGGTGCGGATCGCGACTCAGGTGGCGGCGTTCGTCTCGCCCGCGGCGCCGGCCGGGGTGCCGCCGCACGCGTACCTGAGCGCCGTGCTGGCCGAGCGCCGCAGGAGGGAGCAGGTACGCCTCGCGCAACGCGCCGGCAACGGCCTCCCACCTCAGGGCCCGCAGCCGCCGTACCAGCAGCCGGGGCCGTACCAGCAGCCGGGGCCCTACCCGCAGCCCCAGCCGAATCCCCAGGTCGGCGCGCCCTACCGGCCTCCGGCCGCACCCGCGCCGGAGCCGCCGAAGGCGACTCCGGGCGGGTTCGCGCCGCCCCAGTGAGGACGACGGTTCCGCGGGCGACCCGTCAGCCGTGCCACCCGTTCCGGTACGACTCCTGGGTCTGCACGTTCAGCCGGTCGGTACGGACACCCCTGGCGCTGTCCGTGAGCGGATCGTTGATCTTGATGACGTCGAGGCCCTCGTGGAAGTCGGCCCCGTAGATGTAGCCGTTGTAGTAGTACGCGGACCAGATGCCGCCGCCACCGCCCGCCGAGCGGGGACCGCGCTCGAAGTAGCCGATCTCCCTCGGGTGGGCCGCGTCGGTGAAGTCCCAGATCGAGAGCCCACCCATGTACCAGGCCTGGACCATGATGTCCCGGCCCTTGACGGGGATGAGCGAGCCGTTGTGCGCGACGCAGTTCTCGCTGTCGGCCTGGTAGCGCGGGATCTTGAAGTAGCTCTTGAACGTGAACTGCCCGTTCGAGATGTCATAGATCGCGTCCGCGCCCCGGTTCGGCCCGGTCGCCTCGTTGCAGGTGGCCCCACTGCCGCCGCCGAGCTCGTCGGTGAAGACGACCTTCCTGGCGTCGTTGCTGAAGGTCGCCGAGTGCCAGAACGCGAAGTTCGGGTCCGTGGTCCTCGCGGTCACCTTCGGGTTCAGCCGGTCCGAGATGTCGAACAGCACGCCGTCACCCATGCACGCGCCCGCCGCGATGTCCTTCTCCGCGTAGGCGGTGATGTCGTGGCAGCCGGTGGTCGGCAGCAGCAGGCCCGGCTGGGTCTCGTTGCCGCCGTCGGGGAAGACCACCGGGGTGGCCGCGACCGCGGCGGACGCCGGGTCCTTGAGCGGCACCTTGATGATCGAGATCTTGTCGTGCGGCGGCTGGCAGTCGGGGAAGCTCGCCGCCGGCAGGTAGGACGAGACGTAGATGTAGACGTTCTTGTACCGGTCGCGGCCCTTGCCCGGCACCAGGGTCAGGGTGTGGGAGCCGCAGTTGGTCTCGACCGACTTGATGTACTTCGGGCTGGCCTTGTCGGAGACGTCGAAGATGCGGATGCCCTCCCACGACTCCTTGACCGAGGCGGACTGGGAGGTGCTGCTGCACGAGTCGTTGTTGCGCGAGGAGTCGACGGCGGTGAACAGCAGGTTGCCGTAGACGCTGACGTCCATCTGGGCGCCGGGGCAGACGACGGAGCTGACGGGCTTGGCCTTCTTGGGGTCGCGGATGTCGTAGATCGAGAAGCCGCCGTAGTTGCCGACGTACGCGTAGTCGCCCTGGAACGCGATGTCGGTGTTGATCGTCCCGGCGATCGGGGCGGGCTTGGGGATGTTCAGCACGTGGGTCACGTTGGGGCTGTTGACCACGGTGTCGGGCGGCGGGACGTCGGCAGCCATGGCGGGCATTCCCGTCAGCGCCAACGCGACGGCCGCCGCGGCCACCACGAGGGCACGGCGCGGATTGGACACTCCGGAGCCTCCTTGATCGTGTGTCCGGGCATAAAAGAAGGCGGCGAGGACCCCGCCGGGGTCCTCGCCGCTTGACGGTCAGTGGCGGTGTTCGGGATACGACGCCTGGGTCTGCGCGTTCAGGGAGCGCATCCGCACGCCGTTCGCCCGGTTGGTACGCCAGTCGTTGATCTTCAGGACGTCCAGGCCCAGGTTGAAGTCGGACCCGTAGATGTAGCCGTTGTAGTAGTACGCCGACCAGAAGCCGCCGCTGAGCGCCGGCGCGGTGTTGTCGGGGCCGCGCTCGAAGAAGGCGATCTCCTGCGGGTGCGCCGAGTCGGTGAAGTCGACCACCGAGATGCCGCCCTGGTACCACGCCTGCACCATGATGTCGCGGCCCTTGACCGGGATCAGCGAGCCGTTGTGGGCCACGCAGTTCTCCGTGTCGGCCTGGTGACGCGCGATCTTGAAGTAGCTCCTGAACTGGAGCTGCCCGTTCACGATGTCGTAGTACGCGTTGGCGCCCCGGTTCGGGCCGATGGCCTCGTTGCAGGTGGCCCTGGAGCCGCCGCCGAGCTCGTCGGTGAAGATGACCTTCGTGCCCTCGTTGTTGAAGGTGGCCGAGTGCCAGAAGGCGAAGTTCGCCTCGTCGCGCACCTTGGCGGTGACCTTGGGCTGCTCGGGGTCGCGGATGTCGAGCAGGATGCCCTCGCCCATGCAGGCGCCCGCGGCGATCCCCTTCTCCGGGTAGGCCGTGATGTCGTGGCAGCCGCTGGTGGCGGACTTGCCGTCGGGGTACGGCAGCGGGACGCCGGGGTTGCCGCCGTCGGGGAAGAGGTTCGGCGTCGCGATCACGGTGGCGGCCGCCGGGTCACGCAGCGGCACCTTGATGATCGTGATCAGGTCGTGGGGCGGCTGGCAGTCGGGGAAGGTCGCGCTCGGGTTGTAGGACGAGATGTAGATGTAGACGTTCTCACGCCTGCGGTCGGGCACCAGCGTGTGCGTGTGGGAGCCGCAGTTCGTCTCGACCGACTTGATGTACTTCGGGCTGGCCTTGTCGGAGACGTCGAAGATGCGGATGCCCTCCCACGACTCCTTGACCGAGGCGGACTGGGAGGTGCTGCTGCACGAGTCGTTGTTGCGCGAGGAGTCGACGGAGCCGAACAGCAGGTTGCCGTAGATGGACATGTCCATCTGGCCGCCCGGGCAGACCACTGAGCTGACCAGGGAGGTCCGCTTCGGGTTCTTGATGTCGTAGATCGAGAAGCCGGAGTAGTTGCCCACATAGGCGTAGTCGCCCTGGAAAGCCATGTCCGTGTGGATGTCAGCCAGGGCTTCGGGCTTGGGCACGTTCGTGACGTGCTTGATGTTGGGGCTCATGACGATCTCGCCGGGAGCCGGGATGTCCGCGGCCTGTACCGGTAAGGTGACGCCGCCCAGCAGCGCAACCGCTGCCACCAGGGTGAGGGCCCTGCGGAGGGTGAACACTCGGGATCCTCCTATAAAGGGGGCATAAATCTACGTAATCCTCGCTTCTTCCACCTCCGCAAGCCAGCAGACAACTTGTCAATTTTTGTTCCGGTTCGCCCCCTTTAAATTTGTCCGGTTATAACCTAGAGTGCGCATTCTCGACCGAGTCAGTCAGGGAGGTTGGGTGCGCGCCGCGCTCATTGTTGTCATGGGCACGGTCGTTGCCCTCTCAGGCTGCAGCTCCCCGCCGCCGCAGGCCCCGCGCGCCGACTCGACCGCGCCGGTGATCGCTCCCGGCCGTCCCGGCGAGCAGGCCAAGACGCTCTCGCCGGGCGAGGCCGCCACCGCCGTGCCCTCGCCCACCGCCAACGCGGCCGACATCAAGTACGTCCAGGACATGATCGTCCATCACCGGCAGGCCCTGGACATGGCCCTGCTCGCGCCCAGCAGGGCGGACTCGGCCAAGCTGAAGAGCCTGGCCGACCGGATCAAGGCCGCCCAGGGCCCGGAGATCCAGTTCATGACGACGTGGCTGCGGGAGCAGGAGCAGGCGGCGCCCGACCACCACGCCGCACACGACGGCATGCCGGGAATGGCCACGCCCGAGCAGCTCGAGGCGCTGAAGGCGGCAAAGGGCAAGGACTTCGACCGGATGTTCCTTGAGCTCATGATCAACCACCATCTTGGTGCGATCAAGATGTCGGAGCAGGTGCTGACCAGCGGCTCCCACATCCGGGTCGAGGAGCTGGCCACCGACGTCAGCGTGACCCAGGCGGCCGAGATCCGCCGCATGCAGGAAATGCAGTCCGCCCTTTAGCCGCCCTTTGCGGCACGCTTGCGCGGCCAGCCGGCATCACAGCTTGCGGATGTTCTCCGCGACGTAATCGAAGCTGTCCTGCGACCGTTCGACGCAGTCGAACTCGACCTCGTCTCCTGCCTCCAGCTGCCGGTAGCCGCTTGCCACGATGTCGCTGAAGTGCGCGAACGCGTCGCGGCCAGACGGGAGTTCGGGGGAGGAGATCGCTCCCCAACCCCTGTCGGCCTTCCAGAACTTCACTGTGCCACGGGTCATGATCACATTATCCGGCACACATGGCTGACGCCGCTATGACGTCATAGATGACGTCATTTCGGCTTGAAATGACGCCATGACGATGGCACCATGACACCATGGACCTTGCGCCGTATGTCGCCCACCTCCGCCGCGAACTCGCGATCGCCGCCGGGGCAGGCGGCGAGGAAGCCCGCGCGCTGGCGGAACGTCTCGCCGCGACGCTCGAGTCGGCCACCCGGCTCGCGCTGCTGGAGGCCCTGTCCACCGCCGCGGACGAGATCACCCAGGACCTCGCACCGGGCTCGGTCGAGGTGCGCCTGCGCGGACGCGACCCCGACTTCGTCGTGACGCCACCGCCCAGCGCCCAGCCCTTCGAGGATGAAGGCGAGATCGAGCGGATCAAGCGGCCGCCTGCCCCGCCGCCACCCCCGGACGCCGACGAGGGCGGCACGTCCCGGATCTCGCTCCGGGTCCCCGAGCACCTCAAGCCTCGCATCGAGGAGGCGGCCACCCGGGACGGCCTGTCGGTCAACGCCTGGCTGGTCCGCGCCGTCTCCGCCGCGCTCGACCCGGGCGAGCCAGGCCGCGGCGCCGGCCGCCGCCCGGCCGCGCAGAGCGGCAACCGCTACAGCGGCTGGGTGCGCTGATGACCACGCCAACACATGAGGAGGGGTACGCCATGCCGACCTTCGACACCCCAGAGCCCATCCTCGCCATCATCGACATGGCGGCCGCCAACGTCAGGATCGACGCGAGCGACCGCACGGACACCGTCGTGGAGGTCCGCCCGAGCGATGAGTTCAACGACGCCGACGTGCAGGCCGCCCGGCACACCCAGATCGAGTACGCCGACGGCAGGCTCCTGGTGCGGACGGACGAGGAGCAAACCGGCTCGGCGTCCGGCTGGGGCCTGTCGCTCGACAGGCTCATCGAGTCGCCCAAGGACTGGGCGCGCTCGCTGCTGCTCGGCCCCGGCTCGGTGGACGTGACGGTCAGCCTGCCGGCGGGCTCCCGCCTCGATGCCAAGACGGAGGCGAGCCTGCGCTGCCGGGGTCCGCTCGGCGAGGTGAGCTTCACCACCTCCTACGGCGGCATCCGGATCGAGCAGGCCGGGCGGCTACGGCTGAAGAGCACCTACGGCGACATCTCCGTCACCCGCTCGACCGGGCACGCCGAAATCATCGGGAGCCACGGCGACATCCGCATCGGCGAGATCGACGGCACGGCCGCGGTCAAGACCGCCCACGGCGACGTCCGCCTCGGCAAGGTGACCGGTGAGCTGCGGCTGCACTCCTCCCACGGCGACATCGACGTCGATCGTGCCCTGGCCGGCGTCGTCGCCAAGACGGCGTACGGCAGCGTGCGGATCGGCGAGGTGGTGTCCGGCTCGGTCTCCATGGAGACCACCGGCGGCGGACTGGAGCTCGGGATCCCCGAGGGCACCGCCGCCTGGCTGGACGTGAGCTCGAAGTACGGCACCGTGGGCGTCTCCCTCGACTCCAGCGACGGCCCCGGCCAGTCGGATCAGGTCATCGAGGTGCGGGCCTACACCACCCACGGCGACATCGTCATCCATCGTTCCTGACCAAAAGGAGATTGTGATGCCAGACGCGATCATGGCCGAGGGCCTGGTCAAGAAGTACGGCAACGTGACCGCCCTCGACGGGATGGAGCTGAACGTCCCGGAGGGGACGGTGTTCGGGCTGCTCGGCCCGAACGGCGCCGGCAAGACCACCACCGTGCGGATCCTGACCACGTTACTGAAGCCGGACGCCGGGCACGCCCGGGTGGCCGGGTTCGACGTCGTCCGCGACGCCCCCAGGTTGCGCGCCCACATCGGCGCCTCAGGCCAGTACGCCGCCGTCGACGACCACCTCACCGGCGCCGAGAACCTGGAAATGGTCGGCCGCCTCTATCACCTGGGCGCCAGGCGCGCCAGGCAGCGCGCCCGCGACCTGCTGGAGCGCTTCGACCTGACGGAGGCGGCCGGCCGCCCGGTGCAGGGTTACTCCGGCGGCATGCGGCGCCGGCTCGACCTGGCCGGCGCGCTGGTCGCCAACCCGCCCGTGCTGTTCCTCGACGAACCCACCACCGGCCTGGATCCGCGGGCCCGCGCGGGCCTGTGGGACGTCATCGGCGAGCTCGTCGCCGACGGCACGACCGTGCTGCTGACCACGCAGTACATGGAGGAGGCCGACTGGCTCGCCGACCGCATCGCGGTGGTCGACCACGGGCACGTGATCGCACTGGGTACCGCCGACGAGCTGAAGGACCAGGTCGGCGGCGACCGCATCGAGCTGTCGGTCACGAGCTCGGCTGACTTGCAGACCGCCTCGCGGGCGCTGGCGCCGCTGGCCGTCGGCGACATGCGGCTCGACACCACCACCTTCCGGATGACGATCCCGGTCACGGGCGGCGCAGCCGCGCTGACCAGCGCACTCGGCCACCTGGCCGCCGAGCGCATCACCGTACGCGATGCCGGCCTGCGCCGGCCGACCCTGGACGACGTGTTCCTGAGCCTCACGGGACACCAGGCCGACGAGAAGGTCAAGGAGACCGCCCGATGAACGCCCTGCAGATCGCCGTCGCCGACGGCGTGACGATCGCCAAGCGCAACGCCCTGAAGATCCGGCGAGCCCCCGACCTGCTGGGCGGCGTGGTCATGCTCCCGATCGTGTTCGTCTTACTGTTCACCTACGTCTTCGGCAGCATGATCAGCCTGCCGGGCATGTCGTACGGGGAATACCTGCTCCCCGGGATCTTCGTCATGACGATCGTCACGAGCGCCCAGATCACCGGCTACACCCTGACGCAGGACCTGCAGAAGGGCATCTTCGACCGGTTCCGCACGCTGCCCATGTCCCCCTCCGCGGTGCTGACCGGCCAGACCGTCAGCGATGTGATCACCAACCTGACCAGCATCGTCACGATGGCGCTCGTCGGGCTGCTCGTCGGATGGCGCATCCGCACCTCGCCGTGGGAGGCCGCCCTGGGGTTCCTGATGCTGCTGCTGTTCGCGTACGCCTTCTCTTGGGTGACGGCGACGGTCGCGCTGGCTCTGCGCACCCCTGAGGTCTTCAACAACGTGGCCACGATCATGTCGTTCCCGCTGGTCTTCCCGTCCAACGCCTTCGCCGACAGCACGCGCCTGCCCGGGCCGCTCAAGCCGATCGCCGAATGGAACCCGGTCTCCACACTCGCTCAGGCCGCACGCGAACTGTTCGGCAACACCAGCCCGGCCATCCCCACACCCAGCGCCTGGCCGCTGCAGCACGCGGTGCCGTTGTCGTTCCTGTGGTCGGTCGTGCTCCTGGCCGTGTTCGCACCGCTGGCCACGCGGCTGTACAAGAGAGCCGTCAGTCAATGAAGATCGACAGAGCTCCGGCTCGGGCAGCACCACGATCATGCTGCCCGCCGGCGCGGGCGCACGTGATCCAGCGCCCGCCACGAGTTCAGGTGGATCAACCGCGCCGGTCAGGAGCCGACGCGCCAGGAGTGCAGGTAGTCCTCCTGCTCAGGGGTGAGCACGTCGATGCCGATGCCGGCGGCGGCCAGCTTGAGCCGGGCCACCTCGTGGTCGATCTCCTCAGGGACGTCGTAGACGCCGGGCTCCAGGCGGGAGCGCTCGCCGGCCAGCCAGGCCACGGCAAGGGCTTGCGCGGAGAACGACATGTCCATGACGGCCGCGGGATGCCCCTCAGCCGCGGTGAGGTTGACCAGCCGCCCCTCGGCGAGCAGCAGCAGCCGCCGGCCGTCGGGCATGACGTACTCGTCGGTGTTGGGCCGCACCCCGCGGTGCACTTCCGCGGACATCTCGTCCAGCGCCCGCACGTCGATCTCCACGTCGAAGTGCCCGGCGTTGGCCAGGATCGCGCCGTCCTTCATGGCCGACAGGTGCTCGGCCCTGATCACGTCGCGGTTGCCCGTCACGGTGACGAACAGGTCGCCGACCATCGCCGCCTGCGCCATGGGCCGTACCTCATAGCCCTGCAGGGTCGCGTCGAGCGCCTTCACGGCGTCGATCTCGGTCACGATCACCCGCGCCCCGAACCCCTTGGCCCGCTCGGCCACGCCTCGCCCGCAGAACCCGAACCCGGCCACGACGACCGTGCGGCCGGCGAGCATGGTGTTGGTGGCGCGCATGATGCCGTCGAGCGTGGACTGCCCGGTGCCGTAACGGTTGTCGAACATGCGCTTGGTACGCGTGTCGTTCACGGCCACCATGGGGAACCTCAACGCGCCCTCGGCGGCCATCTGGCGCAGCCTGATGATCCCGGTGGTGGTCTCCTCGCAGCCGCCGCTGACGCGTTCGAGCAGGTCAGTACGCTCGGTGTGGAGGATGTTCACCAGATCGCACCCGTCGTCGAGCACGAGATCGGGCTCGAGATCGAGCGCCTGGTGAATGTGCCGGTAGTAGGTGGCCCGATCGACGCCCGCGCGCGCGTGCACGCCGATCCCGTACATCCGCAGCGCCTCGGCCACGTTGTCCTGAGTGGACAGGGGGTTGGAGGCGGCAAGCGCGATCTCGGCCCCTCCGGCCTTCAACGCCCCCATCAAAACGGCCGTCTCGGCGGTGACGTGCAGGCAGGCAGCGATCTTCAACCCGTCCAGCGGCCGCTCGAGCCCGAACCGCTCTCCGATCGCCGTCAGCACCGGCATCGAACGAGCGGCCCAGGAGATCTGCCGCTCGCCACTTTCCCAGAGATCCATGCCAGCCCTTTGAGCGAAGAAGATGAGCGCTCCTATGGAGCTGCTCCGGAGGGGAGAACCCCTCCGGAGCCTCAGCACCCCGATTAGTACCGGTAGTGGTCGGACTTGTACGGGCCCTCGACGTGGACGCCGATGTAGGCGGCCTGCTCCTTGGTCAGCTCGGTGAGCTTGACGCCCAGGGCGTCGAGGTGCAGGCGGGCGACCTTCTCGTCCAGGTGCTTGGGCAGGGTGTAGACGCCGATCGGGTACTCGGACGTCTTCGTGAACAGCTCGATCTGCGCGATCACCTGGTTGGTGAACGAGTTGGACATGACGAAGCTCGGGTGGCCGGTCGCGCAGCCGAGGTTCATCAGGCGGCCCTCGGCGAGGACGATGATCGAGTGGCCGTCCTCGAAGACCCACTCGTCGACCTGCGGCTTGATGTTGTTCCTGACGATGCCGGGCAGCTTGGCCAGGCCGGCCATGTCGATCTCGTTGTCGAAGTGGCCGATGTTGGAGACGATCGCCTGGTGCTTCATCTTCGCCATGTGGGCGGCGGTGATGATGTTGAAGTTGCCGGTGGCGGTCACGAAGATGTCCGCGATGCCGACGACCTCGTCCAGCGTGGTCACCTGGTAGCCGTCCATGGCCGCCTGGAGCGCGCAGATCGGGTCGATCTCGGTCACGATGACCCGGGCGCCCTGGCCGCGCAGCGCGTCGGCACAGCCCTTGCCGACGTCACCGTAGCCGCAGACCACGGCCACCTTGCCGCCGATCAGCACGTCGGTGGCGCGGTTGAGGCCGTCGATGACGGAGTGGCGGCAGCCGTACTTGTTGTCGAACTTCGACTTGGTGACCGAGTCGTTGACGTTGATGGCCGGGAAGAGGAGCTGGCCGTTCTTGTGCATCTCGTAGAGACGGTGCACGCCGGTCGTGGTCTCCTCGGTGACGCCCTTGATGCTCTCGGCGATCTCGGTCCACTTCTTGTCGTCGCCGACCGTGCGGGTGAGCAGGTCGATGATGACGTGCCACTCCTCGGGGTCCTCCGCCGTGGCGGCCGGCACGGCGCCCGCCTTCTCGTACTCGGCGCCCTTGTGGACCAGCAGCGTGGCGTCGCCGCCGTCGTCGAGGATCATGTTGGGAGTGCTGCCGTCAGGCCACGAGAGAGCCTGCTCGGTGCACCACCAGTACTCCTCCAGCGTCTCGCCCTTCCAGGCGAACACCGGCACACCCTGCGGGTCGTCAGTGGTGCCGTCGGGGCCGACGACCACCGCGGCGGCGGCGTGGTCCTGGGTGGAGAAGATGTTGCAGCTGACCCAGCGGACCTCGGCGCCGAGGGCGACCAGCGTCTCGATCAGGACGGCCGTCTGGATCGTCATGTGCAGGGAGCCCATGATCTTCGCGCCGCGAAGGGGCTGAGAGGCCGCGTACTCCTTTCGGATCGCCATGAGGCCGGGCATCTCATGCTCGGCGAGCCGGATCTCCTTGCGGCCGAAGTCGGCCAGTGAAAGGTCTGCGACCTTGAAGTCCATCGGGGTTTCCCTCGCGTCGCGGATGGTTGTCGGCACTGAGTTTAGGCGGCCTTATGGCGGGGTCGCATCTTCAGGCGCGCAAAGCTGACGTAAGAATGTAAGGATGCGCATCACTGAGGCCGCGAAGCGGCTCGGCATGTCCCCGCGAATGCTTCGGTACCGGGAGGCCCTCGGCCTGCTGCCGCCGGTACGGGAGCAGGGGGCGCATCGGCGGTTCGGTCCAGAGGAGCTGGCCGCGGTGGCGCAGGGGGTGGACCTGGAGAAGCGGTTCGACGTCTCGCCGGCCGAGCTGGCGTTCGCGCTGCGGGTGCTCACTGAGCCCGCGGTGGCGGCGGCCGTGCGCGACCTCGGGGTCCGGATCGGGCGCATCCAGGTGCCCCGCCGGGCCCTCGACTTCGAGAAGGAGAAGGCGCTTCGCCTGCTCCGCCCGTCCGGCGGGTGAGCTCTCTGCCCCTTCCCGCCGGCGGCCCTCGCCCTTTTCGAGCGGCTTGATCCCACGCCCACCAGCGTGCCCGCACCGCCCATGCGGGGCCACCCGTAGCGGACCCCACCCCGCAGGCGGAACCCCCGAATCAGGCGGCAGGGGTGGCGAGTTGCTGGGCGAGCCATGGGAGGGCCTGCGGCAGCTCCCGGTTCCAGGTGTTGAAGTTGTGGCCGCCGCTGGGCAGGAACAGCGACGACGCCTGCATCGGCGGCTTCACCGCAGCCGCTTCGGCGACCCTGGGGACGCCGACTGCCTGGTGTGCACCGCCCACAAGGACGGCGAGCTCAAGGCGGTGCTGCACTTCGTGCCGTGGGGACCGCACGGCATCTCGCTCGACCTCATGCGGCGCGACCGCGACGCCGAGCCCGGGCTCAACGAGCTGCTGATCGTCAAGACCCTCCAGGCCGCGCCCGCCCTGGGCATCGCGCAGGTCTCCCTGAACTTCGCCATGTTCCGGGCGGTCCTGGCCCGCGGGGAGCGCCTCGGTGCCGGCCCGGTGCTGCGCGCGTGGCGGGCGCTGCTGATCTTCCTGTCGCACTGGTTCCAGATCGAGTCGCTGTATCGGTTCAACGCCAAGTTCCGGCCGATCTGGGAGCCCCGCTTCGTGGTCTATCCGAACGCCCGCGACCTGCCGCGCATCGGGATCTCGGCGCTGCAGGCCGAGGCGTTCATCACCCTGGGCCGCTCGCAACGGGGTCGCCTGCGGCTCCCCTGGCTGCGTCCGGCCCGGCTCACCTCATGACACCGCCCGCGCCGGCACTTCTCGGCTCACGATCGGGCCGGGCCGCGGGCGAACGCGCTCAGCCCGAGGCGGCCTCGGAGGGCGAACCCGAAGCGGTGGTGCGCAGGCGGTCCAGGTCGGGCTCCAGGTAGATGACGCGGGCGATCGGCACGGCCTCGCGGACGCGGCGCTCGGCCTCGTCGATGCCATGAGCGACCTCGGCCGCCGTGCCGTCGTGCGCCACCCCGATCTTCGCGGCCACCAGCAGCTCCTCCGGCCCCAGGTGCAGCGTGCGCATGTGGATGACCCTGGCCACCTCGGGCGAGCTCTCCAGCGCGGTCCGGATCTGCGCCTCCATCTCGGGCGTGGCGCCCTCGCCGACCAGCAGCGACTTGGTCTCCATGGCCAGCACGACCGCGATCACGCCCAGCAGCACGCCGATCATGAGGGTGCCGACGGCGTCCCAGACGGGGTCGCCGGTGACGACCGCCATCGTCACGCCGAAGAGGGCGAAGATCAGACCGAGCAGCGCGCCCAGGTCCTCCAGCAGGATGACCGGCAGCTCCGGGGACTTGGACCGGCGGACGAAGGCCACCCACGACTGCTTGCCGCGTACCGCGTTCGACTCCTTGATCGCCGTGCGGAACGAGAACGCCTCGGCGATGATCGCGAAGATCAGCACCGCGAACGCCCAGATCGGCGACTCGACCTTCGCATGCGGGTCCGAGAGCTTGTGCACGCCCTCGTAAATCGAGAACGCCGCGCCGATCGTGAACAGCACCACGGCCACCACGAAGGCGTAGAAGTAGCGTTCGCGGCCGTAGCCGAAGGGGTGCTCCTTGGTGCTGGCCCTGGCCGCCCGCTTGCCGCCGATCAGCAGGAGCACCTGGTTGCCCGAGTCGGCCACCGAGTGGATGCCCTCCGCCAGCATCGAGGAGGACCCCGTGAAGAACGCGGCCACGAATTTGGACACGGCGATTGCCAGGTTCGCGGTCAATGCCGCAATGATCGCTTTCGTTCCGCCGCTCGCGCTCACCGATCTTCTCCACTCATAAAGATCACGTACAAAGGCCTGAAAAGGGATCCTATTGCGAAATTCTGGCCTTCAGCTCCGTGATCGCCGACACAGGGGTCGGGTCGACGGCATATCCCAGCGCCAGATAGGTGCTCGCGTAGTCGCCGAGCGCGATCAGCGTGGCCACCCGTTCCAGCGGGTGCACGCCCTCCGCCACGAGCTCCGTCACCGGCACGTCGCGATCGTTCGCGAGCCGTACCGACGCCTCGCGCCGCCGCGTCACCTGCGGATGCTCTTCGACGTCACGCAGCATGACGAGCTTGAGCGTGCGCCCGGCCGTGTCGGCGAAGATGTCGCGCTCGGCCATCGGCCCGTCGAAGGCCACGATCTGGTTGTGGTCGGCCTCGGGCAACTCACCGTAGATGGCGGGATATTTCGCGTTCGTGTTGAGCTGGCAGGCCATCCGGTACGCCGCCACCGACGCCAAGGCCGACGACCCCCAGATCATCGGCACGCTCTCGGCCAGGTCCATGGCCAGCGACTTGCCCGGGTTGATGAACGACTCGCTGGACGGCCTGCACCGGTGCGCCATGTCCTCCAGCGTCTTGGCCACCCGTTCGAACACGTCGGCGTCGGCCTGCACGAGCCGGAGCCCGGCGGCGGCCACGATGATGGGGGCGGTCAGCAGCCAGAGGTTCGCCCTGGACTGTCCGGTGACGGGCACCGGCACGTACGGCGCCGACGCCTGGGTGGCGATGGCCTCCAGCGGGGAGCCCGGAGCGCCCACGCCGAGCAGCGTGCAGCCGCGCCGCACGGCCTGGGTGGCGACGGACAGCGTCTCCTCGGCCGCACCGGAGCCGGAGACGGCGATGACCAGGTCGGTGGCGCCCACCCAGCCGGGGAGCTGGTAGGAGCGCAGGGACACGATCGGCAGCGGCGCGCCGTTGCCGGCGATCGCCGCGAGGATGTCGCCCGCGATGCCCGAGCCGCCCACGCCCGCGACCACGATGGCCCGCGGGCGCCCGTGGCCGGCCAGGCGGGCGACGACCTCGGCCTCGACGGCCGTGCGGTAGCCGGTGCGTACGTGGGCCGCGGAGGCGGCCACCGCCGGGAGCATGCCGCCAGGGTCGGCCTCGCTG
Organism: Nonomuraea sp. B19D2; assembly: GCF_040137845.1. Lineage (NCBI taxonomy): Bacteria > Bacillati > Actinomycetota > Actinomycetes > Streptosporangiales > Streptosporangiaceae > Nonomuraea > Nonomuraea sp. B19D2. The sequence continues at coordinate 627,956 of NZ_JBEFAK010000001.1, read as the reverse complement.
AGGTGACGCTGGTCGTCGAGCCGCTCCGGCTCCCAGGTCACGGCTTCCTGGCCTCGTCGACGAGCAGGACGGGAATGTCATCCCGTACCGGATAGATCAGGCCGCAGCCCGTGCAGGCCAGCTCCTCGGCCTCGGTCTCGGCGCGCAGGGGAGCCTTGCACGCCGGGCAGGCCAGGATCTCCAGCAGCCAGTCGTCGATCTTCACTCTGACACCCTTCCCACGATCGCGAGAACCTCGTCCCTGATCGCCTTCATCTCGGTCTCGTCGGCCGCCTCGGCGTTCAGCCTGAGCAGCGGCTCGGTGTTGGACGCCCGCAGGTTGAACCACCAGCCGGGCCCGGTCACGGTCAGCCCGTCGAGCTCGTCGAACTCCCCCCGTCCCGTGAACGCCGCCCGCACTCGCCGCAACGCGTCGCCCTGGTCCGCCACGGCGCTGTTGAGCTCGCCCGAGGCGTGGTAGCGGGAGTAGACCTCCACCACCTCCGACAGCGGCCGCTCCTGCTCGCCGAGCGCGGCCAGCACGTGCAGCGCCGCCAGCATCCCGGAGTCCGCGAACCAGAAGTCACGGAAGTAGTAGTGGGCCGAGTGCTCACCGCCGAAGACGGCGCCCGTCCGGGCCATCTCGGCCTTGATGAACGAGTGCCCGACCCGCGTGCGCACGGGCACGCCGCCGTGCTCACGTACGATCTCGGGGACCGCGAGCGACGTGATCAGATTGTGGATGACCGTCGCTCCCGGATATTTGGCCAGCTCCCGCGCCGCGACCAGCGCCGTCACGGCCGACGGCGAAACCGACTCGCCCCGCTCGTCGATCACCCAGCACCGGTCGGCGTCGCCGTCGAACGCCAGCCCGATGTCGGCGCCGCCCTCGACCACGGCCCGCTGGAGGTCGACGAGGTTCTGCGGCTCGATGGGGTTAGCCTCGTGGTTGGGGAAGGCGCCGTCCAGCTCGAAGTAGAGCGGGGTCAGCTCGATCGGCAGGCCCTCGAACACGGCGGGCACGGTGTGCCCGCCCATGCCGTTGCCCGCGTCGACGACGACCTTGAGCGGCCTGACGCGCGTGAGATCGACGAGCGTGCGCAGGTGGTGCGCGTAGCCCTGCAGCAGGTCCTTCTCGATCAACGACCCGCCGGCCGTGGCTGTGACGCCCACCAGCTCGGCGGCTCTGTCGCGGATCTCGCGCAACCCCGTGTCACCGCCGATCGGCACCGCGCCGGACCGGCACATCTTCATGCCGTTGTAGCGGGCGGGATTGTGGCTGGCGGTGAACATCACGCCGGGCAACCCGAGGCTCCCGCTGGCGTAGTAGAGCAGATCGGTGGAGCCGAGCCCCGCGTGCACCACATCGGCGCCACGCGAACGGGCACCCCGGATGAACGCGTCGGCCAGCGGCACGGAGGACTCGCGCATGTCGTGCGCGACGACCACCGACTCGGCCCCCGTGACTTCGGCGAAGGCGGCCCCCACGGCCTCGGCGGTCAGCTCGTCGAGCTCGTCGGGCACCACGCCGCGAACGTCGTACGCTTTGAAGATCTTGGCGAGGTCGCCCACTCTCCAGCTCCGCCCTTAGGTCGTTTCTCCGTGTTTTTCGAGCGTCTTTCGTCAGCTTAGCGATCCTGCGTGGGACATAGGGTCCGGGAACGTTTCCCATCGTGGCGGAAGGCATGGGCGCGCAGCCGGAATCCGCCGGTGGCCCAGGTGTGCCAGGCCTCAGCCGGATGGGGTGGGGCGGCCTACCGGTCGCGGTGCTGCTGGGCTGACCGCAGCACGCGCAGATGCCCTCTGCGGCCGACCTCGACGCCCTGACCGACCGGCTCACCGCCACCGGACGGCGTGGGCCGCGCGGCCTCCCTGACCGCGTTGGCCAGCGCCTCGAGATCGTCGGAACTCGGGGAGGCACCGTCCGTCGGCAGCCGTACCACCTCCCAGCCGCGGGGAGCGGTCAACCGCTCGGCGTGTTCGGCGCACAGGTCGTAACAGTGTGGCTCCGCGTACGTCGCCAGGGGGCCGAGAACAGCGGTCGAGTCGGCGTATACGTACGTGAGCGTGAAGACGGCAGGCTGACTGCAGGCGGTGCGGGAACAGCGGCGGACGGGGCTCACGGAGGGACCGTATCTGGTAAGAGTGCGAGGCGCCACTATCTCAGCGCTCTTAACGAGCGTGTCGCCACAATTCGGACACCTGTCACAGCCTTTCCACCCCCATGCCCCGAAGACCCCAGCCCCGGAAACCCCGAAATCAACGGGGGATCACCCATCCTGGGCACCGCCCGGGAGCCCTATTCCGGGCGCGCATTCCACGCTCTGCCCGCCGCCCGCAACCCGGCCCCCTGGAACCCCCCCTGCGCGGCTCCCCCGAGCCCCCGTCCTCCGCTCCCATGCCCCCGGCCCCCCAGACGACCGCTGCCCAAGGTAGGGAGCACCTCGGAAACATGCGTTCCGGGACGACACCACTCCCCCGAGCCACCGGACCGGACCCTTAGACTTTCCTCGTGACTCAGAAGCGCGGTCCCCGACGGCGCGATCGCCACGGTCGCGGCCTCCGCGGCCCGCTCGCCCCCTCCCACGTGCCCATGGCCAAGTCCCGCAGCGAGCGCTTCGACGACCTCGTGCTGGACGCGGTGGACCGGCTCCGCCCCCGCTGGGAGCGCCAGCTGTCGGCGGTGGAGTTCGCGGTGGAGGAGGTCCCGCCGCTCAGCGAGCTGGGCGACGGCCCCAGCCTGAGCCCTGACCCGATCCCGTTCGGCCGCGCGGACGCGGCAAGCGGCCAGAAGCCGGCGTCGATCGTGGTGTACCGGCGGCCACTGGAGGCAAGGGCGAGAGACCGGGACACCCTGGGCGCCATGGTCCACGACACGGTGGTGGAACAGGTGGCCACCCTCCTGGGCCTCTCCCCGGAAACCGTCGACCCCGGCTACGACGACCGCCGCTGAAACTCGTACGAGGTCCAACACCACGGGAGCTCGGGCTGCCTCTCTGGGGCTGCACCCCTCGGACGCAGCCCGACTACCTGACAGGACAATTCGCAGAGGTGCTTGCTTTTAGATGAGGACCGACTCCTCCACCGGCCGTCTGAAGTCGCTGTAGACAATCCCTCAACGAGCATTCAGCCCTCAGCGTTTCCAGCGGCTTCTTCAACTTCGATCAGGAGACGGAGTCGAGGAGGAACTGCCGGAGGTGAAGCGGCGCGCCTGGTCATGACCCACGTCGGAGGCGCGACGGAGGTAGTCGGCGATGACCTCGAGCTTGTCGTCGTCATAACGGTCGAGGACTTCTCCGAAGGCGTTGCCGGGAATGGCCCAGGCCGCCCCGATCCTGGCGCGCGCGTCGGGTGCCAGGGCGACCAGGGCGCGTCTGCGGTCCTGCGGGTCGGCCTGGCGCACGACGAAGCCCGCCTTCTCCAGGCGATCGACCAACCGTGAGGCGGAGCCGGGGGTCAGGCCGGTCAGCGCGGCGATCTCCCCGGTGCTCACCGGTCCGGACTCGAGGTCGAGCAGGGACACGCACTGCAGGTCGGTGGAGTGCAGGCCCAGATGGTCGGCCAGTGCCTGGTTGAACAGCACATATGCGGCGTAGTGCCGCCGGCTCTCGGTGACGACACGCGCCATCAACTCGGCTCGGTTTGACATCCGGCCCTCCATGCTCCAAGTTTACGTGCGTCACACAATATTTGTGCGGCACACAATGTGTGTCACGTATATATCCTATCGCCAGGGAGACACCGCGGCCGGCGCTGCCGGTGACCTCCGTCTACTTCGGCTCCCGCACCGCCGCCCAGGCCACGGCCGCGGTGCGCAGCCTCGCCGGGTGGCCGTCACCACGCTCATCCGCTGCGGCCTGATGCGGCGACCACCACGCAATGTCACGTCCTCGAAAGGAACACCCCCATGACCGTTCTCGTCACCGGCAGCCGCGGCGCCGTCGCCAGAAACCTCGTCGCCCTGCTCCGCGACCGCGGCCTGGAGGTCCGCCCTGCCTCCAGCACGCCGGGCGACCCGCAGACCGTCAGATGCGACCTCACCGACCCGATCACCTTCCCCTCCGCGCTGAAGGGGGTGACCTCGGTCTTCCTGTACGCCGAACCGGCCTGCGCCGACGCCTTCGCCGAAGAGGCCGCACGCGCCGGAGTCGAGCACATCGTGCTGCTGTCCTCCTCCGCGGTCCTCATCCCCGACCCTGACAGCAGCCCGCTCGCCAAGTCGCACCTGGAGGCAGAGAGGGCTCTGGAAGCCTCCCCGGTCCGCGCCACCTCGCTGCGCCCCGGGTCCTTCGCCGGCAACACGCTGGGCTGGGCCTGGTCCATCAAGTCCGGCCAGCCCGTCGGCCTGCCCTATCCCGGCTCCCACAACGACCCGATCCACGAGGCCGACGTCGCCGAGGCCGCTCTCGCCGTGCTCACCGACCCCGACCTGGGCGGCCGGCCGTACACGCTGACCGGCCCGCAATCCCTCACCTTCGCCCAGCAGATCGACATCCTCGCCGAGGTGACGGGCCGGGACATCACGGTCAAGCAGCTCAGCCGCCAGGAATGGAAGGCGGAGATGGCCGAGTACATCCCCGCCTCCTACGCCGACCCGCTGCTGGACTGGTGGCAGTCCAACGACGGCCGCCCCGTCGAGATCACCCAGGCCGTCCATGAGCTGACCGGCCACCCCGCCCGCACCTTCGCCGACTGGGCGCGGGACCACGCCGCGGACTTCACCGGCTGATCCCGGGACACGACCGGCCCGACGCCCTGCTCGACCAGATAAATCAACGTGATGCCCCGCCTCGCCACTCGCCGCCGAGAGGGAGCGAGGCGCGGCACTTGGCGAGTTCTCCTCCGAGCGCGACGGCCACGTGGTCGGCGCTCGCGGCGTGACACCAGGTGATGCTTCCGTTCGGAAGGGACTCGGCGAGCTCGGCTGCGACGCCGCGAACGGTTGGCGGCTGGGACCGAAGGCGGTACGGCGGTGGGCGTGAAGAAAACCGGCCGAGCGGCGAACTGTGGGCGTCAGTTCCCTTCGAAAGGAAGCCATGACTGCACCACCAGACGCCAGTGACGTGATGGAAGACGTCACCGTGGTTGAGCGGTCGCTGGACGATCCCGACCTTTTCGCGCTCCTTTACGACCGGTACTTCAAAGATCTCTACCGGTATCTGGCCGCGCGGCTCGGCCGCGAGCATGTCGAAGACCTGGTCGCGGACGCCTTCCTGATCGCGTTCAACAGCAGGGGCGGCTTCGATCCCCAGCGCGGCACCGTGCGGTCCTGGTTATACGGCATCGCGACGAACGTCGTGGCCCGGCACCGCCGCAGAGAAGGCCGCCGGCTGAACGCGCTCAGCAAGGTCACGGCCGAGAGCTCCGCCGAGGGCCACGAGGACCGCGTGACCTCGCAGCTTGCGGCGCAGGCCAGCAGGCCGGAGCTGGTGCGCGGGCTGAAAGGGCTCGCGAAGGGCGATCGCGACGTGGTGTTCCTGCTCGTGTTCGGCGGGCTCGGCTACGAGGAGATCGCTACCGCGCTGGACATACCGGTCGGGACCGTCGGGTCCCGGATCAACAGGGCGAGGAAGAAGCTGCGCAACGCCCTGGGTGACGTCAACCCGATGAGGGAGTGGTGATGGACGAGCTGAAGGTGATCGAGGCCGTGTTCGCGGAGCCGGAGCCCACACCGCGGGAGGCGGCGGCGGGGCGCGCCCGTTTCCTCCGGCTCGCCCATGAGGGCGGCAGCGGACATCGCAGCCCGGCCAAGCGGCTGCTCTACGGCAGGAGGCCGCTGTTCTACGGCGGATGGGCCGCCACCGTGTCGCTGGCGGTCGTCTTCGCGCTGGTCATCGGGATCCCCTCCGCTGGACCCGCCAGCGCCAGAGAACTGCTGATCCTCGCCGCGACCAGCAGCGAGGCCCAGGAGGCGCAGGGACGTTACACCCATTTCAAGGTGGAGACCGGCGGAGTCGCCAAGTTAGGTTCGCCGCAGCGGCCCTACTCGATGCTGAGTCGCCGGATCGACGCCTGGTGGTACCCCACGTCCAAGGACGACGATGGCTGGTACGCGTACCAGAATCTGGGGGCCGCGCCGGTCAGCGCCGAGGACGCGGCCGCCTGGCGCGCGGCCGGCAGCCCTACCCGGGTGCCGCGGCCGTGCACAAAGGGCAAGCTCTACAAGACCGGGCCTGACGGGAAGGTCACCGTGGAACAACCCTCCGGTCCGTGCCCTGATTTCGACACTCGGCCGCAAGAGCGCATGGAGACCGTGCGGATGGCGGGTGACCTGGCGGGTTTCATGACTTCCCACCCCGGTCTGGACGTCAGGAAGTTGTCCGCCGATCCGGCACGGCTCAAGGAGCAACTCCTCCACTGGACTCGTTCCGATGGCCTGGGCGGGCCGGTGGAAGGTGACGCCGCACAGCTGTGGGCCGCGGTCAGCATGGTGCTCCTCCACCCGGAGGGCCCGGTGTCGCCGCAGGTCCGCGCGGCCTCCTACCGGATCTTGGCCGATGTGCCCGGGGTCCGGTCGCTGGGAGAGGTCACCGATCCGCTGGGGCGCAAGGGGCAGGCGTTCACGCGCACGAGCGACGAATCGGAAGGCATCCCGGGGACCAGCCGGATCATCATCGACCCAGCCAGCGGCCAGCCGCTGGCTGGAGAGGGCTACGAGGTACCCGGCGGGCCGCGCACCTCCTACATCGCGGTGCTGGCCGTCGGACCCACCGACACCCCGCCCGCGCAGGAGTGAGGCAAGCCTGAATCCGCGGCACCGCCTTGACCGCCGTGATGGGTTCCAAGGCGGTGCCGCGGCAAGGCAGCACCCCGGATCCGCGATGATTTTCGGGCAGCTCACGAGTCCACCTGGATGCACCGAACGACAGGAGGCCCGCAGTGGGCGAGCAAGTGAGCACCGCGATCCACGGCGTCAGGACCATCGGCGTCCCCGTCACCGACCAGGACCGGGCCGTCGAGTTCTACGTGGGCACGCTGGGGCTGGAGAAACGGCTGGACGCGCCCGTCGAGCAGCTCGGTGGGCGCTGGATCGAGGTCGCGCCGCCGGGCGCGGTGACCGCGATCGCACTCGTTCCGGCAGGTCCAGGTAAGGCGGCCGGCGTCGAGACCGGCATCCGGCTGACCACGGCGGACGCTGCGTCCCTGCACAAGGAGCTGGTGGCGCGCGGGGTCGACGTGGGTGAGCTGCTGCTGTGGGAGGGCATCCCGCCGATGTTCTCCTTCCGCGACCCGGACGGCAACGGCTTCGAGATCGTCGAAGAGCCGAAGGGAGAGCGGTGATGGCTGTCACGGCGCGAGGGGACGACGTGGTCCACGAGCTCGACAAGGAGTTCACGGCGACGTTGCTGAAGAGCCAGGGCAAGGGCGGATGGACGTACGTGGTGATGCCCGGTTCCGCCGAGTTCTTCGGGACTCGGGGACTGGTGAAGGGCAGTTCCGGGTGGTCTACAGCGACCTCAGGCAGCCGGTGGAGGCATCGGTCCTGATCAAAGGCGGCCACCTGTACGAACTGTCGTATCAGCAAGTCACTGATGCGGAAAAATCACCCGGCACAGTGGAATGACTCACGACTGGCAGAGTTGATGGCGATCGTCGCTTCGTAGCTCGCAGCACGTTCCGGCTCTCTGTCACCGTGGACACCACGGCCGTCGTCCAGCTTTCGGTCAGGCATCTTGCCATGTGTTAAACCGGGTCACGTCCGAGGGGTGCGGGGACCGGCAGGTCCCCGCCGGGGGTGTGGGGGCTTGCCCCCACAGGGCGCTGCCCGAGCTCTCATCGCGCGAAGCGCCCCCTTGCAGAGGACCATACTGTCCCCCCAGGAACCCCCTGGCCCGCTCCGCTGACATGCGAAAAGGGTCACACGGTCGCCCGCGTGACCCCATTCGCCATATACCTAAACGGCCTGGCGCTTGATCCGTCTGCGCTCTCGTTCGGACAGCCCTCCCCAGATGCCGAACCGCTCATCGTGCTCGAGTGCGTATTCGAGACACTCGGCACGAACCTCACACGATCGGCAGACCTTCTTGGCCTCTCTGGTGGAGCCGCCCTTCTCCGGGAAGAACGCCTCCGGATCCGTCTGCGCGCACAACGCGCGCTCCTGCCAGCCGAGTTCTTCAGCGTCAAGCTGATCCTGTGCGATGACCGGATCGGTCACTGCACACCTCCCTGCCGCCCGCCCGCAATGGAGCCCCCCATGGACGCCTTCCTTATTACCCACCCACCGGAAGGCGTAACAACATGGTTGTAATTACACGCGTGCGCCGTAGCTGACGTCAAGCGGCATGCAGCTATCCGGGGAAAGACCAGAGCTCGCCCCGGTGTGCTTGGCATGTGATGTTCGCACCCGGCCAACACCCTTTGCTCTCGGCGTCGGCAAGGCACCTTCAACGTGTCAGCGGTCCGAACCGTACCAGGGCGGGATAGACACCCGCCCGTCGCCCCACCTTCTCTCTAGCCGTTCATTGCCGGTCCGTTACCTGCGTGGCTCGTTGGGGGTGTATATGGCTGTCGGGTCGATCGGGTCGTCGCCCGGGCGGGTGCCGAAGCCGCTGCCGAAAGGTGCGGAGTCGAGCCGCATCGTCGCATCTCCGCCGCCCTCCGCCTGGGGCCAGCCCGGCTGCTGCTGCTGTTGTTGCTGGTGCGTGGGCTGGTACTGGCCCTGCTGGGGCTCGTATCCGCCGGGCGCGGGCTGCTGCGGGTGGCCGAACGGGTCGTCGTACGGCCTGGGCGCCTGGTTGGAGTAGTCGGGCACGTGCAGCTCGGGCTGGGTGCCGCCCGTGGAGTGCTGGTACGTCTCGGCCTGCTGGTAGGCGTCCATGAGCTGCTGGGACCGCGGGTCCACAGGCGGTTCCGGCTCCTGGTACGGCGCGGCGTACTCGTGGCCGGAGTAACCGGTGAACGGCTGACCGCCCTGCGAGTCGAAGGCGTTCTGACCGAAGTGCGGCTGCTGCTCGGCGGCCGGGGGGTACGGGACGCTCGGAGCGGTGTCGGCCGGCGGCGTCTGGAATGCCTGGCCGGTGAAGGCGTTGGCCGCGGCGTCCAGCGGGGCGTACGGGTTCTGGTGGTCCGCGGGCGGAGCGTAGGGGTTGGGCTGGTCCGCGGGCGGCGCGTAGGGGTTCGGCTGGTCCACGGGCGGCGCGTACGGGTTGGGCTGCTCGGCCGCGGGGGGCGCGTAGGGGTTGGGGCTCGGCTGGCCGTAGACGTTCGGCTGGCTGTCCGCGGGCACGTACGGGGCGGGCTGGTACTCGGCGGCCGGCGGGGTGTTGTAGTCCTGGACCGAGGGGGCCGTGTCGGCGGGGGCGTAGGCCGACTGGCCGAAGGTCTGCGGCGAGTACGACTGGTCCGGCTGGCCCTGGTCCGAGGGGGCGGCGGGCAGGGCGCCTCTGATCTGCTGCGTCTGGTACGGCGGCTCGGCCTGCTGCGGCGCGGCGGCCTGCGGCTCGGGGTGCTGGGGCTGGGCCGCCTGGGGCTCGGGCTGGCCGCCGAAGCTCGGCGGCTGCTGCCCGTACTGACCCGACGGGGGCTGCTGGCCGTACTGACCGGACGGGGGTTGCTGGCCGTACTGGCCCGACTCGGGCTGCTGGCCGAACCCGGGCTGCGAGACCGGCTGGGGCTGGCCGTACCCGCCGGAGGGCGGCTGCTGAGCGTAACCCGGCTGCTGGCCCGAATGAGGCTGCTGGGCGTAAGGGGGCTGGCCGTAGCCCTGCTGGGGCTGCTCGGGCTGGCCGAACTGCGGCTGCTGTCCGAAATATGGGGCCTGCTGGCCGAACTGCGGCTGCTGGTAGGGCTGCGCGGCGGGCCGTTCCGGGAGGACCTGCGGGAGGAGATAGACGAGCGCGATGGCGGTCAACGCGACGTAGGGCACGCCCAGGAGCACCAGCTGCACCGTCACCCAGCCGCCGATCCCGGCGAAAAGGCCGAGCAGCAGCGACAACGTGCCGAACAACGAGGCCAGCAGCAGGCCGGCCGCCGACACGTACATCATCAGCTTGGCCTTGGGCGACGGCTCGCCGACCTTGGTGGCCAGCAGCACGGCGCCCAGCAGCAGTGCCGTCACGACGGGGTTCGTCAGGTCGAGGGCGTTCCTGGCGGCGCGTACAGTCAGGGCCAACCCGGACGAGCCGGCCAGGATGTCGCCCATCGTCAGCAGTACGGTCAGCAATCCGGCGACGAGCATGATCCAGGCGGCCGGATCCCTCAGCCGCGCGACGTCAAATTTGCTCACAACTACCCCCAACCGACCCCTTTGGTCCGAAGGGAGTTTGCCACATCACTGACTCGCGCGGCGGGAGTCCCAGGAACCTCCTACATCCCAATTCGGCCTACAGCTGGCATTTCTCTCATAACAGGTCGGGTAAAACGCCACCCGGGAAGGGCCTGTCAGGGGCCGGTGGAAGACTGGTCGGCATGCACATCGTGTCACTCGCGGGCGGCATCGGCGGCGCCCGTTTCCTGCGTGGCCTGCGCGCGGCCGCGCCAGACGCCTCGATCACGGTCATCGGCAACACGGGCGACGACATCACCCTGTTCGGCCTGCGGGTCTGCCCCGACCTCGACACCGTCATGTACACCCTGGGCAACGGCATCGACGAGGAGCAGGGGTGGGGGCGGGCCAAGGAGTCCCACGTCGTCAAGGAGGAGCTGGCCGCGTACGGCGTGGAGCCGCAGTGGTTCGGGCTCGGCGACCGCGACTTCGCCACCCACATCGTGCGCTCGCAGATGCTTGAGGCCGGCTACCCGCTGTCGCAGATCACGCAGGCGCTGTGCGCGCGCTGGCAGCCGCGCGTGCGGCTGCTGCCGATGACCGACGACCGCTGCGAGACCCACGTGGTGATCGAGGACGAGCGCGGCAAGCGCGCCGTCCACTTCCAGGAGTGGTGGGTACGGCTGCGCGCCTCGATCCCGGCGCAGTCGTTCGCGCTGGTGGGCGTCGACACGGCCAAGCCCGCGCCGGGCGTCCTCGAGGCCATCGAGGAGGCCGACGTGGTGATCCTGCCGCCCTCCAACCCGGTCGTGAGCATCGGCACGATCCTGCAGGTCCCGGGCATCCGCGACGCCCTGCTCCCCAAGACCGTGGTCGGCGTCTCGCCGATCATCGGCGGCGCGCCGGTCAGGGGCATGGCCGACGCCTGCCTGACGACCATCGGGGTGGAGACGACGGCGCAGGCCGTCCTCGAGCTGTACGGCTCGGAGCTGATCGACGGGTGGCTGGTGGCGGAGCAGGACGAAGGGGCCGCGCTCGACGGCGTCCGGGTGGTCGCCCGGCCGATCCTCATGCACGACGCCGACGCCGCGGCCGACATCGCCCGCACCGCCCTCGACCTCGCCAAGGAGCTCGCCCGATGACCGACCAGGACGCCCGGACCCCGCTGCGGCTGGAAGTGATCGCCGTGGCGGGCATCGGCGAGGTGCGGCCGGGGGACGACGTGGCGGCCCTGCTCCAGGACGCCGGCCTGCGCGACGGTGACATCGTCGTCGTCACCTCCAAGATCGTGAGCAAGGCCGAGGGCCGGATCCGCCAGGCGCCCGACCGCGTCCAGGCGATCGAGGACGAGACCGAGCGCGTGGTGGCCAGGCGCGGCGACACCGTGATCTCGCAGACCCGCCACGGGTTCGTCATGGCCGCCGCCGGGGTCGACGCCTCCAACACCGAGCCGGGCACCGTGCTGCTCCTGCCCGAGGACCCCGACGCCTCGGCCAGGCGCATCAGGAAGGGCCTGCCCGTGCGCGCGGGCGTGATCGTCTCGGACACGTTCGGCCGCCCGTGGCGCAACGGGCTCACCGACGTGGCCATCGGGGCGGCGGGCGTGCGCCCGCTCGACGACTTCCGCGGCACGTCCGACGGCTACGGCAACGAGCTCAACGCCACCGTCACGGCGCTGGCCGACGAGATCGCGGGCGCGGCCGAGCTGGTCAAGGGCAAGCTCGGCGGGGTCCCGGTGGCGATCGTACGCGGGCTGTCCCACCTGGTCACCGAGGACGACGGGCCCGGGGTCAGGCCGCTGGTGCGGGCCGCTGACGACGACCTGTTCCGTTACGGGTCGCGGGATGTCGTGTTCGCCCGCCGTACCATCAGGGAGTTCTCCGACCGGCCTGTCGATCCGGAGAAGGTGCGCAGGGCGGTGGCGGCGGGCATCGCGGCGCCCGCGCCGCACCACACGACGCCGTGGCGGTTCGTGCTGGTCGAGTCGCCGCAGACGCGGACCAAGCTGCTCGACGCCATGCGCGAGGCCTGGATCGAGGACCTGCGCGGCGACGGGTTCAGCGAGCAGTCGATCGCCAAGCGGATCAAGCGGGGCGACGTGCTGCGTAACGCGCCTTATCTGATCGTGCCGTGCCTGGTGATGGAGGGCTCCCACACCTACCGGGACGATCGGCGCAACGCCTCGGAGCGGGAGATGTTCGTGGTGGCGACGGGCGCGGGGGTCGAGAACCTCCTCATCCAGCTCGCCGTGGAGGGGCTCGGCTCGGCGTGGGTGTCGTCCACGATGTTCTGCCGCCCGGTCGTCCGCGAGGTGCTCGACCTGCCCGGCTCGTGGGACCCCATGGGCTGCGTGGCCGTCGGGCACGCGGCCGCCCCGCCGCGTGACCGCGCGCCCCGCGACCCGGACGACTTCATCGTCACGCGCTGACGGAGCAGGGAAACCCCTTGTCAGCCGACCATTTACTCTTAGGAAAGTTTCCTTTACATTTGGAGCATCCCCCCATGTAAAGGAGCTCTTCCATGAGAAGGACTCTCACGTTAGTCGCCGTGGTGGTGATCGCCCTCGCCACCACGGTGTTCAACACCGCACCCGCGTTCGCGCACGGCTACGTGAACTCCCCGCCCAGCCGGCAGGCCAACTGCGCCCAGGGCAAGGTGCCCGACTGCGGCGACATCATCTACGAGCCGCAGAGCGTGGAGGGCCCGAAGGGGCTGCGCAGCTGCAACGCCGACCTGCCGCAGTTCGCCCAGCTCAGCGACGAGAGCAAGCCGTGGCCCGCCGCGCAGGTGGGCACCACGGTGACCTTCAACTGGACGTTCACCGCCAGGCACGCCACGCTCAACTACGAGTACTTCATCGGCAACACGCGGGTGGCCGTCTTCAGCGGCAACAACCAGCAGCCGCCCGCCACGGTCTCGCACACCGTCAACCTGTCCGGCTATTCGGGCCGGCAGAAGGTGCTGGCGATCTGGAACATCTCCGACACCACCAACGCCTTCTACTCCTGCATCGACCTGCAGATCGGCGGCGGTGGCGGCAACCCGACGCCCACCCCCACCCCGACCGTCACTCCGACGCCCACGCCGACGCCGACGCCCACGACGCCTTCGGGCACGTGGAAGGCCGGCACCGCGTACGCGGTCGGCAACGTCGTGACCTACAACGGCGTCACCTACCGCTGCATCCAGGCCCACACCGCGCTGGCCGGCTGGGAGCCGCCCAACGTCCCGGCGCTCTGGCAGAAGGTCTGACCCAAGGGGGCGCCTGAGGGCGCCCCCTTGTCATGGGGTCGGTTCGCAGGTGGGATGGCAGAGCCGGCGGGCCAGGGCGGCGAGGAAGACGTCGATGATCTCCCCCGGCTCCTGGGCCTCGTGCAGGGAGCCGTTCGTGGCGGCAGTGATCTGCGACAGGCTGCCGCGATCGATCCCCTTGCCGAAGGCGATGATGATGACCTGTACGGGCTTGTCCGGGTTCCACTCGCGCCGCAGCGTGTCGAGGAGCTCCGGCAGCCCGGCGCCCTTGCCGTCGTCCTTGCCCGCCGTGATCACCAGGAGCGCGTTGTTCATCTCCTCGCGGTAATCGCTGGTGACCTTGCGGAAGCCCCTGAGTATCGCGTCGTAGAGCGAGCTGTCGAGCTTGGGATGGGCGGCGATGCCGCCGGTCGCCTCGACGAGGCGGCTCTTGCGGATCACCTGCCCCGTCTCGGGTTCACTGATCGAGCCGAGCCCGACCCGCTCCCGGTAGTTCTTGACGCCGTCCACCCGATTCGCGAACTCCCACAGGCCCATGTGCGTCGAGTCGGGGAAGAGCTGCAGCCCGATCTTGGCCGCGTCCAGTGCGATCCTGATCCTGGTGGTGCCGTTCAGGCCCTCCGCCATGTGCTTGGAGGTGTCGGCAAGGACGAGGATGTTCGTCGGCGGGGCCAGCCGGCTCCAGGCGCGCAGTGCCTCGTCGATGTCCTGCGGCGACACCGACGGCCTGGTCTTCGGCGCCGTCGAGGGGATCTGCGGGCCTGGCGAGATCGGCCCCTGGGCGCCGTCGCCCGACCTGAACCCGGCCCGCCGCACGATCTCCTGCGCCTGCGGGCCCCTCAGCCAGTCGGCGAAGACCGTGGACGCCTCAGCCACCGTGGGGTCGCCGGCGGTGACGACGTACGGGTAGTCGAGGTTGATCGTGCCCTCGCGCGGGTGCAGCGCGACGACCGGGTCGGCGGAGGGGCGCAGGTTGTGGTTCCACACCGACTGCTCGGGGACGATGACGACCGGGCGCTGCCAGAACGTGTGGTCGTCCACGGCCGCCAGCATGCTGCGGTAATCGGGGGCGGAGCCGGCCTGCGCCCACCGTACGAACGCGGTCAGCGCCCTGTCCGCCCCGGGTCCCGTGCCGACGACGTCCCTGGCGGCGGCCACGGTCGCGATGCCCGCCCCGGCCAGTGACGGGTCCGGTACGCGTACGACGTCCGGCTCGTTCGTGTTGGGCCGCAGCCGCCCGCGCACGGTCGGCGGGAAGACCATCCGCCAGTTCATCTCGGTCCTGCCCACGGAGAAGCGCTGGGCCAGCGACGAGCGGGTCGCGAACACCAGCGGCGACGTCGCCACCACGCTCTCACCGGCGGGCAGCGCGTTCGCGCCCTGCTGGCGGGCCAGCCTGATCCAGGCCGACGAGTCCGCGATCCACCCGTCCGGCCGCTCGCGCAGCACGCCCGCGCGGTCGCCGATCAGCGTACGCAGGACGGTGGCCGGCTGCTGCTCGGTCACCTGGACCAGCACGCACCGGCCGCCCACCGCCGTCTTCGTCTCGTTGAAGCGCCCGGCGGCCTCCATGACCGCCGGGGCCACGTCGACCGCGGCCGCCACGCTGACCAGAACGGGCTCTCGCGTGCTGCACAGCACGCCACCACTGCCGAACACCACGACGAGACCACCGGCGACGATGGCCACGGCCGTGAGCCCGGCCAGCATCCCGCGCTGCAACGCCGTCCTGCGGCGTTGCTCGGGAGCCGGCGCGGCACGGTGTCGACCCAAGCGCACGGTGAACCTCTCTCCAGGGGAGTGACGATTCTCGCAGCGCCTCCCACAGCGGGCGCAAGTCCTACTAGAACATGTTATAGCTACGCCATCGGCAGGACTCTCCTGACGCTCTTGCACACGCCGTCACTGGCCCGGGAGGCGTCCAGCCGTTCCTGGGCGGGAGTGCCGTACTCGGTGGTGCGCTGCCTGACCGGCCTGCCGGTGACCTCGACCATCTCCCGCAGCTCGCTGATGGTCTTGTAGGAGCCGTTCTCCGAGCCCGCCATCCGGCTGATGGTCTCCTCCATGAGGGTGCCGCCGAGGTCGTTCACGCCGCCCTGGAGCACCTGGCGGCACAGGTCGTCGCGGAGCTTCACCCAGGAGCACTGGATGTTCTTGATCGCGCCGTGCAGGAGAATCCTGGCCAGCGCGTGCACCGCCCGGTTCTCCTGCGCCGTGGGGCCAGGCCGGGCGACACCCGCCAGGTAGATGGGGGCGCTGGTGTGCACGAACGGCAGCAGCACGAACTCGGAGAAACCGCCGGTCTCCTCCTGGATGCGCCGGATCAGCTTGATGTGCCGCACCCAGTGCAGGTGGTTGTCGACGTGCCCGTACATCATGGTGGACGTCGTCGGAATGCCCACTTTGTGGGCCGTCGTGATGACCTCGACCCACTCCCTCGCGGGCAGTTTCCCCTTGGTCAGCACCCACCGCACGTCGTCGTCCAGGATCTCCGCCGCCGTTCCTGGCAGCGAGTCGACCCCCGCCTCCCTGGCCGCCTCCAGCCAGGCCCGGATGGACATGTCCGTCCGGCTCGCCCCGTTGATGACCTCCATGGGAGAGTACGCGTGCACGTGCATGCCGGGGGTCCTGGCCTTGACCGCCCTGGCCAGGTCGAAGTACGCGGTGCCGGGGAGATCGGGGTGGATGCCGCCCTGCATGCAGACCTCGGTCGCCCCCGCCTCCCACGCTTCCTGGGCCCGGTCCGCCACCTGGTCGAGGCTCAGGGTGTACGCGTCGGCGTCCGTCCTGCGCTGGGCGAAGGCGCAGAAGCGGCAGCCGGTGTAGCACACGTTGGTGAAGTTGATGTTCCTGTTGACGACGTACGTGACGTCGTCGCCCACGGTCTGCCTTCTGAGCTCGTCGGCGATGGCGGCGAGCTCGTCCAGCGCTTCTCCGTCGGCTTGGAGCAGCGCCGCGGCTTCGGCGTCGGTCAACCCTGCCGGGTCCGCCGCCGCCCTCCTGAGCGCCTCCCGCACGTCACTGGGCGTCCCCGTGCCGACGGCGGAGGCAGGGGCGAGGCGGTCGCGGAGGGCGTCCCAGTCGCCGTAGACGTGGTCGAAGTCGTCCCGCCGATCGTGGGTGCGCCCCGACGTGTCCACCTCCACGTGCAGGTCGACCCGCCCCGAAGACGCGAACCCCCCGTCCGGCTCCTGCCACGGCAACCCCCGCAACACCGCGTCCTCCCGGGCCAGCCCGGTGCCGGGGTCGGCCAGAGCAGCGACGTGCGCGGACACCCGGGGATCGAGCCAGGGCTCGCCGGCCAGCACGTACTCGGGATAAATGGTCAACCGCTCCCGCAGCGCGAACCCGGCCTCGGCGGTACGAGAAGCCAGCAGGGAGATCTGCGGCCAAGGACGCTCAGGGTTCACGTGGTCGGGGGTGAGAGGCGACACGCCGCCCCAGTCGTCGATCCCCGCCCGGATCATCAGCTCGTACTCCGAGTCCACCAGGTTGGGCGGGGCCTGGATGCGTACGCGCGGACCGAGCACGAGGCGCGCCACCGCGATGGTGGCCGCGAGCTCCTCCAGGTCGGCGTCCGGCAACCCCCGCATGGCCGTGTCCGGTTTGGCCCGGAAGTTCTGGACGATGACCTCCTGGATCCCGCCGTACTCGCGTGCCACCCGCCGGATGGCGAAGAGCGACTCGGCCCGGTCCTCGACCGTCTCCCCGATGCCGATCAGGATCCCGGTGGTGAAGGGCACGTTCGTGCGGCCCGCGTCCTCCAGGACGCGCAGGCGCACAGCCGGGTCCTTGTCCGGCGACCCGTAATGTGCCTCGCCCTTCTCCTCGAAGAGCCGCCGCGACGTGGTCTCCAGCATCATCCCCATGGACGGCGCGACCGGCTTGAGCCGCTGCAGGTCACGCCAGCTCAGCACGCCCGGGTTGAGATGCGGCAGCAGCCCCGTCTCCTCCAGCACCCGGATCGCCATGGCGCGCACATAGGACAGCGTGTCGTCATAACCGTGCGAGTCGAGCCACGAGCGGGCCTGGTGCCAGCGGTCCTCCGGCCGGTCCCCCAGCGTGAACAGCGCCTCCTTGCACCCCATGGCCGCGCCCTGCCGGGCGATCTCCAGCACCTCGTCAGGGCTCAGGAACGGCGCCGGCAGCTTGTGCGGCGCGGTGGCAAAGGTGCAATAACCACAACGGTCCCGGCAGAGCCGGGTCAACGGGATGAACACCTTCTTGCTGTACGTGATGATCCCTTCGCGGCCGGCCGCCCGTAGCCCGGCGTCACGTACGCGGGAGGCGTGTTCGAGCAGGGCGTCGAGGTGCTCGCCCCGGGCGTGCAGGAGGACGGTCGCCTCCGTGACGTCGAGGGCCTTGCCGTCACGGGCACGCGCGAGGGCGCGGCGGAGCGCGGATTCGCTGACGAGACTCATACGGGCACAGTACGACGGGCTGGGTTCGCCGCTCGCACCCAGGGGCGCGTCTCAGAACGATCTGTAGTCGCGCACCGGCATCCGCGGCCCCCGCGCGGGCGGGCGCAGGCCGGTGAGCCAGACCAGGACCGTGGCGCGATGCCGGTGTCCGTGGTAGGGCTCCAGCAGCCGCAACATCCCGGGATCGTCGGTCTTCTCCCCGGTCAGGGCATAGCCGACGAGCTTGGCCAGATGGAAGTCGCCGACGCTCACGGCGTCCGGGTCGCCGAAGGCACGCTGGCGTACCTCGGCAGACGTCCACACCCCGATCCCCGGCAGCGCGCGCAGCAGCCGGTCGAGCTCCTCGGTGGTGGCGGCGGCCTCCAGCTTGTCGGCGTGCCAGGCGGCGTTCGCGATCGTCCTGGCCCGCACCGCCTCGGCGCCCGCGCGGTGCCAGTGCCAGCTGGGGATCTGCCGCCACACCACGGGCTCGGGCACGACCCGCATGCCCTCGGGCGCGGGTCCGGGCGCGGGCTCGCCGTACCGGCTCAGCAGCCACCGCCAGGCCCGCCACGCCTCCTGCCCGACCACCTTCTGCTCCAGCACGGCCGGTACGAGGGCCTCCATGACCCGCCCGGTACGCCCGATCCGCACGCCCGGATATTTCCTGGCAGCATCCGCCAGGACCTCATGTTTGACGACAAATCCGGAAGTGTCGTCGAGGGCGCCCAGCAACGCCGGCAACGTCTCCAGCGCCCACTCCGCGCCCGGCCCCCACGCCTGCCCGTGCACGGACCCGGCCTTGACGCTCACCCTGAGCGTGCACGGCCCGTCGGGCGTCCTGGACGTCCGCCACACTGCCCCGTCACCGGTCTTGCGCCAGGTGGGATCGCCGCCGCCGCGCCGGTGGGGCTGCAACGCCAGCCCCACGTCCAGCGGCCCGTCGGGCTCCCATCGACGCTCCCTCACCCATCCAGTCTCCCGCGCCCGGCCCCTTGCTCGGACCCGGCGAGCCTCACGTGCAGACGTTCTTCTGCTCGGACGCGGTGATGGTGCTGTTGTTGACGCTGTCGGGCAGCTTGGTCACCTTGACCGAGTCGAAGTCCTCGCCCACGACGAGCTGGATCACCGGAGTGCCCTTGGGCGGAGCGTTCGTGACGGGGGTCGCGGGGGTGTACGGCTGCGCGTTGGTGGCCGTGACCCTGCCCGCCGCCGGAGCGGGCTTGGGCACGACGGCTCCGGCCAGCGTGTCCGCGTAGTCGGGGGCCGAGGTGGTGGTCTTGGCATAGTGGATCTCGCTCTTGGCCAGGCTCTGGCCGCCCGCCGCCTCGAAGTTGCCCACGCCGACGACGTTGAAGCCCTCCTTGGCCAGCTGTTCGGCGACCTCGCGTGCCTTGCCGTAGGTCTTGGTGCCGTTGAGCACCTGGACCTTCACCTGCTCGGGCTTGAGGGTGACCTTCGGCTTGGCGCTCGCACTGGCGCTCGCGGACGGCGCCGGGGCGGCGGGCTCGGTGTCGGTCTTGATCGAGGTGAAGAGCTCGTTGGCGTCGGGCTGCTTCCAGACCACGCGGTTCTTGTCCTCGGGGTCGGGCGTCCACGGGATCGTCGTGAACTTGACGCCTCCGGCCGTCAGCTGCTTGGCGCTCAGCGCGATGTTGATGAGCTGCTCGGTGTCGTTGGCCAGCTCGGGGTCCATGGTGACCGACCCGGCCGCGGCCGCGATGAAGTCCCTGAGCTTGCCGACGTCGGTGAGCAGATCGCTGCTGGTGGCCTTGGCGACGACCTTGCTCAGGAAGATCTGCTGCCGCTTGATGCGCTGGATGTCGCTGCCGTCGCCGTAGTGGCGCAGGCGCACGTACCCCAGGGCCTTCTCGCCGTTGAGCAGGCTCTTGCCGGGCGGCAGGACCAGCTTGGAGGCCTTGTCGTTGACGCCGGACTGCAGGCAGATCTCGATGCCGCCGAGCGCGTCCACGATGTTCTTGAAGCCGCTGAAGTCGACCTCGGCGAAGTGGTTGACGCGGATGCCGGTGAGGGTCTCGATCGTGGAGATCGTGCAGGCGATGCCGCCGGAGTTGTACGCCGAGTTGATCATGTCTCGGCGCGGGGGCATCTCCTGCTTGGTGGTCTCGTTCTTGCACCTGGGGATCTGCACCATCGAGTCACGCGGAAAACTGATCAGGCGTGCCTTGTCCCGGTTGGGGGAGATGTGCATGAGGATGATCGTGTCGGTGCGCTTGCCGCCCGCGTCGGCCGTCCTGGAGAGCTTCTGGCCGTACCTCGCGTTGTCCTTGCCCGCGCGGGTGTCGGAGCCGACGAGCAGGACGTTGAGCGCGCCGGTTTCCGGGGGCCGCGGGTTGATGATGTCGTTGTTGACGCTCTTCTTCTTGATGTTGCCGAAGGCGTCGCGGTAGACGGTGTAGCCGGTCAGCGCCCCGGCCACCATGAGCGTGGTGACGCCGATGCTGACCCAGGCCAGGATGCGCATCTTGTTCTGGCCGCCGCCACCGCCGCCGCGGTGGCTGCGCGGTGGCCGGTCGTCGGGCGGGGGCGGCGGCGCCGCGGCGGCCGCCGCTCTGCGCGCCATCCTGCTGCCAGGCTGGGTGGGGGCAGACCTGTAGTCCTGCCCGGAGCCGACTACCGGCACGCTCCTGTAGTCAGTCATACGTCCCCTAGCCTCACTTCTCGCGCCTGACGCGCTGGCTTCGTCGCCTCACGCCACGAGACGAGGTCACGTACGGCGTGCCAGGTGTCATGACCGCGGGGAACGGCCGTGACCCGGGCGTGATGTTTCCGCGGCAAAGCATACTCAGAGCCGGACATTGGGTGGAATATCATTGCCAAACTCATTATCGTCTCCGGGCTGTCTCAGCACGTCAGGCCTGGTGCTCAGGGCCGCCGCCATACAGGCCAGGGGTACGGCCGGCAGCACGTACCGGTAGTCGAACTCCGCCGCCGCGGCCGGTGTGACCAGCAGCACGACGGCCGCTGACCAGGGCACCAGCCAGGCCGGGGCACCGGCGAGGCGCCCCACTCGGCGCCTGCGCGCGACGGCCGCCAGCGGGGGCACCAGCAGGGCCCCCAGGAGCACCAGGCCGGGCAGCCGCGCCATGCCCTGGTAGGCCCGCAGCCATCCGGCGTAGGGCTCGACGATCTTTGTGCCGATCGCACCCTGCTCGTAGAGCTTGGCATAATCGGCGCCGACCTGTGCGGGATAGCGGCCAGGTGGTCCGGGCTCCTGCACCGGGAACTGGTAGTAGCCGTAGATCTCGGGATCGGGATAGACCGGGCGCCCCCAGGTGAAGGTGCGGCCCAGCTCGGTCAGCACCGAGGCGGCGTAGTCGAGCGGCTGCCTGGTGATCGCCAGCATCGCGAACCTGCCCGCCAGGTCGTCGTTCACCTTCGTGAACGTGATGCCGGGCAGCTGCACGAGAGGGGATTCCTTCCCCCAGAGGTACTCCTGGGACGGCGGGCGCCGCTCCGGCGGGCGCGGGTCGCACAGGACCCTGAGGTCGGGCGGCGGCTCCATCTTGGCGCAGTCGGCGAACGACATCGTGCGGGCGTACAGGAAGGCGCCGTTCGCCCCCACGAGGCCGACGCGCTGGTACGTGGCGTAGAACCAGCCGCCGTACGCGGCGACCGGCACGAGCGCGGCCGCGACCAGCACCCCGGCCAGGCCCACCCGCCTGCGCAGCACGAACCACGCGGCGAACAGCACGATGAGAGGCTGGCCGACGGTCCTGGTGAGGGTGGCGGCCGCCAGCAGCAGCCCGATGGCGACCACCGTGGCCCGCCGCTCCGTCACGCACAGCGCCACCGCCGCCACGACCAGGAACATGAACAGCGTGTCGGAGACGAGCAGGTGCTCCAGCTCCACCTGGTACGCGTCGAGCAGCACCGGCACGGTGGCCAGCGTCGCCACCCACCTGGGCGCCCGTCTCGCGACCCGGTAGATCAGCACGCCGGTGGCCAGGCCGAGCAGGTGCTGCGTGACTGCGACCATCCCGAAGCTGTGGAACGGCTCGAGCAGCTTGACGAACATCGAGTAGCCGGCCGGTCTGACCAGGTCGGGGCGCGGTCTGAAGACGGTGACGACGTAGGTGTAGGAGTCGGGGAACCACAGGGCCGGCCGGTAGCCCAGCATCGCCAGGGCGCGCAGGGCCGTGCCGAGGGCGAGGACGGCCAGGAACCACCGGTGCCGCTTCCACCAGGACGGATCCGTGACCCGCGCAAGGCCGCCCCAGCGGGCCAGGTCGCGTGGCATGCGGCGCTTGCCGCGGCCGGTCTTCGCGGGCTCATCGGCGCGAGCCTCCGCCATCACCCGCACGTCCTCCCGCTTCGCTCCGGCACGTCGCGCTGCACAATCCGCTGCCTGCGTACGCTACCCGCGATTCTGCGTGTTCATGGCCACCACTCCGTGGCGGCGGGCTCGGTCGCTTCGGAGCCGCGCCCGCGCGCTCGTCGAAGTGGCCCCTCTGGTTGGATACGCTCGCTCACCGATGGAACTCGATCGACCCGGACGGGTGCTCGCCGCGCTCTCGGTGGTGCCCGCGCTCGCCGTGGCGGGCTGGCTGCTGGCGGGGCTGCCACTGCTGATGCTCGGCTGGTTCGCACCGTTGCCGGCCGGGCTGCTCGGGCTGGCCGCCGCCGCCCTGCTGTGCTGGGCCGGCACGCGACGGCCGGGCAAGCTGGTCCAGGCCACGTCGCGGCAGGTCGCGGGGGTCGTGGCGGTGGCCGTGGCGTCGGGCGTGTTCAACGTGGTCATGCACGCCGAGCAGGTCATCGTCCGGCGGGATCCGGCGACGTACGCGCAGTACGCGGCCTGGATCGCGGGCCACGGCTCGCTGCCCATCCCGACGCAGGCCGCGGCGTTCGGCGGCGCCGATCCCGCGCTGGTCTTCAAGAGCGTCGGGTTCTACCAGGTGGACGGGGCGGTGGTGCCGCAGTTCATGCCCGGGCCGCCCATGTTGTTCGCGGTGGGCGACTGGCTGGGGGTGCCGTTCGCGGTACCGGGCGTCCTGGGCGGGCTGGCCGTGCTCGCCGTGGGCGGGGTGGTGGCGCGGCTGGCGGGGGCGCGCTGGGCGGGGCCGGCGTCGGCCGTCTTCGCGGTGAGCATGCCGGTCATCTACACCTCGCGCAGCACGTTCAGCGAGATCCCGTCGCTGATCCTGCTGTTCGGCGGCTTGGCCCTGGCGCACGACGCGCTCGCCCGGGTGGGCGCACCGGGCGGGACGGGCCACGGCGGGCTGAGACCTGACGGTTCTGGCTGGGGGCGGGGGCTGCTGGCCGGGCTGGTGTTCGGGCTGGCCGTGCTGGTCAGGGTGGACGGGCTGCGGGACGTGCTGCCGGTGCTGGCGTTCGCGGGGCTGCTGATCGCGATGCGGCGCTTCGCCAGGCCGCAGGGGGCGCTGGGGCTGCCGCTGCTGGCCGGGCTCGTCGTGGGCGCCGGCGCCGGCATGCTCGCCGCGTACCTGCTCGCCCGGCCGTACCTGTCCTACCTGTCGGGCTCGGTCAATCCGCTGCTGCTCATCTGCGCCGCCGTCCTCCTGCTCACCCTGGCCGGCACGGCCGCCGCCCCGCTGCTCGCCAGGATCCGCCTGCCGGAATGGGCCCCCACGGCCGGTGCCGCGCTGGTGGTGCTGCTCATGGTCGGCCTGTACGTCCGCCCGTGGCTGCAGACCGTCACCCGGATCCCCACGACGCTGGACGACCGGCGCACGGAATTGATGATCGAGCAGACCCAGCAGGTCAACGGCCTGCCCATCGACGGCACGCGGCTCTACTTCGAGAACTCCCTGCACTGGGTGATCTGGTACGTCGGCCTGCCCGTGGTGGTGCTGGCCACAGTGGCGGCGGCGGTGCTGGTAGGGAGGCTGCTGCGGGACGGCAGGCCGTTCGAGTGGCTGCTGCCGCTCGCGGTCGTCGGCTGGACCACCGTCACCACGCTGGTGCGCCCCGAGATCACCCCCGACCACCCGTGGGCCGCGCGCCGCCTCGTCCCCATCGTGATCCCCGGGCTGATCCTGCTGGCCTCGTACGGGCTGGCCTGGCTGGGCGAGCAGACCCGGCTACGGGACCTCGCCGTACGGCGCGGTCCCGCCTGGTTGTCCGGCCCCGGGCTCCGGCGCTGGGGGACGGCGCTGGCGGTGCTGGTCGTTCTCGTGCCGCCGGCCGTCACCTCGATCGGGACCGCGTTCGACCCGGTCGAGCGGGGGGAAGCGGCGGCCGTGGCGGCGATGTGCGCGAAGCTGCCGCCCAACGCGTCGGTGCTGATCGTGGAGCGGGTCACCAGCGACCGGTTCACGCAGCTCATGCGCGGCATGTGCGACCGCCCGGCGGCGGAGGTGGTGCGGGAGAAGGGATCGGACGTCGCCCCTGAGTCGCAGGTGCGCCGCCTGATCGAGCGCGTGCGGGCCACGGGCCGCGTCCCCGTCGTGCTGGCCGCCGAGGCCGGCCAGGTCTCGCCGTACGGACCGGCGTCCCAGGTGATGGCGCTGGTCAGCCGCCAGGACGAGCGCTCACTCGTGGACGCCCCGAACGGCACCTGGTCCCTGCGGATCAACGCCTGGATGGCCCTGCCCTGACCGCTCGGCAACCCTGGGCGATCTTGGAAGTAGGGGCTCCCACTGGGCGCACGTGGACTCGGCTTTGAGTTGAGCAGAGTAACCTCAAGCCCCGTGAGCACGCTTGAGACCCCCAAGAGTGGACCTGCCGTGGAAGAAGCGCCGTACGTCACCATCGTCCTGCCCTGCTACAACGAGCAGGATCACGTCATCGACGAAGTAGAGCGCATCACGAGGGCCATGGACTCGAGCGGCTACACCTACGAGCTCGTGGCCGTGGACGACTGCTCGACCGACGAGACGCTGGCCAGGCTGCACGAGGCCGCTCCCCGATACCCCCACCTGCGCATCCGCGCCTTCCACCGCAACGGTGGCGCCGGGACCGTGCGGCGCATCGGGTCGCAGGAGGCCAGGGGCGAGATCGTCGTCTGGACCGACGCCGACATGACCTACCCCAACGAGCGCATCCCCGAGCTGGTGCAGATCCTGGAGAAGGACCGCACGATCGACCAGGTGGTGGGCGCGCGCACCAGCGAGGAGGGCTCGCACAAGCTCCTGCGGGTCCCGGCCAAGTGGGTGATCCGCAAGGTGGCCGAGCAGCTGGCCGGGCAGAAGATCCCCGACCTCAACTCCGGGCTGCGGGCCTTCCGCAGGACGGTGGCCAAGCCCTACCTGCGGCTGCTCCCGCCCGGGTTCTCGTGTGTGACGACGATCACGCTGTCGTTCCTGTCCAACCAGCACGACATCTACTACCTGCCGATCGAGTACGCCAAGCGGGCCGGGAAGTCGAAGTTCAGCTTCGTGTCCGACGCCTACCGCTACATCCTGCAGGTGCTGCGGATGATCATGTACTTCAACCCGCTCAAGGTGCTGATGCCGCCCGCGTTGTGGCTGGTGGGCATCGGGTTCGTGAAGGGGGTGTGGGACATGGTCCAGCACCCGTTCTATTTCCCCGCCAACACCGTCATGATCTTCCTGTCCGGCATGCTGATCGGGTCCGTGGCGCTGCTGGCCGACCTGATCGTGCGGTCGCGGGGAGAATAGGCGCGTGCGGATCGCGATCGTCGGCCCGAGCTATCCGTACAAGGGGGGCGGGGCTCAGCACACCACCGAGCTGGCGCACCGGCTCGCGGCCCAGGGGCATGACGTGGTGATCGAGTCGTGGCGGGCGCAGTATCCGTCGTTCCTCTACCCGGGGCAGCAGACGATCTCCGCGCCAGAGGGCACGCCCTTTCCGGACACCGTGCGCAGGCTCGACTGGCGGCGGCCCGACGGGTGGGTTTCCGCGGGCAAGCGGCTGCGGTCGGCGGATCTCGTGGTGCTGGCCGTGCTGAGTCCGGTGCAGGTCCCCGCATATTTGGGGATTTTGTACGGGATAAGGCGAAAAGTCCGGACTATTGCCCTCTGTCACAATGTGTTGCCCCACGAGCGCAAGCCGTACGACGAGCCGCTCATGAAGGCGCTGCTCAAGCGGGTCGACGGCGTCCTGACCCACTCCGAGCAGCAGGCCGGGCTGGCCAGGGGGTTGACGGGCAAGCCGGTCAGCGTGGCGGCGCTGCCGCCGCACCTGCCCTCGACGAATGCCGAAAAATCCACCCAAGTCCATCGCCGGCTGCTGTTCTTCGGCATCGTGCGGCCGTACAAGGGGCTGGATCTGCTGCTCAAGGCGCTGCCCGAGGGGATCGGGCTGACGGTCGCGGGTGAGTTCTGGGGCGGGCTCGACGGGACGAAGGCGCTGATCGAGGAGCTGGGCATCGGCGACCGGGTCGAGCTGCGCCCCGGCTACGTGGCCGCCGCGGACGTGCCGAATCTGTTCGCCCAGGCGGACGCGCTCGTGCTCCCGTACCGGAACGCCACCGCCAGCCAGAACGTCTGGCTCGGCCACGAGCACGGCGTGCCGGTGATCGCCACCCGCGTCGGCGCGCTCGCCGACCACGTCACCGACGGGGTGGACGGGCTGCTGGTCGAGCCGGGCGACGTCGGGGCGCTCCGCGCGGCGATCGAGCGGTTCTACGCCTCGGGCGAGCCGGAGAGGTTGCGGTCGGGCGTCAAGGCGGTCGATCCGGAGCCGTTCTGGTCGGCGTACACGGGGGCGCTGCTCGGCGCCTGACGGCCGAGCACGAACGAGACGCCCGCGGCGGTCGCGTCGGCCAGCGTGAACGCCAGCCGTGACACGATCGCCACCGCCAGCGCCGCCGGGGCGCCGATGACGGGGCCGAGCACGAGCACCAGCGCGCCCTCCCTGACCCCGACCCCGGCCGGGACCACGACGGTGAGGATGCCCGTCGCCCAGGCGAACGCGTAGGCGCCGGTCGCGATGAGGTAGAGGTCCCAACGCCCCGCGATCAGCCAGATGTGCAGGCCGTACACGAACCAGCCGAGCGTCGTCCATGCGGCGGCGACGTACACCGTGCGGCTGGACAGCACGCTCTCCAGCGGTTCCTTGCGCGCGATGCGCAGTGCCAGGTTGAGACCCCAGGTGAGCACTTTGGGGTGGAGGCACACGACGATCACCGGCACGAGCAGCACCAGGTACCACGCCCGGCGCACCGCCTCCAGCTGGCTCAGCGTGGCCGCCGCGATCATGATCGCGACCCCGAGGTTGATCACCAGCCCCAGCGAGATCGTGGCGAACGTGCGCCGGGGCGGGCTGCCGTGGTCGCGCCCGAGGTCCATCATCGCCGCGTACGCCCAGACACCGCCAGGGATGTACTTCCCCAGCTGGCCCACGAACATGATCCGCCCGGCGATCCGCAGCGACACCCGCGTGCCGAGCCCCGCCAGGATCTCCCGCCAGGCCACCAGCATGAAGAACTGGCCGAGCAGCACCGCGGCGAACGCCCCCAGCACCGCCCACGGCGACATCGCGGCGACGGCGCCGATGGTCTCATCCCAGTTCTTCGCCAGCCCGTACCCCAGGAAACCGAGTGCGACGAGGGCGAGGGCGACGCGCAGCAGGCGACGGAGCATTCGCTCAGGCTACGTGCGGGCCGCCAGGTAAAGCCAGACGGCAGCGCCGATCAGCACCAAAGCGGCGAGCACCGCGAGCGTGATCTTGACCGGGCTGTACGGCCGGTCGCCCTGGACCTCGCCGTTCGCGCCGTTGATCAGCACCTGGTACGCCTTGCCGCCGAACAGGTAGTTTCCGACCCAGACCGGCAGCAGGACCAGCTTGAACATGACGTTCGAGTAGTGCGTGTCGACCGAGAAGACGCGCTGCACGTCGCCGCCGATGTCCCTGCGGCAGTCCTTGTCGATGACGTCGCGCATGATGACCTTGGCCTGCTCCAGACCGACCGGCGGCTCGGTGTCGTAGCGCAGGCTGTGGTGCCCGGCCACGTAGTTCGGGTGGAACGGCACCGCCTGGTTCAGCGGCCAGGGCTGCAGCTCGTTCAGGTCCTCTATGTCCACCTGGGTAGTGGCGGGGACCAGGACGTCGTCGAAGTCACGCGCCACGCGCCCGCCTGCCGGGTACCAGCGGGTCCGCCGCTCCCTTCGGGTGCGCCTCTGGCCCTTGCTGTCGGTGTAGGAGGTGGTGATCCAGTAGTGCTCGCCGCGCTGGCCGACGTAGTCGGAGACGGTGCCCGCGTCGAACGTCCAGTGCGGCAGGTACGTGCTTTTCATCGACTCCGCCTCGGTGACCTTCTTGAGGCGGTTGGGGGCGAACCAGCGGCTGCGCACCCAGGAGCGGAGCGCGTTCCTGGCGCCGTTGCGGTCGAGCGCGAAGGGGAGCACGGCCTCGGGGGCGATCTGGCTGTCGTTCGCGGTGTCGGCGACCAGGACCGTGCCGCAGAACTGGCACGTCCTGGAGATCGCGTCGCTCTCCGTGCGGGCGGCGCAGCCAGGGCAGGTGAACTGGTTCGGGGCGAGGGTCCGGACGCGGGGCTTGGCCAGGAACGCCTCGTAGGAGAGCTCGCGTACCTGGCGGGTGGGCGCGGCGATCTGCTGCTCGAGGCCGCAGTACGGGCAGCGCAGGGCGGTGGTGCCGGGGGCGAAGGCCACGCTTGCGCCGCAGCCCGCGCACGGATGGGCGGGTGTCTGGGTGGGGGAGGTCACGTGAGGTCCTTCAGGCGGGCGGGAAGGGGGGTGGCGTGTCGCGCAGGAGTGCCTGCAGCTCGGGGACGTCGCGGGCGGGCGCCCACTGCGGCATTCCGGACTTCCACACCAGCGCGTCCGGGGTGAGCCCGGCGCCCGGCAGTTCCGCCTCGTCGAACGGGCCGCGCCGCTCGCCGTCGACGCCGAGGTACCACCGCTCGGGCTGCGGCAGCGGCGGCGGCCCACTCTGGTCCTGGCTCAGGGCGGCGGCCATCTGCTGACCCGCCGCGATGCCCATGCCCAGGCCCATGCCCTCGGCCGCCCCGCCCGCGTTCTCCAGCGCGCCGGCCGCCTGGAACCGCGCGTACTCCCCGAGATCCCCGACGACGCCCATCTGCGAGCGCTTGTCCACCGCCTGCTCCACCTCGGGCGGCAGCGAGATGTTCTCGATGGTGAAGTTCGGGATCGCGATGCCCACCGCCGCGAGGTCGGCCGTCAGCGCCTCGGCCAGTCGCCGCCCCATCTCGTGCTGGTTGGCCGCCAGGTCGAGCACCGGCACCCCGGCCGTCCCGAGCGCGTGGGCGAGCCGGCCCACGACCATCTGCCGCAGGTAGCCCTCCACCTCCTCGGTGCGGAACTGCGGGTCCGTGCCGGCCAGCTCCCGCAGCAGGGCGCGGGCGTCGGTCACCCTGGCCGCGTACGCGCCGAACGCCCGCAGCCGCACCGGCCCGAACTCGGGGTCGCGCACCATGACCGGGTTCTGCGTGCCCCACTTGAAGTCGGCGAACTGGCGGCTGCTGACGAAGTACACCTCCGCCTTGAACGGCGACTCGAACCCGTACTTCCAGCCCTTCAACGTGGACAGGATCGGCAGATTCCTGGTCTCCAGTGCGTACGTCCCCGGCCCGAACGCGTCGGCGATCTGCCCCTCGTTGACGAAGACCGCGACCTGCGACTCGCGGACGATCAGCTGGGCGCCCATCTTGATCTCGTTGTCGTGGCGGGGGAAGCGCCAGACGAGTGTGTCGCGGCTGTCATCCAGCCATTCGACGATGTCGATGAATTCCCCGCGGATCTTGTCAAAAATAGCCACTTGGCCCCCGTCCGTGTGGGTTCTGCCAGGTCGGCCACCGTACCAAAGGCCCTTTGGGTACTGTGGGTCCTCGTGGGTAAGCAACGGGTCGCGCAGCTCGAATACTCGGAGTTCCAGTCCGCCATGCTCGACGAGGGCAAGCGGAGACGGAAGGCTGCGAAGATCATCGCGGTGCTCGAGCACTTCCGCGGGCCGCTCGGCGGGCTGACGGTGGGCGACGTGGGCTGCTCCGCGGGTTTCATCGCCGACGAGCTCGCGCAGGCCGGGGCCAAGCACACGCTGGGCATCGACATCGACGTGCCGGGGCTGCGCAAGGCCGCCGACCGGTTCGGCGAGCGGGTGGCGTTCGTCTGCGGCGACGGCACGGCGCTGCCGTTCCCCGACGGGTCGATCGACGTGCTGGTGTTCAACCACATCTACGAGCACGTGGTCGACCCCGACGCGGTGGTGGCCGAGATGCACCGCGTGCTGTCCGACGACGGGGTGCTCTACCTGGGGCTCGGCAACCGGCTCGGCGTCATGGAGCCCCACTACAAGCTGCCGTTCCTGTCCTACCTGCCGCCCGCGCTGGCCGACCGCTACGTGCGGGCGTCCGGGCGGGCCGACCACTACTACGAGCGGTTCAGGACGCGGCGCGGGCTGCGCAAGATGCTGAGGGCCTTCCACGTGTGGGACTACACGTTCCCCGTGCTCGCCACGCCCGGCCGGTTCGCGGGGGGCGAGCTGTTCCCCGGCGCGCTGGGGCGGATCGCGCAGGGCGTGCTGGCCCGCACTCCTCGCGAGGTGCTCCGGCTGCTGCTGCCGCTCGTGCCGACGTACCTGTGGGTGGCCACCAAGACCCCGCGGCGGCCCGCGGGCGCGGCGTTGCCGCAGCCGCCCGAGCGGGTCCGCCCGCTGTGAGTCAGGACACCGTGGAGCAACGTGACAGCACGGAGGCCCCGCCGTCGCGGCCGCTCCTCCGCAGGGTGGTCCGGTACGCGTTCCTCGCGGTCGCGCTGGGCTTCGGCGGCTACGCCGTGGGCAAACAGTGGGACGCCGTGGTGGCCGGGTTCGCCCGGCTGTCGCCGGCCGCGCTGGCCGGGTCGCTGGCCGCGGTGGTCGCCGCGCTGCTCGGCGCCATGCTCACCTGGCGCACCCTGCTGGCCGACCTCGGCTCCCCGCTGCCGCTGAGGCCCGCCGCCAAGGTCTTCTTCGTGGGCCAGCTCGGGAAGTACATCCCCGGCGCCGTCTGGCCGGTGATCGCCCAGATGGAGATGGGCCACGACCTCGGCGTGCCGCGCTCGCGCAGCGCGGCGGCGTTCTTCCTGATGATGCCCATCCAGCTCGCCACCGGCCTGCTGGTCACGCTGGTCACGCTCGGCTGGGACAAGTACGGCTGGCTGCTGCTGTTCATCCCGTTGCTGCTGGTCCTGCTCGAGCCCAAGGTCATCAACGGCGTGATCGGTTACGCCCTGCGCAGGCTCAAGCGGGAGCCCCTCGAACGCCCGCTCACCAGGCGCGGCATGCTCACCGCGCTCGGCTGGGCGCTGGCCGGCTGGCTCTCCTACGGCGTGCACCTCTACTTCGTCGCCCCCCAGGGCGGCCTGCTCTTCGCCGTCGGCGCCTTCGCGCTGTCGTGGTGCCTGGGCATCCTGACCTTCGTCGTCCCGGCGGGCGCCGGCGTGCGGGAGGTCGCGATGGTCGCCGTGCTTGCGCCCCAATTGGACAGCGGTGCCGCTATTGCGGTGGCGCTTTCGTCCCGCATTGTCATTGTTGTGGGGGATCTGATCTGCGCCGGCCTGGCGGGAATCGCGGCGCGGCGCGACTCGGTGTGATTTGGCCCACGATTTAGGGGAGGCTGGTCATAAGCTGAACTTCAGAGGGGGACGACCAGTCCCACGTGGATCTTGAGGGGAGAAGATCTTCGTAATGCCTCGAGTGCTCGTCGACGCGGCGGCGGTCCCCGCGGACCGTGGCGCGTTGATCAGATATGTGGACGGGCTCGTGGCCGCGCTCCACCGGGCCGGCGCAGACCTCGCAGTGGTCTGCCAGCGCTCCGAAGCTGAACGGTACCGGCGCCTCGCGCCCTCGGCCCTGGTCATTCCTGGGCCCGTCGCGATCTCGAACAGGGCCGCCAGGCTCGCCTGGGAGCAGACCGGCCTGCCGCTGCTCGCCCGCCAGGCGGGGGCGGACGTGATCCACGCTCCTTACTACTCCATCCCGCTCCGCTCGGGCCTGCCGACCGTGGTGACGATCCACGACGCCACCTGGTTCACCGAGCCCGACCAGCACGGCTCGCGGTCGTCGTTCTTCCGCTCCGCCACGCGCACGGCGGTGCGCCACGCCCAGCGGATGATCGTGCCGTCGAAGGCGACCAGGGACGAGCTCGTCCGCGTGCTCTCCGCCGATCCCACCCGCATCGACGTCGCCTACCACGGGGTCGATCTGGCGCAGTTCCACCCGCCGAGCGAGGAGGAGATCCGCCGGGTCGCCTTGCGGTGCGGGCTGCACGGCCAGCCTTATGTGGCGTTCCTGGGCGCCCTCGACCCCCGCAAGAACGTTCCCAACCTCATCCGCGGCTTCGCCGCCGCCGTCAAGCAGTTGCCCGAGCCGCCCGCGCTGGTGATCGGCGGCGGCGTGCACGAGGACGACGTCGACGCCGCCTGCCGCGAGGTGGAGGCCACGGTCAGGGTCATCCGGCCCGGCTACCTGCGCGCGCCCGACCTGCCCGGGTTCCTGGGCGGAGCGCTCGTGGTCGCCTTCCCCTCACGTGGGGAGGGGTTCGGGCTGCCGGTGCTGGAGGCCATGGCCTGCGGCGCCCCGGTCCTGACGACACACCGCACCTCGTTGCCCGAGGTCGGCGGCGACGCGGTGGCTTACACCGAGCCCGACGCCGACAGCATCGCCTCGGCGCTGGGGGACCTGCTCGGCTCCTCCGCCCGCAGGCGGCGACTGCGGGAGGCGGGGCTGGCAAGAGCACTCGAATTCACCTGGGACGCCTCGGCAGAGGCGCATCTCAGCTCCTATCAACGCGCGATCGAATAGTTCGGTAACCTCACGGAGTGATGGAGAGCTCGTTGCCAGACCTCGAGGCGATTCTCCTGGTCGGGGGGCAGGGCACCCGCCTGCGTCCGCTGACACTGGGCACGCCGAAGCCGCTGCTGCCGACCGCCGGGGTTCCGTTCCTGGCACACCAACTCGCCCGCGCGCGCGCTTTCGG
The DNA here is from genome assembly GCF_040137845.1 of Nonomuraea sp. B19D2. Taxonomy (NCBI): domain Bacteria; kingdom Bacillati; phylum Actinomycetota; class Actinomycetes; order Streptosporangiales; family Streptosporangiaceae; genus Nonomuraea; species Nonomuraea sp. B19D2. The sequence goes on along the minus strand of NZ_JBEFAK010000001.1, from coordinate 595,234 downwards.
CGTCCGCCGGATCGTGTTCGCAACCTCGTACAAGGCCTCGATGTTCGAGCCCGCCTTCGGCGACGGGGAGGCGTTCGGGCTCTCGCTGGAATACATCACGGAGGAGACTCCGCTGGGCACCGGCGGTGCCATCCGCAACGCGGCCGAGGCGCTCACATCCGGGCCCGCCGACCCGGTGCTCATCCTGAACGGCGACATCCTCTCCGGTCATGACATCGGCGAGCAGGTGCGCACTCACCTCGCACGGCAGGCCGCTGTAACGCTCCATTTGACAGAAGTGGACGATCCCTCGCGGTTCGGGTGCGTGCCGACCGACGAGACGGGGCGGGTGACCGCGTTCCTGGAGAAGACGCCCAACCCGGTGACGAACCGGATCAACGCCGGCTGCTACGTCTTCAGCCGGTCGGTGATCGACTCGATCCCCCGGGACGAGGTCGTGTCGGTGGAGCGGGAGACGTTCCCCGGGCTGATCGAGTCGGGCGAGCTGGTGCTGGGCTACGCGGACCGCACGTACTGGCTCGACGTCGGCACGCCGGCGGCGTTCGTGCGGGGGTCGCGCGACCTGGTGCTGGGGCGGGTGTCGTCGCCCGCGCTGCCCGGGCCGACGGGCGAATACCTGGCGCTGGAGGGCGCTCGGGTCTCCCCGGAGGCCAAGGTGCAGGGCGGCACCGCGGTCGGCGCGCGAGTCGTCATCGAGGCGGGGGCCACGGTGGTGGGCTCGGTGCTGACCGACGACTGCGTCATCGAGGCGGGCGCCTGCGTGACGGACTCCGTGGTGGGCCGAGGGGCGCGGGTCTGCGCGGGCACGGTGGTGAGTGACGCGGTGATCGGCGACGGCGCCATCGTGGGGCCGGGCAACGAGCTGCAGAACGGCGTGCGCATCTGGCCGGGCGTCGAGCTGCCCGAGCGCGCGATGCGTTACTCGAGCGACGTCTGACGCCCCCACCCACCCTGAGCGGAACCCCGAGCGGGGAATCCAGGACGCTCCAAGTTCCCTGTGGAATCGGTCGTTCTCCGTCCACGCGAGGGACAGGAGCCGTGCGGGCGGGATAGTCTGTTGCGGGTCGGCGACGCAGCGCGACACGGAGCCGAGAGGCCACCGTTGGTCGTGCTGTCGTCGTGTTCCCCGGCCCCGAGCGAAGCTGAGCGACTCCCCTGTGTCTGACACCAGATTTTCCCCACCGGTCACGACTCCGCGGAGCCCCGAGGAGGAGGTCGGCGGCCCCGCCCAGACGGGAGCCCGCTGGCCGCTGCCGGAGGAGGCGTTCTGGAGTGAGGCGGCCGATCCCCACGGGATCGCGCCAGGTGAGCTCACCGAGCCTCAGCCCGTGGTGAAGGTCGACGAGCCGCGGCAGGCGGCGGACGAGCACCCTCGTCCGCAGCTGCGGACGGCGACGCAGGACCGGCCCCAGCAGCAGCCGGTCGAGCGCCCTCGGCAGCAGCAGAAGACGGTCGAGCGTCCCCAGCAGCAGCCGCAGAAGGCGGACGAGCGCTCCCGGCAGCAGCCGCGGACGACGGTGGGCGACACGCCTCAGCAGCAACCACAGCCGCAGCTGGAGCCCCAGCAGCCCAAGCGCAGGCGCGACCCGTTCCTCGACAACGTCAAGTTCGTGCTGATCGCGCTGGTGGTCATCGGCCACTCGCTGGTGCCGACGCTCTCCGCCGACTCCGCCAGGGCCCTCTACATCTTCATCTACACGTTCCACATGCCGCTGTTCGTGCTGATCAGCGGCTACCTGTCGCGAAACTTCTGGAACTCCAACGCGAAGACCAACAAGCTGGTCGACACGTTCCTCGTTCCGTACGTGATCGTCGAGGTCGGCTACGCCCTGCTCCGCGTCTCCGTGGGCCAGAAGTGGAGCCTGACGATCATCGACCCGGCGTGGCTCAACTGGTACCTGCTGGCGCTGCTGTTCTGGCGGCTGTCCACGCCGGTGTGGAAGCGGATGAAATATCCCGTGCCGGTCGCGATCGCGATCTACCTCTTCGCGGGGTTCTCGCAGATCGAGGGCGACTTCAGCATGGACCGCTTCTTCGGTCTCATGCCGTTCTTCGTGATCGGCCTGGTGATGCAGCCCGAGCACTTCGAGATGCTCAACCGGCGCTGGCTCAAGGTCGTGGCGGTCTTCACGATGCTCGGCGCGGCAGCGGTGGCGATCTACGTCGCGCCGAAGGCGCCGCTCGACCCGTTCTACTTCAAGGCCAGCTTCCAGGACCTCGACCTGTCCTGGTATATGGGCCTCGGCCTGCGCGCCGGGCTGCTGGTGTGCGCGCTGGCCATGTGCTTCGCCGTCCTGGCGCTGGTGCCCAGGGGGGAGACGTGGTTCTCCGACCTCGGCACCCGCACGCTCTACTGCTACCTGCTCCACGGCATCCCCGTGCTGGTCGCCAAGGAGATGGGCTGGCTCGAGCTGCCGTGGCTGTTCGGGCCGCTCGGCGTGCTGGCGATCGCCTCCAGCGCGTTCGCGCTGGCCATCGTGCTGTGCCTGCCGGAGACCCGGACGATCTTCAAGTGGGTGCTTGAGCCCCGCCTGACCTGGCTCTATCGTCGCCCCTCACGAAGTTAAGCGACCGTTTCACCCGCATTTACGCCTTTGACCTGGTAAGCGCGGAGCATCGACACATGCGCGCTTGTGTCGCCACGACCGTCCATCATCCCGAGGACGCCCGGATCATGCACCGGCAGATCAGGGCGCTGCTCGACGCGGGCCACGAGGTCACCTACGTCGCGCCGTTCACGTACTTCAACGTGACCCCCGCCATGGGGCTCACCGCGATCGACGTGGCGCGGCACGCCTCGTACGGCAGGGCGCGCGTGGCGCTCAGACGCGGCGTGAAAGACGCGGACCTGCTGATCGTCCACGAGCACCGACTGCTGCACGCGCTGCCCTACAGGCGCCCTCCGGTGGTCTGGGACGTACGCGAGCAGATCACCCCCAAGCAGTTCGCCCGGGCCGGGAGACGGCACCAGGTGATCACTCCCGCGGTGGTGCCCGAGGCGACCCTGGTGTCGCCCAGCCCGCCTCCTCCCGGCGACACCAGGGTCGTCCACATCGGCCGCCTCTCGGCCGAGCGCGGCGTGTCGGAGCTGATCGGGCTCGCCGAGCGGCTGATCCCGCACGGCGTCAGGCTCGACCTCATCGGCGCCGCCGCCCACGACGTCCGGCCGCTCCTGCGCGACGCGCAGCGGGTGGGGCTGCTCGACTGGTTCGGGTACGTGCCCAACCGGCACGCGCTGCGGATGGCCGAGGGGGCGCTGGCCGGTCTGTCGCTGGCCGACGACACGGTGCGGACGTTGCCCACCAAGATCATGGACTACATGGGACGCGGGCTGCCGGTGATCACGACGCCCCAGGGGGCCGCGCTGGTCGAGGCCACCGGGTGCGGGCTCGTGGTGCCGCTGGACGTGGATGCCGTGCTGAACGCCGTACTGGACCTGAAGGAGGACTCGGCACGGCGGGTCCGGCTGGGCGCGCTCGGCCACATGGAGGCCCGCCTGCGCCACCACTGGCCGGACCACGCGGCCGCCTTCGTACGCCGCGCCGAGTCCTGGGCCGGCCTCCTCGCCCACGCCCTGGCGGTCTGATCCACCGCCCGCCCCGCACCCTCCACGGAAGGACATCGGGGGCGTGAATGGCGACAGGACCGACAGGTTGATGTACTGGGAGGCATGGCAACGCATCTCATCCAGGGCCGCACGGTGGCCATGCCGGTGCGGGTGCGGGACGCTGAGGTCTGCAGCGCCTCCTACGCGGTACGCGCCGACGCCGCCAGGGCGGTGATCGCGTACTCCGGACTCGACGTGGCCGAGGTCATGCCCGGCAAGGCCGTCTGCGTGCTGCTGTTCGTGGACTACCGCGACGGAGACCTCGACCCCTACCACGAGTTCGGCATGGCGTTCCTGGTGCGCCCTCCAGGCGTTTCAGGGACCCGCGGGCTGTGGGATCTGCGGCAGGCCGGGGTGTTCGTGCACTGGCTGCCCGTGGACCAGCCGTTCACGCTGGAGGCCGGGCGGACGCTGTGGGGGTTCCCGAAGGAGCTGGCGGACATCGAGCTGCGGCTCGGCTCGCCGTACAAACGGTGCATCCTGCGCAGGGACGGCAGGCTGGTGCTGGACATGCTGATCAAGCCGGGCATGCCCGCGCCGGGCGCCACGGTCATGGCGCCGCTGGACGCCTACACGCACCGCGACGGGATCACGCGGCGCATCCCCTGGTCCGTACGTGCCCGCGGCGCCAGGATCCGCCCCAGCGGCGCGCTGATCCGCCTTGGCAACCATCCCATCGCCAAGGAGCTGAGCGAGCTGGGGCTGCCCAAGCGGGCGATGTTCACCAGCACGATCGCGCGGGCCGCGATGTCCTTCGGGGAAGCCGTGGAAGTTTGAGTCAGACGATCGGCGGGCGGCCGAGCTTGACCATGCGCCAGGCGGTGCGCCAGGCCATGGGCCGCCGCTCCCCCGCCGGAGTGCGCAGCCCCTCGAAGAACCCGGCGAACCACGCCTTGAGCGCCTCGCCAGAGCCGCGCTCGCGCACGAGGGTGAGCACGACCCAGTTGGTCAGGTAGAGGAACGCCAGCGGCCACGGCAGGTTGCGCCGCGCCAGCCAGACCCGGTTGCGCGCGTTGAGCCGGTAGAACTGGGCGTGCCGCGTCGGCGGGACCTGCGGGTGGTACATCACCGTCTCGGCGTCGTACTCGATGCGGTAGCCCTCGCCCAGCAGCCGCCAGGCCAGGTCGGTCTCCTCGTGGGCGTAGAAGAACCGCTCGGGCAGGCCGCCCACCTGGAGGAACGCCGAGCGCCTGATGGCCGAGGCGCCCCCGAGGAACGTCGTGACCGCCGAGGAGCGCTGCGGGTCGCCCGCCCGCAGGCGCGGGACGTGGCGCCGCTGGCCGATGCCGCCGTCGGGGTCCATCACCCGGAAGGAGATCACGGCGAGGTCCGGCTCGGTGGCGAAGCGGTCGCGGACGTGCGCGACGACCTTCTGGCTGGCATACCAGCCGTCGTCGTCGAGGAACAGCACGACGTCTCCCGAGCACTCCTCCACACCCCGGTTACGGCCTGCGGGAATGCCCGTGTTCCGGTCGAGCCGGATCGATTTCACGACCGCGGCCGACCCCTCGGGTGGCGTCGCCGACAGTTCGGGCACGTCGGCGCCGTTGCCCACGATCACCACCTCGACGTCGCCGTCGATCTGGTTGAGCGCGGACTCGACTGCCCGGTTCAGCTCCGCGACCCGGTTGCCCATGGTGAGGATGACGCACGAGATCTTCAACGAATCACTGTCCTGACGCGTTGAGAGCACGAGCGGAGCATTCTTTCATGATCACCGAGTCTGCTGGTCTGCATGTAATGGAAAGGCTGGAGCTAAGCGTATCGGAACCGGCACTGAACCCCCACCGAACGGCGGACGTCCGATCAATACGACGGACGGGGACCTCCTCCGGTTCCGACATGAGATCACGCCAGCCGCTTCGACGCGAGGATGCTTACCAAATGCAGGACAACCTGTAGGCATGCCGCGACGAAACAGGCGACGACCAGCACCCGCGTCGCCGTCAGGCCGTCGGTGAACGGGTCGATGACCGCGGCCGCCAGCGCGAGCAGGGACAGCTCGATCGGCTGCACGATCCGGTGGAACTTCGTCGCGGACAGCACCCGCCTGCCCAGCCCCAGCAGCCCGGAGCGGAACTGCCCCACGGACGCCTCGGTGGCGGCCGACAGACCTCCCTTGGCCCGCGCCACCTCCACCAGGTCGGTCTCGGCCTTGATGAGGATCGCGCCGAGCGCGCCGGCGAAGCCCAGCACGGTGTACCAGTCAGGCAGGACGGCCGACGCCCGCCAGCCCAGGCCGACGAGCACCGCGGCCTCGGCGAAGTAGGCGCCGACGCGGTCGAGGTAGACGCCCACAAGCGAGGTCCGCCCCGTCCAGCGGGCCAGCTCGCCGTCGGAGCAGTCGAGCAGCAGGTAGACCTGGATCAGCAGGGCGGCGGCCACGGCGGCCCACAGCCCCGGCAGCGCGAGCACGACCCCGCCCGCGATCCCGGCCACCGTCATCACCCAGGTGAGCTGGTTGGGGGTGACGGACGTCTTGGTCATGAGCCAGGTGACGTAGATGGACAGCTGGCGCATGTAGAGCACGCCCGCCCAGTGCTCGCCGTTCCTGCGCTCGAGGTGGCCGGCGGGCTGGGCGACCCGCCGCAGCTCAGCTACCGAAGGCCCGGACATAGTCCCCCACCCGATCGTGGATCTCGGAGTCCTGCATGCGCAGGTGCTCCAGGATCGTGTAGCGGCCGGGACGGGTGCTCGGCGCCAGCGCGACGGCCTCGGCGAACTGCTCGCCGCTCAGCCCGATGTCGGCGGGCACGACGGGCAGCTCGTGCCGGCGCAGGCAGTCGACGACCTGCGCGACCCGGGCCTCGTCCTCCCTCAGGAAGAAGCAGAAGGCGGCACCGATCCCGGCGAGCTCGCCGTGGTTGGAGGTGCCGGGGAAAAGCTGATCCACGGCATGAAGGATCTCATGATCTCCACCGCTCGCGGGCCGGGAGGAGCCCGCGATCACCATGGACATGCCGGACAGGATCAGGGATTCGGCCAGCACGGTCAGGAACGCGTCGGACTCGATGGAGTCGCTGCGGCCGATGAGCGCCTCGGCGGCGGTGCGGGCCATCGAGCAGGCCAGCCCGTCGATGGGCTCGCCGCGCTCGATGTTGCCGAGCTGCCAGTCCTCGATGGCCGACAGGTTGCTCACCACGTCGCCCACGCCCGCTCTGACCAGTGACTGCGGCGCATTGTGCACGAAGTCGAGGTCGACCAGGATCGCCAGCGGCATCGGCACCCCGAACGTGCCCTTGCCCCCCTCGTAGATCAGGGAGGCCGTGGGAGAGCAGATGCCGTCGTGGGAGAGGTTGGTGGCCACCGCGACCATCGGGATGCCGGCCAGGGAGGCGGCGTATTTGGTGGCGTCGATCGTCTTGCCGCCACCGACGCCGATCACCACCTCGTAGGCGCCCTTGCGCAGGTCGGCGCCGAGCGAGACGGCCGCGTCGACCGAGCCGTCGGCCACCCTGAACACCTCGGCCTCGTCCAGCTGGGGCGCGATCAGGCTCTCGATGTGGTCGCCCTGCCCGGGGCCGACGGCCACGGCGACCCGGCCCGAGGTCGCCACGCGGCTGTCGGCCAGCAGGGCGCCGAGCTCCGCCACCGCGCCCCGCCTGACCTGCATGGTCAGGGGCGCCGGCAGCATCCTCGCTAGAAGCGGCATCCGCGCCCCCTCAGTAGCGAACGGCTATGGTGCGAGCCTTGGCCAGGTCGTCGTGGTTGTCCACCTCGACCCAGTCGACCTCGCCGATGGGCGCGGTGTGGATCACTTCGCCGCGCGAGACCATCTCCTGGTAGCCGTCCTCGTAGTAGAGCTGGGGGTCGCGCTCGAAGGTGGCCTGCAGCGCGTCGGCCAGCCGCTCGGCCGCGCCGGGCCTGATGAGGGTGGCGCCGATGTACTCGCCGTACGCCTCGGCCGGGTCCATCAGCTTGGTGATGCGCCGCAGCGCGCCCTCGGGCGAGAGCGTGACCTTCATCTCCTCGTCGGCCAGCTTCTTCACGTTGTCGACGGCGAGCAGGATGTCGCTCGTCTCGGGAGCCGACAGCAGCGTCTTCTCGACCGAGACCGGGTGCACGGTGTCACCGTTGACCAGCAGCGCGCCCTGGGAGAAGTAGTCGCGGGCGCACCACAGGGAGTAGGCGTTGTTCCACTCCTCGGCCTTGTCGTTGTGGACGAGGGTGAGCTTGACGCCGTGCCGCCGCTCCAGGGCCTCCTTGCGCTCATGGACGGCCTGCGCCGCGTAACCGACGACGACCACGACCTCCCGCAGGTCCACCTCGGCGAGGTTGCGCAGCGAGATGTCCATGATCGTGGTTTCGCCGTCAACCGGCACGAGCGCCTTGGGCAGCGTGTCGGTGTACGGCCGCAGGCGTCGTCCGGCTCCAGCGGCCAGAACCATTCCCAGCAACGTGCACTCCTAGGTCGAGCATGACTTCGTGGGTCCAAAGAGTATTCGTCTTTTGACCCTCTGCGGGTAATCCGGGGTTAGTCTTGCGTTCCCGCATCGGCCGCTTCCACCCCGGGCCGGGGCGCGGCCAGCCAGCACGTCAGGCTCTCCCAGCCGAAAAGCACCCACAGGTAGAGCGCGAGCAGCACGTAGCCGGCCGTCAGCCAGCCGGAGAGGGCGATCAGCGAGACCGCCATCATCCGCCCGTCCCAGCCGAGGCCGAACGTGGCCAGCCACGGCGGCGGGTAGACGCGCTGCCGCAGCCGATAAACAAGATCATAGTGGTGAAACGCCAGCGCGCCGAGCAGCAGGAAGATCAGCACGGGGTGCAGCCCGTGCGCGAACCCGCATGCCGCGACGAAGCTGTACTCGATGAGCCGCAGGATCGGCGGCACGAGCCAGTCGAACCTGCCGTCGTGCGCGTGCGTGCTGCCCGGCCCGGCCAGCAGCAGCGTCACCGCGGGCGCGAACACCGCGAGCCCGTCCGTGCCCGCCACGCCCAGCATCAGCAGCACTCCGGTGACGAACGTGCCCGCGATCACCGGCGGCAGCGGCGGAAGCTGCCCCGCCACGAGCAGGCCCATGGCGCGCGAGAGGGGGCCGTCGTCGCGGTAGGCCACGACCGTGCCGTTGGGGACGGGGTTCATGTGGGTCGAGGTCACCGTGCCGACCTCGCGATCCGCCCGCCGAGCTGGTAGAGGGCCGCCACGCCGCCCCAGCAGAGCAGGGACAGGAACGTGACCCTGGCGTTCCAGATCGCGGCGGTGATCGCGATCAGCGCCGTCCGCTCACCGACGGGCAGCACGATGATCTTCTTGAGCCAGCGGACGACCGTGTCACGCTCCATTTTCTGGGCGAACCGGAGCACGCCCTTGGCCCGCCCGCCGTCGGCCGGCTCCAGCAGGGAGCGCGCGGGGCGGCCCCACAGCGCGCCGACGCGGGCCGCGTCGGCGGCGGCCCCCGCGTACGCGAAGTAGACGGCGTGCCGGACGACCTGGAGGACCATGGCGGCCACGGCGAGGTGCCAGATGCCGGCGCCGCCGAAGCCGATGGCCAGGCCGACGTAGACGACGTATTCCTTCAGCCTGTCGGCCATGCCGTCGGCCCAGGCGCCGAGCGGCGAGAACGCGCGCGTGTAGCGGGCGAGCTGCCCGTCGAGGCAGTCGAGCGCGAACGACAGGCAGAGCAGCAGCGCCCCCGCCAGCCGGCCGCCCTGCGTGCCCGCCGAGAACCAGACGGCGGCCAGCCCGGCCAGGCCGATCGAGGCGCCGGTGACGGTGTTGGGGACGACCTTGAGCCGGACCGCCGGCCTGATCAGGTGGCGCGTCCAGGTGGAGACGAGGAAGGTGGCGAAGAAGCCGTCGTTCTCCTTGACCGAGAGGTCGAGCCTGACCCTGGCCTCGTCCACCTCGGCCAGCCTGGTGACGGCGGCGTCGGCGGCGTTCTGGCCGGCCACCCGGTCGGCGTGCAGCGGCCCGAGCCCGGCCGCCCGTACCGCCACGCCCGACCTGACCAGCCCGACCAGCAGCAGGTCGACCGCCTCTACGGGGGTGACCGGGCCCAGCTTGCCCGTGTCGGCCAGCTCGGCCAGCTCCTCCGCGATGTCGGCCAGCGAGGCCAGGTCGGACTCGCCCGCCTGCAGCACGCCCCTGAACGTGGCGTTCGCCTCGGGGACGACGTGGAACGAGCTGCCCGCGGCGACGATCCTGCCGCCTTCCACGCGTACGGGCGGCCGCATGGGCGCCGCTGTCGCGTCGTGGGAGACCAGGGCCGCGGTGTCGCGGGCGGGGTGGTCGAGCAGCAGCGCCAGCGCCTCGGTGTGGGCCACCAGGTCGGCGGGGAGCACGGCCACGGCGCCGGCGGAGATGCGGGCGATCTTGGCGACGCCCCGGAGGTCGGCTCCGAGGCCGCCGCCCGGGGCGACCACCTGGATCTCGTGTACGGGCAGCGTGGCGAGCTGGTCCGTGACGCGGTCGAGCAGCGTGCCGCCGGCACAGGAGAGCTTGCATGCCGGGGTCGTGGCGAGCAGGACGGCCGACGTGGCCGCGCTCTCGCGGGTCAATGAGTCGGGCAAAGCGCAGGTCTCCTCCCGGTCGCACGGGAGCCGCGTGGCTTGGGGGTGCGTGCGTAGCCACAGCGTAGCGACAGGTCAAGCCGATATCACGGAACGAGACCGTTACGCGTAGGAGTGGCGCGGCGGCCGGGGTCGCCTGCGGGGCCGGAGCTTCAGGAGGTGCGCTCGAGCCGGCCGACTCCGCCGAAGAGAGAGGTGGTGCGGGGCGAGCCGTCATCCTCCGGGTGCCAGTCGCACGGGCGGACCAGGCCGGGTTCGACGAGCTGGTAACCGTCGAATATGCGGTAGATCTCCTTCTCGCTCCTCAGCACGAGGGGCACCGTCGCACCGGCGAACCCGGCATGCCACCCCTCCTGCTCCTTCTGCGACATGCCGTCGGTGGTCAGGTGGGAGATCGCCACGTACGAACCCGGCGCCTGCCGTTCGCGGAAGGCCGCCACGATCCTGGAGGGGTCCTCGGCCGGGGTGACGAAGTGGAACACCGCGACGAACAGCACCGCGATCGGCTCGCCGAAGTCGAGGAACCCGTTGACCCGGGCGTTGTCCAGGATGGTCTCGGGCTTGCGCATGTCCGCGGTGACGATCCTGGTGGAGTCGTCGGCCAGCAGCGCCCTGCCGTGCACGGCGACGATCGGATCGATGTCGACGTAGACGACCCGCGAATGGGGGTCGGCCTCCTTGGCGATCTGGTGGGTGTTCCGTGCGGTCGGCAGCCCCGAGCCGACATCGAGGAACTGGCGGATGCCGCACTCCTTCGACAGGTACCGCACCGCGCGTCCGAGGAACCGGCGGTTCTCCAGGGCGGTGGAGCGCACCCGGTCTTCGCCGATCACCTGGTAGAGCTTCGCGTTGGCCGCCCTGTCCACCTCGAAGTGATCCTTGCCGCCCAGCGCCTCGTCGTACATGCGCGCGGCGGTGGGGACACCAAGCGGGATGTTCGGGGTGCTTTCGGTCGTCATACGATCTCCTCGGCGCGTCCGCACAAATCCAAGATCAAGATAGCAAACCGGACAGCGCCCGTTGACTCTTGCCCGGCCGACCTGGCTTACGCTGCCGATATGGATTCACGGTTGCGGTCGGTCGGGGTGCTTCTCGCGGGCGGCGTGGGGCAGCGGATCGGGCTGGACAAGCCCAAGCAGCTCATCGAGGTCGCGGGGAAGACGATCATCGAGCACTCCCTGGCGGTGTTCCAGGAAGCGCCGGAGATCGACGAGATCGTGGTGCTGATGACGCCGGGTCACACCGACCGGATACGCGAGATCGTGACCAGGGGCGGATACGACAAGGTCAGCAAGGTCGTGGACGGGGGCGCGAGCCGTACCGAGAGCACGTGGCTGGCGCTCCAGGCGCTGGGCACCGAGGAGTGCAACGTGCTGCTGCACGACGCCGTACGCCCCCTCGTGGAGCCCAGGATCATCACCGAGTGCGTCAAGGCGCTGGAGAGGCACCGGGCAGTCAACGTGGCGATCCCCAGCTCCGACACGGTCCTGGTCGCCGTCCCCGCACCCGACGGCGAGGTGATCGGCGAGGTGCTGGACAGGGCGGTGCTGCGGCGCAGCCAGACGCCGCAGTGCTTCCGGCTCTCGGTGATCCGCGAGGCGTACGAACGCGCGCTCGCCGACCCCGACTTCGCCGCCCGCCCGGCCACCGACGACTGCGGCGTGGTGCTGCGTTACCTGCCCGGCGTGCCGATCCACCTCGTGCCCGGCAGCGAGCACAACATCAAGGTCACCCACCCCGTCGACCTGCGGATCGCCGAGCTCCTCTTCCAGCTCACCTCAACTCCGTCGATCTCCGACTTGCCCTGATACGTCGCAGACGTTCGCGTGGACGGCGCTTGACCCGCCGATTGTTACCGTGCGATCACATGAGGAGACTCATCGCGATCGCGGCCCTGCTCGGCAGCTACCCCGTGCTGCTGGTGTCGGCCCTCTGGCCGGCGCCGGCGGTGTTCGGGGTGGTCGCCGCGCTCTCCTATGTCGTGGAGTACGTGGCCGCGCGCACCGCCAGGCCGCTGCCCGACGTGCTCGACCGGCTGCATCTGGGGGTCACGCCGCGCTTCGCGGCCAGGGAGACCATGGCGCTGCTGCTGGTGGCGCGGACCGCGGGAGTGGACCCGCCGTGGTTCGTGGCGCTGGCGGCCGGGATGTTCGCGATCCACGTGGTGCGGGCCGGGCACACCGGGCTGGCCCTGCGGCTCAAGGGCATGCTCAGCAGGATGCCGGTGACCACCCGCAACCTCGACGTCTCGGCGCTGCGCATCCCGAAGATGCCGCCCCCGTCGCTGCGCGACAGCCGCAGCATGCGCTTCCTCTACCTGGACGCCCTCCCGGTGCTCGGCGCGGCCGCCGGCGCCGAGCCCGCCGCCATCGGGGCCGCTCTGGCGCTCGTGCTGGGCACCGCCGGGGTGCTCGCACTCCTCCCCTACGTGCGGCGCGCCGCCCCGCTCACCGACAAGGCCAGGGTGCTGGCGGTCGTCGGCGAGCAGGTCGAGAGGTACCGCCCCGAGGTCATCCTGTACTTCTCCGGCGCCACCGCGGCCGCCTACCAGGCCAGGATGTGGCTGCCCACGCTCGAGCGCATCAGCCGGCGCGCCATCGTCGTGCTGCGCGAGCGCGGCATGGCCAGCCACCTCGACTCGACCACGCTGCCGATGGTGTGCATCCCGTCGTCGGCCGACCTGATGAGCTTCCGCGCCCTGTCCAGCGCCAAGCTCTGCCTGTACGTCTCCAACGTCGGCAGGAACGTCCACATGCTGCGCATCCCGAACCTGCGCAGCGCGTTCCTCAACCATGGCGACAGCGACAAGGAGGCCTCGTTCAACCCGTTCTCCCGGGTGTACGACGAGGTGTGGGTGGCCGGGCCCGCGGGCCGCGACCGCTACCGCCGGGCCAGGGTGGGCGTCAGGGACGAGAACGTCCACGAGGTCGGCCGGCCGCAGCTGGAGGGCATCTCGACGCGGGGGCCCGGGCTGCCGTACCGCACCGTCCTGTACGCCCCCACCTGGGAGGGCTGGAACGACGACCTGTTCCACACGTCGCTGATCACCATGGGCCCGCGCATCGTGCGGGCGCTGCTCGACCACCGGCCGCGGCTGCGCGTGATCTACAAGCCGCACCCGCTGACCGGCCACCGCGACAAGCGGGCGACCCGCGCCCACAAGAAGATCGCGGCCATGATCGAGGCCGCCGAGCTGGCCCAGTCGAAGGCCAGGCACCCGTCGCGGGCGTCCGGGGAGGCGCCGCGGATCGAGCATCTGATCGTCACAGGGCCCGAGCCGCACCTGTATGACTGCTTCAACCAGTGCGACCTGCTGATCAGCGACATCTCCAGCGTCGTGGCCGACTTCCTGGCCAGCGAGAAGCCGTACGCGGTGACGAACGTCGCGGGCCTGCCCGAGCCGGCCTTCCACGAGCGTTACCCGAGCACCGAGGCGGGCGTGCTGCTCGGGAAGGACCTGGCCGGGCTGGCGGACTTCCTCGACGGGGAGGACACGCTGGCCCGGGCCAGGGTCAAGCTGCGGAGCTATCTGCTCGGCCCGGAGTCTCCGGACGCGCTGACCCGCTTCAACGCCGCCGTGGAGCGGGTGTTCGCGGGGTCATGAGCCGGGCGGCCTGGCCAGCTTCTTCGGGCTCGTCAGGAAGCCCCAGCCCCAGGAGCAGTGCATGGTCGCGTACACGATGGGCAGCCGCAGCAGCGCTCCCGCGGGCAGCCCGCCGCCGGTCAGCACCGAGCCCGCCGCTATGGCGGCCACGTAGCCTCCAGGGACGATGAGCGACCAGGGGAAGAACGGCGCGACGAGCAGCCCGAGCAGCATGGCCAGCACCGCGGCGGGGGGCGCGAGGTAGCGCAGGTTGATCGTGCCCTCGTGGGTGCGCGAGACCACCCGCCGCCACCTGCCGTAGTGGAAGTACTGCTTGGCCAGCGCCTTGACGTTGGGCCGGGGCCGGTAGGAGACCCGCATGCGCGGCTGGAACCAGACCAGGCCGCCGCTCTGGCGGATGCGGTGGTTCATCTCCCAGTCCTGGGCGCGCTGGAAGTGCTCGTCGTAGCCGCCCACCCGGTCGAGCGCCGAGCGGCGGAAGACGCCGAGGTAGACGGTGTCGGCGGGGCCGGGGGTGCCGCCCACGTGGAAGGCGGCGGCGCCCACGCCGATCTTGGAGGTCATGGCGCAGGCGACGGCCTGCTCGAACGGCGTGATGCCCTCGGCCGCCATGATGCCGCCGACGTTGTCGGCGCCCGTCTCCTCCAGCGTCTCGACCGCGACGCGCAGGTAGTCGGGTGGCAGCATGGCGTGGCCGTCCACCCTGGCGACGATGCCGTTGCGCGAGGCGCCGATGGCGGCGTTGAGCGCGTTGGGCGTGCGGCCGGTCGGGTTGGGCACCACGATCACCCGGGGGTCGGCCGCCGCGATGGCGTCGGCGACCTCCTGGGTTCGGTCTTGGGACGGACCCACGGCGAGCACGACTTCGATCTCACCTGGGTAGCTCTGGGCGAGTACCTGGTCGACGGCCTCGCGGAGGTGCCGCTCCTCGTTGAGGACCGGCATGACGACGGAGATGGGGGGCCAGGCGCGCGTTGTCTCCGCGGGCGCCTGCGGCGAGTCGGGGAACTGCTTCATGGCGGGGCTCACGCTACTGTACGACCAGGGGAGGAGGGCAATCGAAAGCCCGATCCTCCGGGGTGACAAGAGGGGGACGGCATGCGCGAAGGGGGAGGGCAGGTAACGGGCGAGGAGGACGCCGGTGTGCTCGTGGGCGGCGACGCCTACGGCGGCGTCAGACTCACGCCCACCCGCCCCCGCAAGCCGCTGAGGAGCGCCAAGGCCCGCCGGCGCAACGTGCTCGTCGCCGGTTTCGTGTCCACCGGGATCCTGGTCACCACCGGCGTGGTGTGGGCGACTCCGCGGCAGATCGGCACCGTCGACGCGGGCGTGTCCGCGCCCTCGGCCCGCGGCGCCGAGAACATCCTGCTGGTCGGCATCGACAAGCGCGACGACCTCACCCGCCAGCAGCAGAACCAGCTCAAGCTGGGCCGCGAGTCCGGCCAGCGCACCGACACCATGATGGTCATCCACCTGTCGGAGGACCACAAGCGGGTCACCGTGGTCAGCCTGCCGCGCGACACCTGGACGACGATCCCCGGCAAGGGCGATCACAAGATCAATTCGGCGTACCAGCTCGGCGGGCCCAAGCTCACCAAGCAGACCGTCGAGGCCGCCACCGGGCTGCAGATCAACCGCTACATCGAGGTGAACATCCTCGGCTTCATCGACGTCGTCGACTCCCTCGGCGGCGTCACCGTCTGCACGCCCGTGCCGATCAACGACCCCAAGACCGGCCTCAACCTGCCCGCGGGCACCCACCAGCTCCAGGGCGTGCAGGCTCTCGGCTACGCCCGCACCCGCGCCACCGCCCGCTCCGACCTCGACCGCATCGACCGGCAGCAGCAGGTCATCTCGGCCCTGCTCAACCGGGCGCTCAGCGCCGGCACGCTGGCAAACCCGGCCAAGCTGGCCGCGTTCGTCAACTCCACGCTGAGCACGGTCAAGGTCGATCCCGACGACGGGCTGCTCGGCCTGGCGACCCAGCTCAGGGACGTCTCGCTCGAGGACGTGAAGTTCGCCGACGTGCCGCTGACCAACGTCGACTTCAAGGCGCCCACGGGCGAGTCGGCGGTGCTGTGGGACAAGCAGGCCGCCCGCGACATGTTCACCAGGATCAACGCGGACCAGGACCTGGCCAAGCCCGCCACCCCTTCGCCTTCCCCCAAGCCGACGAACACCGCCATCGCGCCGAAGAGCATCACGCTCAAGGTCAAGAATGGCACGCTCATCACGGGCCTCGGCGCCCGCACCAAGGCGGGGCTGGTCGCGTACGGCTTCAAGGTCCCCGGCGAGCCGGGCAACACGACCAAGAAGGACTACAAGAAGACGATCATCCGGTACGGCGCGGACCGCGAGGACGCCGCGAAGCTCGTGGCCGCCGCCATCCCGGGGGCGGAGCTACAGAAGGCGGACATCCAAGGCATCGAGGTGATCGTCGGCAGTGACCAGCCGAAAATCGCCAAACCGAAGACGACCTCCATACCATCCCCAAAGCCGAGTGTTACAAGTACGACTAAGACGGCAATGGAGAACATATGTAAGCAATAACTATAACGATCGGCGTTTCGGGGCAGGTGACGGCCCATGGTGGTCAGGTCGTGGCGGGAGGACCCCTGTACGGTGCTGCACGTGGTGGGGGACCTCGACGTGGCGGGGGCGCCCCGATTGCGGGCCGAGCTCGAGCAGGCCATGGCGGCCGCCGACCCGCTCAACCTCGTCGTCGATCTGACCGAGGTCCCGTTCTGCGACTCCGTGGGCCTCGGCGTGCTGGTGGCCACGCTCAACCACGTCCAGCGTGCGAAAGGCCGCCTGATCCTCGTGCTCGCCCCCGGCATGATCCGTCACCTGCTGATGATCACCAACCTCGACCGGCACTTCGAGACGAGCGGATCCCTCGGAGAGGCCCGCTCGGCCTTCGGCAGCGCGGCCTGAGCCTGGCGGGGCGGCCCGGCTGACCGGATCTGTGCGAGAACATGGTCATGTCATCGTGGGCACCCCTCGCACGGCCGCATGAAGTCGTGGGAGCGCCCCCTCAGGTGCGGAGGCTTGCACGTTGTTCGACCAGTTCCCCGAGCCAGGGCGCTCCCAGCTCGCGGCCGCCCTCGACGAGGGCAGGACCCGGCCTGAGTGGTGCTTTGTGGAAGGGCAGGCCCGCCTCGCGTTCTGGGCGCCCTTCGCCGGCTCGGAGCCGGTGATCATCTGGCAGTTCGATCCGGGCCCCGACCCCGCGGCCGCGGCCGAGCTGCTGCGCCGGAGCCTGCGGACGATGGGGCTGAGCAAGATAATCCACGACATCGCACTCAAGCCGGGCCTCGATCCTGTCGTCGATCGCGCCGTCGAGCACGAGGCCCTGACCCTGGCCGGGTTCGCCATGGAGGTCGAGCGGCTCATGCTCGAATGGGTGAGCGGCAGCGACATCCCGCCCGACCCCGGCCGTCTGACGTACCACCCGGCGCGCCAGATGGACAGGGCCGAGGTGATCGACATCCTCGTCCGCATCTCCGAGGGCTCGCTCGACTACGACACGCGGATCGAGGTGGCCACGGCGGGCGCCGAGCGGGAAGCCCGATGGATGTACGACGACCTGATCAGCCGGAAGGCCAAGCCCGACTGGTTCGTCATCGGCTACCTGGGCGACTCCCCCGTCGGCCTGGTGGCCCCCGACGACCACTCGATCGCCTACATCGGCGTCGTGCCCGAGCATCGCGGCCACGGCTACGTCAACGACCTCCTGGCCAGGGGCACCCGCACCCTGGCCGAGGCCGGCCTGCAGCGCATCGTCGCCGCCACGGACGTCGCCAACGTCCCCACTGCCGACGCGTTCCTGCGTGCTGGATACTCGGAGGTCGGCCGGTTGTTCCGCTACTACTGGAGGGCATCGTGAGACTTGGAGTCATGTTCGACCGGGACCTGCCGCCCGAGCAGCTGATCCCCTTCGCCAAGGCGCTCGACGAGACGTCCGTGGACGACCTCTGGGTGGTGGAGGACCTCGGGTGGACGGGCGGCATCTCGGCGGCCGCCACCGCGCTCGCCGTCACCTCCCGGCTGCGCGTCGGCATCGGCATCACGCCCGCTCCCCTGCGCAACCCGATGCTGCTGGCGATGGAGCTGGCCAACCTGGCCCGGGTGCATCCCGGCCGGCTGGCCGCCGGGATCGGGCACGGCGTGGGCGACTGGATGCGCCAGGTGGGGGCCGCCCCGCCGTCGCCCCTGGCCCTCCTGGAGGAGACCATCACAGCCGTACGCGCGCTGCTGCTCGGCGAGACGGTCACCCTGCACGGGAAGTCCGTGCATCTGGACGGCGTGTCCCTCGTGCATCCGCCGGCCGTGCCGCCGCCCGTGCTGGCCGGGGTGAAGGGGCCGCGCTCGCTCGCGCTGTCGGGCCGGGTCGCCCAGGGCACGATCGTGCCGGAGGGCGTCGGACCCGCGCACCTGCCGGGGATCCTCGACCAGATCGGCGCGGATTCCGACCACGAGCTGGTGGTCTTCACGTTCCTGCACACCGGGGCCGACTTCGAGGAGGTCACCCGTCCGATGGTGGCGGGGCAGGCGGGCTTCCTCGGGGTCGCACCCGAGGAAGTGGTGATGGCCGCGGGCTCCGCCGAGGCGGCGGCCGAGCAGGTCAAGGCGCTCTGGGCGGCCGGAGCCGGCACGGTGGCGGTCCGGCCGCTCGGCTCGGACCCGCTGCAGCACGTCACGGCGCTGCTCGCGGCCCTCTGAGCTCGAGCAAGCAGCCTGCGCCCGCCCGCCAATGGCCGAATGGCCGAGGGCGGGCGGCCGGCGCTCGGTCGGATGGTCGATGGCGAGCCGCCGATGCTCGGCCACGATCGTCCCCATGAGACGAATCGTGGTAGCACTCGCTGTTGCGTTGGCGGCCACCGGATGCGCGGTGGACCTGGAGGCAGAGGAGGCCCACTCCGCCCAGTCGTTCCCGTTGACCGGCACCGCTCTCAAGATCAGGTCCGCCCTGGGCGGCGTGCGCGTCCTCCCTGGCACCGCCGGCCGGGTCGAGGTGGAGCGCTGGGTACGCGGCAAAGCCGCCGACGACGGCAACGCCACCTGGTCCCTGCGCGAGGACACCCTCCGTCTGGGCGCCGACTGCACCATGGTCTTCGGCGACTGCGGCGCCCGCTACCACGTCAAGGTCCCGCCCGGCGTACGGCTGTCGATCGACGCGGCGGACGGCGTCATCCTGAACGGCCTCACCCAGGAGGTGGACGTGTCCAGCCGGGACCGCATCCAGGTCTCGGGCACCACCGGAAAGCTGCGGCTGCGGAGCGAGGGCCCGGTGACCGGCGACGGGCTGAAGTCGACGGACGTCAGGTGCCAGACGTCGGACGGAGCGATCGACCTGACGTTCGCCGGCCCGCCCACCGCCCTCGACCTGCGATCCCGGGAGGGCAGAGTGACGGCCACCGTGCCCGCGGCCTCCTACGCGATAAGTGCCCGCAGCAAGGAGGGCACCGAACGTTCCGAGCTCAAGCACGACGCCAAGAGCCCCAACACCATCACGGCCAGCAGCAACTCGGGAGACGTCCGGATCCTCGTGGCCAGGTGAACCGCTCTACTCCCAGATGGCGGCGTAACGCCCGTTCTCCGCGTTCACCTGGACCGGGGACAGCCCCTTGGCCTTGAGGTCGTCGAACCGCTTCTGGTAGCCGGCGGAGGTCATGTCGATGTAGTGGGCCCAGGACTTGTCGCCGTCCTTGCGCCACACCGCCGTGTACGTGCCGTCGGGCGCCACGGCCACCTTGACCGGCCGCAACCCCTGCTTCTTCTGGGCGTAGAAGGCGGCCTCGTGCTGCTCCCTGGTCCTGCCGTAGGTGCAGTACCAGGCTCCGCGCCGGTTGGCCGTCCACACACCCACGTACCGTAGGTCGTCCGAAGCCCCGTACACGTCGACGGAGGTCAGCGTGAGCCCCTGGTCGGCGGCCTGCTTGTTGGCGGCGCCGAACTGGTCGGGGGTCAGGTCGGACCTGGCGACGAACTTCCCGCTCCTCTTCTCGAAGACGGCCGTGAACACCGGCGAGTCGGCCGGCCCGGTGGCGGAGACGGAAACCGGCTGCACCCCTTCCCGCAGCCCCTTGTCGAACTGCTGCTGGAACTCGTCGGCCGACATGCCCTGCCAGACGCCCCAATTGGACGGAGAGCCACCCTTGACCCACACGGCCGCATATCGCTCACCGTCGGAAACGTTTACCGTAATCGGGCGGAAGCCCTGATCCCTGAGCTGACGGACCCGCTCCACGCTCTGGGTGGCCGTCAGGCCGTGATAGGCGACCCAGGCCGGACGCGCCTGCGCGCCGGCCGCGGGCGCCACCACCGCCATCGGAGCGGCGAGTCCGATCAGCAAGGTGACGGTCTTCCTCGTGGCCCGCATGACCCTCCCACACAGAATTGCTTTGCTCGTTCGCGAGGACGAGACTGCATTGCCCCTTCGCGAGGCCCGACCCTAACAGCCATGACTGCCGGTCCGCTGGCAGCCCGTCGAGCGCGCGGCAACTGTCCTTTCTGCGGCAAATCTGAGGTCACCCCGGGCTCAAGAGCCGTGCCTCCGGAGGCGGCTCGCCGCCCCCGGAGTTCCTCAGCCTCAGCCGACCTTCTCGAACGGGGTCGGCGTCTGCCCCGTCCAGCGGTAGAGCTGCGCGTGTCCGGTGTACTTCTTGACCCCGTTGTCGGTGACCGTCCCCGACTTGGAGACGTAGTAGCGGCCTCCGCCCAGCGAGATCAGGCCGTACTCGCCGGTGAACTCCCATCCCCTGACGCCGGAGGCGTCGTGCTGGAGCCCGCCGGGCGCCAGCGTGAGCAGCCGGCCCCGCTCGGGCTGCGGCTGCCCGACGATGTCGCCCTCAGCGGGCCGCGCGCCGCCGTCCACCATGAAGAAGGAGTAGTTGGGGAACTGCGGCTTCTTCCCCTTGTAGACGGCCATCATCCAGTTGCCGGTGTGCTCGTCCCACTCGAGGTTCTGCACGCCGTACGTGGTGTTGCCGGTGTAGGCGAAGTACTTGCCGTCCGTCTGCTCGGGGCCGCTCTTGTGCGGGTCGCTCTCGGTGAGCGGCTTCTCGTACTTCTTCCACTGCTGGATGTCGTACTGGAGGAGGACCTGGTAGTCGTTGTCCTGCCTGCCGACGTTCGAGTAGATGCCGTACGCGACGGTGAGCAGCTGCTTGCCGTGCTTCTTGCCGAACTCCGGCCCGAAGGACACGCCGTCGATGCCGCTGCACCCGTACCGGTGGTCGGGCGTATTGGCGATGTTCCCGTCGAACTTGCCGTCCCCGTTCATGTCGGCCGTGTAGTCGGCGACGACCTCCTTGAGGTAGACCGTCTTCACCACGCCGGTGGTCTGGGCGTCCATGTTCGGGCTGGTGATGCGGTCGACGTCGAAGATCGCGATGTAGAACGACTCCTGCTCCTTGTACTCCAGGGAGCCGTACACGCGGCCGTCCCTGGCGTTGAAGTCGAGATCGCCGAGGTGCCCGGTGAAGCCCGCAACCGACCCGATGAGGTTGCCCTTGAGGTCGGTCTTGACGAGGACGTTGGTGAACGAGAAGTACATGTACCCCTTGCGCCGGTCGATGGCGATGCCCTGGACGTGCCCTTCGGCCCAGGCGCCCCCGTTGATCTCGGCCGGCAGCTCCCGGGGGCGGTCATCGGCGGTGGCTGGGGCGGCTAGCAAGCCGAGCGAGGCGGTGGCGACCACGGCGAGCGTCAGGACTTTGCGCATGTTGCGGTACCCGTCTTCGGTTAAGGAACAGACCGAAACCAGACGCTATACCGATCGAATGCCGCTGTCTGACATATAAGTGAACCAGCAGTGAAAGACCCCCAAACTGCCCATTCAGGTCCTTATGGGTGGCGGCGCCCAGTTCTACCTCGAACCCGCCCTTGTCCTCTGGCAGCCTCGCCGCCCATCCCGTGCCTCCATCCGGTCGTGGGCCGAATGCTAACGATCTGGGCGACGTGCCGCGAGGCTTCACTGATCCCCCAACCCGTATCCGCCGTGCCCCGAGCCTCCCGGCCGAAATCAGTGGCCGGATGCGGACAGCTTCGGCCGCCAACCCCGAAATGGCAGCAATCGTCCCATTGATGTCACGTTCCATCTCGAGCCTTTTGGAGCCGCAGTGCTCAAGCGTCTACTCGCGGCGGGCGGCGTCGCGGCCGTCTTCCTGCCGTTTGCCCCTACGTCCGCCATGGCCACGACCCCGGTCGTTCAGATCGCCAAGGTGTACTACGACTCGCCGGGGTCCGACCGGGGCGGCAACGTCTCCCTCAATGGCGAATACGTGGTGCTGCGCAACACGTCCAAGAAGAGCATCCAGCTCGAGAAGTGGATCCTGCGGGACGAGACCGGCTACAAGTACCGGTTCCCGAGATTCATCCTCAAGCCCGGCAAGTCGGTGACCGTGCGCTCGGGCCAGGGGTACAACAGCACAACCACCTTGTACTGGGGGCGCAAGTGGTACGTCTGGAACAACGACGGGGACACGGCAAGCCTCTATCGAAGCAGCGACCTCAAGAAGATCGACACCTGTAGCTGGGGGCGCGGCGGCATCTCCACCCGCTGCCAGTAGTCCGGCACGACGCAGAGCACCGCTCCCACGGAATCGGGCGCTTTGCCGGCGGCCTGGCCGCGCCCGAGTCGAATGATCTTTGGTCGGGGCCATTCGAGTTCCCCGGATGGCCCCTGGCCCCTCATTGACCGGATTGCAGCTGAGCAAGCCCCTCAAGCTGCCGGACGACCTGCTCTGTCGGAACACACGTGTCGATCTCCATGGTCGCGGTTGCTCGCAGCAGAGGCTCGACAACGCGAAGGTTCTCCAGGATGGCCTCTCGTTCCTCCGGCCGCTTGCCATACGGATTGTTGGTCCGGGCCATGACCCGAGCCAACAGCACCTCCGCGGGCGCGCTCAGCAACACCACGTGGTCGAACTGCGAGTAGAACTTCCCCTGGTTCATCGAGCAGCCGGCCACGAACAAGCCGCCCTCCCTGTGCCCAGCGAGCAGATCTGCCATGGCCTCCTCGCGCCATACCCAGTCCGACGACCCGTCCGGGAGGGTGATCCAGTGGCTCCACTGGCCGTAGTCCGTGTCCACAACCCGGTACCCGCGTGAGCCCAAGATCTGCAGAGCAGTCGATTTGCCAGTCCCTGACATTCCCGTGATCAAGACCCTTGGCATGGCGATTACCCTAAGCGCCATCGGCTCTCGCCGTTTCTCGCTGGTCTCGGCCATCCCACGGAACAGTGACGGAACTGAGGTGCCTGGAGCGAGGACCGGATACCTGTTGCCTCGCCTCCGACGAGCGTGCCGGGGATACCCCGAGGTGTGGAGCCGTGATCGTGGCCTCGTCGAGGTCGATTCTCCTGGCCAGCCGGTACGGACGCCGTAGGGCAGTCCTGCCGTGGTCTCTCCCGGTGATCGGTAGCCTGCAAGCCACATGTAAGCCTGCAGCCCTAGACATGCACATGTGAACCGAGACGCCGGAAGTTCACACAAAGATGGCGTTCTGTCGGCCATCGCCGTGAACAGGTCCGGCCATCTAGTGATGATGCCGACTCTGTTGAAGGAGGAGAGCGCGCTCCTCATGGCGCTGGAGATCAGATTTCTCGGTCCGTGGCAGGTCCTGGCCGGCGACGAACCGGTCCGGCTCGCTGGACAACGACGAATCGGCGTGCTGGCCAGACTCGCCCTGGACGCCGGGCAGACCGTACACGCCGAGCGAATCCTCACCGACATCTGGGGACACAGCTCCGCGGCGACCGCCGCCAAACAACTCCACATCGTGATCTCCAAACTCCGTGAAACCCTCGGACACCACACCACCGAGGAGATCATCCAGACCGTGCCCGGCGGCTACCGGCTCGCGCTCGAACCAGACCACATCGACGCCCACCTGTTCACCCGCCTGGCCAAACGCGCCCGCACCGCCCAAGCGCAGGGGGCCATGGCCGCCGCGGACTCCCTGTGCCGCACAGCCCTGCAGCTGTGGCGAGGCGGACCACTGGCCGAGCTGACCGCCCCCTGGGCACGAATCGAAGCCACCCGCCTGGAACAAGAACACCTCACCGTCCTGGAAGACCACGCCGATCTCCGCCTCGCCGCCGGCGACCACCACGCGCTGGCCGCCGACCTGGCCGTACACGCGCAGGCCCACCCGCTACGCGAACGCCCCGCCGCCCAACTCATGCTCGCCCTGCACCGCGCCGGCCGCACATCCGAAGCGCTCGCCGTCTACCAGAACACCCGCCGGATCATGATCTCCGAACTCGGCATCGAACCCGGCGTGCAACTACGCCGCCTGCACCAGGCCGTCCTGGTCAAGGACCCCGCCCTCGACCTGACCACCCCGGCCCAGCAGATCACGGTCAGCGAGCCGTACATCCCGGCCGAACTGCCCGCCGACACCCACGCCTTCACCGCCCGCGCCACCGAGATCCAGCGCCTGCGCACCGCGCTAGGCCCCGCCGACGGACCCCCACACGGGCCCGCCATCACCGTGATCGACGGACCCGGCGGCGTCGGCAAATCCGCCCTGGCCGTCCACGTCGCCCACGCCATGGCCGCCCGATTCACCGACGGGGTCATCTACCTCAACCTGCACGGATCCACCCCCGGGCTCGACCCGCTGACCCCGGCCCAAGCGCTGCGCCACCTGCTGCGCTCCCTCGGCCTGGACGGCGCCGCCGTCCCTGCCGAGGCGGGCGAGGCCGCCGCCCGCTACCGCTCCCTGACCGCCACCTGCAATCTGCTGGTCATCCTGGACAACGCCCGCGACGTCCGCCAGGTCCGCCCGCTCATCCCCGCCGGCCCCGGCTGCCGGATCCTGATCACCAGCCGGGACCCGCTGGCCACCCTGGACAACGCCCGCCACCTCTACCTGGGCACCCTGAATGCCGCCGACGCCGCCGCGCTGCTGTCCCGCCTGGCCGGACCCGACCGGGTACGCGCCGAACCGCAGGCGACCCAGCGGGTCGTCCACCTGTGCGGCGGCTCCCCCCTCGCCCTGCGCATCGTCGGCTCCCGCCTGGCCGCCCGCCCCGACTGGACCCTGTCCGACCTGGAAGTACGGCTGGCCGACGCCACCCGCCGCCTGGACGTGCTGGAGTACGCCGACCTGGCCGTCCGCGCCAGCATCGCGGTCAGCCACCACCACCTCCGCGAAGAACCCACCGGCCGCGACGCCACCCGCCTGCTGCCCCTGCTCGGCCTGCTCGACCTGCCCACCCACACCTCCGCTGCCGCCGCCGCCCTGACCGGCTGGCCCCACCACCGCGCCGAAGCCGCCCTGGAACGCCTGCAGGACGCCCGCCTCCTCGAATCCGCCGGACCCGACCGCTACCAGTTCCACGACCTGGTCGGCCTTTATGCCCGCGAATGCGCACACCAGGACCTGTCCGAGGAGGAACGCACCACCGCCGTTCGGCGTGCGCTCCACCACTACCTGACCACCCTCTGGCTGGCCAGCCCCATGCTGGGCCGCGATGCCGTACCGCGATGCCCTGTCGAATTGCCCGACACCCCCTTCAAGGACCTGGCGGAGGCGGGACGATGGATCCAGGACGAGCGGGACAACCTGCTCGCCGCCGCGCAGCAGGCGTTGGACGGCCCCGACCCGGCGACCGCCATCGGCCTGGCCATCGGGCTCCACTGGCCCTTCTGCTACCAGGGCTGGCACACGCAACTGGCCGACATCTACGCGCACGCCATCGAGGTGGCCGATCGCATCGGCGCATGGGAGGACAAGGCCCAGCTCCGCAGCTTCCTCGGCTGGGTTCACCGAGACCAGGGCCGATACGACGCCGCGATCGCGCAACTGAAGACAGCTCTCACCGACTGGGACCGCGCGGGCCTGCCCCAAAGGAAGGCCGGAGCCCTCAACAACCTCGGTGTCATCAACACGATCGTGGGCCGGTTCGACGACGCGCTCGGCTACCTGGAGTCCGCTGTCATGCTCAACGACGACGCCGAACGCCCTGTGGGATCGGTCGTGATCCGCAACAACCGGGTGCACGTCTACTACCGTCAGGGGCGCTTCGATGCGGCGATCACGGAAGCACGCCAGCTGGTGGAGCTGTGGCCGAAGGCGGACCCGCTCGCCGGTTCGGGCACGGCACAGGATTCGCTGGGCGACGCCTACCGCCATGCCGGCCGGCTGACCGAGGCGGTGGAGAGCTACACGGAGGCCGTGCGGCTGCTCCGCGAGTCGGGACACCGCCTGAAGGAAGCCGTGTCACGCTGGTGGCTCGGCACCACCCTGCACCATCTGGAACGGCACGGCGAAGCACGGGAACAGTGGGAGGAGTCCGTCAGCCTCCTGCGCGACGGCTGCCTGCTCACGCCCGGGGAGGCGACCGAGATCCTCGCCCAGACCGTGCCCGAGGCACCCCAGCCGATCAGGAACATGCTCTGACCGTCTCAGTCAAGGAACTCGCCGAGTGTCTCGGACCCGGCCGGCCCCGGTGCGAAGACCGTGCTTTTCCCCTGGGGCTTCCTAGGGACCCCTGGTGTCCCTTACTTGAGGAGTTGCCTGGCCATCACCATGCGCTGGATCTGGTTGGTGCCCTCGTAGATCTGGGTGATTTTGGCGTCGCGCATCATGCGCTCCACCGGGAAATCCTTCGTGTAGCCGTAGCCGCCCAGCAGTTGTACCGCGTCCGTGGTGATTTCCATGGCCGCGTCCGAGGCGGCGCACTTCGCGGCGCTGGACAGGAACGTCAGGTCCTTCTGCGGCTCGCCGTTCATCGCCCGTTCCGACTTCGCCGCCGCGTGGTACGTGAGCTGCCTGGCCGCCTCGAGTTTCATGGCCATGTCGGCGATCATGAACTGGAGACCCTGGAAGTCCGCCACCGGGCGGCCGAACTGCTTGCGTTCCTTGACGTAGCCGATCGCGTAGTCCAGGGCGCCTTGCGCGATTCCCAGGGCCTGGGCGGCGATGGTGATGCGGGTGTGGTCCAGGGTGGCCAGGGCGGTTTTGAAGCCGGTGCCGGGCGCGCCGATCATGCGGTCGGCCGGGATCCGGACATTGTCCAGGATCACCTGGCGGGTGGGCGAGCCCTTGATGCCGAGCTTCTTTTCCTTGGGGCCGAAGGAGACGCCCTCGTCCGACTTCTCGACGACGAAGGCTGAAATGCCCCTGGCGCCCGCCGACGGGTCCGTCACGGCCATGACGGTGTAGTACTCCGAGACCCCGGCATTGGTGATCCACATTTTGGTGCCGTTGAGCACGTAGTCGTCGCCGTCCTGCACGGCTTTCGTCTTCATGGCCGCCGCGTCCGAGCCCGCCTCCGGCTCCGACAGGGCGTACGAGAACATGGCCTCGCCGCTCGCCACCGCGGGCAGATAGCGCGACTTCAGGTCCTCCGAGGCCGACAGGAGGAGGGGGACCGTGCCGAGCTTGTTCACGGCGGGGATCAGGGACGAGGAGGCGCAGGCACGGGCCACCTCCTCGATGACGATGACGGTGGCCAGAGCGTCCGCCCCCGCGCCCCCGTACGGCTCAGGGATGTGTACGGCGTGCAGGTCCGACGACACGAGTGCCTTGTAGACGTCCCAGGAGAATTCCTCGGTCTCGTCGGCCGCGGCGGCGTGCGGGGCGATCTTCTCGTCGGCCAGGGCCCGGACCGTCTCCCTGAGCAGGTCGTGCTCTTCGGCGGGCGCGTAAAGAGGGAAGCTCATGCGCTAGATACTAGGACGTCCGAGCATTTGTTACCAGCTAGTACGGTTTGCGAAGAGGTGCAGGTGGCACGTAGGAGGTAGCGAGTCCCGGTAGCATGCCTGCGCGACCGAAAGGAGCTCACTCGTGCCATATCGCCTCACGGTGATCGGGACCGGATACCTGGGCATCACCCATGCGGCGTGCATGGCTGATCTTGGATTCGAGGTCCTGGGCCTTGATATAGACGAAGACAAGATCGGCAGACTGAACCAAGGTGAGCTCCCGATCCACGAGCCCGGCCTCGAACCGGTGCTCCGCCGCGGGCTGGAATCCGGACGTCTTCGCTTCACCACCTCGTACGAGGAAGCCGCCGCCTTCGGCGACGTGCACTTCATCTGCGTGGGCACACCGCAGAAACGCGGCGAGTACGCCGCGGACGTCACCTACGTGGACAGCGCCATCGAGACCCTCGCCCCGCTCCTCGACCGGGAGTGCCTGATCGTCGGCAAGTCCACCGTGCCCGTCGGCACGGCCGAGCGGCTCGCGGACAAGCTCGCCCGCCTCGCGCCCGCCGGAGCGCAGGCCGAGCTGGCGTGGAACCCCGAGTTCCTGCGTGAGGGGTTCGCGGTCGAGGACACCTTGCGCCCCGACCGCATCGTGCTCGGCGTACGCACCGAACGAGCGGAGAAGGTGCTGCGTGAGGTGTACGAGCCGCTCGGCGAGGTTCCGTTCGTGGTGACCGATCTCGCCACCTCCGAGCTGGTCAAGACGGCCGCCAACGCCTTCCTCGCCACCAAGATCTCCTTCATCAACGCCATGGCCGAGGTCTGCGAGGCCGCTCACGCCGACGTCAAGCAGCTCTCCGAGGCGCTGTCGTACGACGACAGGATCGGCGGCCGGTTCCTGAACGCCGGGCTCGGGTTCGGCGGCGGCTGCCTGCCCAAGGACATCAGGGCCTTCATGGCCCGGGCCGGGGAGCTGGGCGCGGACCAGGCGCTGACGTTCCTGCGCGAGGTGGACGCCATCAACATGCGGCGTCGTGCCCGCATGGTCGACCTGGCCAGGGAGCTGGCCGGAGGCTCGTTCCACGGCTGCACGGTGGGCGTGCTGGGCGCGGCGTTCAAGCCCAACTCGGACGACATTCGCGACTCCCCCGCGCTGGACGTCGCCGTGACCATCGGCCACCAGGGCGGACAGGTCACCGTGTACGACCCGATCGCGCTCCACAACGCTCGAAAGGCTCACCCCGAGCTGAACTACGGCGAGTCGGCCGTTGAGGCGGTCCGCGGGGCACACGTGGTGCTCCTGCTCACCGAGTGGCAGGAGTTCGTGGAGCTCGATCCGGAGGAACTGGGCGCGGTGGTCGCGACCCGGCGCATCGTGGACGGGCGTAACGCGCTGAACGCCGAGACGTGGCGGTCCGCCGGATGGCACTACCGCGCCCTGGGCCGCCCGTAGCCTGCTAACCAGCTCTGGGAGCGACCGGCCGCCCCCGTAGATCTGCGGGCGGGGCGGCCGGTCGCCGATACACCTAGCCCTTCAGCTGGGCGGCCTCCGCGCGGAGCTTCTCACCCTTGGCGTACGCCTGCTCCTTCAGCCGCGCCTGGAACTCCTCCATGCGCTCGCGCAGCTGCACGTCTGACGCGGCGAGGATGCGTACGGCCAGGAGCCCCGCGTTGCGAGCGCCGCCCACCGCCACCGTGGCCACCGGCACCCCGGCGGGCATCTGGACGATGGACATCAGGGAGTCCATCCCGTCGAGGTATTTCAGCGGCACCGGCACCCCGATCACCGGCAGCGGCGTGACGGAGGCCAGCATCCCGGGCAGGTGCGCCGCCCCTCCGGCCCCGGCGATGATCACCTGGAGGCCGCGGGACGCGGCGCTGCGGCCGTACTCGATCATCTCGGTCGGCATGCGGTGCGCCGAGACCACGTCCGCCTCGAAGGGCACGCCGAACTCGGCGACGGCCTCCGCGGCGGCCTTCATGACCGGCCAGTCAGAGTCACTGCCCATCACAATGCCGATGCTCATGTGTATTCCCCGGTGGTGAGGTAGACGGCGGCGTGGCGGGCGCGGGCGCGGACCTCTTCGAGGTTGGAGCCGAGGGCCGTCACGTGGCCGATCTTGCGTCCTGGGCGCACCTCCTTGCCGTAGAAGTGCAGCTTGATGCCCGGATCGTGGGCCAGCACGTGCTCGTAGCGCTTGAACAGGTCGGGCTCCTCGCCCCCGAGCAGGTTGGCCATGACGACGACCTGGGCGGTCATCTTGGGCGAGCCGAGCGGCAGGTCCAGCACCGCCCGCAGATGCTGCTCGAACTGCGACGTCGTCGAGCCCTCGATCGTCCAGTGGCCGCTGTTGTGCGGGCGCATGGCCAGCTCGTTGACCACGAGCCCGTTCGGGGTGTCGAACAGCTCCACCGCCAGCAGCCCGGTCACGCCCAGCTCGTGGGCGATCTTCAGGCCGATGCGCTGCGCCTGCGCCGCCTCCTCGGGGTCCAGCCCGGGGGCGGGCGCGATGACCTCCACGCAGATGCCGTCCTGCTGGACGGTCTCCACGACCGGGTAGCTGACGCCCTGTCCGTGCGGCGAGCGGGCCACCAGCACCGCGAGCTCCCGCTCGAACGGCACGAACGCCTCGGCGAGCAGCTCGACCCCGGTCGCGAACGCCTCCGCGACCTCCTCCGGGGACCGGCACACCCACACGCCACGGCCGTCGTAGCCGCCGCGCACCGACTTCAGCACCACGGGCCAGCCGTGCTCGCCCGCGAAGCGGGAGACCTCCTCGGCCGACGACACGCCGGCCCAGGCCGGGCAGGGCACGCCGATCGCGGTCAGCTGCTCGCGCATGACCGCCTTGTCCTGGGCGTGCACGAGCGCGTCGGCGCCGGGGTGCACCGCGTGGCCGGCGGCGGTCAGAGCCTGGATGTGCTCGGTGGGCACGTGCTCGTGGTCGAACGTGATCGCGTCGCAACCCTTGGCGAACTCGCGTAGATCGTCCAGATCGCGGTAGTCTCCGATGCGCGTGTCGACGATCACGCGTGCGGCGCTCTCCTCAGGGGTGTTGGCCAGCACCCGCAGCTCGACGCCGAGCGCGATGGCGGGCGGCTGCGACATCCTGGCCAGCTGGCCGGCGCCGACGATGCCGACGACCGGTCCGATGGGGCTGTAGGAACTCACGCCAGGTGAGCTTACCGGGACGGAACGACTTTCCCGGACGCTTCGGGCTGGGCGGCCGTTCCGGGTCGCCTTCGCAGGCACGACCGCCCAGCGCTCTGCCCCGCCCGCGTATGCCGGATGGCGCGGGAGGTTGCAACGCAGCGTAATGCCCGGCTTTCGTAAATGACGGGCATAAGACGGTATTTCTAAGCAGGTTCTTCGCGAGGGTGACATCGACCTACATCGCGACCGGTACGCTGAAGAGGTCAGGCGCGGCGCAGGGAAAGGACCGAGCAGAGACGTGAATGTCATAAGACGCCTCTACGAGCGGTTCGCGTCCCTGGTCCACGAGCTCGCCAAGTTCGGCAGCATCGGGGCCATCGCCTTCCTGATCGACTTGGGCATGCTCAACCTCTGCAGCGTCGGGGTGGGCTTGGGCCCGCTGACGTCCAAGGTCGCGGCGACGACGGTCTCCACCACCTTCGCCTACCTCGGCAACCGCTACTGGACCTTCCGGCACCGCGAGCAGAGCGGGCTGGGGCGCCAATACTTCCTGTTCTTCCTGCTCAACGGCATCGCGCTGCTGTTCG
Source organism: Nonomuraea sp. B19D2 (assembly GCF_040137845.1). Taxonomy (NCBI): domain Bacteria; kingdom Bacillati; phylum Actinomycetota; class Actinomycetes; order Streptosporangiales; family Streptosporangiaceae; genus Nonomuraea; species Nonomuraea sp. B19D2. The sequence continues at coordinate 564,110 of NZ_JBEFAK010000001.1, read as the reverse complement.
GCATGCTGACCATCGGTTTCACCACCTACACGCTCGACCTGCACGACACGCTCAGCCTCAACATCGCCAACATCGTGGGCGTCGGGCTCGGCACGCTGTTCCGCTACTGGTCGTACAAGAAGTGGGTGTTCCTGGAGGCCACCGAGCCGATCCCGGTGGAGCTGCCCGAGGCCGCGGTCAAGCAGGACCGCTGACCACCCTGTTCCTGTTGCCGTCGTCCTCCGCCGGGCGCAGGAAGATGGCGAACGTGGCCGGGCGGCGCCGTACGAGCTCCAGTCTGCCGCCGTCGGCGGCGGCCAGCGCGCGGGCGAGTGTCAGTCCGAGGCCGGTGCCGCCACCGCCGCTGACGTTCCGCTCGAAGATCTTGGGGGCTATCTCGTCGGCGATCCCCGGGCCCTCGTCCGAGACCTCGATCACCACGTAGTTGTCGCCGCTGGTGGAGGTGACGGTGACGACGCCACCGCCGTGGCGCAGGGAGTTCTCCAGCAGGGAGGCGATCACCTGGCCGAAGCCGCCGGTGGTGGCCAACGCCTTCAGGCCGCGCCCGCCTTCGAGCCGCAGGGCACGGCCGGCGTCCTTGAAGACCGGCTCCCACTCCCTGATCTGCTGGATGAGGACCTCGTCGACGGCGATCGGCTCGGCCTGGGCGTGTCGCTGGCGCCGGGCCGCGGCCAGCAGCTCGTCGATCACGGCGGTGAGCCGCTCCGCCTGCACGATCGCCGCCTCGCCCTCCTCGCGTACGATCTCGGGATGGTCCGCGGCCGACACGATCTCCTCCAGGCGCATGGTGAGGCCGGTCAAGGGGGTACGGAGCTGATGGGAGGCGTCGGTGGCGAACTCGCGCTCGCGCGTGAGCAGGTCGGAGATGCGGGTCGCACTGCGGTCGAGCACCTGCGCCACCCGGTCCAGCTCGGGTATGCCGTAGCGGTGCTTGCTGGGCCGCGCGTCGCCGGAGCCCAGCCGCTCGGCGATCTTCGCCAGGTCCTGCAGGGGTAGCGTCAGCCGCCGAGACTGTACGACGGCCAGGCTCACGGCCACCGCGAGGGCCGCGCCGGCCAGGGCCACGATGAGCAGGAGGCGTGCCCGTACATCCTGTTCGACCCTATCCCTGTCGCGACTTATTCGGACATAGACGCCGGTGTTGGTCTGCGCGTCCTCGGTCATGAGGTGACCGGACGGCGGGGCGGTGCCGACAACGGTCACCCGGAGGGGGGTTCCGCGCTCCCAGATCTGTATGTACCGGCCGGGGTATTTCTGTTCCAGCTGCTGAGGGTCGAGCGGTGTCTCCTGAACACGGGCATACTCGACCTCTCCCACGAGGCGCTTGGCCTCCGCCCCGAGCTCCTGAGCCGCCTCGTCGACGATGAGGCGGCTGACGACGACGCCCAGGGGGACCCCCAGCAGCAGGACCGCGATGACCGCGACAAGCAGCGTGGAAGAGAGCAGTCGGCGGCGCATCTCCCTACTCGCGCTCGAACCGGAAGCCGACTCCCCGGACGGTAGTGATGTAACGCGGCTTCGCGGCGTCGTCGCCGAGCTTGCGGCGCAGCCAGGAGATGTGCATGTCGAGTGTCTTGGTCGAACCCCACCAGTTGGTGTCCCAGACCTCCCTCATGATCTGCTCGCGGGTGACGACCTTCCCGGCGTCACGTACGAGCACGCGCAGCAGGTCGAACTCCTTGGTCGTCAGGTGCAGCTCCTTGTCCCCCATCCACGCCCGACGTGAATCGGCGTCGATGCGCACGCCCTGGACGACAGGCGTCTCGGAGGTGCCGCGGCGGAGCAGCGCGCGTACCCGAGCGAGCAGCTCAGCCAGCCTGAACGGTTTGGTCACGTAGTCGTCCGCCCCGGCGTCCAGTCCGACGACCGTGTCGACCTCGTCGACGCGGGCGGTGAGTATAAGTACCGGGGTGCCATGCCCCTCGGCCCGGATTCGGCGGGCCACCTCCAGCCCGTCCATTTCGGGCAGGCCGAGATCAAGAACGATGAGGTCGATGCCGCCCGACAGCGCCCGCTCCAGGGCTTGCGGGCCGTCGGGGCTCACCTCGACCTGGTAACCCTCGCGGCGTAGTGCACGCGCGAGCGGCTCCGAGATCGAGGTGTCATCCTCGGCTAGAAGTACGCAGGTCATGAAGCGATCGTAGGACCTTAGGCGATCGTTTCCCGGGCACAGCGCCGGGTTTGACTCGTAGTTGACCTATCCATTGACCTGGGCAAACGCGGCTAAATATCGGTTAGTCCGGATTAAATTACCGCTGTTGGCCGAGTAGCCGGGGAGACGGGATCATGGTGTGGGCGTTCCGCGTCATGACCAACGCTCCGCGACCGATCAGAACAAAAAGGAAATTGCACGCGTCTCACTGATCAACACTGTCGCAGGAAGGTCATTGACGTGGTTGCCATTCCCAAGAAACTGTTCGCCGTCACCGCTACCGCCGCCATGGCGCTGTCCCTGGCCGCCGCTCCCGCCTCGGCGGCGAGCCGGTCGCGCCTGATGAACGCCGCCACCGAGCTCTGCCTGGCCGTGGGCAAGGGCGAGGTGAGGGCGGGCAAGAGGGTCATCCAGTGGACCTGCTCCACCCGCAAGGACCAGCAGTGGATCTACCGGGGGCGCAAGCTCGTCAACGCCAAGACCGGCATGTGCCTGGCGATCGCGGGTGGCGTCCAGGTCAAGGGCAAGTACGCGATCCAGTGGCCGTGCACCGACGGCGGGACCGAGCAGGAGTGGGTCTACGACAACCAGCACCTGCGGAACCGGGCCACCGGGATGTGCCTGGCGGTCGGCAAGGGCGAGCACAAGCCGGGCAAGTGGATCATCCAGTGGACCTGCAAGAACATCTCCGACCAGGCCTGGATCATGCGCTAGAGCCGGCATCGGGTGGGCCCGGGCAGGCCCACCCGATGGCCGTGGTCAGTCGTCGGACGACGGCGGCTCGGCGTAGCGAGCCAGGTAGAGCTGCTCGCCCAGGCTGCGGATGAGGCCGAGCTCCGTCTCCAGGTAGTCGATGTGCACTTCCTCGTCCTCGAGGATCTCCTCGAAGATACGGGCCGAGGTGATGTCGCCCTTCTCGCGCATGAGTGCGATCGCCGGGCGCAGGCGCTGCACGACCGAGAGCTCCACCTCGAGGTCCGCCTTGAGCTGCTCCTCGACGGTCTGCCCGATGTGGAGAGTCCCCAGACGCTGATAATTGGGCAGTCCCTCGAGGAAGAGGATGCGATCGGTGAGGCGCTCGGCGTGGCGCATCTCGTCGATCGACTCCGCGCGGGTGTGCTCGGCGAGCTTCGTGTATCCCCAGTTCTCCTGCATCTTGGCGTGGAGGAAATACTGGTTGATGGCGGTGAGCTCGGCGGTCAGCTGTTCGTTGAGCAGCTCGATGATCTGCTTGTCGCCCTGCATAGAACGGGCCCCTTGCTATGCGGTCGTCAGTTCTTCAGACCTTTTCAGGATTGCACAGATCTTCCGCACACATCGGGCACAGTCCCCACCAGCACCTGTGGTGTCGCGAATCTGCTTCGCGCTCTTGGCCCCGGCAGCGATGCAGTCGTGCACCTCGTTCTCCGTCACAGCACGACAAATGCACACGTACATCCGGTGGCAGGCCTCTCGACAAGCAGCAAAGGTGGGCGCCTTTAGGTTAGGCACACCTAAGGTAGCTCACTTTGGTAAGGCTTGCCTACGTTAGCTGGGCCACACTCTGCTATCTGCCTCGCGCGATCCATTCCTCCAGGTGGGGGGCCTCTGCGCCGATCGTGGTGGAGTCGCCGTGTCCCGTGTGCACGACGGTCTCGGGAGGCAGTGTCAGCAGCCGCTTCCTGATCGAGTCGATGATCGTGTCGAACGAGCTGTACGACCGGCCGGTCGCCCCCGGCCCGCCCTTGAAGAGGGTGTCGCCGCTGAACAGGGCGCCGAGGTCCGGCGCGTACAGGCACACCGCCCCGGGTGCGTGGCCGGGCGTGTGGAGCACCTCCAGCGCGATCCCGCCGACCTCGATCTTGTCCCCGTCGGCCAGCGGCTGGTACGGCACGGTGTCGCCGTACTGCTGCTCCCACAGCACCTGGTCGGCGGGATGGAGCCGGATCGGCGCGCCGGTGTGGTCGGCGAGCGGCTTGGCGGCGTTGATGTGGTCGTTGTGCGCGTGGGTGCAGACGACGGCCTTGACCGTGCGCCCGCCCGCCCGCTCGGCGATCGGCCCGGCGTCGTGGGCGGCGTCGATGACGACGACCTCGCGGGCGTCGCCGACCAGCCAGATGTTGTTGTCGACGTCCCAGGTGCCGCCGTCCAGCGAGAACGTGCCCGAGGTGATGACTCTGTCGATCATCAGAACATCACCACCGAGCGCAGCACCTCGCCGCGGTGCATCTTCGCGAACGCCTCCTCGACCTGGCCGACCCCGATGGTCTCGGTGACGAACTTGTCCAGCGGCAGCCTGTTCTGCAGGAACAGGTCGATGAGCATCGGGAAGTCCCGTGCCGGCAGGCAGTCGCCGTACCAGGAGGATTTGAGCGCGCCGCCGCGGCCGAAGACGTCGAGGAGCGGCAGCTCGAGCTTCATCTCGGGGGTGGGGACGCCGACCAGGACGACCGTGCCGGCCAGGTCCCGGGCGTAGAAGGCCTGCTGGTACGTCTCCGGGCGGCCCAGAGCCTCGATGACCACGTCGGCGCCGAAGCCCCCGGTCAGGTCGCGGATCGCCGCGACCGGGTCGCTCTCGCGGGAGTTGACGGTGTGGGTGGCGCCGAAGTCGCGGGCCCAGTCCAGCTTGCGGTCCTCCACGTCCACCGCGATGATCTTCGAGGCGCCGGCCAGCGAGGAGCCGAGGATCGCGGCGTCCCCCACGCCACCGCAGCCGATGACGGCGACGGAGTCGCCGCGGGTCACCCCGCCGGTGTTGATCGCGGCGCCGATGCCCGCCATGACACCGCAGCCCAGCAGGCCCGCGACCGCCGCGGGCGCCTCCGCGGAGACCTTGGTGCACTGCCCGGCGGCGACCAGCGTCTTCTCCAGGAACGCGCCGATGCCCAGTGCCGGCGACAGCTCCGTGCCGTCCTTGAGCGTCATCTTCTGGCCGGCGTTGTGGGTGTTGAAGCAGTACCAGGGACGGCCGCGCAGGCACGCGCGGCACTGTCCGCACACCGCGCGCCAGTTGAGTATCACGAAGTCGCCGGGGGCAACCTCGGTGACGCCGGGGCCGACCGCCTCGACGACGCCCGCCGCCTCGTGCCCGAGCAGGAACGGGAAGTCGTCGTTGATCCCGCCCTCGCGATAGTGCAGGTCGGTGTGGCAGACACCGCAGGCCTGCACGTTGACGACCGCCTCGCCGGGACCGGGGTCCGGCACCACGACCGTCTCTAGGGAGACTTCCTGGCCCTTGGCTCGGGCGATGACGCCCTGCACTTCGTACGGCATGGCAGCCATCTTGTGTCAGGAGGATGATCTCCGCAAGACGTAGGGCTGGACCATGCCGAGGCCCCTGGCGGGACGGCGTCTTATCTTCTGCAACTCGAACCCCTCGAGCCCCTCGGCCAGCGAGGAGTCGACCAGGATCGTGTCCGGCCTGGCGATGGCCGTGAGCCTGGCGGCCAGGTTGACGGTGGTGCCGAAGACGTCGCCCATCGTGGGCAGCACGGGCCCGTACGCCATGCCGACGCGCAGCTCGACGCCCGACTCGACCAGGTCGAGCGCGATCTCCGCCGCCTGGGCCGCGGTCGGCGCGGTGAACAGCACCTCGTCACCCAGCGTCTTGACCAGCCTGGCGCCGTGGGAGGCCACCACGTCGGAGGCCCGCGCCTCGAACCCCTCGACCAGCTCGGCCAGCTCCTTCTCATCGAGCTCGCGGCTCCGCCTGGTGAACGACACCAGATCAGCGAACCCCACCGCCATCGTCACCCGGGTCGGCACCAGCTCGTCGTTGCCGTCGGCGATGGCCAGCAGGCGGGTGCCCGCGGCGGCGAGCTGGGCCCGCCAGACGTGGATCAGCACGTGCTCGAAGCCGGGCCGCAGCGCCAGCGCCGCGTCGAGCACGTGGGCCAGATCCTCCTCCGAGGGCTCCTGCGGCAGCATCGCACCGATCATGATCTCGGCCTGCCACTGCGCCAGCCTGGCCGTGGTCTGGCCGAGCGCGCGGGCCATGCGGATGACGGTCTGCTCGTCGAGCGCGCCGCTGTCGAGCATCTCGCGTACCCGGCGCAGCGCGGCGACGTCGCCGTCGGTGAAGGCCACGGCGTCGTCGGCCCGCTGCGCGAACCCGAGCGCGCGCCAGATGCGCTCGGCCAGCTCCTGCGGCACGCCTGCCTCGTCCGTGACCTGCTTCTTCGTGAAGCGGGGCGACGCGCCGACGAGCATCCGCTCGATCTCCTCGGCGGTCGGCCTGCCGCGGCTGGGGCTGCTCACGCGTCAGCGGCCGTCGATCTCGCCGTCGGAGGCGTCCTCGACGAGCCTGAACAGGTCGGTGCGGACGTCCTGGATCTTCGGGATGTCACGCAGCACGATCTCGCCCCGGTCACCCGCCGACTCGACGGTCAGCGTGCCGCAGCCGAGCAGGCGCTCGGGGAACGTCTGGTCGGAGCTGACCGTGTTGACCTTGGCGATCGGGATCTCATCGGTCGACTTGTTGAGCACGCCCATACTGATCGTGAAGCGGTGGGTGGTGAGCACGTAACCGGTGTTCACCCAGCGCAGGTACGGCACGAGCGTATAGATCGTCAGCAGGATGAGGCCGATGACGACGGCGGCGATCCTGGCGTAGAAGGCGTACTCCCACTCGCCCGGAATGAGGAACAGCGCCGCGCCGACCGCCCCGACGATGAGGATCAGCGCGAAGAAGGGGCCTATGAGCCGCTTCCAGTGGGGGTGGAAGGATCTGACGCGCTGCTCACCCTGCGTCAGATGATGGTCGGGAAGAGTCATGGCCCAAATCGTGCCATCATCGCCGCCCGGCGGCCATGCTGATTCCGCTGCTCATTCCGCTGTCCGTACATGTACGACATCTCCGGCGCTCAGCGTGTAGCGCTCGCCCTCCGACTCCACCTGCAGGTGCCCGAACCGGTCGATCCCCGTGGCCAGCCCGATCAGCGCCTGCTCGTTCGGCAGCTCCACCCTGACCCTGCGCCCGACCGTGGCGCTGACCGCCAGGTACGCCGAGCGCAGCCCCGACGCCTCCGCGTCGCCCGCCGCCGCCGTCCAGTCCCGGTAGTGGCTCTCGATCTCCCTGAGCACGGCCCTGAGCAGCGGATCGCGGTCGATGCAGGCCGCCTTCTCGATGATCAGCGAGGTGGCCGTCTCGACGGGCAGCTCCTCCGGCCTGAGCGACACGTTCATCCCCATGCCGATGACGACGGCGTCATCGGCCCGCTCGGCCAGGATCCCGGCCAGCTTGCGCTCGCCGATCAGCAGGTCGTTGGGCCATTTGAGCCGCACGTCCACCTCTGCCAGGCGGCGCACCGCCGAGGCGGCGGCGACGCCGTACAAGAGGGGCAACCAGCCCTGCGCGGCGACCGGCAGGGCCGGCCTGAGCAGGATGGAGAACGTCAGGCCCGAGCGCGGCGGCGCGGACCAGCTGCGCCCGAGCCGGCCCCGGCCCGCGAGCTGCGCCTCCGCCACCAGCACCGCCCCCTCCCCGGCTCCGCCGCCGGCGGCGGCCCTGGCGAGGTCGGCGTTGGTGGAGCCGGTGCTCTCCACGACGGTGACGCCCGTCCACAGCGAGCCGGGGCGGACGAGCGCGCGGTTGAGCGCCGTCTCGGAGAGCGGCGGCCGTTCGAGGTCGGAATAGCGCGAGTCGGGCATCCCCCTATCTTGGCAGGTGGGAGGAAAATGAAGTGATGAGCAAGCCTTTGGATCCGCGTAACTGGGCGTCCTGGCGGCCGTTCGGCATCGGGTTGCGCAAGCCGAACAACTACCTGGAGCTCTGGAAGGCGTTCAAGTCGGTCAAGGGCAACCGGCGCTACGCCTGGCGGATACTCAACCAGGGCACCTGCGACGGGTGCGCACTCGGCACGCAGGGCATGCGTGACTGGACGATGGACGAGATCCATCTGTGCAACATCAGGCTGCGCCTGCTGCCGCTGAACACCATGTCCGCCCTGGACATGTCCCTCTTGAGCGATGTCTCGGGGCTCGCGGGCAAGAAGAGCGCCGAGCTTCGCGATCTTGGGCGGTTGCCGTACCCGATGCTCCGCAAGCAGGGCGAGCCCGGCTTCACCCGGATCAGCTGGGACGAGGCGCTGCGCGTCGCCGCCGACGGCCTGCGCGGCGCGCGCTTCGGCGCGTACCTGACCAGCCGCGGCATGCCGAACGAGAACTACTACGCGGCCCAGAAGGCCCTGCGCGCGCTCGGCACCAACAACATCGACAACGCCGCCAGGATCTGCCACTCACCCTCGACGGTCGCTCTGAAGCAGACCATCGGCGCCGCGGCCACCACCTGCTCGTACGCCGACTGGATCGGCTCGGACCTCATCGTGTTCATCGGCTCGAACCCGTCGAACAACCAGCCGGTCGCGATGAAGTACCTCTACCACGCCAAGAAGGCGGGCACGCGGATCGCGATGGTCAACGCCTACCGCGAGCCCGGCATGGACAAGTACTGGGTGCCGTCGAACGCCGAGTCCGCCGTGTTCGGCACGAAGATCACCGATGCGTTCTTCGGCGTGAACGTGGGCGGCGACATCGGCTTCCTCAACGGCGTGCTCAAGCACCTGATCGAGAACGACTGGGTGGACAAGGAGTTCGTCGACCAGCGGACGACGGGCTTCGAAGAGCTCCGCGCGACGGTCGCGAGCCAGTCGTGGGAGGAGCTCGAGGCGCTGTCCGGGGCGTCCAGGGACGACATGTACCGCCTGGCCAGGCTGCTGGGCGAGGCGAAGTCGGCGGTGCTGGTGTGGTCGATGGGCATCACGCAGCACGCGTACGGCGAGGACAACGTCCGCGCGATCGTGAACCTGGCGCTGGCCAGGGGGTTCGTGGGGCGCGACAAGTGCGGGCTGATGCCGATCAGGGGGCACAGCGGCGTGCAGGGCGGGGCGGAGATGGGCGCGTACGCGACCGGGCTGCCCGGCGGGCTGCCGATCACGCCAGAAAATGCCACGAAATTTACGGACATGTGGGGATTCGAGGTCCCGGACGCTCCCGGTCTGACCGCGACCGACATGATCGACGCCGCCCACCGCGGGGAGCTCGACGCGCTGGTGTCGAGCGGCGGCAACTTCCTGGAGGTCCTGCCCGATCCGGCGTACTGCCGCGAGGCCCTGTCGCGGCTCAGGCTCCGGGTGCACATCGACATCGTGCTGTCGTCGCAGATGCTGGTGCCGGGCGAGGGCGACGTGCTGCTGCTGCCCGCCCAGACCCGCTACGAGATGGTCGGCGGCGTGACCGAGACCTCCACGGAGCGGCGGATCATCTTCTCCCCCGAGGTCGAGGGGCCGCGGATCGGCGAGGCGTGGCCGGAGTGGAAGATCTTCACGGAGCTGGCCGCCCGCACAAACCCTGAAATTTCGGCAAAAGTTGGTTTCACCGGCACGCCGCAGATCCGCGCCGAGATCGAGCAGGCGGTCCCCTTCTACCAGGGCATCGCGGACCTGAGGAAGTTCGGCGACAACGTCCAGTACGGCGGGCGCCACCTGTTCGCGGGCGGCCGCTTCCAGACCGCCGACGGGCTGGCCGGGTTCTCCGCCGTCGAGCTGCCCGCGCTGGAGCGCCCGGACGGCGCGTTCATGGTTGCCACCCGGCGCGGCAAGCAGTTCAACAGCATGGTCCACGAGCGCCTCGACGGCTTCAACGGCGCACCGCGCGAGGCCGTGCTGATGAGCGAGTACGACGCCGACCGCCTGGGCCTGCCCGACGGCGCCCCCGTCGAGCTGCGCTCCGGCGAGCGCACCTACCGGGGCAAGGTCCTGCGGGCCCCGGTGATGCCGGGCAACCTGCAGATCCACTGGCCGGAGGGCAACGTCCTGCTGGACGAGGCCCGCCGCTCGCCCGACGCGCGCATCCCCGACTACAACGCCCTCGTCACTGTGAGTGCGCTGTGACGACGCGCCCGGGGCCGACCAGCCGCATCAGGATCATGGAGCTCTCCGGCTCCGCCGCCAGGGAGCGCCGCGACGACCTGGCCACGGAGGAGCCGCTGGAGATCCGCCTCACCGCGTCCGACGGCACACGCAAGACCGTGGCCATCACCATGCGCACCCCCGGCCACGACTTCGAGCTGGCCGCCGGGTTCCTGCACGGCGAGGGCCTGGCCGGCCCCGGCGAGATCGCGGCCATCGCGTACTGCGTCGACGAGGACCTCCCGCCCGAGGCCCGCTACAACACGGTGACGGTACGCCTGCACGGCCCCATCCCCGACCTGCCCGCCCTCGACCGCCACTTCCTCACGTCGAGCGCCTGCGGCGTCTGCGGCTCGGCCGGCCTCGAGGTGCTGCACGACCGCTGCAAGCCGGTCCCCAGGGGCCTGCTCGAGCTCACCCCCGAGCTCCTGTACGGCCTGCCCGACCAGCTGAGGAAGGCGCAGGGCGGGTTCGGCAAGACGGGCGGGCTGCACGCGGCCGGGCTGTTCTCGGCCACGGGGACGCTGGTGGCGCTGCGGGAGGACGTGGGGCGGCACAACGCGGTGGACAAGCTGGTCGGCTGGGCGGCGCTGACCGAACGGCTGCCGCTGGCCGAGCACGTGCTCATGGTCAGCGGGCGGGCCAGCTACGAGATCATGCAGAAGGCCCTGGCCGCGGGCATCCCGGTCGTGTGCGCGGTGTCGGCGCCGTCGTCGCTGGCGGTCGAGCTGGCCAGGGAGTTCGGCATGACGCTGGTGGGCTTCCTGCGCGGCGAGCGCTGCAACGTCTACGCGGGCTCTGAACGAATCGCTGTGGAATAAATCATTCCGTTCTGATATTCTTGGAACAGAACAAACCGTTCCGCTCTCCCTATGAGGAGCCTCGCCGTGAGCATCCGCCCCTTCCGCATCGAGATCCCGCAGGCCGACCTCGACGACCTCCAGGCCCGCCTCGCCCTGACCCGCTTCACGGACGAGATCGCCGGCGCCGACCAGGGCGTCAGCGTCGAGCGGGTGAAGCGCCTGGTCGGCTACTGGCGCGACGGGTTCGACTGGCGGGCGCAGGAGGCCAGGCTGAACGCGTACCCGCAGTTCACCACGGAGATCGACGGGCAGAACATCCACTTCATCCACGTGCGCAACGACGACCCGGACGCCCTGGCGCTGATCCTCACCCACGGCTGGCCCGGCTCCATCGCCGAATACCTCAACGCCATCGAGCCCCTGTCACGCCGCTTCCACCTGGTCATCCCGTCGGTGCCCGGCTACGGCTTCTCCGGCCCCACGCACGAGCTGGGCTGGAACAACCAGCGCATCGCCAGGGCGTGGGCCGAGCTGATGTCCCGGCTGGGCTACGAGCGCTACGGCGCGGTCGGGAACGACGGCGGTTCGATGATCTCGCCCGAGGTCGGCAGGATCGACCCGGACCACGTGGCGGGTGTGCACGTCACCCAGCTGTTCTCCTTCCCTTCCGGCGACCCGGCCGAGTTCGCCGAGCTCAGCGAGGAGGACCAGGCGGGGCTGGCCGTGCTCGACTGGTTCTGGAAGGAGAAGGGCGCCTTCAACGTGCTGCACTCCCAGCAGCCGCAGACCCTCGCCCATGCCATCGCCGACTCCCCCGCCGGGCTGCTCGGCTGGCTCGCCCAGCTCTTCGAGGAGGACCTGGACGACGACTTCGTGCTGACCAACGCCTCGATCTACTGGTTCACCGGGACCGCGGGGTCGGCGATCCGGCAGTACTGGGAGAACGCGCGCATGGAGCAGCCCAAGGAGCCGACCACCGCGCCGACGGCGCTGGCGATGGCCGAGGGCGACTTCAGGTCCATCCGCCGCTTCGCCGAGCGCGACCACGCCGGCATCGTCTCCTGGAAGACGCTGCCGGCTCCGGCGCGCGGGCACTACACGGCGCACACCGCGACGGAGGTCCTCACTTCCGACGTCATCGCCTTCTTCGAGGGCCTCGGCTAGGCCCCACCGCGCTCCGGCGGGGGTTGAGGGTGCGCTGCGGCCCGCCGGACATGGCGGGCCGGGTCAGCCGGTGTTCTGCAGGCCCGCCGCGACGCCGTTGACCGACAGCAGCAGGAGCGTGGACAGGCGCTCGCGCTCCTGCTCCGACGGGGCGCCGGTGCGCAGCGCGCGCAGGGCCCGCAGCTGCAGGTGCGACAGCGCGTCCACGTACGGGTCGCGGAGCTGGACGGCCCGCGAGAGCACCTTGCGGTTCTCCAGCAGCCGCGTGTGGCCCGTGACCCGCAGCACGAGGTCGCGGGTCCTGTCGTACTCCTCCAGCACCTGCCGGGTGAAGTCCTCCCTGCCGCCCAGCGCCAGGTAGCGCTTGGCGATCGAGCGGTCGGTCTTGGCCAGCGACATCTCCGCGTTGTCGAGCATCGCGTTGAACAGCGGCCACTCCGCGTACGCCGCCCGCAGCTCGTCGAGGGAGCCGACCGAGGCCAGGCCGGTGCCGAGGCCGTACCAGCCGGGCAGGTTGACCCGCGTCTGCGCCCACGCGAACACCCACGGGATCGCCCGCAGGTCGTCGAGCGAGCGCGGCGCGCCGAGGCCGCGGCGGGCGGGGCGCGAGCCCAGGCGCAGCGTGCCGATCTCCTCCAGCGGGCTGACCAGCCCGAACCACTCGGGGAAGCCCGGCGCCTCGGTCAGCGCGCGGTACGCCTGCTCCGACGCCGTGGCCACCTGCTCGGCCAGGCCGCGGAAGCGCTCGGCGGCGGCCGCCGTGCGATCGCTGACGGTGGGCGAGGAGGCCAGCAGCACGGCGTTGGCCACCTGTTCCATGTGGCGGCGGGCGATCGCGATGTGGCCGTAGCGGGCGAAGATGACCTCGCCCTGCTCGGTGACCTTGAACCGGCCCGCGACCGAGCCGGGCGCCTGGGCCAGCACCGCGCGGTTGGCCGGCCCGCCGCCGCGCCCGAGCGCGCCGCCGCGGCCGTGGAACATGCGCAGCTGCACGTCGTGCTTGGCCGCCCAGGCGGTCAGCTCCTCCTGCGCCTCGTAGAGCCGGAGCGTGGCGGCGGCGGGGCCGAGCTCCTTGGCCGAGTCGGAGTAGCCCAGCATGATCTCCATGCGCCGGCCGGTGGTCGCCAGCCGCTCCCGCACCTCGGGGATGTCGAGCATGCCGGTCAGCACGTGCGGCGAATTGGCGAGGTCCTGGCCCGACTCGAACAGCGGCACCACGTCGAGCACGGGGGCCCGCTCGCCGAGGGCGTGTCTGGCCAGCTCGTAGACGGCCGCGAGGTCGTCGGCCGAGCGGGTGAACGAGACCACGTACCTGGAGCAGGCCGTGACGCCGAACCGCTCCTGGATCCAGGCGATCACCCGGATCGTGGCCAGCACCTCCTCGGTGCGCTCCGACAGCTCGCCGCCGGCCTTGATCTCCTCCAGGGCGGCCGCGTGCACCTGGGAGTGCTGGCGCACCTCCAGCTCGGCCAGGTGGAAGCCGAACGTCTCGACCTGCCAGATGAGGTGCTGCAGCTCCCCGTACGCCTGGCGGGGCGCCGAGGCGGCCAGCGACTCCTGCCCCAGGCGGAGGTCGGCCAGCAGCTCGGCGGGCGAGCGGTAGGCGAGGTCGAGGTCGCGGCGGCGGGTGGCGGCGATGCGCGCGGCCACGAACAGCAGCCACTGCCGGTGCGGCTCGCGCGGCGAGCGGGTGGCCAGCTCGGAGACCACGTCGGGGTAGGCGTCCACGGCCGCCGCCAGCGCCGACTTCAGCCCGGGCGAAGGCGGGGCGAGCTGGACGGAGGCGGTCAGCGTACGGGCGATGCGCGTGCAGGCGGTCTCGAGGGCCGTCAGCACGTGCTCGGACTGGATCTGGATGGTCTCGCGGGTGACCCTGGACGTGACGTTGGGGTTGCCGTCGCGGTCGCCGCCGATCCAGCTGCCGTACCGGATGAAGGGCCGGGCCTGCGGCGGGCGGGTGCCGGTGCGCTCGTCGAGCGCCGCGTCGAGCGAGCGGTAGACCTGGGGCACCATGCGGAACAACGTCTCGTCGAAGGCGGCCATGGCCGTGCGTACCTCGTCGAGCGGGTCGAGCTTGGTCGAGCGCAGCTGGGCCGTACGCCACAGGAGGTCGATCTCCTCCAGCATGCGGCGCTTGCTCTCGGCGCGCTCGGAGGCGCCGCGGCCCGGAGCGTTGTACTCGGTGAGCTGGCCGCTGATGCGCTGGATGGCGGTGACGACCGCGCGCCTGCGCGCCTCGGTGGGGTGCGCGGTGAGCACCGGGTGCAGCTCCAGGCCCTCCAGCAGCTCGGCGACGCGCTCGTGGCCCAGCTGCTGCACGGCCTGGGCCAGCGACTCGCGCTGGACCCTGCCCTCGGCGTCGCGCTCGCGCAACGTGCGGATGCGGTAGTGCTCCTCGGCCAGGTTGGCCAGGTGGAAGTAACAGGTGAACGCGCGGGCGACGGCCACCGCGCGTTCGATCTCCCATCCCTCGACCATGGCGGTGATCTCATCGGCGGAGACCTCGCCCCTGCGTGCTGCGATGACAGCCTTGCGCAACCGTTCGACGTCGGCCAGCAGGTCTTCGCCCCCCTGCTCGGCGAGCACCTGCCCGAGCAGTTTGCCGAGCAGGCGCACATCGTGGCGTAGCTCGTCCGGCATCTCGGTTACGGCGGCGCTGCGACGCTCGAGCCCCTGGTCAATCATGTTTTGAAGGGTATCGACTCGTTCGGGGAAGCCGTAGACCGGTCTCGCCAATTGGACTAGACCACTGCTCAGGAGCCCTTTGACACGGCGCCGACCAGCTCGGGCAGCCTGGCGTACCCGATCCTGGCGGCCAGCCGCCGGCCGAGCACCTCGGCCAGCAAGCCGTAGAACGGCGCCAGCGCGCACACCCAGAGCCAGCCGAGCGCCAGCGGCACCACGAACGGCAGCGACAGCAGCGCGATGCCGAGCGTCGCCCCAAGGGCCGAGGCGAACGCCTGCCCGCCCTGCCCCGGCACGGCGCCGCTGAAGGCGTTCATCCGCTCGGGCACGGTGTACGGCACCACCACGCTGGTCACCGAGCCGACGCCGAGCCCCAGCCCGAGCGCGCCCCACCCGATCAGCACCGCGGGGACGATCGTGGCGGGATGGCCGGTGAACAGGCCGGCGGCGACGGCTATCACGGCGAGCAGCGGCATGGCGATCAGCGCGCCGGCCAGATGGCGCCCGGCCAGGTCGGTGGCCAGGCCGCGCTCGGAGCCGAACGCCACGGCGTTCATCCACAGCGAGCGGCCGTCGATGCCGAACGCGTTGCCCGACTGCAACGCGATCATCAGGGCGCCGACGGCGGTGAGCACGATCGGCAGCGACTCCCCGCCTCCCGTGCTCCTGGTCAGCGAGAACGCCAGCACCGCGGTGACCACGATGGCGCTGAACCAGCCGACGCGGGACCTGGGCTCGTGGAGTAGTCGACGACCAGCTTGTCGGCGGCGCCGGCCAGGTCCATCACGGCAAGCAGGTCGTTCGTGCGCTGCTCGACGTCGGCCTTGGGGATGCCGCGCAGCCGGCCGTTGTAGCGGAGCAGCTCGCGACCCGACAACCGCTCGAACAGCCGCAGCCCCTCCGGCAGCACGCCGATGCGCGACTTGACCTCCACGGGGTCGCGCCAGACGTGGAACCCGGCCACCTCGGCCGAGCCGCCGTCGGGGCGGAGCAGCCCGGTGATCATGCTCAGCGTGGTGGTCTTGCCCGCGCCGTTGGGTCCGACCAGCCCGGCGAAACTCCCTGCCGGCACCACGAGGTCGACGCCCGCCACCGCGACCTGCGGCCCGTACCGCTTGAACAGAGCGTGCGTGCGAACCGCATCCGTCATGGAACCAACTCTAGGAGGAGGACTAACCTTGCGCGCATGAGCACAGCCGCGGAATCGATACCGGAAGAGCCGGATATTCATACGACTGCTGGGAAAATCGCCGACCTGGAGCGGCGGCTCGACGAGGCCGCTCACGCAGGCTCCGCGGCGGCGGTGGAGAAGCAGCACGCCAAGGGCAAGATGACCGCCAGGGAGCGGGTGCTCGCGCTGCTGGACGAGGGCTCGTTCGTGGAGTTCGACGAGTTCGCCAGGCACCGGTCCACGATGTTCGGGCTGGAGCGGCGGCGGCCGTACGGCGACGGCGTCATCACCGGTCACGGCACGATCGACGGCCGGCAGGTGTGCGTGTTCTCGCAGGACGTGACCGTGTTCGGCGGCTCGCTCGGCGAGGTGTACGGCGAGAAGATCGTCAAGGTGATCGACCTCGCGATCAAGACCGGGTGCCCGATCATCGGCATCAACGAGGGCGGCGGCGCGCGCATCCAGGAGGGCGTGGTCGCGCTCGGCCTCTACGCGGAGATCTTCAAGCGCAACGTGCACGCGTCCGGCGTGATCCCGCAGATCTCGCTCATCATGGGCGCCGCGGCCGGCGGGCACGTCTACTCCCCCGCGCTGACCGACTTCGTGGTGATGGTGGACCAGACGTCCCAGATGTTCATCACGGGGCCCGACGTGATCAAGACGGTGACGGGCGAGGAGGTCACGTTCGAGGAGCTCGGCGGGGCGCACACGCACAACACCAGGTCGGGCGTGGCCCACTACCAGGCCGCCGACGAGAACGACGCGCTGGAGTACGTGAAGGCGCTGCTGTCGTACCTGCCGTCCAACAACCTGGACGAGGCCCCGATCTTCGAGGCCGCCGCCGACCTGGAGCCCGAGCCCGAGCTCGACGAGCTGATCCCCGACTCGGCCAACCAGCCGTACGACATGCACCGGGTGATCGAGCACGTGCTCGACGACGGGGAGTTCCTGGAGGTCCATGCGCTGTTCGCGCCGAACATCGTGGTCGGGTACGGGCGCGTGGACGGCCAGCCGGTCGGGGTCGTGGCCAACCAGCCCATGCATTTCGCCGGATGTCTGGATATCAACGCATCCGAGAAGGCCGCGAGATTTATACGAACATGTGATGCCTTTAATATTCCGATACTGACTTTTGTGGATGTGCCGGGATTCCTTCCCGGGACCGACCAAGAATGGAACGGAATCATCCGCCGGGGCGCCAAGCTCCTCTACGCCTACGCCGAGGCCACCGTGCCGCTCATCACGGTGATCACGCGCAAGGCGTACGGCGGCGCGTACGACGTCATGGGCTCCAAGCACCTCGGCGCGGACATCAACCTGGCCTGGCCGACCGCCCAGATCGCGGTCATGGGAGCACAAGGCGCGGTCAACATCCTCTACCGGCGCGAGCTGGCCGCCTCCGAGGACCCCGAGGCCGAGCGCGCGCGGCTCGTCACCGAGTACGAGGACACCCTTGCGAACCCCTATATCGCGGCGGAGCGCGGTTACGTGGACGCGGTGATACGGCCGTCCGAAACCCGGGCCCAGGTCGTCAGGGCGCTGCGGGCGCTGAGGAACAAGCGGGCGACGCTCCCGCCGAAGAAGCATGGGAACATCCCGCTATGACGGCAGATCTGCGAATTGTCCGGGGCGACGCCACGCCCGAGGAGATCGCGGCGTTGGTGGCCGTACTCGCGGCGCGGCAGAGCTCTCGGACCGAACCGGAGAAGTCTCCAGAACCGCGACGCCAAACATGGCGAAACCCTGCCAGAGGGATGCGTAAGCCTGTCGTTCCAGGGAAGTCGGCTTGGCGGATGAGCGCACTACCCTAGATAGATCCTGGGAATCGGGTGTCAAGCTCCCCGGGAGTTGGGACTATCTAGAGAAAGTAGGCGTATATAGTCGGCCGATCAACTAACACCGCGGCCTGGAGGACGACATGGCCATCCCAGACCTCATGCCGCATCCTGTGGCAGCCAAGTACGCCGTCCTGGTGGATGTCGGTTATCTGTACGCGGCGGCTGGTGAAGTGCTGCTCGGTGCGAAGGAGCGCAAGGAATATCGGGTGGCCGCCGATGAGCTCATCCAGAGTCTACAGAAACATGCAGAGGAACGTATTTCCGGCGAACTTCTGCGGATCTATTGGTATGACGCAGCCCGTGACCGCGTGCCCACCGTCGACCAGCGTGTCATCGCCCAGCTGCCCTGGGTCAAGGTGCGCCTTGGCAACCTGAACGCCCGTGGCCAGCAGAAAGGCGTGGACGCGCAGATCAGGAGCGATCTGGAGGCACTGGCGCGACATCATGCGGTCACCGACACGATCCTGTTGGCGGGCGATGAGGACATGGTTCCGGCGGTCGAGGCGGCGCAGGCGTACGGCGTGCGCATCCACCTGTGGGGCGTCGAGCCGCCTTACGGCACCAACCAGGCAGAGCGCCTGGTGTGGGAGTCCGACACCGTAGAAGTGATCTCCGCTGATTTCCTGAGGCCCTTTTTCAGCCGTGCTCCCCAGCCCGTCCCGGTCACCCCACCCGCCGCCGCTCCCTCGCCCGCGCAGGTCTTCGCCGGGCGCGCGCCCGTCAAGCCGCACGTCGCCAAGCCCGGCCAGGTGGCCAAGCTCGGGCCGAGCCGCCCGCGCGTGGAGGACGTGGGCGAGCACGTGGCACAGAAGTGGATTCTCACGCGTGGCCGCGACAACATCCGCGACCTGCTGCCCGGGCCGATCCTGCCGACCGTGATCGACACCGAGCTGCTGATCGAGGCGGAGAAGGAGCTCGGCCACTCGCTGCGACCGTACCCGGAGGCTCGGGTGTGGCTGCGTGACGGCTTCTGGGCGAGGGTCTACCGGGAGTTCGACCTGGGGGTGGGCGTCTCGTCCAAGTAGGGGCTCTCGAGGAGCGCCTCGGCTGTCGCCGTACGGGCATACAAGACGTATCGCCCCGTACGGTGGGCCGAGCACAGTCCGGCCCTGCGTAGCGCCGTCAGGTGCTGGTTCACGCCCGGCTCGGACAGGCCGGTGCGCCTGGCCAGGTCGCGCGTGGAGGCGGGCTGATCGAGCTCGGCCAGCAGGCGGGCACGCGTCCTGCCGAGCACGGCGGCCAGGTCCTCGGGCGGGTCCAGGTCGCGGCGCTCCCAGAGGGTGGCGATGCCGCGCGGCGGGTAGCGGACCGTGGGCTGGTACGGAGGCGCCGTCACCGAAAAGACCCTGGGCGAGGCGAACACGCACGGCACCAGCAGCAGGCCGAGCCCGCGGAGCGAACGGGCGCCCGACGCGTATCGATGCCGAAGGCGCAGCGTCCCCTCCTGCCAGGCGACGGCGTCATCGAGGTCCGCCAGCATCCGCTGGGCGCCGCCCTCGGCGAGCAGCCTGGCGCGGTGGAGGATCTCCCCCTCCAGCAGGGACCTGATCTTCGGCCAGTACGGCGACATCGCGGCCAGCCAGTAGTTCTCGACCTCCGCCGCCAGGCGTTCCAGCCCCTTCTCCGGGTCGTCATAGAGCTCTTGGACGCGTTTCGTGCGTGGTCCGGGGATCACGTCCAGGTCTGCGCGGACCCGAGCGGCCGCGCCCCGCATCGTGGCGAGTTCGAGCGCGAGGTCCGGCATGGATGTCGACGGCGGGGTGCAGGTGAAGCCGGCAATCGAGATCGTGGGGACCGGGACCAGGTCGGACAGGAGGCGCCAGTCGACGTCCTGGAGGCGGCGGCGTACCCGGTCCGCCCAAGGGCGCAACAGCGGGTGCGCGGGCGGGTCCTTCACCACGCGCACGCTGGCCACGACCTCGCCGAGCGGGGAGATCGCAAAGCGGATGTTGGCCAGGTCACGGGCCGTGAACGTCAGATCCAGGGTCATTGGATTCGCTTCTCACTTAATCTCTGGCGCTCTCAGCCGACATTTCAGCATCGTGGCGGCTATGTCAGCAACCTTGGTGGAAGAGCCGCTCCTACAACTTCGCGGCTTCCGTAACCTCTTCGTCGCTGCGGCGGTCAGCCAACTCGGGAGCCAGATCAGCTACGTCGCGCTGCCCCTGCTCGCCGTCACCGCACTGGGCGCGGGGCCCGGCGAGGTGGGACTGCTGTCGGCCCTCGGCACGCTCACGGTGCTGCTGCTGGGACTGCCTGCCGGGGCGTGGGTGGACCGGGTCAGGCGGCGGCCCGTGATGATCGGCACGGACCTGTTGCGGGCAGGGGCGCTGCTGTCGGTGCCGGTGGCATGGTGGGGCGGGTGGCTGTCCATGGGCCAGCTGTACGCGGTGGCGGTGCTGGTCGGGGCCGGGTCGCTGCTGTTCGACGTGGCGTCGCTGAGCCTGGTTCCCGGGCTGGTGGGGCGCGAGCGGTTGACGTCGGCGAACTCGCTGCTCGTGGGGACGGGGGCGGCGATGGACATCGCGGGGCGCAGCGGGGCCGGGGTGCTGGTGCAGGTGGCGGGGGCGCCGGTGGCGGTCCTGGCGGACGCGCTGAGCTACCTGTGGTCGGCCGCCTGGCTGCGAACGGTGAACGAGCGACCGGCCACGGACCAGCTGCCGTTCCGAGAGCGGGAGCCGCTGGGGCGGCAGATCGGTGCGGGGGTGCGATTCCTCTTCGGGAACCAGATCCTCGTCTCCGCCCTCGTTCAGGGGACGATGGCCAACCTGGCGTTCCCGCTCTGCTCCGTGCTCCTCCCTGTCCTCATCGTCGAGCGGCTCGGCTACCCGGAGTGGGTGCTCGGCGCCTATCTCGCGGTCGGCGGGCTCGGCGCGCTGGCGGGATCGTCGGCCGCCCACCTGATCGGCCGGCGCTTCGGCAGCGGCAGGGCCGCCTGGCTCGTCAGCCTCGCCACCGCGCCCGCCTCGCTCGTCATCCCGTTCCTGGACCGGGGGCCGTGGTTGTGGGCCGCGGCCGCGGCGTGGTTCGTGCTGGCCTTCCGTACCGGCGTCAACAACGTGCTGCTCGTCAGCCTGCGGCAGCGTGTCACGCCCGACGACCTGCTGGGCCGGATGACGGCCACGATGCGGCTGCTCCTGATGGGCGCGCTCGGCCTGGGCGGGCTGCTCGCGGCGGCGCTCGGCGAGGTCTGGGGCATACGCTCCGCACTGTGGCTCGGCGCACTGATCATGGCCTTGAGCTGGATCCCGTTCCTGTTCTCCCCGCTCCGCCGCCACCCCTGAGCAGTGACGTCCGATTCCCGCCAGTCACGGTGTCCGACCTGCTGACCTGCCATTTGATGTTGACGTCCGATTTCCGCCAGTCAGGGCGCGCGGGGAGCGAATACTGTCGGAGGCATGTCACCACTAGAGCTCGACTTCGACTCCTGCTACCGGGCCGTCTCGGCCAGGGATGCCCGGTTCGACGGGCGCTTCTACACGGCGGTGACGACCACGCGCATCTACTGCCGTCCGATTTGCCCGGCCCGTACGCCATCGTCCCGCAACGTGCGCTTCTACCGGCACGCGGCGTCGGCCGAGGCAGCCGGGTTCCGGCCGTGCAAGCGCTGCCGTCCCGAGCTCTCGCCCGGTGATCCCGGCTGGGATGTGCGCGGCGACCTCGTCGGCCGGGCGCTGCGACTGATCGACGACGGCGCGGCCGACGACGACGGCGTCGCGGGGCTGGCCAAGCGGCTGCACATCACGGAGCGGCACCTGCACCGGCTGTTCGTGGCCGAGCTGGGCGTCGGACCGCTGGCGGTCGCGCGGACCAAGCGGCTGCTGCTGGCCAAGCAGCTGCTGACGGAGACGGGGCTGCCGGTCACGGAGGTGGCGTTCGCGTCAGGGTTCGGGAGCGTGCGGCAGTTCAACGCGACGATGCGGGAGACGTACGGCTTCACGCCCAGCGAGCTGCGGGCCACGGCGGGGCCCCGGGTGTCCGACGCGACGCTCCGGCTCCGGCTGCACCGGCGGGAGCCGTACGACATGGACGGGGTCTTCGCGTTTCTCGCCGCTCGCGCCATTCCCGGGCTGGAGGAGGCGACGCGTACGTCGTATGCGCGAGCGGTGCCGGGAGGGACGATCACGCTCACACCCCGGCGCGACCACATAGCCCTGGACGTGGCGGTGGACGACACGCGGCAGCTCGCCCGCATCGTGGCCCGCTGCCGCCGCCTCCTCGACCTCGACGCCGACCCCGGCGCCATCGCGGAGATCCTCGGCGAGACCTCGATCGGGCCCCTGGTCGCGGCCCGTCCCGGATTGCGGGTGCCGGGGGCGTTCGACGGCTTCGAGCTGGCCGTACGCGCGGTCGTGGGCCAGCAGATCTCGGTGGCCGGCGCCCGTACCCTCCTCGGCCGCATCGTCGCCCGCGCCCCCGGGCCGCTCTTCCCCACCCCCGCCGAGCTGCTGGACACCGACCTCACGGGCCTGGGCCTGACGAACCGCAGGATCGCCACCCTCAAGCACCTGGCCGCCCACCTGGCGGACGGCCACATCGACCTGGACGGCGGCCAGGACCCCGCCGAGGCGGTGGCGGCCCTGCTCGAAGTCCCCGGCATCGGCCCGTGGACGGCCAGCTATATCGCCCTGCGGGCACTCCGCGACCCCGACGCGTGGCCCACAGGCGACCTCGTGCTCAAGAAGCGCATGGCCTGCTTGGGCATTCCCGACGACCACATCGAGCGGTGGCGGCCCTGGCGGGCCTACGCCGCCCTGCACCTTTGGAGCGCATCATGATCGCTGCCCAGCTCGTCCCGACCCCCGTGGGGCCGCTGTCCCTGCTGTCCCGCGAGGGGGTGCTGGTGGCGGCCGGCTTCACCGCCGACCCCACGGAGATGTTCGCACGCCTCACGCCCGCCCTGCAGGCGGAGGGCCTGGAGGTCGTCGACGACCTCGGGGCCGCGGCCTCGGCGCTCCGGGCCTACCTGGCCGGTGACCTGGACGCCCTGGACGCCATCCCAGTCTCCCAGCCCGGCACGCCCACCCGCAAGCGCCTCCACCAGACACTGCGCGAGGTCAAGGCCGGAACCACCGTCTCCTACGCGGAACTGGCAGAACGGGCCGGTCTTCCCCGGACTGCGGCTCGGGCCGCCGGCTCGGCCTGCGCGCAGAACCTGATCGCGCCCTTTGTGCCGTGCCATCGGGTCTTGCCCAGCGGTGGGGGATATGGCGGGTACTACTACGGCGTACCGGTCAAGGAGTGGCTGATCGCCCACGAATCGGGCGCACTCTAGGTGGCGGGAACCAGGCGGCGGGCCTGGATGCCCGCCGCTCCCGCCACCGCCAGCCCTACCAGGCCCAGCAGGGCGGCCGACCAGGCGGGGGCCGTGTAGCCGAGGCCGGCGTCGATGGTGAGGCCCGCCGCGAAGGAGCCGATGGCGTTGCCCAGGTTGAAGGCGCCGATGTTGGCCGCCGAAGCAAGCGTGGGCGCGCCGGCGGCGGTGTCCAGGACGCGGGTCTGCAGGGGCGGGACCGTGGCGAAGGCGGCCACGCCGAACAGCGTGATGGTGATGACGAACGCCACCTGGCTGCCCGACACCAGGGCGACCGCCACGGCCAGGAGGGTGAGCAGGGCGACCGAGCCGTAGATGCTGGGCATGACCGCGCGGTCGGCCAGCTTGCCGCCGATCAGGTTGCCCACCACCAGGCCGACCCCGAACAGGGCCATGACCACGGGCACGGCTCCGGGTGAGAAACCGCCCACGCCGGTCATGATGGGCGCGATGAACGTGATGACGGCGAAGACCGGGGCGAAGCCGAAGACGGTCATCGCCAGGGCCAGCCAGACGCCGGGCTTGCGGAACGTCGACAGCTCGCGCAGGACGCCGCCGGACGGGCGCGGCTGGCGAGGGACGAGCGCCAGGACGCCGGCCAGCCCGGCCACGCCGATGACCACCACGACCCAGAACGTGGCCCGCCAGCCGAACGCCTGACCGATCCAGGTCCCCAGGGGCACACCCAGGACGTTCGCGAGCGTGAGGCCGGTGAACATCAAGGCGATGGCGCTGGCCCGCTTCTGCGGCGCCACCAGGTCGGCGGCCACCACCGAGCCGACCCCGAAGTACGCGCCGTGCGCGAAGGCCGACAGGAAGCGCCCGGCCATCAGCACCGCGTACGAGGGCGCCAGAGCCGACAGCAGGTTCCCCACGATGAACAGCACCATCAGCGACAGCAGCATGGTCTTGCGCGACAATCGCCCGCCGAGCATGGTCAGCGGCGGCCCACCGACCGCCACGCCCAGGGCGTACCCGGACACGAGCAGCCCGGCGGCCGGGATCGTCACGCCGAAGTCGGCCGCGACCTCGGGCAGCAGCCCGTTGATGATGAACTCCGTGGTCCCGATGCCGAAGGCGCTGATCGCGAGGGCGAACAGGGCGAGAGGCATAGACTACTCCTCAGACGACGTTAGTAAGCGTGGACATTATTTGCACGCGCCGACTAACTGACCATACAAGGATGTCGAGGAGGCTGTCACATGCCCCTAGCCGATGACGCCGTCGAGGCGCGCGCCCAGGGCTGGCGCACCCTCGCGGCGCTGCACGCGAAAATCGACGACAAGCTGGAGAAATCACTCCAGAAGGAGCACGAGCTCAGTGTGAGCGAATACACCGTGCTGGACGCGCTGGCCAGGCAGGACGGCTGGCACATGCGCATGCAGCAGCTCTCCAGAGCCGTCGTCCTCAGCCAGAGCGCCACGACGCGGCTGGTCACCAGGCTGGAGAACCGCGGCCTGCTCAGGCGCTATCTGTGCGAGGACGACAGGCGCGGGATCTACTCGGAGGTCACGCAGGCCGGGTTCGAGCTGCTCGGCCGGGCACGTCCCACACATGACGCCGTGCTGAAGGAAGTGCTGGACGAGGCGGCCGAGCTGCCCGAGCTGGCCCCGCTGGTCGCGGTGATCAGGGCTTGACGTTGCTCTGGATCTCGCCGACCGGCACGTCCCGGGTGGCGCCGACCTCCACAGGGGCGAACTGGAACGGCACCACGTTGTCGGTGACCTGGACCGGCCAGACGGTGGTGACGGTGAGCGTGTACTTCTCGCGCGGCTGGTCGATCGACGAACGCAGGTAACGCACGCCGCACGAGAACGTGCCGCCCTTGGTGTACTGCTTCCCGGACGTCCCGCAACCGTCCTCACGCACCTCGGCCCGGTCCTTGGTCGTGCCCGGGTCGATCTTGATGTCCTGGAGAGTGGCCACCACCGTCGCGCTCATGACGCCGGGGATCGTCGCAGTCACCGACCGGCGCGGCTCCCCGATGCCCTCCAGCCACACCCAGGTGGGGAGGTTGACGTAGCTCTTGGCGTCGGGACTCAGCTTGACCGTCGGCTCGGGCACGGTCAGCGCGGCCCTGGCGATCTCGGCCAGCTCCTGGATGGTGATGCCGGCCGGCGGCGTGGTGCCTGGCGGCACGAAGACGAACGGATCGAGACTGGAGAAGCAGGCCTGGCCCTTCGGGTCGGAGGCGTTGTACGCCGGCCCCCACCAGCGCCCTTCCTTGCCGACCTGGTCCTCGAACTGCTTGAGGAACTGCTTGAACTTCTCCTCGGTGGGATTCTTGGTGAACTTGAAAAAGTAGTCCCGCAGCCCCTGCTGCGTCTTGAGCATCTCGCTCGCGTTCTGGCCCGGCTCGTACCAGCATGGGCGTTTGAGCACGTAGCCGTCGCCCTTGCCGCCTCTGGCGCCGTCACCCGAGATGACGATCTTGGAGTTGAACAGGTCGACGCCGACCGTGGTGCCGTCCTTGAAGGCCCTGCCATTCGGCTGATCATCCAAGGAGCCTGCCAGCATCGTCAGGGCCGCGACGGCCAGCGGGACGAGGCGGTTCATCCGGTGCATCCCTTCATGTCGTAGCGGAGTCCCCTGATCCGCCACACGCCATCGTCGCCGCGGTGGGCGAGCGCAGCCTGGAGGTACGGCGTGCGCACCCAGTCGGGCTGGGGCACGACCGCCTTGCCGGTGCGTGTGGAGACCAGGCGCGCCTTCGACTCGTCAACACAGGCGTTGATCTGCGCGCCTTTGCCGCCGACGACCGCGGCGACGCGCAGGTTGTAGAGCCGGGCAGCGCCTTTCATCGTCTTCTCCTGTTCGGTGTATCTGTGCACCCAGTCGTACGTGTCGCGGGCCGCCGTGAGTTCGAAATCCACATCCTGTAGGTATCGATCGCTTCCGGAGACGAGTGCCTTCCTGGAGGCCAGGTAGTAATCGGTGATGACCTTGAGGAGGGGGTCACGGTCGGCGGGCCAGTCGATGTCCACCCGGAGCCTGCCGCCGATCGTGACCGTTTCCGGCCCGGACGCGGTGGGTTCGGGCCTGGTCTCGCTCTTCGGGGGTGCGCTGGAAGCAGACCCCTGGGGCGCGTACGGGCGTTCGGCCTGCCCGCAGCCCGCCAGGACGATCACCAAGAGCACCAGGACTCGTCTCATGCCGATGACTCCCTCACCACATGGATGCGCCACGTGGGCAGCAGTTCCTCGATCAAGGCCTCGGTCTCCGGGGCCATCCCGCCGCCGTACGGGTGGGAGGCGGCCCTGCGGGTCAGCCCCTCGACGACGGCCCGCAGCCGCACGGTGTCCTCGGTCGCGTGCGTGGCTCGCAGCAGGTCGCGCCAGAGGCCCTCGTCGTCGGCCGCCAGCAGCAGCGCCGCGCGTACGGCCGCCACCGCGGCGTCCGGCTGGCCGTGTGCGAGCCTGAGCTCGCAGAGCTGGTGTGCCGCGTCGGCCACCTCGGCGGCCACGTCGTACTCCAGGTCCTCGGCCGCCAGCCAGGCGTACCTCCCCGGCTGGCGGCCGGTCAGCAGCGGGCCCCTGACCAGGCCGAGTGCCTTCTCCAGCAGGACGGCCCTGGCCGTCGGGTCGCCGTGCGAGCGGCGTACGAGCTCGCGGAACAGCACCCAGTCCGTACGCACCTCGGGCCCCAGCCTGAGCCGGCCGGCCTCGTCGGCGAGCAGGTGCTCGGGCCCCAGCCATTCGGCGACCCTGGCGATCGTGGCGTCCCTGACCATGGCCTGCACGCCGCGCGGCCACAGCACACCGCCGAGCACCGAGGGATGCACGCCGCCGGGGTGGGTGGCCAGATAGACCAGCAGCTCGGTGGCCAGCGCCAGCCGGCCTTCCTCCAGCGGCCGCAGGCCGGTGACCTCGATGGGGCCGAGGATCCTGATCTCGACGACGGGCGGGTGCAGCCCTTCCAGCGGCTCGGCCTCGGGGACGGGCTCGCCGTCGAGCCGGTCGGCCGTGCGGAAGAGGTCGACCAGGGCCTGGTAGTGGCGGCGCGGCAGGAGCTGGGCCTGCACGTCGAAGCCGAGCTCGGCGATCCTGGCCCGGCCGTCGTCGCCGATCTCCAGCGTCCAGGTGGCGTGCGGCACGTCGCCCGCCAGGACGTACCCGGCGGTGTCCCTGCGGGCCAGCAGCGCGAGGCGCCTGGCCTCCTCGTGCGAGGGCGCCACCGCGGAGAGCAGGTAGTGGGCGTCGCGCGGGCTGCCGGTGATGCGCCCGGTCAGCACCTCCCTGCGCGGTGCCGCGCTCGCCTCCAGCTCGGGCAGCACCTCCGCCAGGCTGCCGACGGCCCTGATCCGGTCGGGCGCGATGGCGGTCAGCTCCTCGCCGAAGCCGACGAGAGTGATGCGCATGCGGTCGGACCAGCGGTTCGTGGCCAGCTCGACGGCGAGCGCGGCCAGCGCGGCCGTGGTCTGCGGGCCGCGCACGTTGATCAGGCCCTGCGCGGCCTCCAGGTCAATCAGCACGCGCCCGCTGGCGTCCGTGCCGATGGAGACCAGCCCCGGGTACGGCGCCCCTCCTGGCTGGTCCTCCAAGAGACGGCCTTCGTGGGCGGGCAGCCGCCAGACCTGGCCGCCGTCCTGGGCCGTCCACGGCGCGGGGGCGTTCTCGTCCGGGGGATGGATCCACAGGTCGAGCGTGCGTGCCGACAGGTGCGCCCCGTACACGGTGGGCGGGGTGCGGTTCTGCGCGGCCAGCTCGGCGCCGAGCAGCCGCAGGCCGATGTCGAGTATGCGGGCGCCCGGCGCGTCGCCGCCCAGCCTGAGCGCGACCTCGGCCTGGGCGGCGTCGTCGCGCGGGCGTACGATCCTGCGGCCGAACACCCTGCGCCACAGCTGCTCGCGCCGCCGCCTGGCCAGCACCAGCAGCAGGCCGGCGGCGGCCAGCGAGGCCGAGGCGAGATAGTCGGTGAGGTCGGCCTGGCTCTCCTGGATGACGGTCGGCTGCTGCTGTTCGGCCCGCTGCTGCTGTTCGGCCCGCTGCTCCGGCTGGCGGTGCTTGGCCTCGGCCTTCTTCTCGGCCTCCTTCTCGACGTGGTCGGACCGCGCGCCGCGCTCGACGTGCCGGTCCACCTGTGCTCTGCCGGGATGCTCGCGCAGTGTCTCCTCGCGGGGCTGACCGGCGGGGACGATGTGGACGTTCCTCGCGTCGTCCGGCATGTCGAGCACCCAGCCGGGCCTGATCAGGTCGGCCATGCGCAGGCGGCTGCCGTCCGGCTGCTCCTTCGCCTGATTGAGCCGGTAGATCTCGGGATACCGGCGGCCGTCTCCCAGGCACTTCTCGGCGATCTCCCACAGGCTCTCGTGGTGCCGGCCGTGCGGGGGCTGCACCACGTACACCTTCTTGGTCTTGTGCGTCTCGAGCGTCTTCTCGACGATCGGCGCCGAGTACGCGACCGCCGTCACGGGCGGGGCGGCCGGGGTCGGCGCCAGCTTGACCAGCGGCGCGACCATCGCCCCCGCCGTGAACAGCAGCAGCACGGCGCCGACGAGCTTGTTGGCCAGCGCCTGCGTCCCGCCCGAGAGCGGCACGCGGGCGGGCATGCCGACCCTGCGGACCCCGGCGTAAACCTCGACCAGCACGCACACGAACAGCTGGAACCAGGCCAGCCACACCAGCAGGATCAGCACTGCCACGATCGTGCTCGGGCCGACCCGGCTGGTGAGCAGGTCGAGGTCGAGCAGCTCGGGCGCGATCGGCGGGCCCACGAACGTGAGCAGCGCGTACGGCACGCCGCCCACGAGCGCGACCAGCACGATCAGCGACGCGATCCCGGCGAGCACGTCACCTGCGCTGCGCCTGGCCTTGACGCGCACGGGCGTGTGACGTCCGTGTGGACGCGCGGGCTCTCGCGTCGCCATCGTCTCTCCCTTCCGCCGTCCAGCGTCGTGCCTCGTACGTTCGCCGATCCATCGAGTGGTGCGATTCGGTCTATCTCGCTTCAGGCGCGGCGACCGCCCGGCCGGTCATCTCGAAGTCCGGGAACCCGATCGCGCTCAGGAAGAACGCCTCCCCCCGCACCGACACGGTGACCGTCACCTGCGCCTGGCCGACGGTGCACTGGCCGCGGGACACGTCGTCGCCGCCCTGCGCCGTGACGATCTCGTCGGCCCTGGCGCACACTTGGTCCTCCCCGAGCAGCCGGGTCTGCCCGGTGCTCCGGAGGTGGTCGACGTCGAGCTGATCGGCGCCGGCCCGCGCGGCCTGCTCGGCCACGTCGGCGGCGCGCAACCGGGCGTTGATCGCCGAGCCGCCGTCCACGAGCAGCCCGGCCAGCAGGAACACGGCGACGGAGAAGAGCACGGTGAAGACCGACATCGACCCCCGCTCACTCATCGACCCTCCTGAACTGCTCGATCGGCACCACCGCCGTGCCGGTCATCCGCTTGGCGCCGAACCCCAGGAAGCCGAGGTCCAGCTCGCAGCTCAGCTCGGCCTGGACCTGGCCGCCCTGCTCCCATGTGGAGCCGTCCAGCGAGACGGACGGGGACCCGCAGGGGCCGGTCAGCGTACTGCCGGCGATGGCCTCGGCGGCGGCCTCGGCGTCGTCGAACGAGCGCTGCACCGACGCGGCGCGGGCCGCGTCCCTGGCCGCCCCGTTGACCCGGCCCTGCGTCTCCACCAGCACCCCGGCTCCGGCCAGGAACATGAGGAACAGCAGGAAGACCGGGGCCAGCATCACGGTCTCCACGGCCATGGAGCCGCGCTCTCCGCCGCTCATGAGCAGTCCTCGCCGCCGTTGTCGGGGCGGAAGCACTCGACGGGCCCGCCCGCGGTGGCGGTGATCGTGAACGTCAGCTCGGGCAGGAGCGGGATGACCTGTACGGCGCTGCCGGTCACGGTGACGAAGCGCTCGTCGGGCTCCTTCTCGGACGTCGTGGCCGTGGCGCCCTGGAGCAGCTTCGGGCCGACGGCGCGGATGATGTCGGTGGCCTTCGCGGTGGCCTGGCCCGGCCAGTCACCGGAGTCGAACGGCGCCGCCCTGGCCACGCGCGCGCCCTCCTGGGCGGCCGCCTCCGCGACCTGGCGGGCGTGGAACCAGAGCGCGACCTGCACGATGAGCAGCGCGACCGCCAGCACGACCGGCATGAGGAAGGCCAGCTCGATCACCGTCGCACCCCGCTCACCTTTCTTACGGGGTGCCACCGGTGTCACCGCCACCGCCGAAACTGCCTTGGATCTCGCTCTGCTTCTGCTCCACCAGCGTCTTGATCAACGTGGCCAGGCCAAGCGCGACACCGGCGATGATGGCGGTGATGATCACCCACTCGACGGCGGAGGCGCCGCGGGTGGGGGCAGTGCGGGCACGGTGGATGCGCACGCTCAGGTACGCGGTGAGATACACGATCCAGGGATGGTTCATCAGGACCCCAACATCTTCATAGCGGCGGGAAAACTGAGGAAAATCACGAAACCGGCGCAGAGCAGGAGCTGAGCGACGAGCATCGACTGTGACCGCTCGCCGGCCTTGCCCTCGATCTCCGCCAGCTCGCGGCGGCGCAGCGTGGCCGCCCTGGCCGTCAGCGACGCGCGTACTTTGGCGCCGTCATCGGCCACCAGGCCCAGCGCGGCGGACAGGTCGCGCAGCTCGTCGACGTTGATCTCCTCGCCGAGCTGGCCGAGCGCCTGCCATGGGGTGATGCCGACGATCCTGGCGCCGCTCAGCGCGTCGCGGATGCGGCCCATCGCCCAGTTGGGCTGCTCGCCGCTGACCGAGACGGCCATCATGAGGGCCTCGGGGACGCCGCGGCCGCCGGCCAGGTTCATGGAGACGAGGTCGAGGAACGCCCCGACCACGTGGCGGAAGTCCCGCCGCCTGGCCGCCGCGTCCTTGCGTACCTGAAGGTCGGGCAGGAAGAAGAACAGGATCGCGACGAGCACGGCGGCCCAGAACGGGATGGCGAGCGAGGTGCCCCACTCCATGAGCACCAGCCAGCCGAGCAGCAGCGGGAAGGCCAGCAGGCCACTGGCCGCCAGCAGCACCTTGCTCGCCAGGAACGCCTCGAACGAGCGGCCGAGCAGCGCCAGGTCCGCCTTGGTCGACTTGACCTCCCAGCCGCGGGCCCCGTACAGCTGGGCCAGCCGCTCCCCCAGACCGCGGCGAAACGCGCTGACCTCCTCGTCGGGCAGCACGAGCTGGATGCGGGGGCCGCCCGCGTCCTCGCGCACGGCGTCGAGCGCCAGCAGCCGCGCCACCAGCCCGGGACGGGCCGGGAAGAGCGCCCTCAGCAGTACGAACAGGCCGAGCCCGAGTACGGCTCCGCCCAGCGCGCCCTCAACCATTGCCGCCGCCTCCTCCCATGAGCAGCCGCGTCGGCTTGTCGAACCTGGCCAGCCGCCTCATCCAGGCGAACCCGGCCCCGAACAGCCCGGCGACGACCACCAGGACGGCCTGGCCGAGCACGCCCTCGTACTCGGCCACGTACGAGGGGTTGAACAGGATGAGGAGCCCGGCGAAGACCAGCGCGGTGATCACCACGATCTGGACGCTGCGCCTGGTCGCGCGGCGCTCGGCTTCGACGCGGCGACGCATGTCGAGCTCCTCGCGGGCCGAGACGGCCAGCGCGCCCAGCACGTCGCGCAGGCCGGGGCCGCGCAGCCGGGAGTTGAGTATGAGCGCGGCCACCACGAGGTCGGCCGAGGGGTCGTCGAGCTCGTCCGCGAACAACGCCAGGGCCTCGGGCAGCGCCATCCTGGTGTGCAGCCGGTCGATCATGGCCCGCAGGTGGGGCCTGAGCATGGGGGCGGCGGCCCTGATGGACGACGGGATGGCCTGTTCGAGCCCGGCCGCGCCGGCGATCGTGTCACGCAGGGACTCGGTCCAGGCGGCCAGCCCTTCGAGCCGGCGCATGGCGGCGCGTTCCTCGGCGGCCCCGCCCGACAGGCCGCGCCAGGCGAACACGAGCAGCACCGTGCCCGCCGCCATGACCGGCCAGCCGGTGATGATCAGGACCAGTCCCGCGGCCACGGCCGCCACCGCGGTGCGCGTGGTCAGCATCTTGATCAGGTGGCGCTTGGGCTGGGACGGGCGGGGGCGCATGCCGTACAGGGACATGAAGAACAGGAACAGGCCGCCGCCGCCGAGCGCTCCGGCCAGCATCGCCAACGGGTCGAGCACCATGGCTCACCACCCCCCTGGCAGGTAGCCGTGGGCGGCGAGCTCTTCCAGGCAGGAGACCGGGGCGTGCGGGACGGCGGTGCCGTCGGGGCCCGGCACGAACACCTCGCTCGACAGGACGCGGCCGTCGACGCCGTTGACCTCGCGGATGCTGGAGACGTAGCGGCGCAGGGTGCCGCCGACGTTGTAGCCGTTGCGCTTCTCGATGAAGACGACGAAGTCGATGGCGCCCGCGATGAGCATGTGGGTGGCGTCGATGGGCAGGCGCTCGCTGGCCTGCAGGGCGTAGGTGGAGATGCGGTTGAAGACCTCCATGCTGGAGTTGGCGTGGATGGTCGACAGGGAGCCGTCGTTGCCCTGGGTCATCGCGTTGAGCATGGTGACGATCTCGTCGCCGAGGACCTCGCCGACGATGACGCGGCTGGGATTCATGCGGAGGGAGCGTCTGACCAGCTCGGCCATGGAGATCTCGCCCTGGCCCTCGGAGTTGGGCAGGCGCTGCTCGAAGGCGACCACGTTGGGGTGGAGCTCGGGGAACTGGTCGAGGCCCAGCTCCAGGGCGCGTTCGACGGTGATGAGGCGCTCGCTGGGCGGGATCTCGTTGGCCAGGGCTCTGAGCAGGGTGGTCTTGCCGGCGTTGGTGGATCCGGCGATCATGATGTTCTTGCGGGCGGCGACGGCGGCCGTCAGAAACCTCGCTATGTCCCGACTTATCGTGCCGTTGCCTGCCAAGTCGGACAGGAAGACCTTGCCGAGGCGGGCGCGGCGGATCGAGACCGCCGGCCTGACGGTGACGTCCATGACGGCGCTCAGCCTGGAACCGTCGGGGAGGCGCAGGTCGAGCTGCGGGTTGGCGGTGTCGAACGGCCTGCTCGACAGGCCCGAGTACGCCGCCAGGATCTGGATGAGCTCGATCAGCTCGTCGTCGGAGTCGGCGACCGGGTCCTGCATGACCTCCTGGCCGTCGGCGTAGCTGACGAACACCTTGTCGCAGCCGTTGATGTCGATGTTCTCGACCTCGGGGTCGTCGAGCAGCGGCTGCAGCCTCCCCACGCCGAACAGCGCGGCGTGGATGCCGGCGGCGAGCGCCTCTTCCTCCTCGACCGTGGGCGGCGTGCGGCCGAGGCCGATCTCGTTGCGGGCGTGCTCCTCGAGCACCTGGGAGATCAGCGCCCTGGCGAACTGGCGCTCGTCCTCCCCCGTCATCGGGGGCAGGCCGTTGGCCTGGTCGAGCCTGCGCTGGTGGGCCAGGCGGTCGCCGACCTCCTGGCGGAAGCGCTTGACGAGCGAGTGGTCGATCATCGATGGCTCACCAGCCTCGCCGCGAGGTCTCTTGCCGTACGGATGAGCAGGGAACGGTCGAGGCGGCCGCCCCACTGGCCGCGCAGCAGCTCGGCGCCCTTGGGGTCGTGCGCGAGGCCGTACACGTGCTGGACGGCCGGGCCGACGATCCTGCGCACGTCGTCGATGGAGGCGCGGTAGTTACGCGGGTCGGCGATCACGGCGACGCCGTGCGCCTTGGTGACCTGGAGGCGTTCGCGCAGGTGGGCGACGTGGTCGAGGGTGGCCCTGGTGAGCAGCACAACCTGCTCGGCCTCGGCGATCAGGTCGCCGAGCTGCGGGTGCGCGCCGAGGCGGCCGCAGTCGGCGATCACGTCGGCGTTCGGGATGGCGGCGAGCGACCTGCCCAGAGGCCCCCACATCCAGGTGAGCCCGGCGGCCTGCTCGCCGTGTGTCAGCCCGATCAGCACGTCGAGCCCTCCGACGATCTTCTGGGTGTGCTGGTGGATCTGGGCGGGCTCGAGCCCGCGCCGCGCCGTGGCGCCGAGCGTGAGCAGTCCCTTCGCCGGGTTGAGCACGCCGCCGTCCACGGCCGGGAGCCGGTAGGCGAGATCGCCGCCCGCCGGGTCGCATTCGGCCAGCAGCACGGGGCGCGGCCACACCGCCGCCAGGGCCGTCGCCGCAGTCGTCACACCCGGCGCGCCTTTGTCGGCGGCCAGTACGATCAGCGCCACGTCAGCGTGCCCCCGGTAGCTCGGCGACCGCGATCTCCCCGCTGGAGGCGAACGCCACCAATTCCGGCGATGCCGACGCATCCACCACCACAGTGATCTGGCCGGAGTTTCCCGTTCTGGACTTGTCGCCGACCGAGAAGACGAGCGCGCTTTCCGCGAGTACGCGTGTTTGCCCCTGGCTTGACCGGCTCGGCACGAATACCACCTGGACGCGGTCGCCCGGTTCCACTCCCGCGGGCATTTGCCCCGGCTTGAGCGACAATCCGACGGTCGCCTTTCCCTGGCTCAGCTCGGTGCTCGCCCTGACGCCCATCTTGTTCGTCAGCAGGGTGCCGGGAAGGATGGTGACGGCCGCGAAGCTGTTGGTCACCAGGCCGCGCTGCGACCAGCTCACGTAGTCGACGCCGCTGTCCGCCGCGATCTTGACCTCTTCGAGCGCCTGCTCGGTGAACTTCTGGCCTGCGCCGATCTGCTGGGTGACGCGGATGGCGGAGACCCGGTCGCCGCTGCGCAGCACGAGCAGGGTCGTGGCCAGCGCGCCGCCGAGTATGAGGAGAACGGCGAGGGCGGCCAGGGCCGGCTTGCGTTCTCGAGGGGGCACGGGGAGCTTGCGCGAGGCCGGGCCGGACAACCCCGCCGCCGCGTTGACGGCAGGCTTTTCACTGGTCCTCATGGGTGAGGGGCTCCCAATTGAATCGTGGAATTCCCCGCCATTATGTGGGGCCGGGCGTGCGCTCGTGGGCGGAATGCGAGGACCCATGCTTGTTTCGCAGGTGACCGGCGCCGACACGAAATAATCGATGCCTGTTGTTTCTATCGAGTTGACGGATGGCAATATTTCCGGCTAGCCGTCCCGTCAACAACGATTGTCACAATATTCACATCGTTTGACGCCCAGCCATGCCATTGCCGTCAACCGGCGGGCCTGATCCCGTTTCTGGCGCTAACTTTGGGCGCCCGAGGTCCGAGCGAGGAGACGACACCATGCGGATCATGCTCACCGTGCTCGGCGAGCAGGGGGACCGTGACGTCGTGATCGACGGTGACGACGGCGCCACCGTGGCGGCGGTGAGCGAGGCGCTCAGCGATCACGGGCCGCTGGCGCAGGTCGTACGCCTGCCCGGGGCGCGAGCACCCTATGGGATGTCGGCCGCCGGTGACCCGGGCGCCCGGGTGCCGCGCCCCCGCAGGGCGGAGCGGGCCGGCGTACCGGCGAAACACCGGGCCGTACCGGCGGGTCCCCGGGCGGGCGTGCCGGCGAACACCCCCGGGGCGGCGCCGGTGGTGTGGCGTGACGGCCGCCCGCTCGACCCCCGCGCCCCCGCCGTCGCCGTGCTGCGCGACGGCGACAAGGTCACCCTCGATCCGCGGCTGGCCCGCGCCACCGTCATCGAGGAGCCGGGCGGGGTGGCCGAGGTGCGCGTGGTGGGCGGTCCGGCGGCCGGGGCCGTACACCGGCTGGGCCTGGGCGTACACGTCATCGGCTCCGACCCGATGTGCGCCATGTCCACCGCCGACCCGGCGCTCGCCCCGGAGGCGGTGACCGTACGCGTGACGCCGGAGGCGATCACCGTCGAGCGCGCGTGGCGCCTGCCGGATGAGGCGCCGAAGCTCAAGCTCAAGGGCAGATGGGCCGAGGAGGTCGCCGAGCTCACCGCCAGGGTCGCGGAGCGGGAGGCGGCCGAGCTGGCCGCCGACTACGGCGAGGTACCCGAGCTCGACGGCCGGCCGCTCACCGAGCGCACGGAATGGCCCGATCAGGCCGTGCTGATTTGCGGTTCGTCGGTGTTCGTGCTGACGTCGATCGAGCCCAGGGACGCGCACCTGGCGCCCAGGAGCGAGGGCGGCGTCTCCTACAACCGCCCACCCAGGCTCCGGCGTCCCGAGCCGGAGCGCAAGTTCGTCAAGCCGAAGGAGCCGTCCAGGAACGAGGGCCTGCGCCTCCAGCTGCTCGCCGCCTTCCTGCCCGCCGTGCTCGGCCTGACGCTGGCGATCGCCCTGAAGCAGTGGTACTACCTGCTCGTCGCCCTCATGACCCCGGTCATCATGATCGGCCAATGGTGGAGCGACCGCCGCCACGGCAAGAAGCAGCACAAGAAGGCGATCAAGGAGTACAACGCGCAGCTCCAGGCGTACGACGAGGCCGTCGAGCAGGCGAGAGCGGCGGACGAGGCGGCGCGCAGGTCGGACGCGCCTGACCCCGCGCAGGTTCTGCTCACGGCCACGGGGCCGCGCAGGCGGCTGTGGGAGCGCAGGATCCACGACTCCGACGCGCTCAGGCTCAGAGTGGGGCTCGCCGACCTGCCCGCCGACCTGGAGCTGTCGGAGGAGCAGGGCGGGCCCATCGACCCGCCGATGTGCCACTCGGTGCCCGTGGCGCTGCCGATGCGCCGGCTGGGCGTGGCGGGCGTCACGGGCCCGCGTACGGCGGCGACCAGCCTCGCGAGCTGGCTGATCGCCCAGGCGGCGACCCTGCACAGCCCGCGCGACCTGGCCATCGTGGTCGTGTCCGCGCACGCCGACGGCGAGCGCCGCTGGGGCTGGATGCGCTGGCTGCCGCACTGTACGCCGCGCGCCGGCGAAGAGTGCGTGGTGCTGGCCGGCACCGATCCCGAGTCGGCCGCCCGCCGCGTCTCCGAGCTCGCCGCCCTCATCGACGAACGCCAGAACACCTCGATCCCCGAGCTGGGCAAGATCCCCACCGGCTGGGACGACCTGGGCGGCCCGGAGAAGCCCACGTTCTCCTCCTACGACGTGCGCCCGTACGACGTCCTGGTGATCCTCGACGGCGCCCAGGTCCTGCGCGGCCTGCCGAACATGCCCCAGGTGCTGCGCCAGGGGCCGCGTTCCGGGGTGTTCACGCTCGCCATCGACGACGACCAGCGCCTGCTGCCCGAGGAGTGCCAGACCGTGGCCGCGTGCGGCAGCGACGGTCTCGTCCGCCTGCGCGGCGGCGGCCTCGACGTCATCGGCCCCATCCTGGGCGACCTCGTCTCACCCACCTGGTGCGACCGCCTCGCCCGGGCCCTGTCCCCGATCCACGACGTGAGCAGGGACGACGCGTCGGGCAACCTCCCGGACGCCGTCCGCCTGCTCGACCTGATGGGCCTGTCCAACCCGACCGGCCGGGAGCTGGCCGCCCAGTGGCGCGACCACGGCTGCACGCAGGCGCTGATCGGGGTCGGCCCGGACGGCCCGTTCTCGGTGGACCTCAAGCTCGACGGCCCCCACGGACTGATCGCGGGCACCACGGGCGCGGGCAAGTCGGAGCTGCTGCAGACGCTGATCTGCGCGCTGGCGGTGGCCAACCGGCCGGACCAGCTCACGTTCGTGCTGATCGACTACAAGGGCGGCGCCGCCTTCAAGGAATGTGTACGCCTGCCGCACACGGTCGGCATGGTCAGCGACCTCGACAGCCATCTGACACAGCGTGCCCTCGACTCGCTGGCCGCCGAGATCCGCCGGAGAGAGCGCCTGCTGCTGGCGGCCGGGGCCAAGGACATCGACGACTACACGGGTCCGGCGATGCCGCGCCTGGTGTTGATCATCGACGAGTTCGCCGCACTCGTGGCCGAGCTGCCCGACTTCGTCACGGGCCTCGTCGACATCGCCCGCCGGGGCCGCTCGCTGGGCATCCACCTCATCCTCGCCACCCAGCGGCCCGCCGGCGTGGTCACGGCCGACATCCAGGCCAACACGTCGTTGCGCATCGCGCTGCGCGTGACCGAACCCGCCGAGTCGGCCGACGTCATCGACCTGCCCGACGCCGCCCACATCGCCAAGTCGACACCCGGCCGCTGCTACGTGCGTTCCGGAGTGGGGGCGGCCACCGCCGTGCAGACGGCCCGGGTCGGCGGCCGCAGCCCCGCGTCACCGGCCCATTCGAGCGGCCCGTTCGCGGCGCCGAGTGCCGATGTCCGGGTGCTCGAGGTGACCTGGCGCTCCCTGGGCAAGCCCCTGCCCCGGCCCCCCGAGCCGGAAGAGGACTCGACGGCGACAGACCTCACCCTGGTCGCCGACGCCCTCATCGAAGCCACCCGCCTGGCCGCCGTCCCCGTACAACCCAGCCCCTGGCTGGACCCCCTCCCCACCCAGTTCGTCCTGGACCTCCCGGAACACTCTCCACATTCGGGGGAGTTCGTCGAGGTGGCGCCGTTGCCGTTCGGCCTGACAGACCGTCCGTGGGCGCAGGACCGGCACCCTCTGGCGCTCGACCTCGCCCACGGCGGCCACCTGCTCATCGCGGGCGCCGCCCGCTCCGGCAGATCGACGGCGCTGCGTACGATCGCGGGCTCCATCGCGGCCCACGCGTCGCCGGGGGACGTACACGTCCATGCGGTCGACTGCGGCTCGGGCGCGCTCCTGCCCCTGATGGCGATGCCGCACTGCGGCGCCGTCGTGACCCGTGACCAGCTCGACCGGGTGGAGCGCCTGCTCGCCCGCCTCCGTGCCGAGGTGGGCCGCCGCCAGCAACTCCTGGCCGAGGCCGGGCACGCGTCCCTGGCCGAATACCGCCAAGCCGGACACCGCCTGCCCTGGCTGGTGTTCATGCTGGACCGCTGGGAGGGCTTCGTCGCCGCCTTCGAGGGCTACGACTACGGCCGGCTGATCGA
This sequence comes from Nonomuraea sp. B19D2, assembly GCF_040137845.1. Classification (NCBI taxonomy): domain Bacteria; kingdom Bacillati; phylum Actinomycetota; class Actinomycetes; order Streptosporangiales; family Streptosporangiaceae; genus Nonomuraea; species Nonomuraea sp. B19D2. Next base: position 525,346 of record NZ_JBEFAK010000001.1, on the reverse strand, counting down.
GGCGCTGCTCCAGCTCCTGCGCGAAGGCCCGGCGGTGGGGCTGAGGGCCGTGGTCACCAGCGACCGTTCCGGCCTGCTCGGCCAGGTGTCGACGGTCTTCGACGACCGCCTGCTGCTCCGCCTCTCGGACCCCGCCGACTTCGGCTTGGCGGGCTTTCCCCTGAAGGGTCTGCCCTCGTCGATGCCGCCCGGCCGGGCCCTGTCGATGGGCGAGCACGGCATCGTCGAGCACCACATCGCCCTGCTCTCCCCCGATCCTTCAGGCCCGGCACAGGTGGCGGCCCTCCAGTCCCTGTCCCGCACCGCCGCCAGCGGTGAATGGCATTGGGAAGGGGAGCCGCCGTTGCGGGTGGACGCGCTTCCGCTGCGGATCACGGCATCCCAGGCGATCGCCCTGGACACGACGTTCACGCCCCCGTCCCCCTTGTGGGCGCTGGTCGGTGCCGGAGGCGACGCTCTCGCGCCGCTCGGGCTCGATCTGCTGGCCCACGGGCCCGGGGCGGTGATCGCCGGTCCGTCCCGCTCCGGCCGCTCCTCGGTCCTGCTGACGGCCGCTCACTCGCTGATCGCCCAGGGCACGCCCGTCATCGCCGTCACGCCCCGGCGTAGCCCGTTGCGGGAGCTGGACGGGGCGCTGGCCGTGCTGGACGGCAACGCCACGAACCTGGCCGAGCTGGTCGCGGACCTGCGGCACTACGTCGTGCTGGTGGACGATGCCGAGCTGGTCAATGCGGACGCCCCGCTGGGGATGGCGTTGGAGGAGGTGCTCCGGTCGGGCAGGGACGGCGATCACGGGCTGCTGATCGCCGGGGCGACTGGGGATCTGGCCGTCGCGTATCGCGGGTTCGTGGCCGAGACGCGTAAGTCCCGTACCGGGGTGCTGCTGGCGGTCCAGAGTCAGGCCGACGGCGACATCTTCTCGATCCGCCTCCCGCGCGGGACAGTGGGAGGTCCGCCTGGGCGCGGCTTCCTGGTGAGGACGGGCAACATCACTCCCATCCAGGCGGCTCTTCCCGGCGACGGCTGACGTGCGGCCACTCCTCAGGGCTCGTCGGCGGGGAGGGTGAAGAAGCGCACGTACACGGGGCGGGCGTCCGGCGGGGCCTCTTCCGCTGTGCGGCTGTACTTGAGCAGCAGGGCGACGTACTCGTCGTGGAACCGGCTCAGCTCCTCCTTCGTCACGCGGGCCAGCCCTCTGGAGCCCTTGGCCCAGTCCGGGTCGGCGCGGTAGGCGGCGGGGAAGCGTTCCATGAGGGCGCGGTCCTCCTCGAAGCCGATCCGGTGGAACTCGGCCAGGACCGCGCGGTCCTCCGGGGCCACCTGGTCGGGGGTCGGGGCGCGCAGGTCCCTGGGGAACTTGGCGCGGCGCCACCAGCGTTCGCGGCCTGACGAGCGCTCGGGGATCTCCTCGATGAAGCCGTACTTCTCCAGTTGCCGGAGGTGGTAGCTGGTCGTGCCGGTCTTGGCGCCGAGCAGCTCGCCGAGGGTGGTCGAGGTGGCGGGGCCGTGGATGTTCAGGTGGGTCAGCATGCGGCGGCGCATGGGATGGGCCAGGGCCTTCAGCCTGCCCGGGTCATTGAGGATGAACGGCTCGTCAGCGTCCGGCGTCGGGTCCTCGTCCTTCATGAGGAGGAGGGTAGTACTCCAGAACGATATCTGCAGACTTTCCTTTGCCGAGAACTCTCTGCAGAGTATGTTCGGCGATATGCGAATGATTGTTGCGGTCCTCGCCGCCCTCCTCTTAGCGCTCGCTCCCGCCGCCGCCCAGGCCGTCGCCGGCCCCGGTGCGCAGACGTCGCTTGACGTGCCCGACGATCTGGTGGCGAGCGAGGTGAGTTTCCGGGGAAGCGGCGGGCTGGTGCTGCACGGAAGTGTGATCAGTCCGGCAGGGGCCCGGAGCGGGCGGGCCGGGGTCGTGCTGGTGCACGGGGCAGGAACTGGGACGAAGCGGGAGAAGCTACTGGTCGAAGCCGTGGCGTTCGCCCGGCAAGGGATGTCGGTGCTGGTCTACGACAAGCGCTCCGAGGGGTACTCCCTGTTCAAGAGGTCCTACTCGCAGCTGGCCGACGACGCGCTGGGAGCCGTGGGGACGCTGCGGAAGCAGCCCGGGGTCGATCCGGCGAAGGTCGGCATCTGGGGGCTCAGCGAGGGCGGGTGGGTGGCGCCGATCGCGGCGTCGCGGTCCGCGGACATCTCCTTCGTGATCCTCGTGGGCGCCAACGCGCTGCATCCGCTGCGGCAGCAGGCCTGGGCGGTGGCGGCCGGGCTGCGGAAGGCGGGAGTGGAAGGGGCGCTCGTCGACCAGGCCGAGCCCAGGCTGTACCGGGTGATCGCGGATGGGGGGATGTTTCCCGAGCCCCACTACGATCCGGAGCCGGTCATCGCGAGCGTACGACAGCCTGTGCTGGGGATCTGGGGCGTGCACGATCTGCTGACGCCTCCCCGGGAGACGCCGCCCATCTTCGCGAAGGCTCTCGAAGAAGGCGGGAACCGGCGGTACACGTTCCGGTTCTTCGCCGACGCCGACCACGCCGCGCACCGGACGCCCGACGGCGGGGTCACGCGGTTGCCCGAGCTCGCCCCCGGCTACGCGGAGCTCGTCGGCGGCTGGGTGGGAGAGGCGACCTCGGGTCGGGCACCCGTGGCGCGGGTGTCGGGTCCGGCGCCGGTTCAGGCGCACGACTCCGTGCCGGTGCCGCCCACCGCGTGGTGGGAGTCGGCGGTCGTGCAGCTCGGGGCGCTGGTGTTGGTCCTCGTCGCGTTCGGCGGGTATCCCGTGGTGGCCCTGGCGCGCCGGGTGCGGCGGCGCCGCGGCGCGCCGCCGCTGAAGGTGGCACGGCTGGTCAGCGCGGGCGGTCTCGTGGCGGTGGCCGGCGGGTTCTGCTACCTGTTCTACGTGATCATGACCGGGGGCAAGCTGGCCGCGCCGGGCCCTCTGGTGGCGGGCAGGCCGCTGGTCTGGGTGGCGTTGCAGGTGATCTCGGTCGTGACGCTCGTGGCCGCGGGCATGACGGCGGCAGGACTGCGGCGGGTGACCGAGGGCGGCGAGAGGGCACGGCTCGGGGTTCTCCTCGCGGGCGCCGCGGTGTTCCTGCCGTGGGCGCTGTACTGGGGACTGCTGATGCCATAGAGGCATGCGCTCTATGCTGATCCTGACGATACGGGAGAGGTGAGATGCAGACCGGGAAGGACCTCTACCAGGCCCACAAGCTTATGCAGCAGCGCATGGGAATGGCGCTGCTGCAGGCCGAGCCGGACGTGCCCGAGTCACCCATGCGGCGGCTCAACACCGCCATGCTGATCGGGCTCGTGCTGGCCGTCGTCGTGGCCGCCGGATTCGGGATCTGGGGGCTGATCAAGCCGGGAAACGCGACCAAGCTCACCGAGCCCGGCCAACTGCTGGTAGAGGAGGAGACCGGCGCCGCCTATGTGTACAGCGAGCAGGAGGGCAAGCTGCTCCCGGTGGCCAACTACGTCTCGGGGAGACTGCTGCTCGACGGCTCGGCCGAAGTCAAATCCCGTAACGTCACCGCAGCGTCGTTGGCGAAGTTCAGCAGGGGCAGGATGGTCGGCATCCCCGGCGCCCCCTCTTCGCTGCCCGACAAAAAGCGGCTGATCCGCGGCCCCTGGTCGGTATGTGTGGCGGCCGACGGCAGCGGTAGGCCGTACGTCTCCCTTGTGGGCGGGCAGAACGTCGGCGGCACACCGCTCTCGGGGAGCACGGCGATGGTGGTCGGCACCGGGCAGCAGACCTATGTGGTGTGGAACAACCAGAAGTTCGAGGTTCCGCAGCCGCTGGTCAGAGTGGTGAGCAATGGCGGCCGGCCGCGCCAGATGCCCGCGTCCTGGCTGAACGCCATCCCCACCGGTCCGCCGTTCACCACGCCTTCGATCCCGGACCGCGGCAAGGTGACGACCGCGCCGGGCGGCCGCAGGGGCCGGATCGGATGGATCTACACTGTGCCGGCCGTAGCGGGCGCGGAGGCGCGCTGGTACGTCCTGCTCGCCGATGGCCTCGCCCCGATCCTGCACACCCAGGCCGAGATGCTACGCCAGGACCCGGCCAGCAAGACGGCGTATGGCAGGGCTCCGGTGACACCGTTCCAGATCGACGCGGCCACCGCCAACGCCACGCCCGTGTCCAAGACCGAGCTGCGCGTGGGCGGCCTGCCCACGACGATGCCACGAATGATCTCGCCTGCCGCCTCGGCGCCGCTGTGCGCGGTCTACGCCAACGCCGACAAGGGCTCGACGCGAGCCACGATCACCGTGGGCAACAGTCTGCCCCTGCCCGCGCCCAGGACCTCCGGCAACACCCAGGAGAACGTCAGCCAGGTGCTGCTGCCGCCGGGTGGCGCCGCGCTGGTCGGCTTGCTTCCTGGCGAGGGACAGCTCGGCTCGATCACGAACTATTACCTGATCACCGACCAGGGGATCAGATTCGGCCTACCGACCGCCGACGTGCTGGGCAAGCTGGGCTACGCCGCACAGGATGCCTCCCCGCTGCCCAGCCACCTCATCCATCTGGTGCCGCCGGGGCCCGACCTGGATCCGGCAGCGGCAAGAAACCCCGTGCAGGTCACCGCGCCGGGACCACTCACGTCACCCAGTCCCCAACAGTGATCAGTCAGTTAACCGACAGCAGAAGGCGCGATCTTCCTCTCGGTCGGCGGCGTCTACAACACCGTGGCGGGAGCGGCATTGCGCAGGGTTCTCCCCGGCAGCAGCAGTCCCAGGCTCACGCCGGCCCTCGGGTCGTTCGGCTCTGTGGCGTCCGCCCGGCGCGCCGACTCTCCCGCCACCGCCATCGGTTCCCGAGCAGATCGCAGTCCGGCATTCCGCGACCCTGTCGGGACATCGCCAGACGGGTGTACGGCGATGGCAACAAGTGGCGGGTTACCTACAACGCCGACCTCGACATCATCGGCGACGATCCCAACGCGCTCGTCTCCGGGCAGCAGTTGAGGATTCCCAAGCTCGACACCTGATCAGCGGCCTGTTCGAAATCCTCTTCGATCCGCCGGATGGATGCTCAGCACGCGTCCGGACGCGTCGGTGGTGATTCGCACGTTCCCTTCGGCGCTTTCCCCTTCGCCGACGATCACGTCCAGCTCCGCCCTGGCGTCCTGCACCCGCCGTGCCGCCCGCTCGACGGCGTACGCAGCGTTGTCCAAATCCTCGAATCTGAACTCATGTGCGTCCCCATATCCGGAACTCTGCCAGTCAGGCCAGGCCCAAGATGCTACCGAGGCCCGGCTTCTGCACGTCCTGCATATCCTGCATGGCCTTATTGGTCTGCGCTTCCTGGTCCTCACCGAAGCCGCCCGCATCGTTATTGAACGCGATCTTCGGGAACTCGTCCGCCGCTTGGGCGTATTGCTTGTCGGCGAAGTTCTTGGCGAGCGAATGGAACGACTTATGAATCATGAACATAACCAGCAGCGCGCCGGCGACAAAAAAGAGCTTCCTCCTCGTGACGCCCTTCAGCACGTTTTGCAGCCGAGTCAGAATGGCGGTCGCCGCTGCGCTGACGGCAGCCTTGGTGGGGGGCGTGAGGGCCATCCTGCCGGCAGCCGAGAGCCCCCACAGAATCGCCGGCGCACCCACGCCAAGGAGAATAGCCGAGAGAAAGAGCGTTGCCGTGGAGCCGTACAGGTTTCCCGCCTCCGTGCTGCTGACCTGCAGCTTGTCGATCCCCTCACGGATCTTGGCGTACTCCTCCTTGAAGTAATCGGCGGCCTTGCCACCCCAAGTCCCATCCTCAATCTTCCGCAGAATGTCGTCGAGAGATCGGGTCAGGTTGTCGAGATTATAGTTCTCCCCGCCGGTGGCGGCGCTCTGCAACTGGGACTTCACCTTGTGGATGTCACCGGTTTGCGCCATAAAGGTGAGCAGTATCAACGGAATATAGCGAGCCATGTTTTTCTGGATTGGCTCCATCATCGCCACGGCAGCAGTAGAGGACAACACCGTGCCATGACTGATTCGCGCTCCAGATTCATACACAGCCGCACCAAATCCTTACACTAAGTTTCATGCGTGACTGTTCCCCCATCGAGGGACGGAACATCATCAAGTCCGTAGTCGCTCTCCTCGCCGACCAGCTGCGGGCCACCCTGTTTGTTGCGATCCTGTCCTTGCTGGCCGCCGATCGGCGGCATCATCCCCATCGGCATGCCGCCCATCCCCATCCCCGACATGCCATTCGGACCGCGCAGGGCCGAGGCCGCGTTGCCGGCCGGCCCCCCGTTCACCCCAGTACCCGTCCCGACGGAGGGTTCGATCCCGGTCGGGATCAGGGTCGACCGAGCTGGGCCGGTGGGGCTGATGTTCGGCGTCGAGAAGTCCGCGGGGTTGGCGTTCGCCAGGCGGGCCACGTTCGGATCGACCTTCGGCATGTCGGTGTTCATGCCCGGCGTGTTGATGCCCGGCGTGTTCACGTCCGGCGTCGGTATATCTGGCGTGTTCATGCCCGGCGTGTTCACGTCCGGCGTCGGTATATCTGGCGTGTTCATGCCCGGCGTCGGCATATCCGGCGTGTTCACGCCCGGCGTCGGCATATCCGAGGTGTTCGGGGTGAGCCCGTCGAGATTGCTGTTCGGGTTGATGCCGTTGCCGATATCCCCGACCCCGTTGCCAGGGTTGATGCCCGTGTTGCCCAGGCCGTTCATGCCGTTGGCACCGTACTTCGACGGGTCGAAGTTCGCGCTGTTCACGCCGGAACCGAAGTCCGGGACGCCTCCGCCATCGAAGTTGATCCCTTTACCGTCCCCGTTGCCGCCCCCGTTGCCGTCCTTGTTGCCCCCATTGTCGCCGTTGGCCTGCTCGGCAGTCGTGTAGTACGTGTCGCCGTCCTTCAGCGCCTTCTTCATCGAGTCGATCGTGCCGCTGAGGGCCTTCCACGCATCGGCCGCCTGGGCGAGCACATGATCGGAGATCGACCCCAGCTCCAGATGGAAGGCCGGGCCGAACCCCGGATACCCGATGTTGATGCCCCTGGTCGTCTTCTCGACATCCGTGGCGAGGTCCATTGGGGCATTGAACAGGCCCATCAGCTCGCTGAAGTACGACTCGTCGTGCTTGTAGCCCTCGCCGGGCCCGAACGGAGTCATTCCTGGGATGTTGGCCAGTCCGGCTTGGTTGGCCGCGTAGGCGTTCTCGACACCGGGCAGGTAAGCCCCGTTCATACTGGTGTTCGAACTTGCCATGTTCGCGCCGTTGGCGTTGGCCTGGTCTGACGCGCCGCCGCCAGAGTTCGCCACGGCAACCTCCCCTGTCGCGACCCCACTGGCCCCAGAAATCACATCACATCCCACTGTACGGGCTCACAAGCCACGCCGTACAGCTCTATCAACACAAACGTGAACGAAACGCCCAGCTGCGCGTATCTATAATGGCGGTCATCCACGCCACCGACCCTGCACTTCTGCCCCGGCCATCGAGCCCTCGGCCGCTTCGACGAACCCATGGGCCTGTCGGAGGCCGATCTTCCAGGACCGCTGAAGGGTCTCGCCCGGCTGGTGGCCGGCGTCGATTTCTTCGGCACGCCGGAGGGCTTGAGGATCATGACCCGCGCGCTGCGTATGGGCCGCCACGTTCGGCACGTGAGACCCTGCACCGGCTCTTCGTCGCCGCAGCCGGCTGGCACAAGCACGGCTACGAAGTCGACCCCGACCGGCGGCGGCAGGAGCTGCACGCGGCACTGGATGCGGATGATCCTGCTCTGGTGGCCATTGGCCCTGATGGACCACGTGGTTAACCACCCGGACCAGATGCGGCTATGGGCTCGTCACCCGCAGTTCGCCCAGCTCACACTGGTGCTGCCGTGCGAGGTGGAACCCGAGTACTTCACGCACTTGCCCGCCGCCTTCAGCTTGACCGGACCCGCATAGTACTCGTAGTTACCACTGTCGCTCGTGCCGTCCGGGCTACCGCCCTGGACGTAGAGCGTTGCGCTGACCGGCGTACTCGTGCCCACGTCCTTCGTCTTCATGGTCACCACGCAGTTCTGCTGCGTGGTGTTGCTCCAGAGTTGGTAGGTGACACCACCGGCGAACGCGCTCGACCGCTGTACGGAGAATCCCGCGCCGCAGACCTGGGTCGGCGAGTAAGGGTTCTTCTGCTCCTGGGTCGGAGTGGGCTTGGGCGTCGTCGGTCTCGGACTCGGCTCCGCACTCGGCTGCTCGTCCCGCTGGTCCTGCGTCTGCGTGGGCGTGGGCTGTTCCTCCGTACGCGACGGGCTCGACGTCACAGTGACCGTCCTGGTCGGCTGCGGGACGGGTGAGGGCTCGGTGGACGGCGGCTGCGTTGGCCGCGTCGTCACCACCGGCGGACTCTGGACCGGCGGGCTCTGGACCGGCGGAGTCTGGACTGGAGGCGGCGTGGGACGCCCGGTCAATGCGGGATTCGTCGGCACCATCGTCTGCCACTCGTTGGGCAGGTTCATTGGGAGCGGCGAGTCATCGGGCGCGGCCGTGGTCGCCCATGGCGCGGTCACCTGCGGCTCGGGCTGACGCTGGGAGGGCACGTCCCCGGTGGGCGACGGTACGGGTACCGGCTGGCCGACCGCCGGGGCCGACGAGGGGGCGTCCGCGGCGCCTTTCTTGCCCAACTCGTCCGCTGCCGCCGCCGCTTGGAAACCCTGGCTGTTGACGTACGCTCCCGCGCCCCAGAGCCCGGCCGCGCAAAGCACTATCGCACCTACCGCGGCCACCAGAAGCACGGGGAAGTTCTTGCGCGGCTGCGAACTCCCCTTCGACTGGAGCAGCGTGGTTCCTGGTGGCGCGCCGCCACCGCCGTGCGATGGCTGTGCACCCAGAGCTTCCTGGCCGGCCGGCTGGTCCGGCAGCGCGGGTGCCTGCCACATCTGCGCTGTCTGTGGCGGTTCGCCTGCCTCCGTGGGCAACGGCAACGGCATCGTCACGCCTTCGAGCGCCGGGCCACTCCACGACCCCACCTGGCCGGCGGGCACACCGTGGGCACCCGGGCCGCCGGGCGTGCCCGGACCACCGGGCGTACCCGGACCACCGGGCGTACCCGGACCACCGGGCGCGCCGAAAGGTCCGCCGTAGACCGGCCCCCCGGCAGGTCCACCTGACATCGGCCCCGCCGGGGGTGCCAACCCCGGCCCCGCCATTCCGCCCGGAGGCACGGGCGGTCCGGAAAGCACCGGCTCCCCGGGGAAGCCCTGAACGCCCAGACCACCGGGGACACCGGGACCGGCCGCCATGCCGGGGGCCACTGATCCAGCGCCGCCAGTGACACCCGTAGCCGCCGCTAAACCCGCCGCACCCGGAGTCGAGACGGCGGGGGCGCTGGCGACCAGAGTGTCAGCGGACTTGTCGCCGAGGAGCATGAGCATCGCGCTGTGCGCCGTGGGGCGCTTTGTGACGTCCTTGGCCAGGCAGGACACCACCACGCGGCGGAGCGGCTGGCGGATGTCGCCGAGGTCGGGCTTTTCTGTCAGGACGGCGTCGCCGTCGGCGAACGGAGCTTTGCCCGTGGCCGCGAAGACCATAGCGGCCGCCCAGGAGAAGATGTCGGTCGACGGACCTGACGGTTCGCCGCGGATCAGCTCTGGGGCCTGGTAAGGGGTGCGCTCGATAGGTTCGCCCACGCCTAGGTCTAGAAGGCGCGGACCATCGGGCTTGAGAACGATGTTGTGCGGGGTGATGGCGCGGTGCACGATCCCAGCGAGCCGTACGACCGTCAGGGCCGTGAGCGTACCGACCGCGACCCGTTCAATGGCGTCACCGGTGAGCGGGCCGTCCGCTTCGACGACTTCGTGGAGGGTTGGCCCTTCCACATACTCGCGCACAAGGTAGGGACGCTTGTCGAGCCAGCCGGCGCCGATGGTGCGAGCGGCGTATGAACTCGCCACGCGTTCGCCGGCGGTGAGCCGGTCGAGCACGGCGTCGTTCTTCTGCTGGACGGCGGGGAGCAGCTTGATGACGACTCGTTCATCGCCACGCTTGCCTAGATAGACAGGGCCGCGTAAGCCTTCGCCGACCAACCCCGCAATCTCAAATTCTCCAACCCTCTTCGGGTCGTCAGGCCGCAAGGGGGCCGTCTCCCCCATGGTCTTCCTTCCGGGGCAGGGCTCTACTAGCTACCACAAGTCAGGCAACAGTCGTATTCAACCATAACTTTCACATCAGCCTCAGGAATTCCGGCCTGCCCTCCAGCCACGTTTACGACCGAGCGGCATGACCACCCCGCCGACCGCGACAAGTCCGGCACCGGCGAGAGCGGCCACGGCGACCGCAGAGGAAACCGAGATCGCCTTCTTGTCGGGTTGCGGCACCCTGCTGATCGCATTGGCGTCCAGCGGCAGCTCGGGCTGGGCGACCACGGGCGCGTTCTCCGCAGGCAGGATCGCATTCACCGCGAGCTTGGGATTGACCATTCCCGCCCCGGTGCCCTTGCCGGACCGCCCGTCCGCCGTGGTCTCGATTCGCCACCGCACCTGCTCCTGCGACAGCTTGGGATAGCGGGCGCGGATCAGCGCGGCCACACCGGCGACGTACGGCGCGGCGAAGCTCGTACCTTGCTGGCCGTTGACGTACGCCTTGCCTGTCCAGGTGCTGGTGATGTCGGTGCCGGGCGCCAGCACGCCGACGGGGGTGGCGTTGTTGGAGGTGTCGGCGCGCTTGCCGTCCGGGCCTGCGGCGCCCACGGCGAGGACTCCCGGGTACGACCCCGGGTAGATCGGCTGGGCGTTGCGCTCTTTGCTGGGATCGATGTTGCCGGCGGCGGCCACGACGACCACGTCCTTGGCGAGCGCGTAGTCGATCGCGTTCTTCAGGTAAGGGTGGTTGCCCGTCTGCATGGAGATGTTGATCACGTCAACGCCCAGGTCGGCGGCCTGGACGATGCATTCGGCCAAGACATTGGGGTCACCGGTCGGCTCGTTCGTCTGCTTGAACACCACGAGCCGCACCCCGGGTGCCACCCCGGCGAAGGGCACTCGCGCGTCAGGCCGTGCCGCGATGATTCCAGCCACCGCGGTGCCGTGCCCCACGCAGTCGCGCGTACCCGTATTGGTCTTGTCGTAGAAGCGATACGGCCTGAGCTGCGGATGCGTCGGGTCGATGCCGCTGTCGATCACGGCGACCGTCACACGCTCGCCCCGGGTGATCGGCCACACGCTCTTGTAGTCGAGTCTGAGCTGTGCCCACGGCTCGCTGACCGTGTAGACCCCGCGCTCCGGGTTGCACTTCACCGGTTCCGCCAGCGCCGTGGCCGGGACCAGCGGCACCGCGAACAGCGCCACCACGCCCGCCAGCAGCACCCGCCCGACCATCTTTCCCCCAACATCATCGGAGGGGACCGATGCTACTGCTTTCGGGCAACAGCGACAGCGCCGGGCCAGAGCACCGAGTCCAGCACGGCCGACCCGCTCGCTCCGTAGGGCAAGGGTGGAGCGGCGGCGTGGTCAGACATGGCCGGCAGCCTATCCGCCGGTACCCTGGCCGCCCTGATCACCCAGGTATGCCGACTGCATCAGGCGCTGGCCGGACCTGCGGTCGACGAAGATGCCTCGCCCCTGCGGCAGGGGCTGGGGACGCACGTTGCCGAAGACATAGCCCTCGTCCTTGTTACCCGACATGAGCAGCGCCGGGCTGGCCATGTCCTTCAGCCTGGTGATCGCCTGATCGAACATCGCACGGCCGATGCCGCCCATCTGGCGGGCGAGGATCAGGTGCAGGCCAATGTCGCGGGCCTGGGGCAACAGTTCGACCAGGCCCGTCAGCGGGTTGCTCGATGTGGCCACCAGATCGTAGTCGTCCACGACGATGTACAGGTCGGAGCCCTTCCACCAGCTCCGCTCACGGAGCTGGTCGGGCGTCACGTCGGCGGGCGGCAGGCGCTTGAGCAACGCGCTGCGCGCGTCGTTGATGAGCTCGGTGGCCGCCGCCGCCGAGGCCGCATACCCGATCCGGTGTTCGGTGACCGCCGAGTCCAGAAGCGACCGGCGGTAGTCGATCACGATCATCATCGCCTCGCGGGGCGTGTTGCGCGCCACGATGCCTTCCGCGATGAGCCGCAGCAGGTTCGACTTGCCGCTTTCCGTGTCACCCGCCACGAAGAAGTGCGGGTCGGCCTCGAAATCGAGCAACATGGGCGAAAGGGTGGCCTCGTCGATGCCGATGGGCACGAGTTTGCCGGTACGCTCCGGCCCAGGCAGTTCCGCCGCGGGCAGCACCGCAGGCAGCAGCCGTACCCGTGGCGCCGGAGCATGCTGCCAGGCGTCCTTGACTGCGCCCACCATCGCGCGGATGCCTGCGGCCAGGTCGTCGGTCTCAGAGATCCCGTCGATCCTCGGCAGCGCGGACAGGAAGTGGAACCCGTCCTTGGTCAGGCCACGCCCGGGTACCCCTTCTGGCACGGCGAGCGACTTCTTCCTGTTGACCTCGGACTCGTAGGCGTCGCCGAGCTTGAGCTCGACCCTGGTGCCGAAGAGGTCGCGGATAGCCGGCCTGAACTCCGACCACTTGTTGCTCGCCCCCACGACATGGATGCCGTAACCGAGGCCACGCGCGGCCAGATCGGTGATCACCGGCTCCAGCGCCTCGTAATCCTGGCGCAGGGTCAGCCAGCCATCCACCACGAGGAACACGTCACCGAAGCCGTCACCAGTGATCTCGCCGGCGGCCATCATTCTGCGGTAGGTGCCGATGCCGTCGATGCCCTGCTCCGCGAACATGCGCTCGCGCTGGGTCATCAGCGTGCTGACCTCGGCGACAGTCCTGCGCACCCGTTCGCCGTTCAGGCGGCTGGCGACGCTGCCGACGTGGGGCAACCCTTCCAGCGCAGCGAGCGCGCCTCCACCGAAGTCGAGGCAGTAGAACTGCACCTCTCGCGGGGTGTGCGTGAGCGCCATGCTGCTGATCAGCGTACGAAGGACCGTGCTCTTACCACTCTGGGTGCCACCAGCCAGACCGACGTGTCCCGCGGCGCCGGACAGGTCCAGCCAATATGGGTCGCGTCGTTGTTCGAAGGGGCGGTCAATGATGCCGATCAGGGCGTGCAGTCGGCCACGCCCGGCCCAGCCCGTGGTGGTCAGGCCGAAGCCCGACGTGACGGACAGCTGTGGCAGGAGCTGGTTGAGTGTGGGCGGATCGTCGAGCGGCGGCAGCCAGATCGGGTGCGCAGGCGGTCCATGACCTTGCAGCCGGCCGACCACGATGTCGAGCAGGCTCTTCTGCGTGCTGTTCTCGGAGTTGGGCGCATCCCCCGCAGCGATTTCCTTCTTCGGCTCCTCGATCACAGGGACCGGAGCGAAGGCTGGGCCGTACTCCACCACCTGGCGAACCGGCCGATCGTCATCGTCGGACATTACGTGCTGCGGGTCTGCCTGGTAGGCACCGGAGACGTAGGCGGCCTTGAACCGGGTCATACCGGTGGTGTCGAACTTGAGGTACCCGTTGCCCGGCGCCGACGGCAGCTCGTAAGCGTCGGCCACGCCGAGCACGACCCGGCTCTCCATCGCGGAGAACGTACGCAGGCCGATGCGGTAGGACAAGTGGGTGTCCAGGCCGCGCAGCCTGCCCTCCTCCAGCCGCTGAGAGGCGAGCAACAGGTGCACGCCCAGCGAACGGCCAAGTCGGCCGATCATGACGAACAACTCGATGAACTCGGGCTTGGCGGTGAGCAACTCGCTGAACTCGTCAAGCACCACGAAGAGCGTGGGCATCGGTTTCAGGTCGGCACCCTGCTCGCGGGCCTTCTCGTAGTCGCGCAACGAGGCGTAGTTGCCCGCTGCGCGCAGCAGTTCCTGCCGCCTGACCATCTCGCCGTGCAGCGCGTCGTGCATACGGTCAACCAGCGGCAGCTCGTCCTCCAGGTTCGTGATGACCGCGGAGACGTGCGAGAGACCCTCCAGGCCGAGGAAGGTCGCACCACCTTTGAAGTCGACCAGGACGAAGTTCAGGATCTCCGACGAGTGGGTGATCGCAAGGCCGAGTACCAGCGTGCGCAGCAGCTCGGACTTTCCTGAGCCGGTAGCACCGATGACGAGACCGTGCGGTCCCATACCGCCCTGCGCGGACTCCTTGATGTCCAGTTCGACCATCCGACCGTCGCTGCCCAGTCCGATCGGCACGCGCAAGCGGTTGCGTCCGGCACGCGGCTTCCACGTTACGGCCGGAACCAACCTGTTCGGGTTTCCAACGCCGAGCAGCTCGGTCAGCGTGGTGTTTATCGACAGCGCGTCCTGCACGTCGCCGCCGGTCGCGGCCGACGCACGCAGCGGGGCGAGCTGCCTGGCCAGCCCCTCAGCCCGAGCGAAGTCCAGCTTGTCCGGCGCGCCGAGCCTGGTCACCGACTCCTTCTGGGCGTGATCCAGTTTGATCATGTAGAAGGCGTCAGGCTGAATGTCGAGCCTGAGTGTCGCGCGTTCCTCCACCGGCCCGCTGGAGTCGGACAGGTCGATCACTGTGACACCCTGGATGGCGTCGGTGCCGAGCTGGGAGTCGATGGACACGTGACCACCGTCGACGATCAGCAGGTGGTACGGCAACGCGTCGGCGGCCGCGCCCGGTTTGAACCTGGCCCGTTCCTTCAGCTCACCACCCACCAGCCGGTCAAGCTCGGCGAGGTTCTCAGCCATCAGCCTGACCGGGCCGGCCGCGTCGGTTTCCTCTGGATGGAACGCGTGCGGAAGCCACTTGAGCCACTCCCAGTGCGGCATCCACTCCTTGCTCGCACAAACCATGATCCGCATGTCGTCCGGTGAGTGGAACACCGCGATCTGCGCGACCATCGCGCGAACCAGCTCACGCATGGCCACGGCGTCGCCGCGCAGGCGGATGCGCGCAAAGGAGCCGAGCGCGACGGAGACGGGCAGCTCGGAGACCGTGGCGTGGGCGCGGATGAACCGCCGCAACGCGCCCGCCGAGAGCGCGTCGAGCTCCTCGACGGGTTTGGAGTCCGGAGGAATGAGCTGCACCGCCAGCTTCTGCACGCCGGTGCCGAGCCGTACGGTGGCGAAGTCGTCGTCCCTTGATCTGCGTTCCCAAAGCCGCGGTCCCATGGCGATCCACCACAGCGTGTCCGGTGACGGCCCGCCCCACTCGAGCGCCTCGCGCTGCTGTCTGGCCGCACGACGGACGCGCTTACGAACCTGGGCGAGGTAGCGGAAGTAGTCGCGTCTGGCACCATTCAGCTGGAACTTGCGCTCGCTCCCCTGGCGGCCGAACTGGCCGATCGACATGCCGAGCATGGAGACCGCGAACAACCCGCTCGACACGTACATCAGCGGGTTGGTGTTGCCGTACGAGGTGAACATGAGCGCCATCGCGGCACCACCGGCCACCATGGGCAGCCACATGAGCGCCTGCATCGCACCCTGCGGCTGGACCTCGGGGATCTCGGGCGGCGACTCCAGCAAGATCTCTCCGCGTGGCGGCTTCGGCGGAGGCCGTCGTTCTGGGCGCCGTACGACGACGATGCTCACGTATTGTGCCCTCCAGCCTCATAGCGCACATTGACCCCATTGATACTTGATAGGCCCATACTAGAAGGGGTCTTGTCCACATCGGCGGTGGCAGCTCACCAGCGATACGGTTAACCCTGACACGAACCACCAGGGAGGGCGACTGTGACGTCACTCGCTCCAGGGCAGCGAACCCCGCCCCCGGCTTGGGGTGGGCCGCAACCGGGGCCAGTCGCGCAAGCTTCGCCGCACGGTGGCCAGGCGCTGCCGCCACTGTGCCGGGTCACGATCGTGGCACCACGCAAGCGCGTCGACCTCGCCCTGCCAGCGGACGTGCCGCTCCCCCATGTCCTGCCCGGCGTCCTACGTGCCGTCGGTGAAGAGGCCGGCGACCACGCCTCGGCACCCGGCTGGATACTGCAGCGGCTCGGCCAGCCGCCGCTCGACATAGGCGAGAGTCTCGGCGCGCTCGGCGTGCTGGACGGCGAGATCCTTTATCTGCGCCCTCGCCAGTTCGCGATGCCCCCCGCGACCTACGACGACGTCGCCGATGTCATCGCGCTCGGGGTCGAGGAGAACGACGGCACCTGGAAGCCCAAGCACACCCGGATGATGGGCCTCGGCGCTGCTGCCGCGCTGCTCGTGGTGGGGGCGCTCGCGCTGGTGCTCGCCGACCCACCGTGGACAATCTACGCAGTGGTCGCCGGGGTGTTCGCGCTCCTGCTGGTGGGCGGCGGCGCAATCTTGTCCCGCGCGGCGGGCGACGCGCGGGCCGGTGCGCTGATCGGATACGCCGCGCTCCCGTACGGCTTCATCGCCGGGCTGCTGACGCCGGCCGGTCCCGTCGGCCTTCTCGACCTAGGTGCGCCCCACCTGCTCGCCGCCTTCGCAGTCACCACGCTGGTGGCCACCATCGGTGGGGTGGCCATCGCAGACGGCGTCCCGGGTTTCCTCGGTACGGCTATCGCCTCGGTCGGCGGTGCGGCGTCGGCCGCGGTCATGATGTTCTTCCCCCTGCCGCCCGCCGGCGTGGTGGCGATGACGACCTCTCTCATGCTCGCTCTCAGCCCGCTGGTGCCCACGCTGGCGTTCCGGCTCGGCCGCCTCCCCATGCCCACTATGCCGACCACCGCAGAGGAACTGCGCAACGACAACATCGGCGTCGACGGGGATGCCGTCAAGGACCGCACCAAGCACGCGCTGGACTATGCCTCCGGCATGGTCGCCGGTCTCGCCCTGATGGGGCTCGTCTGCCAGGCGTACCTGATCTCTGCGGGCACTTGGATGGCGGCAGCGATGTCGGTCACGCTCTCCATCGCCCTGATCTTGCGGGCCAGGGTCTTCCGAGGGGTTGCTCAGCGGCTCTGGCTGATCATCGCGGGGCTCGGCGGTGTCGCGGCGTTCGCGGTCTCCCTGGCTCTCGGCCAGGGTCCGGTCGCCACTGTCAGCGTCAAGATCGCGCTGCTGTGGGTCGCCGCGATCTCGATTGGCCTGGCGCTACGCGCCCCCGACGCCAAGTTCTCCCCGTTCTGGGGCCGGGCGGGCGACATCTTCGAAACCCTGATCACGATTGCGCTGTTCCCTCTGGCCCTTGGCATGCTGGATGTCTACACCTGGGTACGCGGCCTGGCCGGCTGACCAGGCTTTGAGCAGGACAGCCTGCTCACCCTGGACTGGGCCAAATGACACCAGGTGTCCTCTTCAGGTCAGCACGACTGACAGTGATGATGTAGATCAGCGCCTCCCGTCAGGGTTCGGCCCAACGACTGACTGACCTTGGGTCCTGAACGGGATCTGTCGGCCCTGACTGGAAGGCGCTTATGTGCACTCACTGGACGTGCCCCCGG
Source organism: Nonomuraea sp. B19D2 (assembly GCF_040137845.1). Taxonomy (NCBI): domain Bacteria; kingdom Bacillati; phylum Actinomycetota; class Actinomycetes; order Streptosporangiales; family Streptosporangiaceae; genus Nonomuraea; species Nonomuraea sp. B19D2. The sequence goes on along the minus strand of NZ_JBEFAK010000001.1, from coordinate 508,063 downwards.
TCAAGACGACAGGCCAACGCCGCCCTCTACCGGGTGGTGTTGTGCCGCCTGCGCTGGGACCCCCGCACCCGCGCCTTCCAAGAAAGAGATCATCCGATGCCTCGAACGCTACGTCGCCCGCGAGCTCCTTATCCCGGATGTCCCTATAGCGTCGTCGTTTGCACATCCGGCGCAACGAAGTCGAAACCCTCCGAACCAGCGGGCAGCTTTCCCGGCGCGGGCGGTTCCTTGAAGGTCGGGAAGTGCTTGACATCCAGGGTCGCCTGGGAGAAGTCGATCTCCGCGTCTCCAGTCGGAAAGATGTAGCCGAACTGAAGGGCCTTCTTGAGGAGGGCTGCCATGACGTCGCGGCCTGTGGCGAGTAGATAGATCAGCGACCCGGCAAGAGCGACAGAGGCACTGGTCGCAGCGAGGCCCAAAGTTCGCTCCAAGAGCATGGCCGCGATTGATACTTGCGGCGCCGGGAGCAGTTTCAAGGCGGCGATCCGGAGGAAGCTCGCGAGCGTTGCCACGGCCGCAGTCCATTGAGTTACCCAGTAGGCGCGAAACGCGGCGGCGATCTCGTCGAGCACGTTGCCCAAGTTCACCAGGTCTCCGCGTAGCACGGCGGTCTCCTGGCTGAAGATCCCCGCTACGCGCAGGCACTCACGTTTGTCCGCCGCCTTCCAGTCCTCGCTGACAGTGCGGAGGTTACCCAAGTGAAACTTCGCACCGTCGTCAAGCCTTTGACCCATGCTGGTCCACATGACGCCGGCCCGCGCTATCTCCCCTTCGTCTGCGCCCGTGACATCCGCGATCAGACTGAGCGCGACCAGCCACAGGGAGAGCCTGCCCAGGTTGCGCAGTAGACCCATCACCTTGGGGCCGTGACTTCCCATGGGGACTGCGCCCATGTGCCCGGTGCCGCCGCCGAAGTTGATCGGCGTCGCCCCCGGGGAGGGCAGCGGTTTGTAGTTGACTGCCCGCAGATACCGGTCGCTCATCCGCGATAGCGGACCATGTTGGCGTCCTCAGCGGCTACCCAGTTGCGCTGGCAGTAGGTCAGGCCCTGGATCCAGCCGTCCAATGCATCCATCGCCTGGCCCAGGTGCCCAGAGGCCTCACTCTGCACGCGATGGTAATCGTCGGCACAGATCTTGTTACCTATCTTGCCGAAGCCGCGCCCGCCGATGTTGGTGTCAGGGACCATGTTCAGAATGCGCCGGACCAGTTCATTCTTCAGCTCCCTTTCAACCAGGTCACGGGTGTTCGCTATGCACTGTGATACGACATGGATTTCACGATAGGTCGCCACAGAGTTGGATTCTCACAGAGTTTGGACCCAGCCGAGCCGGAACAGTGCGTACTTCATGATCACTTCAGTTTCTGGTCATCCCTCGCACCCCGTTCATTAACCCGCGAGCGGTGGCGTGCTGCAATGGACTTCAAGGACTTCGGCCCCGACGATCTCGACCGCGTCATGTTGGAGGCAGAGCGCTCGATCCGGAAGCTGACGGATGCGATCGACGAGCTCGGCGCGATCACAGGTGAGGGAGAGAGCCGCAGGGGCACGGTCAAAGCTCGGGTGGACGCCAACGGGCGGCTCGACGACCTGAAGCTCGGCGTGCGGGCTTCCCGCATGGAGCTCGACGAGCTGACCGAGGAGATCGTGGAGGCCGTGCGCGCCGCCCAGGACGACCAGCAGCGCAAGGCCACGGCCCTCATCCCTCAATCCCTGTCGATGGGGATTTCCATGGAGGAGATCCAGAACCAGTTCCAGGACTTCCAGGACTCCTTCTCGCGGGACATGCACGAGCGCCTGGCCAACCTGGAAGCCATCCGCCGGCGGGCCCAGTCAGACGACTAGCCTCGAAGGCTCGCGTCGCGACCGTGCGTCGGCGTGCTCGTTGGTGCGCAGAGGTGCTGTGGTGCACCGAGACCGTGCCCATGCCGAAGCGGACCGCCACAGCAGGCGCTGGATGTGCCCGACAGGGTCACGGCCTTGGGTTGAACGACCTCCAGCGGAAGCCGGCCGAGTTGCTCGGAGTCAGTGCTCCGCAGATCCCGCCGAAATCGTCGGCCGCCTCGAAGGCATCCAGAACGACTTCATGGAGGCGCTCGGCGAGAGCTACGCGAGGCTCGCGAAGAGTCAGCGCCGATTCTCTTGCTCAGTGGGGGCAGATTGGCGCAAGTGACGCAGAAGCACTAGATTGTCACAGAAGTCCCCACGACCGTACGGCTGGCGGCCCCTATCCTCACGAACAGGAGCGCTACTGTGACCTCGGAGTTCGGTGACTTCGCCAACATCGACATCGAGAAACTCCTCGCAGGCGCCGACCAGCAGTTCGCCAAGATGGAAGAGCTCCAGAAGGTCATGGCGGACATGGTCGGCACGGCGGCCGACGAGAGGGAGTTCGTCAAGGTCGACTATGCCAGCGAGGGCATCCGCGAACTCACCATCCACCCCAAGGCGATGCGGCTCAGCTCGGGCGAGTTGTCGGACATCATCAAGCAGGTCGTCGCCGACGCGGCCGAGGACCTGCAGCGCCAGGCCAACGAGGCCATGGCAGAGGTGTTCGGCGAGGAGGACAACCCGATGAAGCTCATCAACGATCCTGACGCCGCCATGCAGCAGATCAAGAGCGCCGAGGCGGCCTACAACCGCACCTTCGACGACGTGATGGGCGAGCTCGACAGGATCCGCCGCCGCCTCGACCTCTGAACCGAAAGATTCAACGCGTCACAATGCCAGAGGCGGCCAATGGCCGCCTCTGGCATTGTGACTGTGGTGGGCAAGTGCAGCATGTCAAGCCTGCGCGGTTTCCGAACGCGCCGTAACACCCGAACTCTACGCTTCCTCGGAACTGCTGTTTCCCGCTCCCGAGCTCGGCGAATCTCCAGGGCTCTTCTGGGTCCCCGAGTCCTGCCCGAAGCCCTGCGTCCCATCGTCGACCTTCTCCAGGCCAGGCAGCACGATCTGCTTGAACTCGGGCGTCTCTTGTTTGGTATCCGGTGTTCCCGCGTCCTTCAGTCCATCACCGAACGGCCCGCCGAACCCGGACCACTGATCCAGCATCGGGCCAAGGGTCACCAGCAGCATGGCCACAAAGGCAATGGCCTTCCCATTTTTCTTGATGACGGCGGCCAGCAGATTGCGCGCTGTTTTGAGCGCCCCGTCGGCCACGGCGGTCTGCGCCGCGGCAAGGGGGCCTGCAACGCCTGCTGCCAAGGGATTCGCCATGGCAGCCGCCTGGACGATGGCCCTCCAGCGCAAAATGAACGCGAGACCGAGAAGCACCGGACCAAGCACGGCAACAAGAATAGCGGCCATGAAAAAGAGCTGGGCAAGCTTTTGCAGGGAATTGCCCACCCCTTCCTGCAATATACCGGCCTTCGCAAGTTCGTCGGCGAAGCCCCCGGTCGCCTTGTCTGCCTCGGGCCTTCCCATCTCCTGCCAGTCGCCTTTGTCGACCTCTTTGGGGATGACACGAGCCTGAGTTGCGGCCTTCTTGGCATCTTCTCCCAGCTGAACATGAACCTGTCCAGTGTTGTGGATGTCGCTCGGACTCGAGAACGGCACACCCATCAGCGCGGCGAGAGCCGTGAACGACCTCCCCCACCACCCGGGCGCGACGCCCGCCGCAGCCCAGGTCTGGGCAATTCCCGTGGTATACAAGGTTGTGCCAAAGTCATACGGACCCATGATCAGGCTTCCTTCGCAGTACTCGCCTCGTTGGCTTGATCCACAATTCTGGCGCCATTGACGAGCTTGCCGCTAAACGATTCCAGCTTCTGATCCGCCGCAGCAAAATGTTTCGCCATCTTGCCCCTCACCGAGTGATACGCGGCGTCGAACCCGAATTTCCCGAGCATCCCGAAGCCAGGAAAACCGACATCAATGGTTTCCGCTCGTTCTCGTGCATTGGTCAGCATGCCGCCAGGACCACTCAACTTGTCGAACTTTCCGGCCGTTTCGCGCATCACATCGGAGGTCGCATTCCGCCAGCCGCCGGAGACACCACCATCTTTGAGTATCTGGTCGCGGGCCCGCTTGCTGTCGCCGCCTCCGTCGCGGTCTTTGCCACCGTCGCCCTGCCGGCCCTTTCCATCAGACTTATCGCCGGAGTCGCCTGAGCCGGGAGTGCCGCCGCCAGAGCCAGGGCTCCCCGAACCGCCGGAGCCCGGGCCCCCTGAGCCTCCGGCGCTGCCAGGGCCCGACCCATCGCCGGCAGGGGGTGACGCGGCATCGCCTGAGCCCTCGGGCTGCAGAGCGTCGTCGCGTGGGTCGTCCGGCTTGCCATCGCCGTCGGCGTCGTCGGGCTTACCGTCGCCGTCCTTGTCCGTTACCGGATCACGCCAGTCGGGGATGCCATCTTTGTCGGTGTCCGGGTCCGGTCCGTCTCCGTCGCGATCGGCGTCCTGAACGTCTGGAGTGCCGTCGCCGTCCTGGTCCTCGTTCTTGCCGTCGTTGTCCTTGTCGGGGTCGCGCCAGTCCGGCGTGCCGTCCTTGTCGGTGTCGACGTCGTTGGCGCCGTCACCGTCCGCGTCCGGGTCCTGGTCGTCAGGCTTGCCATCCTTGTCCTGGTCTCCCGTCGTGCCGTCGCCCGGCTTTTCCTCTCCCGGGGTCTGGTCTCCTGGGGTCTGGTCACCCGGAGTCTGGTCTCCTGGCGTCTGGTCTCCTGGCGTCTGGCCACCCGGAGCCTGGTCACCCGGAGTCTGGTCGCCAGGTGCGGGCTCCGCTGGGGTGCCGCCCTGGTCGCCGGGGTTACCCGCGTCCTGCGGGGGTTCCTGGCCGGGGAGTCCGCCTCGGTCCTGCTCGCCGTCAGGGATACCGTCGCTGTTCTGGTCCTCTTGCCCGTCGGGGGTGTTGTTCTGGTTGAGGTCCTCCCGCCCGTCCGGCTGGCTGTTCGCGTTGATGTCCTCTTCGCCGTCGGGCTTGCCGTTCGCCGGGTCATCACGACCGTCCGCGACTCCGTTGCCGTCGGTGTCCTCCACGCTGGTGTTGGGATCCTCGACGTCCTTGACCCCGTCACCGTCCTGATCATCGGGTGTTCCGTCCCCGTCGGCGTCGGTCTGGTCGACCTGGACGCCATTCTGTTCGCCTGACTCCTGGGGCTCGGGGGTCTCGTTCTTCTCGGCGGACACAGCCAGCTCCGTGCCACCGCGGGTGCGGTCGTCAATGTCGTGAAGTACCGTCGGATCGTCGTCGCCGGACCCGTCGGCCGTGAGCCGCTCACCTGCGGAGTTCGGCGTCGAGAAGACGGTCGTGACGTCAGAGGCGTCGAGAACATCCGCCGTCCCGTTACCGTCCAAGGCATCGCCCACGACCATCTCGGCCCCAGGTCCGGATGACGCGGGAATCTCGGCACCACCACCCGACGGGATCGAGACCACGCTCCCGCGCGCCGCGTCGTCATGTGGCGCGTCGCCCCAGTTGAGTAGCGCTTCGATGCCTGGCCCCTGAGTCACTGCGGCCCCCGTTCAAACGCCCATACTGATCGGGAACATTAGCCGACCCAGCTGCCTGCCGTACAGAACAGGACGAACACCACCGAACATCACACAGACATACGACCCAGAGTCGATCATTCTGGGAGGATGAGTGACTGCCACAGAGGCAACAAGATCACCTAAGCACTCGTAGTCAGCCGCTCGCACGCAGAGACTCCACCAGCAGGACGAACTGATATGAAGCCGTAATCGTGCATGCATGATACGTATGTGGCAAGATACTCCCCAAGTGACCTTTGATCTTACTTGTGGAGATCCTCCGAGCTGACAACCCTGGTCAGATCGGGAGCGGACGGACGCAGTCAGACGTCGCCCTGAAGAGACTGCAGGGCACAGATTCGCCAGAGGAGACCTGAAGTGGCTGAAGACCTTCGCAGCTTCACAGCAACACCAGAGCAGATGATCGTGGCTGCCGGCCACGTCAAGGAAGCGGCCGAGGCAATCGACAGCCTGCGCCGAAGCGTCGGCACGGCGATCGAGCAGCTCACCCAGATGGCCGGCGGCCGCCAAGGCTGGGGTGGGCAGGCCGCCAACCAGTACAGGGTGCACATGGAGAAGTGGGACCAGATCTGCCGGAACAAGATCATTCGGGATCTGGAGAAGATCTTTGACGACCTCAACGTCACCGCAGGTGTCTACTCCAACGCCGAGGCCGACAACAACCTGAACAGCCTCGGCCTCACCGACCTGGACGGGGACGGCCGGACCGACGCGCTCAACCTCCAGGACTCGAACGTCCCCGGGGGGCGGGGGGACATCGACAGCCTCATCAACACGTACGAGCCCATTGGGACCAACCCCGAGAACGCTGCAGCCTCTCGCTGACCCATCACCGGCACCGTCAGGACCCGCTGATCTTCGGTTGCCGCTTGAGCAGCACGCAGCATGAGCTAGACAACGGAGGATGCCATGAGTGGCAGGACACAAGTCAACTTCGGGATGATGGAAGAGGCCAACATCGCGCTTCTCGGCGTGGTGACAAAGCTCGACCAGATCACCGACGCCCTTTACAAGCAGATCATGACGGACTTCGGTCAGGAAAGCAGCGACCCTGCTGTGAACAACTGGGACGGCCACGCGAGGACATACTTCGACGAGCGGCGCCGCGCCTGGGACCTGGCCGAGAAGGAGATGGGTGACCAGCTCCACGCGGCGGCCAAGGCGCTCGGCATGGCCAACGACAACTACAAGGCGGCCGAAGACGCGAACCGCAGAATCTGGTCAACGGCCTGACTAGAGCTGTCGGGCATTCTCGGCCATTGCTGTCATGCCGCGGCCGAGAATGCCCGTCTTTGTGCGTTGAAGGAGAGATGTGGCGGAGGACTATCCCCCCTACTACGCCGGGTCCGGCTATAACCCTCCGGGGCCCGATGCGGACAGCGGCTGGGACTGGATCGAGGACGTCAAAGGCGTCGGCGAGGATCGCGTCAACGACCCCGATCGCATGCGGGACGTGGCCAGGGAACTGGACCGTGCAAGAGGGCCATTGACCGGTGACGCCTTCTCCGAGGGGTACACGACGGGCACCGTCTCGAGCATCAGGGAGACCATCGACCCGTCGGGAAGCGAAGGCAGCGACCTGGCCGGCAGGGGCGCGGCCGCCATCGTCGGCAAGTGGGACGCCGCCAAGGACCTCGGCACCATCCTCAACAGCGCCGGAACGCAATTCGGCACGGCGTACGAGTGGTTCGTCGACACCTACGATGCAGCCATCCGGGCCATCAACAGGAACGCCGACATCCACGACATCACCGGACAGGCCAACGAAGGCAACTGAGTTCAAAGGACGCGACGATGGCGACTGGCAAGCGGGAACGGCTGCAGATCGCTCCGGGGGTCGTGCCGGCGCCCGGTGGTGAGGACCAGTACAACAAGGCGACCATCCAGAACCTCCTGCAGGACACCTCACCCGCCATGATCTCGGACGTCGGCTTCGCTTACATGCACGCGGCCAGTGCCATCAAGGACGCCTGTGCAGCGCTGAAGGCCCAGGCGCAGGTGCTCGCCGGCGTATGGAAGGGTCCGGACGCGACCCAGGTCCAGGAAGCCCTGCGCATGTTGTACTCCACCGGGATGGAGATCTCCACCAAGATGGACCGGATGTCCACCGGCGTCCGAACCTATGCGGAGACGAATCTCCCCGAGGCGATCAGCAAGGTCAACGCGATCAACGTCAATCCCGGGGCTTCGGGCCAGGAGGGCGCCGCCGGAGGTGTCTCCGGCTACAGCACAAGCCAGCAGGCAGAACAGGCCGCCGATCAGCAGGCTGCCAATGCCGCGGCCGAGGAGGAGAACCGCCAGGCGCGTGAGGCACTCCGCACGCTGAATGGCGAGCTCAACTCCATCTGGGCCGCGCACATTCCCGTGGACATCGAGGTCGACCTGCCGGTGATCAACCTTGGCGCCGGCGACGGCCACGACCCGGCCAACCCGTACGGCGGGCGTCGCCCGGGCGACATCGTCGTGGGCGGCAGCGGTAGCGGGAACAGTGGCGGGAACAGCGACTCCGCTGGGGGCGGCTACCGCGGTGGGAACACCGGGCACTACGACGACACAACGGGCGGGGATCAGCGCGGCGACCGGCCGGGCGGACCTGACGAACGCGGCGAAGACGACCGCGGCACCGGAAACGGCACGGACCAGCCAGGCAAGGACGACCAGACCAACCAGCCAGGCGACCAGACCCCAGGCGACCAGACCCCGGGTGACCAGACCCCGGGTGACCAGACCCCGGGGGACCAGCCCCCAGGCGACCAGGATGACAGGGGCAACGGCGGCCCAGACAGCCGCCAGCAGGGCGACACCGTCCCGCCGGTGATCGGCCAGGACGAACAGCAGCACACACGACTCGGCGACACCGATGGCCAGATCGACCCGAACCGTACCGAGAACGTCGGTTACGACCCCACGATCTCGCAGACCACCAGTACGCCGAACCAGAACACGATGACCACGCGACCCACCACCCCGGCGATCACACCGACGACGAACGGACCGGTCACGGTGATCGGCGAGCCGATGTCCGGCCGCCCCGCCGCCATCCCGTCCGCCGCCATGCGGGGGTCCGGAGCCACGCCGTTCTTGGGCATGCCGTACGCGCCGCTCGGCCACGCCGGCATGATCGGCGAGGAGGGCGAGGAACTCGTACGGACCGTCAGCCTTCCCCAGGATCGAAGCATATGGGACCCGCAGCTCGATGAGCACACACCGGTGTCTGACACGATCCGTTGATGTGAGAAAGGGCAACCATCATGGTTTTTCGCCTCGATCCTGACTGGCCTGGGCTCAAGGACCAACCGAGCGTCGACGACCACGACGTTGATGACATCCACATGAAGCGCATCGCCGGCGACATGGAAGCACTGCTGGACCGCCTCACCCGAAATACCGCCTCCGCCGAATCCGCAGAGTTCAAGCCTGGCGACGAGCTGCCGGCCGCTCCACAACTTCCAGAAGGCGCCGGGACTCTCCCCGATCTACAACGGGTATGCGCCATCACCGAGACGCAGATGGGTGGCAGCGACCCAATGTGGACGACGGCGAACGGCTTCGCCCGATCAATCATGAACGCCTATGTCCTCCTGGTCGGCGAGCAAGGTAGCGGCGCCGGCAAGTACGAGCAACTGACCGCGAAGAACGAGAAAGGCAACTGGCCGCTGGCCGAGACGGTGCGGACAATGGGCAAGCGCTGGGGCGAAGCTAACGAAGCCAACACTTACCAGGCCTAGGAGGACGACATGGCCGGGAATCCGCAGAACGTTTCATCGGAGCCGATCGCGTCCATGGGGATGCGGCCCGGGAGCACCCAGAATCCGCAGACCACCTGGATGACGGGGGCCGGTTGGCTCACCACGGAGGCCGCCAGCAAGATCAAGGAGTGGTTCGAGAGCACCGATCCGGTGGCCGTCCAGCGGGCCGGTAGCTATTACCTCGCCGCCGAAGGGTCGCTCAACCGCTTCGCTCACGACTTCAAGCAGAAGGCGATCGAGCTGGCTGAGCACTACAAGGGACCTACCGCCAAAACGACCCAGGAGCAGTTGCGGTACTTTCATGCGAGCGTCCGCGAGCTGGCGGACAAGTTCGGCGAGGTGGGCAGGCCGCTCCAGGATTACGCCCAAACGCTGGCGCGTGCCCAGCAGGACATCAAAACCAGCGATGACCTCGGGTTCTTTGAAGGAGTCCCGTTCAAACGCATGCACGACCTGGAGAACAAGGCGAAGGATCTGCTCAAGAAAGTCAACGAAGAGATCGTCCAGCACTACGACCGGCTTCCTCGCTCAATCCAGCAGGCCATGCCTGACCCTAACCTCAATGGTGACACCCCCCCGTTCCAGAAGATTGACATGTCCCCCTTCGACAGCCCGAACTTCGATCCAAACTCGGTGAACTCCACCAACTACGACCCGAACGCGCTCAACCCGCGGGAACTGGATCCGAAAAACTTCGACACCGGCGGGATCAACGACGGCGGAGTCGACACCCGCCCGATCAAGACGGACGGGTTCAACACCGGCCCGACGGATCCCGGCAGGCTCAATGACAACGGTCTCAATGCCAATGGGAATGGGATCGACCCGAACAGCCTCAGCCAGCGCGGCATGGGTGACAATTCGTTCGACACGAGCGGCCTGAACCCCAACGGCCTGAACCCCAATGGCATGAACCCCAATGACCTGAACCCCAACGGCCTGGACCCCAACGGCCTGAACCCCAACCCCCTGAACGACCGAACGGGCTTGGCGAATTACGTCCCGAACATCGCACCGACGGATCCGAACGCGCTGAACACCTCGACCGGGTACGGCACGTCAGGAACCGGGACCGGCAGCGGGTACGGCTCCGGCGGCGTGGGGAATGGGACGACGGCGGCGACCGTAACCCGCGGCACCGGCATGAACGGCGCACCGTTCATGCCCATGAACGCCCATCCGGGCGGCGCCCAGAAGGATGGTCAAGCGAACCGGAACTCCCCTCTTTACGAGGACGACGACGTCTACACCGGCGGCGGCCCCGACACCATCGCCAGCAACATCGACCACCGCACGGTGTGAGGCGAATCCCTGGTCCTTGGACGAAGGGCTGGGGGTAGGTGAATCAGCCGCCGTGTCCAAAACGGCTCTCGCACTTCCGCGAGGTCTGCTCGGCCGACAGTCATACAAAGCTCATGCGTCCTCACGGCGCAATCTCTCCGGCGGCGACCAGCGACACTCAGTTAGCATTTCCCCACTATGTTCCGCTGTATGCGGCTCCGGAGGAAGGACGACCGCGGTGGCAGGCATCGACCTCAACCGTCAGGCGCTCGAGCGAATGCGCCGGACCGTGATCGAGGCTGCTGGGCAGCTGGGCTCGATCGGCGACCAGTTCGCTGACAAGGCGCCCGATTCGTCGATCTTCGGTGCGGTTGCGAGCGCGGACATCCTGGCCAAGGCAGTGAACGGAGTCGAGCAGCGCGCGAATGACGAGTATGGGAAGGCAGAGAGCAACCTGAAGGCTGTCGAGCGCGCGATCGGCAAGGTCCAGACGAACATCGACCAGGCAGACCTCGACAGCACACCGGGTGAGAGCAAAAAGTGAGCCTGCGTGACCAGATCGCCGCACTCCCCGGCGGCGGCCAGCTGACCGCCATCATGGACAAGGTCAACGGCGACCCAGAGAAGATCAGGGCGATCGCCGCCCGCTGGCGTCTGCTGGGCAACGCCTCCTTCGAGGAGCCTGCCAACCGCGGTGAGGTGGCCAAGCCCGGCCCACTCGGCGACATCGCCGGCGCCGCGCGGCTCGTGGACGACGCGTGGAACGGTGACTCGGCCCGGGCGTTCATCGACCACATGAAAAGTTACGGCAACGCGGGCCTGGCGCTGCAGGAGGCGCTCGACGACTGTGCCAAGTCCCTGGAGAACGCCGCGGACTCGCTCGATCGTGCCAAGCGAGGCGTGAACGGCATCTGCGAGACCCTGCTCGCCCAGGTCGCTACCTTCAGGAGCAAATACCGGAATCAACCGGCCTCCGATGTCGAGCCCGGTGTGCAGAGCATAGTCAACAAGCATGTGGAGCCCGTCCAGACCCACGCGTCGCACGCGGAGACGGCCGTCTCCGCCGCCGCCAGATCGATCGACCAACGGCTGGGTGAGAACCGACTGCCGTTCACGTTCGAAGACATCAAGCCTCCAGAGGAGGAGGGCTTCGTCGGCACGAGGAGCGGCTGGACACCAGTGACTCCCGACGAGCTGTCCGACCCGGCCAGGACCACGCTCAGCGGCGACGCGGGCGGGGGCACGGGGACGGGCGGCGGCGCCGCCTACAGCGGCGTCTCCGGCGGAGGCGGCACGCCCGCGCCCAAGGAGAAGGTGGTCAACTGGATCCAGGACGCGATCAAGGAGATGAAGGACCCCCGCTACGCCGCCGAACTGCGCCGCCGCGGGATCGACCTCAGCGACCTGGACCCGAACGACCCCAAGGACATCGAACGCATCTGGACGATCATCTTCCATGAGTCCGGTGGTAACCCGGATGCGATCAACAACTGGGACATCAACGCGCAGAACGGCGTACCGTCGCAGGGCCTGATGCAGACCATCCCACCCACGTTCAACGCCCATAAGCTGCCCGGCCACGACGAGATCCGCAACCCGGTGGACAACATCATCGCCGGCGTCCTGTACACCTACGGTCGCTACGGCGACCTGGCCCACCACCCGGGCATCTGGTCTCTGGAGAACGAGCCCAACGGTGGCTACAAACCGTACTAGAGGGCCTGTACGGAGTTCGGATCTTCAGGTGGGTTGTGAGGCTTCGGAGCCATAGTATGGCGCCCCGTCGCCCGCCCGGCTCCGGCCACCGGCTCGACGGCCGTCGGACGATGACCTACACCGTGGCCGCCATCGAGCGCTACAGCTCGGTGTCCGCGGTGCCGGGGGGTCGAAGGTATGAAGACCCCAGCCGGCTACCGCGGATACTGAGTCGATTACTGGGTGGGTTTCAGCCTTCCTAGCCGCAGTTGGCCCAGTCGACGCTGGTGCTGCCCGAGCCGGCGCTGCCGGAGTACTTCACGCACTTGCCCTTGGCAGGCAGCTTGACGGGCCCCGCGTAGTACTCGAAGTTGCCCGAGTCGGTTCGGCTCCCGCCTTCCTTCACCTCGAGCGTGGCGCTGACGGGGGTGGCCTTGCCCACGTTCGGGCCCGACTTGAGGGTGACCACGCAGTTCTGCCCCGTGCTGTTGTTCCAGAGCTGGTACGTGGTGCCGCCGTTGAACGAGCTCGACCGCTGGACGACGAACCCGCTACCGCACACCTGGGTCGCGGTGTAGGGGTTCGGCTTCGACGGCGGAGGGGTCGTCTTCGTCGGAGTCGGCTTCGGCGTCGTCTTGGTGGGAGTCGGCTTCGGCGTGGTCTTGGTGGGGGTCGGCTTCGGCGTCGTCTTCGTCGGCGTCGGCTTCGCGGTCGTCTTGGTGGGGGTGGGCCTCTGGGTCGGCCTCTGGGTCGGCCGCTGCGTCGTCCGCGTCGGCGTGGGCTCTGGCTCCCTCGTGGGCTCCTTGGTGGGCTCCTGGGTCGGGCTCTGGGTCGGCGTCGGGCTGGGCGGCACGGTCTTGGTCACCGTGGCCGTCGGCCTGGGCTTCCTGGTCTTGGTCGGCTTGCCGGTCGCCGTCGGCTGCTGGGTCTGGGTCTGAGTCGGCTGGACTGTCGCCGTGACCGTGGGGATGGGGACCGGCTGGGTCGGGATCAGCGTCGGCGTCGGCGCGGTCGAGAGGACCGGCAACTGAGGGCCGGCCGTGGGATCGTCGGTCGGTAGCGTCATGGGGCCCACCCCGTTGTCGTCGTAAGGGGTTGGGGTAGTAGCCCACGGCGCCGTAACCTCCGCCTGCGGCTGGGTGGGCGCCACGCTCGTGGACCCCTGGGCCGCGAAGGCGTCGCCCTGTTGATTCGCCTGATTCGTCGGCTCTCCGCTGGCCGCGGCAGCTGGGGCGAAAGTGACCTTGTTCGAGTATGCACTCGCGCCCCACAGGCCGAGCCCGGACAGCAGCACGACCGCGGTCACGCCCGCCACGAGGCCGACCGGGAACGGCTTGCGCGGCTGGCCGCCACCCTGCCCGCCGGGGACGACCGTCGGTGTCCAGCCCTGGGGCTGGCTCTGCGAGCCCGGCGGGGGTCCCCAGACCTGGGGCGGCACGGCCCCATTATCCATCGGGCCCTGCGCTATCGGGCCCTGCGCCATCGGGCCTTGCGCCATCGGGCCCGGCGCCATCGGGCCCGGCGCCATCGGGCCCGGCGCCATCGGGCCCGGCGCCATCGGGCTGGAATCCACCGGGCCGGGCTGAATGGGCGCCTGGTCTGCGGGACCGGCCTGCATCGGCCCTTGCTGCATGGGCGCCATGGGGCCATAGGACGGCATCACGGGCGTCTGCGCGCCCTCGATCGGCAGCTGGATGGGCAGGGCCCCGGGCGGGACGGGAAGCGGCTGCCCCCCGATCAGCGTGGGCGGCGGCACCGGCACGCCCTCGATCGCCGAGGTGGGCATCGGCGCCTTGCTGTCGCCGAGCAACCGCAGCAGGGCCGTGTACGTCGTCGGCCGCCCGGACACGTCCTTGGCCAGCGCGGCCAACACCACCTGTCGCAACGGCTCGGGCAGCTCCCCCACCTCGGGCTCGCCCTTCAGCACGGACTCGGCGTCTTGGCCGAACGGGGCGGACCCGGTCGCCGCGAACACGACGGTCGCGGCCCACGCGAACACATCCGCGTACGGCCCGTACCTCAGCCCGTTGATCTGCTCGGGGGCGCGGTAGCCGATCTCGCCCACGGGGTCGCCGATCTCGATGTCGGTGACGCGGAGCCCCTCGTCGGTGAGGATCACGTTCGACGGGGTGAGGCTGCGGTGCGCGAACCCGGCGAGGTGCACCGCGGTCAGCGCGGTCAGCATCCCGACCGCCACGCGCTCCAGCGAGTCCCCGCTCAGGGGCCCGTCGGCGGCGACGGTCTCGGCCAACGAGCGGCCCTCGACGTGCTCCCTGACCACGTACGACAGGCCGTCCTCTGTGCCGGCGTCGATGGTGCGGGCCACGTACGAGCTCGACACCTTCGCGACGCTCTTGAGCCTGCCCGCGAAACCGGGGTCGGCCGGGTCGGCCTGCAACGTCTTGATGGCGACGCGTGCCGCTTCCTCGGACTCCCGTCCCAGGTAGACAACGCCCCGAGGGCCTTCGCCGAGCCGGTCCACGATTTCGTGGCCACCGATGCGCTCAGGCAAAGAGGAGTCCTTCTCGGCCATGACCGTCCTTCCGAGCATCCCTGGTGATCGCAGGACATTTAATCAAATAAGCCACATACGTATCACTAGTTTCGGCTACCGCGACCTGACTGTTAACCGGCAATTTGCGCCGGAGCCGCGGGGCGCCGCCGCGCCCGAGCGCGAACCGGGCCGCCAGCCTCGTCTGCGGCCCATCGGCACGAGCACCCCCAGGGCCACGACCCCAACTGCTCGGACGGCAGCATGGTGACCGCGAGAAACGGGTCAACGCGTCGGTGCCCATGCCCGAGGCGCCGTCCGCGGTGATCGCGTCGGTGTGCTCGCCGGCTGCGGTCATGGTGGTGCGGACCGCTTCCGATTGAAGGTCAGCGCACGATGACCCCGGGATGCGCGGCGTCGAACTCGGCGAGCCCTTCAGGAGTGAGCCTCAGGTAGAGGCCCTTGTCGACGTCTAGCACCAGAGGCGGGCCCTCTCCATAGAGCACGACGGAGATGTCCAATTCGAGGTACGTGTTCTCGTGCTGCTCCTCCATGAAGTTACGTTCGACGATGTTGGCGTTCCGCGATGCGGCTTCGTCCGCCGTCTTCGTGCTGCCACCGATGCCGCCGAAGCCCAGGTTCCCTTCGCCGGTGGATCCGGTGGACCCGCCTACTCGGCCGGCCCGGCCCCGGCCGTGCTCCTGGCCGTGCCCGGCTGTGCTCATGGTCTGCGCGTAGACGCGTTGCTTGACCAGCGCGCTGGTGATCTCGCGGGCCCCGTTGACGTCGATCCCCACCCTGCCGACCCCTGGGATCTCGTAGTCATGCGCGAGCAACTGCTCTATATGCGCGCGCATGGTCCTTTCCTTGGTGGCCTCGGTCAGGGACATGCCGGCCGGGCGAGAGAGCTCGAATCCGTTGGGTCGGTTGTCCAGCGAGGGCACCTCCTCCCTGAGCTTCGGCGGTACCGCGGCCAGCGGCGCCCATTGCTCCACCAATGTGGCGGCCGGGAACGCGACCTGGCTGACGTCGCCCTTGGGGACGCCATTCCCGAGCGTGGTGCTCATTGTGCTGGGCCTCGTACTCCCCCATCGCGGATCCGCGGCGACGACCGGCGTACGCGCCGCGACCGGGGTGCCTTGCGGGACCTCCGTGGTGAGGTGCCCCGGCACCAATACGCCGAGTTCGCCGTCCGCGACCGCTCTGGACGTCGAGGTGACCCCGACATGCCTGTCGAAGAGCCGCACGGCCCCGTCATGTCCGGTCACCTCGCCCACCTTGAGCAGGACGTTGCGGGCCGCACTCTGCATGGGTTCCAGGACAGGGTGGACCTGGGCGCGCTCGAGCGTGATCTCGAACGCGACCGGATGCTTGAACTCCTGCGGGGCTTCGCGCGTCTGGTAACGGTTGATGTCTTTCACATTCGTTCCGCGGGCGTCCACGGTGTGGGAGTCGCGGAAGTTCGCGAACGCCGCTTCGGCTCCCCTGAGCTGGCCGTCAGAAGACTCGGAGTAGCGCGCGAGCACCTCCGCGCCGCGGTCCGAGCCCGCCTCGCGCAGGCTCAGATCGCCGCTGAGGCGCTCGCTGCGGAGCATGAGGCCGGTGTCAGAACGCTCGCCGACGTATACGCCTTCGCCGACCTCGGCCGTGACCCGGATACCCACGCGTTCGGTGACCCGGTCGTGTTCATCTGTGATGAACAACCAGGTGGACACTCCGTTTCCGCGGAGTTCCCCCAATTTCGTGGCGAGCGCATCCTGGCCGTAGTTGCCGCGCAGGTGCTCGGCCACCGGGTGGTTCGTGAACTCCTGGTCCGGGAAGAGCAGCCCCTCGTCGCGAAGCTTCTCGACAATCGTCGGGAGTACGGTCTGCGCGTCGAGATGCTGAACGGCGGCGGTGCTCATCGCCGCCTCGGGCGCGGAATAGGCGCGGGTCGTGTCCCCCGCCTGCGTGGCGGGCTCCACGGCCTCCGGGCCTGCCAATCCGTGACGGCGTGCCACCTCGTCAGGAAGGACGAGGTCCATGATCTCCCCCACCCGGACGTATGTGGTCGGGCCCCGTTCGACCGTTTCCCCGTTGGTTCTGGTCGGTGTCACCTCCACGACGAGGTCTCCGCGATACCAGTGCGAGGTACTCCCGTCTGAGTAGGTGACCCGGGCGACGTCGCTGCCGCCCAGGTAGGAGCTTTCCTGGGTCATCCCCTTCGCGGCGGCGTGCACCCCCGCTCGCGCCACGACCTTTCGCTCGTTTCCTGTGGTTTCCTCGTCCCCTCTCGTATGACCTGCCGTCTCACCGCCGTGCTCACCGTCGCGGCCGAAGCTGACGCGCAGACCGGTCCGGGCGTGCCCGCCCAGGGACTGTCTGCTGCGCTCGCTGTCCGTCATCTTCGAGTTACTGTTCGAGTAGATTTCGTGCTCTACCCCGGTCTCCGACTTGACGTGCGTCAACCCGGCCACATCGGCCTTCACATGCACATCGTGCCGCCATCCCCCTTGGTCGGACACCGTGTAGTGCAGGCCGTCAGGGTGAGATGTGATCATGGTTTCCAGCTTGATCACGTCGGTGGCGGTCTCGAACACCGTCGGCACGTCCAGACGCTCCGCCGGCACCGGCAATTCCGCCCAGTCGGCGTGCGCCTTGGCCACCGTCAGAGCCAGGTCAGGCATGGCACCCAGGCGGACGGTGGCGTGCAGCCGGTCGTCGTGAGCCCATACGTCATGGGGCGGCTCGGTCGACGACTCGATGCGACCCAGATGGGCGACGTCCTGCGCGAGCACCGGCGCCTCCGGCAGGTGGGCATTCGGTACGAGGACCTCCGCCTTGCTGCCGTGCACCTCCCACGACGCGTTCGTCACCTCTGTGCCGTATTGCGAGACCCTCATCCTGACGTCGAAGGAGAGATCCCGCGTGACGGTGAAGCCGCCGCTGGTCTCCGTGCGGTCGTACCTCGTGTGACCAGTGGAGAAGCCGGTACTCTCCGCCTTCGTGCCGCTCCCGGTGAGAGACAGGTTCGCAGGGTCGATCTTGAGATTTTCGTTCACCTCGAGGCGCGCGACGGCGCGCACCTCCGCACGACCTCCGGCAGAGGTCTCCCGCTGGCTGGTGTCGATCCGCGACGTGATCCTGCGCTCGTTCGCCGTCAGGTCGGTCGAGCCGACCTCGTGCCGCCGGCCCAGAGCGCCCTCGGCCAGGATCTCGAAGGTGTAGCCGCCGATCGTCTTCTCGTACCTGATCCCGTGCAGGGCATGCGTCAGGTCGGCTTCCAGGGCCCCGACCCCGAAGCGGCTCTCGATGTCCCGGATGATCTGCCGCCTGATCCCCGGTGAGAGGTCGGGCAGTGCCTCATCGACGGCCTGGCGGATCTCCGTGCTGAGGAGCGTCTCCGAGTGGACGCGGATGCCGCTGCCCAGTCCTGTCCCGCGCCCGGCCGCGAGCGTCTCCGGCTCCAGCACGTGAGGGTCGTAGCCCCGGTTCGGGTGCTCGCCCCTTGGCGGATATTCACCGACCGGTTCGCTCCGCACGAACTCCTCACGTACGTTGTCGATTTCCTGGTGGAGATCGGCGAGTTTCTGCCGGATATCGTTGAATTCCCCTTGCGACTGGAGATCGTGACCGAAGATGTCCTGCTCCATCCGGGGCGCGTCGCGGGCCGGTACGATCAGCTCGGCCTTCACCTCGACCTCGAAGGTGCCCAGCTTCTCGGTCTCGACCTGCAGCCGCATGTGGGCGTCGTACATGGTGACGTCAGAGCGCCTGGTCAGGACGGTGTGGTTGCCGTGTGCTCTGTTGGAGGTCGTCACATGGTCCGACCCGAAGCCGAACCCGCCGACGGCCCGTCCGATGACCTCCGCCCGGTCGCCAAGGCCCAGACCGATCTTGCCGCCCGCATGAACGTTGACGCTGGCGCCCTGCCGATGTGTCGTCCCATCGCTCTCGCGCCGCCCGATGTCGTCCCGGAGCATCGTCTCGATCGGTGGCCGCCCGCTTCCGTCAACGGGCTCGATCCGCGTGATCTGGCCGGTGATCTCGATGGAGTCCTCCACTGATCGCAGCGCGGAGCTCTTGTACCGGACCGCCTCGGAGGTGGTCCCGCTCGACAGCAACGACTGGCTGCGGTTCTTCATCCCCTGTTCGTTGAGCACGGTGGACGTGAGGTGCTCAATGATCTTGACCACCTCACCCGCGGGCACGCCCGCCGACAACGCCCGGCGCTGCACCTCCAGCACCAGAGGGGTGACGTCCATCCCGGTGATGGCGACCCCGTGATCACGGAACTTGTGCTCGGCTCCGGCCGGGACCTCGTGGCGAGGCAGCGCCGGTGGATGGTCGGCGGCCAGCAGCGGCCCTTCACGAGTGAACTGCTTGGGGAAGGGGACGGTCACGGACAGCTCGGGGACTGCCGCGGTTCTTGTGACCCTCTCACCGTCGCGGTAGACGTCCAGGGAGATGTCCGAGACGAAAAAGTCGTGCACCGGGGAGACGGGTTTGTGGCCGCTGATGACCTCGATGCCGTTCGTGTTGGTTGTGCGCAATGTGCTGGTGATGCCCGAACGAGGCAGGGCGCTCGCCTCGGCCTCGTCCGACGAGTGGTTCAGCGCGCGAACCAGCCCTGCGGTCCGCTCCAGCGAGGAGGCCTGCGAGGACTTGCCTTCCACACCGTCCCCGCCGAACGCGACCGGCTTCTCGGGCGCCAGGCTCGGGTGCTCCACGTGCGCGAACTCGCTCGGCCTCAGCTTGAGGTAGATCACCTTGTCCTCGACACTGAGCGCCACCCCCCTTTGGAGGTGGTTGGTCCATGTGTCGCGGTTGCCGTCGGAAAGCGCCTCCCCGAGCCACTCGCGGATCGCGCGTCGTTCCCGCGGGGTGACATCCGTGATGCCGTCGGTCAGGGCCCGCGCCGACGCCGTCGCGTTTTCTGGAACCTTGACGTCGTGTACGGCCGTTTCGCCCATGGCGTCGATCTCGACGGTGCGAGGTGGATGAATCTCGGGAGGTGGAACGATCTCGGGCTTGTCCTTCCAGGCCGCCGGGCCGTCCGGCCGGGACGGCGGAGCGGCGCTCGCCACTGTGTCCGGGTTCTTGCTGTTGACCGACTGTGAAGCGGTATCCGGCCGTGAAGTCGGCTCGGCACCCTTTCCTTCGGTAGTCCCCTCGGGGCGAGCCGTCCGACTCGGGTCCGCCGACATCTCCTGAACACCTTGGTCAGCCGACTGCGAGCCGGCCTCAGGTTTCGCCGCCAGAAGGACTTGAACATTGTTCATGGCGGCCTTCGCTGACTGAAGGAGCGCCTCACGGTCCTTCCAGGTCGGCGGACCATCGGGCCGGGACGCTGCCCCGTACGCTGACTGCGCGGGCAGCGCGGCGTTCCACCCCGCCCGCGAACCAGCTGACCCGGACGCCGCATCACCCGCTTGCCGCGTGAGCGCCTCAGCGCTCTTCCACACCGGCGGGCCGTCGGGCCGGGACGACGCGGTGACTTCGGCCTGCTGGGACGGCACGTCGGGGCTCTTCCAGACAGACGGTCCGTCAGCCCCGGCCAGCGAGTTGATGGTGGTCAGCTGGTTGTGGTTCACCGCCGCCGACAGGGTCGTTTCACCGCTGGTCCCGGGTGCGCGCGTGGGGCCAGAGTCCGGGCCGGACGGAGGATGTCCGGATGGCGGAGGATCTCCGGACGGAGAAGTCGGATGGGGCGGGCCGTCGGCACCATGGGGCAGGGTCGTGACCAGGTGCTGCCCGTCCGCGCCGAGCGCGCTGGACGTGATGCCCTTGGCCAGCATGTCCCAGCTGAAGTTCCCTTGGGCCAACAGGCTTCCCGCAGTCGTGATGCCGCCGGTCAGGGCATATTGCGCGGCCTGCCCGTACAACGACGAGGTGGCCGCGGCCAGCAGCTTCTCGGCCGTGGACATCTCTGCCCTGGTCAGGCCGGCCTGCAGGGCGGGCGTGGCCAGCCGGCTCAGCACGCCGGAGAGCAGTCCCATGAGCCCGCCCATGGCGCCGCCGGTCAGCGCCGAGATCAAGACCTGCTGGACGTCGATGTCGTCTCTGCGGCCCTTCACCATCTGCAGGATCTGGATGCCCAGGTCCATGCCGGCCACGATCCCGGCGAACAGCGCTATGTTGAGCAGGCACCGCTTGGTGATCTGTCTGACCGTCATCCGTGCGAGCTGCACACGTGGTGGGATGAGCGCCAGACTCGCCCCGCCGCTGATCAGGGCTGCGCCCAGCAGATACGCCAGTTGTGCGATCAGCAGCCAGACGGTGGCCTCGATCATGTACTTGGCGTACTGGATCTGCACTCCCACGCCGTTGAGCGCGACAGCGGTGTCCACGAGCCGCTTGACCAACGCGGCGACCTGACCACCGGCCACCGCCTTGACATGGGCGGCGAAGGCGAGGTGGGCCTCCCCGTCCCAGTCGGAGCCGATTTTGGTTGCGCTCCCTGGCTGGTCGGCCGCCGTGCCCTCGACGAGCCGGTGCGCGGCGATCACGCAGGCGTCGGCCAACCGGAAGCAGCCGGCCTCGTCCCCTTCCGGCCAGTCCATGCCGACCACCCAGCCGATGTACGGCTTGGCGAAGTCGGGCACAAGGAACCCGTCGAAGCCCATGGACGATCAGCTGCGCTCGGTAAGGGGCCGCTCAACCGCCTTGTAGTTGCGGGCGTTGACGTTCAGGCCCGAGGCGAGGCGCTCGAGCTCGTCGATGTGCGTCTTCAGGTCGTCGAAGATGCGGCGTTCGATTTCGGGCATTTTCTTGGCCAGTTCGGCGCCGTACTCGTCGTTGCCGAGCGTCTTCCTGTCCCGGTCGAAGGCGGCGCGGAGTTCGTCACGCGTCTCCTTCGCGTTGCGCTCGAGCTCGTCGTAGACCCTGGCCTGGAGGTGCAGCGCCTTCCACGCCACGGAGTAGCCGGTCACGGGGCCGGCTCCACGGGGCCGGGGAAGAACGCGTCGAGCGTGGCGTGCTCCCCGAAGATCTCCTCGTGCGGCACGCCCTCCGGCATGAGGGGCGTCAAGAGCTGCTTGCTCTGCTCAGAGACCACGGCGGTGCCCTCGTTGACCTGCTGCATGATCGCGTCAGCCAGCTGCGAGGGAGACAGGGTGCGATAAACTCGGGGATTCAGCTCGATGCCGCGAATCTGACCGTGCCGGCCAACGGTCACGCTCACCATCCCGTCCGCGGAACGTGCTGTGTGCTCCATAGCGGAGAGTTCTCCGTACGCTTCGCGAATGCGGGCCATCTGCTGGTTGATCTCGCCCGCGAGCTCCCTGATCTCCGCCTCGAACGCATCCGCCACAGATGCACCTTTCGTAGATCCAATACCAGACAGATCTTACGTAGCCCTTTTCGCGTAGCTTTAAGCGGGTCTGCAACATTTGCGTTCTGTTAACAAAGCTGTCACTGAGGTGAACTCGTGCACCAGCAGAGCAGACTGAGCCCTCAGCCGGCGAGGCCGCGTATCCAGGACAAGACGTCCAGGACGCCCAGCGCCAGCAGCACCAGCGCCACGATGTCGGTCGCCCGCCCCCAGAAGGACGACAGCTTCCCGGTGGGCGATCTGCTGGGTCTGCTCGCGCCGGTGCTCGGTGGCCTGCTCGACGAGCGAGCTGGGGCGGAGGGAGCCGAGCGGCATCGAAAGCACCTCTCAGGTTGTCTGAGGACCTGTGTTGTGGGTCAGTGTAGCCGCCATGACGTCGCACGGTGTCCGTTTCCGGCTCCTTCTCGGCCGCCGCGCTCCTCGCCCGCCTTGACTACGGCCGTCCTCGACCTTCAACGCCTACAAGCTCAAGTTCGAGCACTCGGCAATTGCGGGGCTGGACTTCTTGGGGTTGCACTTCACCGGTTCCTGCGCTGCCGCCGGAGCGGCCGAGAGGTGCAGGGCGAGTGCGCTCGCCACCAAGGCGCGACCCGGGTTCACCCGATCGCGTGGCCTGCCGGAATCAACGGAAGGAAGCCCCGGCTCCCTTGCCAGGGCCCCTGCCCGTTGCTCACTTCGTGGCGGACTCGATGTTCTGGCGGTAGGTGCCGATGACCCGCGAAGCCTCCTGGAGCTCCTCAGTCATGCGCTGGAAGGCCGTGCGGTAGTTCTGCCACGCCTGCTGGAAACGCTGGGCGCCCGGCCCTGTCCACGCCGTGCCGACCTTGGCGGCCTCGCGGTCGAGCGCGGTCATGGTGGTGCGGACCGCTTCCGACTGCTGCGTGAACTGACTGGCCATCTGCTGCATTTCCGCGGGGTCGCCGCCGAGCATGCTCTGGCTCATGCATACCTCCTGGAACACGTGAAAGCGCCCTCAACTTAAAGGGAGCACACCAGCCGTCGCCCGCGTTATACCGAGCGGCTATGGTCTACCCGAGGATTGTTCGGATTCGTCCCTGGGAGCTGGCGGTCTCATGCGCGAGGTTGTGGTGACCGGCGGAGGCACCGGCATCGGATACGCCGTCGCCGCCGCTTTCGTCTCGCTCGGCGACCACGTCACCATCACCGGCCGCCGCGAACACGTGCTGAAGGAGGCCGCGTCGCGGCTCGGCGCTGCGTACGCGGCCTTCAACGCCGCCAGCCCCGTCGCGGTGGAAGAGGCGCTCGACAGCCTGCCGCGGCACGTGGACGTGCTGGTCAACAACGCCGGCGGCAACACCAACCTCGATCGCCGGCAGTCCGGCCAGCTGATGGACGTGGCCGAGGCCTGGTGGGCCAACCTCAACGCAAACCTGATGTCCGCCGTCCTCGTCACCACCGCGCTGACGCCGCGCGTCAGGGAGGGCGGCCGGGTCATCTCCATCGGCTCGATCGCGGCACGCGGCACGGGCTCCGGCTCGTACGGCGCCGCCAAGGCGGCCCTGGAGTCCTGGACCGCCGACCTGGCCGCCGAACTCGGCCCCAGGGGCATCACGGCGAACGTGGTCTCCCCCGGGCTCGTCCTGGACACCGAGTTCTTCCGCGGGCGGCTGACGGAGGACGGCATCAGGGCCCGCGTGGAGAACACGCGCAACGGCCGCCCTGGCACTCCGTCTGACGTGGCGGATACCGTTCTCTTTCTGGCCTCCGCGGGAGCCAGGCATGTCACCGGGCAGGTGCTCCACGTGAACGGCGGCGCGTACCTGGGCCGCTGAACTCTCTCTCAGGAAGGACTTTGGGTCGGTGCGGAAGGTTCTGATCGCCAATCGCGGCGAGATCGCCGTACGTGTGGCGCGCGCATGCAAGGACGCCGGGATCGGCAGTGTGGCCGTCTACGCCGACCAGGACCTCGAGGCCCTGCACGTCAAGGTCGCCGACGAGGCGTACGCGCTGGGCGGCCAGTCCCCCGCCGAGACCTATCTCCACGTCGGCAAGCTGATCGAGGTGGCACGCCGCGCCGGCGCGGACGCCGTGCACCCCGGGTACGGCTTCCTGGCCGAGAACGCCGGCTTCGCGCAGGCCGTCATCGACGCGGGCCTGATCTGGATCGGCCCGCCGCCGGCCGCCATCGCCGCGCTCGGCGACAAGGTCCAGGCCAGGCACATCGCGCAGAAGGTCGGCGCGCCGCTGGTCGCGGGCACCAAGGACCCGGTCTCCGGGGCCGACGAGGTCGTCGCGTTCGCGGAGGAGCACGGGCTGCCGATCGCGATCAAGGCGGCGTACGGCGGCGGCGGGCGCGGCATCAAGGTGGCGCGCCGGCTGGAGGAGGTCGCCGAGCTGTACGAGTCGGCCGTGCGCGAGGCCGTGGCGGCGTTCGGGCGGGGCGAGTGCTTCGTGGAGCGCTATCTCGACCGGCCCCGCCACGTCGAGACGCAGTGCCTGGCCGACTCCCACGGCAACGTGGTCGTGGTCAGCACGCGCGACTGCTCGCTCCAGCGCCGCCACCAGAAGCTCGTGGAGGAGGCGCCGGCGCCGTTCCTGTCGCAGGAGCAGGTCGAGGTCCTCTACTCCAGCTCGAAGGCCATCCTGAAGGAGGCGGGGTACGTCGGGGCCGGCACGTGCGAGTTCCTCGTCGGCCAGGACGGGACGATCTCGTTCCTCGAGGTGAACACGCGACTGCAGGTCGAGCACCCGGTCACCGAGGAGGTGGCGGGCATCGACCTGGTGCGGGAGATGTTCAGGGTCGCCGACGGGGAGGCGCTCGACTACGGCGACCCGGCGCTGCGCGGCCACTCGATCGAGTTCCGGATCAACGCCGAGGACGCCGGGCGCAACTTCCTGCCCGCTCCCGGGACGCTGACTGTCATGCGCGCGCCTTCCGGGCCCGGAGTGCGGCTCGACGCGGGGTACGAGGCGGGGATGACGGTGCCGCAGACGTTCGACTCGCTGGTGGCGAAGCTGATCGTCACGGGGCGGACGCGGGGCGAGGCGCTGGAGCGGGCGCGGCGGGCGCTGGCGGAGTTCGAGATCTCGGGGATGCCCACCGTGCTGCCGTTCCATCGGGCCGTCGTGTCCGATCCGGCCTTCGTCTCCGCGCCGTTCTCGGTCCACACGCGGTGGATCGAGACGGAGTGGGAGAACACGATCGCGCCGTACGACCAGGAGGCCGCCTCCGGGCCGGCCGCCGCGCGCGAGACGGTGACGGTCGAGGTCGGGGGCAAGCGCCTGGAGGTCGTCCTGCCCGCCGGGCTCGGCACGTCCGCCCCCGGCAGCTCCGCCCCCGGCAAGGCGCCGCGGCGGGGCGGCGGCTCCAGGAAGGCGTCGGCGGCGGGCGGCGACGCGCTGGTCAGCCCGATGCAGGGGACGATCGTCAAGGTCGTGGCCACTGACGGGGACGTGGTGAACGAGGGCGACACGGTCGTAGTGCTCGAGGCCATGAAGATGGAGCAGCCGCTGGCGGCCCACAAGTCGGGCACGATCACGGGTCTTTCTGCGACGATCGGGCAGACCGTCACCTCCGGCGCCACGATCTGCGAGATCAAGGACACCTGACCGGCGATCCATGGCTCCAGGCTCTTGGGCGACGGTGTGCGCTTACCGAAGGTCAGCAGAAAGCCTCGGCCTTCAGTCTTCAGGCCGGGGATGAATGCGGTCTCCGTCAGGGGATGGCCCAGCGGGGCCGGGACAGGTCGGGGTGCGTAGCGCGGGCCCAGGGGGGTCAGGCTGGTCGGCGTTGCTGTTCGATGTACTGCTTGATGATCGATAGTGGGGCTCCGCCGCAGGAGGCGGCGAAGTCGGCACGCCGGGCGCGTACCTGCCGAACGGGCGTGCGGCGAAGGCCGGGCTGAACCGATCGATCTTGGATAAGGGCTGGTACGGGCTGGAGACCGCGTTGCGGTCTAAGGCCCGCTATACCGGGACCGACACCCGGGTCGTTGATCCCGCGTACACGTCACTGACCTGCTCGAAGGCGGCCTGTGGGAGGGTGGATCGCAAGTCTCGCGAGAGCCAAGCGGACTTTCGATGCACTTCCTGTGGGCATCTCGAGCATGCCGACGTGAACGCTGCCAAGAACATCAAAGCCAGAGGACACGCGGCCGGGCTGGTCGTGTCAGGGCGTGGAGACCCGACCGGGTCAGTGAAGCGTCAAGCACCCCGTACCACAGCTCACGGCGCGGGCGACGCGCCGCGAACTGCCGCGTGAGCGGCACGGGAATCCTCGGATTCTTCAGGCCGGGGAGCAAGTCAAGAGCTCGCCTGCGGGTAACGTGCCCAGTGAGGAACTTTGCCGACCGCCCGTTCGTCCTCATGGGCGAAGGAGGCTTGCTGCCAATGACCCATTCGCTGCGCCGAGCAGGGGCCGCGATCGCGGCTCTGATCGCCGGTCTAATCGTCGTTCTTGCGCTGTCCCCTGCCGCCAACGCGGCGGCCCCCCCTGACGCTCAGTCGGTGGTGTCCAACTGGAAGAAGGATCCGCTCTATGTCGTGTCCGGCTCGTCGTTGACGTCGGACCAGCAGAGCGAGATCAGTGACGCGTTGAAGGGGGCCGACAGCAAGATCTACGCTGTGGCGCTCCCCGACGGCACGGTGGACAACACCAGCATTGCGCCGTACATGAGCTCGCTCAACTCCGCTTTGGTCGCCGCGGGCCGCAACCGCGCCACCATCGCCGTGCTCGACGGCCAGACACTGTTCGCGGCCTCCAGCGCCATCCGCCAGTCGGGTGTCGCGGGCCGGCTGGCCGACCTCTCGGTCACCGCGAACTCGGGCAATGTCGTTGACGGGATGAAGGACTTCGTCAACCGCGTGGACTCCGCCGTCAAGGGCAAGTCGGGTCCCGCGCTCGACCCTGACAGCCAGGCCAACCCCGGCGCCGGCGGCACCGCCGCGCTGCTGGCCCTGGGCGCGCTGGTCCTGGTCGGCGGTGGCGGCTACTTCCTCTACTCCAGCAACAAGAAGAAGAAGCGGGCCATCCAGGAGGCCAAGGACCTGGCGGCCGTCAAGCAGACCGTGGACGAGGACGTCACCAAGCTCGGCGAGGAGATCACCGCCCTCGACGCCGACGTGACGCTCGCCGGCCAGGGCGGCAAGCACATCGACGAGTGGCAGCAGGCGCTCGACTCCTACGAGAAGGCCAAGACCCAGCTGGCCACCGTCCAGCGGCCCGACCAGGTCCGCGACGTCACCCAGACGCTCGAGGACGGCCGCTACGCGCTGGCCGTGGTGAAGGCCAAGGTCAACAACGAGCCGGTCCCGGAGCGGCGCGCCCCGTGCTTCTTCAACCCGCAGCACGGCCCGTCCATGCGTGACGTCCGCTGGGCCCCGCCCGGCGGCGCGCTCCGCGACGTGCCGGCCTGCCGGATGGACGCGGAGGCCGTGGAGCGCGGCTTCGACCCGCAGATGCGCGAGGTCATGGTCGACGGCCACCGCCGCCCGTACTACGACGCGGGCCCGGCGTACCAGCCGTACGCGTACGGCTACTACGGCGGCTTCGGCGACATCATGACCGGCATGTTCATCGGCACCATGATGGGCAGCATGCTCAGCGGCGGCTGGGGCTACGGCGGCTACGGCGCCGGTTACGCCGAGGGCTACGCGGACGGCGGCGGCGGCGGCGACTTCGGTGGCGACTTCGGCGGCGGGGACGCCGGCGGAGGCTGGGGCGACTTCGGCGGCGGAGGCGACTTCGGCGGCGGGGACTTCGGCGGCGGCGACTGGTAAACCCCAGGGGCCCAGAAGCATGGGCCTTCGCAGGGAGGCGCTACGCGCGGACCAGCTCCGGGCAGCGCCTCCCAAGGGGGGTGAGCCCGGGGCAAGCCCCGAGGCAGTGCGCATCACGTACTGGATCGCTCCGGGCAGGCGCATAATCCTGCTGACGGTCTTCCGCAAGCAGCGGATGCGGGAGACGGCTGAGATCGAACGTGCCGTGCGACTCCGCCGCGAGGAACTGGGCCTTACCCAGGCCGATCTGGCTGAACGCGCCGGCCTCAAGCAACCTGCGGTCGCTCGTTTCGAAGCGGGGGCACCATGCCCAGCATTCCTATGCTGGAACGCCTCGCCGAGGCGCTTGAGATGCGGCTCAGCGTTCAGTTCCAACGGCTTCGTGAAGCGGGTTGATTTTCCAGTAGAAGCACGCACTACTCGCAGTCGCACAGGGCAGCCGCCATCGCCTCCCCAGAGTCAGGACAGCGGTCGAGCGACCGGCTGACACCGCCAGGCACTCGCTCATCGACCGGTGCAGCCAGCCGTGGTCGTAGGACCATAGGGAGCGTTTCGCGCGCAAGGCGCAGTCCCCTGCTCAATGAGGGATACCGGTGACTTGGTCCTGACGCCGTAGAGCCCGTCAGGTCAGGCCGTAAAGGCGTGGCAGGTCGACGAGAACCACGTCGGCGCGCGCGGCAGCTGCCCCGATGAGGTCTTGGGTGAATCCCGTAGTGGAGAAGATCGCCATGATTATGTCGGTCGTGTCGTGGCCTGTTCTGGTGAGGACGTCGCGGATACCGTCGAGGCGTTCGAGGTCGGGCAGCCCTCGGCGAGCAAGGGTGGCCTTGGCTTCGCCGATCAGGTGGACGCGGTTGTTCTCGGTGGCGATAACGTCGATGTCGTGTTTTGCGCGGCCCGCGTGGTCCTGAACGCTGCCGAAGCCCACCGTGCCAAAGCCGATCGGCCGGCCCAACTCATCCGGAGCGAAGCGGTGTACCCAGTCGCGGGCGAGCTCCTCGAAATGCGGGCCGAGAATGTTGGAGCGGAACGTCGGAGCGGCGGCGCGCCATACCTGCTCGGCGCGACCGAGTTCGAGCTGGCCAAGGTATGGGGCGGTGATGAGCCGGTCGAAACGGATGATGGGGTCGCAGACCGAGAACGTCGGCCTTCCGCTGCGGAGAAGATCGTGGACTTTGGCAATATAGCCCGCAGACTCCAGAACTCCGATGGGATAGCGGACGGCGTTGCTGTCACGGCCGATCGCCGCTCCGATCTTGGAAGGGGTGTGTGCACCCCGGGCGACCGCGCTCAGGATGTCGTAGTAAAGGGAGCGGGCTGTGATCCTCGGGTCTTCGCGGAGGAGGTAGTCGACCTCGGTACGAGTGAAGACGCTGACGTCGACGGCGAGGAGGTTGTCGATGATCCAGCTGTCGAAGTCGTCGTTGGACGTAGGGGCGCTGGTCATCAGTGGGCGGTAACCGGGAATGCCGCCGACGCAGGCATGCAGACGCAGCGCGGTCTCCGGGTTGTCGACGCTCCACAGTCGGGCCGCCTCTCGGTAGTCGAGCGCATTGAGACGCATGTCCATCATGGCCCGGCCCCTCAACGGCTTCGTGCCTGACAGCAGCTCGTGCATGACGCTCAACGCCGAGCCACAAAGGATCAGTCGGCCTCCTGGGGCCTGGCCTCGTTGAGAGTCGTCGTACAGGTGCTGGATGAGGGACGGCAGTTGAGGCGCTTCTTTCATCACATACGGGAACTCGTCGATGACGACAAGGCCGGGAAAACCGGGCGGGGCCACACGGGCCACCGTGTCCAGAGCGGCGCGCAGCAGGCGCTCCCAGGATTCGGGCTCCCCGCGCACAGTCTCTCCCAATCCGGCGTGGCGAGACAGCGCGGAGGCGAACCTGCGCCTGGCCGCAAGATCGCCTTCGTCCTGCACGCAGGCAACGTAAAGGCCACCGAGAGCTTCGCAGGCGGCGGTCAGAAGCTGTGTCTTCCCAGTGCGGCGGCGTCCCGAGACGAGGCCGAGCCGCAAGGGAGCATCCGAGCCTCCTGCTTGCAGGAACTGCTCCAGGGCTCGCCACTGCCGGTCCCGCCCGATGATGTGGGACGGCTTTTTCATGGGACCTCCGGTGGCAGAGAAGTTGATCTACGCAGATTTATGTAAATGAAGTTACAGCTAGAAGCGTAAATCAACTTACAGATCGATGTCGACGGCTCAGGTCGGGGTGCGCCGCTGCAGGAGCACGAGTCCGGCGGTGAACCGTCCACCTTTCCGCGCATTTCAGGCAGCATGAAACCCATGCTCATCGTCATCGGCGGCCTCCCCGCGACAGGCAAAGACGACGCTTCCCCGGCTCCTGGCCACCCGCCTCGGCGCGGTCCACGTGCGTATCGACACCATCGAGCAGGCGATCGTCCGCTCCGGGCTGGCCCGCCGGCCCGTCGGTCCCGCGGGCTCATCGTCGGCTATGCCCTGGCCGAGGAGCATCTGCGCCAAGGGCTGAGCGTGATCGCGGAGTCGGTGAATCCCCTGGCCATCACCCGTGACGCGTGGCGGGAGGTCGGGGTCAGGGCAGGTGTGCCGGTGGCCGAGGTGGAAGTGGTCTGCACCGACCTGGCCGAGCATCGGCACCGCGTGACCTCCCGCCCGACCGACATTCCTGACCTGCGGCTGCCCGACTGGCAGGAGGTCACCGACCGCGAATACGATCCGTGGGAGCACGAGCGCATCGTCGTCGACACCTCCGGGCAGACACCGGACGCGTCGCTCGGCGCCCCGTTCCGGAGACTTGGGCGATCGTGACGACTCATAGGGTCCGAGTGCTGTGCCTGCGCCATGGCGAGTCGGAGAACGTCGTCGCCGGGGCGGCCGGCGCGCTGCCACTCGCGGGGTTGACCGCTAAAGGGCAGGCTCAGGCGGCGGAGACGGCCGAGCTGCTGCGAGTAGAGGGAATCACCCGGATATATGCCAGTACGGCGCTCCGAGCCCGGCAAACCGCCGAGATCATGGCGCACGTGCTCGGCCCGGCGGAGGTGGTGACGCTGCCGGGGCTCGTCGAGATGGGTGTCGGGCGGCTGGAGGGCGCCACCGACCCGGCGACCCGAGTGCGTACGGCCGAGGTTCTGCGCGCCTGGATCGTGGACGGCAGGCTGGACGAGGCGGTGGCGGACGGCGAGGACGGGCATGCGGTCACCGCACGCGTCGTCGACGCCCTCGCCTCCATCGCGACAGCACACCCCGGCGAGACGGTGGCCCTGGTCGGGCACGTGGGAAGTCTCACCGTCGGACTCAGCACCCTTTGCGCGCTGGGCCGGCAGGTGTGGGGGGCGCCTCTCCCGCATGCCGTGCCGTTCCCGGTCGAATGGGATGGGCAGTCCTGGCGGTGCGTGTCCTGGCCCTCTTTGACACAAGATCGATGAATGACCTGCCTCCCCCAGGCCGGGTGCCCGTCGGCGTCAGCGGATACAGGCGCTAAAGGAGGGTGCCGAGGGGGCCCAGGTCCAGGTTGAGATCCTCGGGCGTCAGGCCGAAGCGGTCGCACAGCTCGGTCATCGCCTCCTCCAGGCGCATCAAGGTCACCCCGAGGGTCTCGATCTGCTCGTCCGACAGGTTCCCCTGCTCCATGCGGCGTACACACTGCCGCTCCACGAGCTGGCGGACCAGCTCGACCAGCGTGAGCACGAGGCGGGTCAGGTCGCGCTCGATCGTCTCCGAGTCGGCGGCTATGCGAAGGCGGGGCGCTTCTACGCTCACGCGGCTTCATCCCCCTCGATCGACACGATGATCGTACGGAGCGAGATGCGTACAAGGTCCACATCAGCGATCGACAGGACGAGGTCGCCGGTCAGCACGACGCCACCGGCCAGCAGCCGGTCCAGCAGGTCCACGAGGGCCACGCGTTCGGGCGGGATCCGGTCGTCGGCCACCACGTCACGTCTCAACACGCCTCCATGACCGTGAAGGAGTACGGGGCCCACGGGCCGGTGACACGCACCTCCACGCCTTCCCCGCCGAGGCCGCGGGCCGTCGCGGCGAACTCCTCGTCGCGGCCCTCGTCCACTAGGTAGGCGCCGTTCAGCAGCATCACCTCTTTGCGTCCGGAGAGCTGAGGGTCCTGGGCGCGGTGGCGGCAGCTGGCGACGGCGAGCGCCGACAGCGTGGTGTGGATGTGGTCGGCGCGGCCCACAAGCTGCCGGCGGGTCTGCTCCCGGTCGCGCAGGCTCGCCCGACGGCGCTGGAGGTACGCGGTCCCGGGCTTGCGCACGCTTCCGGCTACCGCCTCATCATCCTCCGCGACTGCCGGGGAGGCCGCCCCCTCATCGCCATTCCTGGTCTCCGGGGGGGACGCGCCCGGGCTCACGTACACCTTGACGCCCCACTCCCTGCGCCCCGTGACGCGGGAGAGCACCTCGAGGAAGTCGTCCCTGCGCCGCTCCAGCAGGTCGCGCACCTGGTCGTCGCCCGCGTACACGGTGACGAGCCGGACCGGTGCCGTCGGGGTGGCGGCCGCCACGGCCTCCACCACGTGGTGATGGGCGCGGGCCGTCACCGCCAGCCAGTCCAGGTCCTCCAGGGAGCGGCGCAGTGGCTCCTCGCCGAACTCCGCCAGCGGCACCGTGCTCACATAGGCCACCAGGCCGGCCCCGGCGATCGTACGCACGGGGCCGACGCCGTCAGGGCACTCGACGGCGGAGCGGGCGACCGCGTACACGTACGTGCCGGAGTCGGTCATTCCTCGCCCCTCGCGGCGAGCTGGCGGCGCAGGCGGCGGTTCTCCTCGATCAGCTCGCGGTCCCGCCCCGACAGCCACGGGTCGTGCTCCCACCAGTCGATGCCGAGCTCCCTGGCCGTGTCCACCGAGGCGATCAGCAGGCGCAGCTTGATGGTGAGCAGCTCGATGTCCAGCAGGTTCACCCGGATGTCGCCGGCGATCACCACGCCCCTGTCGAGCACGCGTTCCAGAATGTCCCCGAGGTTGGCCGGCTCACGGCTGGGGCCCCCGTACGGCTGGCGCACTACAGGTGCGGCAGTTCCTACTCTGTCCACGTCACAACGCCTCACCGATGTCGGCGTTGGAGCGCCGGTACCGCCGTAGTCTCCGATATGACAACAAGTTTCCCTCCGTGTCGATCTCGGCCTCGTAAAGGGCGAGGATGTCGCCTGAGGAGGGGATGCGGCGGTCTTCGATGACCTCTATCCCGATCTTCCAGCCGTCTTCGACCGGCTGGACGGCCGTCACCCCCTCGACCTGCTTCGTGGTCAGGTCGGCGATGTGCCGGAGCCCGAACTCACCGGCCGTCACGGCGGTCAACTCCCGCGGCCGTGGCTCACGGACTTCCCGAGGCTCACGGGCTTCGCGGGCTTCGCGAGGCCGGGTGGCCGTGGGGCGTTTCTCGATCATGCGGTTACCTCCGCCCCGCGGCCATCAGCTGGAGCACCCGCTCGACCGCCTGACTTTCCTCTTCCTCGGTGATCTCGCCGGCCGCCCTGGCCGCCTCGATCTCCTCCAGGTGCCGTCTTACCGAGGCGGGGTTCCTGGTCTCCATCTCGATCTGTTCCTGGAACAGCTCGGCGAGCCAGAGCAGCCCGCGGAAGGGCGCGAGCGGCCACCCGAAAACCAGCCCCAGCAGGCCCATGCGTCATCACCCCTGCTCCTGCGCGACGACGAAGTCGTAGGGCGCGAGCGGTCCGAGCAGCCGGAGGTTCACCCGTCCCGCCCAGCGCTCACCAAGCTGGCTCAGCGCCTTCTCGAGCGCCCGCTGCTCGCCGGTCTTGGCGAGCATGGCCACGTGCACGGCGTCCTGCTCGTGGGAAGGCTCCCGTACGACCGCCGTCAATGAGTGCGAGGCCAGCGCGTCCAGCGCCGTCTGCGTGTCCATCTGGCGCTTGGCCTCGATCCCGGCCGCGATGAGCTCCCCGAGCCTGATCCGCTCGTTCCTGGTCAGGTCCTCAGAACGGCCCCGGATGGCCTCGCGCAGGCTTGCCGCCTCCGGGTTCTCCGCGAGGATCTCCGCCAGCACCGCGGACTCCTCGTAACGGCCCTTGACGATGTACTCGGCCTGCCCCTCGAGGTCCCGCAGCGCGCCGAGGAACTGGTCGTGGAACGGCTTGAGCAGCTCCTCCACGACCGCCTCCGGGTTCGCGAGCACCGCGCCGAAGCGGAACGGGAGCACGGGCGCCTCGGCGGCGACGGAGTCGAGCAGCCGCTCAAAGGCCAAGAGGTCACCCGGCCGGCCCAGGGGCTGGTCCACGTTCACATCGCTCACGAGGGCGGCGATCTCGCCGTGCCGTACGAGCTGGACCTCGCCGGCCGGGTCGCCGAGCCCGCGCGCACCGGGCCCGAGCTCAAGGTCCGCGGGCACGATCCCGTAGAGGTATGACGCGATGTTCTGCTCCCGGCGCGCGGCCTGTTTGGGCACGGAGGCTCCGGAAACCTTGGTGGATCGTGCCATCTCCCTCACTCTTCCTCTTCGCGCCGGCGAGGAGCCTTCTTCCTCATGCCGTGGCTCTCGACGATGTCGGTCAGCTTCTCGTCCGCAGCCTCCAGCACCCCCTGGACTACCTTCTTGGTGCGTTCCTCGCTGGGAATGCCCTTCGTGGTCTCCAAGACCTCGGGCAGGCCCTTCTCGCTCTCGGCCATGTCGAGCCGGTTCGCGGCCTCCGCGAAGCGCAGGTACGTGTCGACGCTCGCCACGACGACGCGCGCGTCGACCGTGAGGACCTCGATGCCGACGAGCGAGACCCTGACGTAGGCGTCGATCACGAGGCCCCGGTCGAGAATCGTGTCGATGACATCGGCCAAGCCCGTCGGTGTGGGACGTCCGGCCATCTGGCCGGTCGCCGCCGGTTGCACAGAAGTCATCATTCCTCCCCTTGCCTCGGCCACCCTGCCCAAGAAAGCGACACCGAACCACATAGAGCGCAAAAACGGACAGCGCTTGGCGTAGTCGCCTGCTTGCGTTACGGAATCTTGAGGCGAAGGGGATGTTTTCGATCAGGTGCTGGCGCGGACAGCGAGGAGGGGCGCCAGCAGGGTGGAGTCCGGCACCACGCGGCCCTCCAGCTTCTCCATGACCAGGCGCACCGCCTCGCGGCCCACCTCCTCCGCGGGGATCAGCACCGAGGTGAGGGGCGGGCTGGCGCGCTCGGCCACGTCGTCGGGGCAGATCGCGACCACGGCCACGTCGTGCGGCACCCGCCGGTCGAGCTGACGCAGCGCCGCCAGCACGTGGCCGACCGCCGCCTCGTTGTGCACGACCAGCCCGGACAGGCCGGGGTGGTCGTGGAGCAGGTCGCGCACGGTCTCGTAGATCTCGTCGAACGTCTCCTCGCACGGCAGCGCGACGCCCTTGAGCCCGTGGGCCTCCACCGCCTCCACGAACCCCTCGCGCGTCCGCCGGGCGAACCCCGTACCCCGCTCGTACACCACCGAAGGGGCGCCGAGCAGCGCGATCTCCTCGTGACCGCGCTCGGCCAGGTGCTCCACGCAGCGCGCGCCCGCGGCGGCGAAGTCAAGGTCCACGCACGTCAGCCCGGCCGGCTCGGCGGGGAAGCCGATGAGCACGCTCGGCTCGGGCAGTTCGCGCAGCAGCGGGACCCTGCGGTCGTCCAGCTCGACGTCCATGAGCACCAGCGCGTCCACCAGCGCGCTCGCCGCCACCCGCCGGATGCCGGCCGTGCCCTCGTCGGCGGTCAGCAGCAGCACGTCGTGGTCGAACCGGCGCGCGGCCGTGACCACGGCGCTGGCGAACCGCATCAGGACGGGCACGTGCATGCCCGCCCGCAGCGGCAGCACCAGCGCGATCACGTTGGAGCGCTTGCTGGCCAGGGCGCGGGCGCCGGCGTTGGGGTGGTAGCCGAGCGCGCTGATGCTGTCGAGCACCCGCCGCCTGGTGTCGGCCGAGATCGTCCGTTTTCCGCTGAGCACGTAGGAGACCGTGCTGACGGCCACGCCCGCGTGCTTGGCGACCTGGGCGATCGTGACCGTGCGCCCGCTCAAGCCCCGGCTCCGAAGTCGAGCTGGGCCAGCGTCACCCCGTCGTTCTCGAACACCACATACAGATCGTGCACCCCGTCCACTGCCGGAAGGGCTGCCTTGATGGCGTGATAGGCGTAGCGGTCGGTCCTGGGCACCGGGAACGTGGCCAGGGCCTGGCCGTAGAGTGGGTCACCGCGGCGGAGGGTGATCACGCCGCCTTCCGTGCTGCCCGCCGTCGCCACGCAGGTCGTGGCGGTGCCGAGGTCCACCTGCCGGAACAGCAGCCACGCGCCCTCCGCGTCGGACCTGACGGCGTCGCCGTCCACCTTGGTCTCGTCCACGAACGTGATCGCGTCGTACTCGTCGTGCGCCGCCGCGCGCAGCAGCCCCGACTGGGGCGGGACGGTCTCGCCGTCGACCTCGAAGCGGGCGCTCAGGCGCAGGTCGGTGGCGCTGCGGCCGACCATGAGCTGGTGCGACGAGCTCTCCACGACGAACCTGCCCCTGGTCACGTCCCAGAAGGCCAGCTCGGAGACGGGCAACGTCAGGGTGACGGCACGGCTCTCGCCGGGCGCGAGGCGTACCTTCTCGAACCCGCGCAGGCGGCGCAGCGGCTGCTTGACGCGGGAGCGCTGCTGGTGGGTGTAGAACTGGACGACCTCGACGCCCGGCCTGGCGCCGGTGTTCGTCACGGTGGCCTCGGCTCTGACCACGTCGCCTTCCAGGTGCACGCGCAGGTCCGCGTACTCGAAGGTGGTGTAGCTGAGGCCGTGGCCGAACGGGTGGAGCGGGACGCCGCGGAAGTACAGGTACGTGGCGTCGGAGGCGATGATGTCGTAGTCGAGCAGATCGGGCAGCTCCTGCTCCGAGCGGTACCACGTCTGGGTGAGGCGGCCCTCCGGATCGGCGTCGCCGAAGAGCACCTCGGCCAGCGCGTGGCCGTACTCCTGGCCGCCGTGCGCCGACCACAGCACGGCCGGGAGCTCGTCGTCGGTCCAGGTGAGCGGGTAGCCGCTGGAGATCACCATGACGGTACGGGGGTTCGCCTTGCGCGCGGCCCGCACCACGGCGTCCTGGGCGGGGGCCAGAGCCAGCGTCATGCGGTCCTCGGTCTCGCGGCCGTTGACCAGCGGGTGGTCCCCGACCACCACGACCGCGACGTCGGCCGCGGCGGCCAGGCGGGCGGCCTGCTCGATCCCGCTCCTGACCACGTCCATGGCCAGCCAGACCGCCTGGTCGGCGTCGTCCACCAGGCGCAGCACGCCGTCGTCGCCCGCGCCGACGTAGCAGCCGGTCGAGATGTGGCGCAGGGCGAGCGTGCCGCGCGGCCGCTCCTCCATCCGGAACGTCTGGCGCACCTCCCACCCGTTCGGCCCCGGCTGGTCGTTCACCAGCGTGAGGCCGTCCACCGACACGAACCGGCCGGTCGCCACGGCCCGCAGCGCGTAGGCCCCGCCGCCCCAGTCGAACAGGTCGAACGTGCCCGGCTCGGCCCCGTTGACGCTCAGCGGCCCGCCCGCCGGATCGGCGGCCACGGGTCCGGTTTCGAACGACAGCGTCACCCGGTCCACGGCCTCGCAGAACATGACCTCGCACCGCTCGGTCAGCCCCTGGCGGGCGGTGACCGCGTACGGGAGGGTGCCGCTGTACCAGTCCTCCATGAGCGCGTCGCCGAGCTGCCCGATCACCGCGATCTTCGTCACGCCTTCGAGCGGCAGCACACCGTCGTTCTTCAGCAGCACGAACGAGCGCCGCGCCGCCTCCCTGGCCAGCGCCTGGTGCTCGGGGCAGTTCACCACGTTGCCGTTGACGTCGTCGTACGGCGTCGCCGGGTCGAACTCCCCCAGCCGGAACCTGATCGACAGCGCGTGGCGGACGGCCCCGTCCACGTCCTCCTCGCTCAGCAGGCCCTTCGCCAGCGCCTCGCGCAGATGGCCGAGCGTGGCCTCGGAGCGGTCGTCGTCCTGGGTGAAACTGTCGATCCCCGCCTTGATCGCGTGCGCGTACGCCTCGGGCAGCGTGTCGTGGTAGCCCTGGAGCGCGGTGAGGTTGCCCGGCGCGTACGCGTCGCTGACCACCAGCAGGTCGTCGGGCGCCCACGCGCGCAGCGCCTGCCCGATCAGCGGGCTGAGGTGGGCCGGGCGGCCGTTGACCAGGTTGTACGACGGCATGACCGCCACGGCCACGCCCTGTTCGATGGCGGGCCTGAAGGCAGGCAGCTCGTACTCGTGCAGCACTCTCGGCGGCAGGTTGCTGGAGGTCGTGCAGCGGTCGGTCTCGTTGTTGTAGGCGAGGAAGTGCTTGAGCGTAGGGGCCGTCTTGAGAATTTCGGGAGCGCTCCCACTAAGTCCTCGTGCATAAGCCGTGGCCATGACGCCGGTCAGCCACGGATCTTCGGAGTAACCCTCCTCATTGCGCCCCCAGCGGGGATCACGTAGCGGGTTCACCACGGGTGCCCACACGTTGCGGCCCGCGCCCGCCGGGTCCTTGTGATGGAAGGCCAGCACCTCGTCACTGGTCGCCTCCCCCACCCTGCGCACGAGGTCGGGGTCCCAGGTCGAGGCCAGCCCGACGGCCTGGGGGAAGACGGTGGCGGGGCCGAGCCAGGCCAGCCCGTGCAGCGCCTCGGTGCCCGTGCGGAACGCGCCGAGGCCCAGCCGCTCGACCGGCGCCTGGTACTGGTGCAGCAGCCCCACCTTCTCCTCGAGGGTGAGCCGGCGCACCAGGTCGTCGATCCGGTCGGGAATCGGAACCGCTGGGTCGAGGAAGGGTTCTTGCATGGTCATCCCTCTGAGAGTGTCGAAGCGCTTCGACGACCGGCCTGGGGAAGTTACGCGGACATTTCGATAGATTGACTGAAGAGTGCACTTCCCCGTGACCGAGGTCAAGGGACTCGGGGCAATCTTCCTGAATCTATGGAGTCCAGCACCCTCGCGGCGCCGCCGAGCGCCGCCGCGTCATGGCCCAGCGTCGAGGCCACGACCTGGCAGCCGCCGGCCTCCGCGGCGATCACGCGGTCGGCCAGCTCGTCCTGCACGGCGGGCAGCAACCACGGCGCCAGCGGGACGTAGTAGCCGCCGAGGATCACCACCTCGGGGTTGAGCAGGTTGGCCAAAATGGACACTCCTTGGCCAAGGCTGCGGCCCACCGACTCCAGCGTGGCCAGGGTGCCCGCGTCGCCGGCGCGGGCCAGGCGTACGGACTCCTCGATCTCGACCTGGATCTCGGCCGGGGACGGGTCCTTGCCCAGCACGGCGCCGATCCCGGCCATGGCCTCCAGGCAGCCGCGGCGCCCGCAGTGGCACGCCGGGCCGTCGGGGTCGAGCTGGACGTGGCCGATCTCGCCGCTGAACCCGAGGCGGCCGCGGCGCAGCCGCCCGTCGAGGATGATGCCCGCGCCCACGCCGATCTCCCCGGTGAGGTAGATCAGGTCGGAGGCCCCGGAGTGCGCGCCGAAGCGCTGCTCGGCCAGGGCGGCGAGGTTGGCGTCGTTGTCGACCTGGATGGGGAAGCCGGGATCGCGCAGCGCCTTGGCCAGGTCTCCGCCGAGGTCGGCGTCGCGCCAGCCGAGGTTGGGCGCGATGCGTACGGTGCCCTGCACGTCGACCAGCCCCGGCACGGCCACGGCCAGGCCCAGGACCTGGCGCTCCTCCTTGGCCATGCGGCTGACCACGCGCCTGACGATCGCGCCGACGCCCGCCATCCCCTGGTTGACGGAGTCGCCGCCGCAGAACGAGCGCCGCCACGTCAGCAGCCGCTCCCCCGCCAGATCGGTGGCCACGGCGGACACGTAGTCGACATTGATCTCGACGCCGATCGCGGCGTACGGCGAGCCGTCCAGCACCAGCATCGTGGCGGGCCGGCCGACCCGGTTCTCCGTCAGCCCCGTCTCACGCACGAGCCGCCGGTCGATGAGGTCCGCGACCAGGCTGGACACCGTCGCCTTGTTGAGCCCGGTGGAGGCCGCGATGTCGGCCCGCGAGCAGGGCGCGTGCTCCCGGACGAACCGCAGCACGACCGCGAGGTTGGTGGCCCGTACGTCGGCGAAGTCGGCCGGCTGCGGGCCGGTCGTAGAAGTGATCAATATCAGCCCCGTTCCCGCCAAGAGATGACCCCAGCATGCCGCATCGTGGGCTCCCTTCACCAACCTGTGACCGTCGCGATCCCTTGTGGCTACGGTCACAGTCTACTAATTTGTTTGGCCGGAATACCAACTAATTTTTATGAGGCCATCCCTACTCCGAAAGAAGGGAGCGAGCCATGGCCCCCAACACGACTCGCCGCGGATTCCTCACCCTGGCCGGCCTGACGCTGATGTCCGCCGCATGCAGCCAGCCCGTGGCCCGCAAGGGCACAGGGAAGGCCGAGGCCGTCGACAAGCTGGCCCAGCTGCTGCCCAAGCACATGCCCTACAAGGGCGTCACCCCCGACGTGAACACGCCGATCGCGATCGGCTTCAATACCTACCCGAGCGACCTGGTCAAGGCCGTCCCGCAAACCCCCGGAGCCGGCGGGAGCTACACGGCGATCATCCCCCTGTGGGGACCGCCGCCGCCGAGCCCGAACCCCTACTACGACCTGGTCAACAAGTCGCTCGGGGCCACGGTCAAGCTCCAGATCATCGACGGCAACAGCTTCGCGGACAAGATCGCGCCAATCCTCGCGGCGGGCAACGTCGGTGACCTCACCGCCATCCCCGCCTTCATCCTCCAGAAGCTCGGCGACTTCAACCGCCAGGCGGACAAGCTCTTCCTCGACCTCGGCCCCTACCTGTCCGGCGACAAATCGGC
This sequence comes from Nonomuraea sp. B19D2, assembly GCF_040137845.1. NCBI lineage: Bacteria > Bacillati > Actinomycetota > Actinomycetes > Streptosporangiales > Streptosporangiaceae > Nonomuraea > Nonomuraea sp. B19D2. Next base: position 467,549 of record NZ_JBEFAK010000001.1, on the reverse strand, counting down.
GCAGTACCCGATGCTCGCCGCGATCTCCGAGGAGGCCTGGGCGTTCGGCGTGTGGAACGGCAAGCTCATGTCCGTCCCGCACCCGGGCCAGGGCCCGGCCCGCATGACGTACTACCGCAAGGACATCTTCGACACGCTCGGCGCCAAGCTCTGGAACAACGCCGACGAGCTGTTCGAGCTGGGCAAGCAGCTCACCGACAAGTCCAAGAAGCGCTGGGCGTTCGCCACGGTCCATCAGGAGATCGAGCGGGCCTTCCGGGTGCCGTCGAAGTGGCGGCTGGCGAACGGCAAGCTCGAGCACAAGTACGAGACCAAGGAGTACGCCGACGCCGTCGCCTTCATGCGCAAGCTGTTCGATGCGGAGCTGGTCCACCCCAAGGTGGTCGCGGCGGGATGGGCCAACGACCCGAGCAAGGAGCTGTTCGAGGGTGGTCAGGCACTGATCTTCGATGACGGGACCGGCGCCTGGCACGAGGCCATCAGCCGCCAGGCGGCGGTCAACCCCGACTTCAACATGCAGCCCCACAACTGGACCGCCGACGGCGGCAAGCCATACGGGTGGTACTCCGACCCGGCCTGGATGTTCGTCTTCCTGAAGAAGGACCTGCCCAAGGAGAAGGTCGAGGAGCTCCTCCGCATACTGAACTGGCTGGCCGCACCCATCGGCACGCAGGAGTACCACACCTGGAAGTACGGCGTGGAAGGCACGGACTGGAAGGATAAGGACGCCAACGGCTTCCCCGTCTACACCAAGAAGGGCCAGCAGGAGGCGCAGCCGCCCACCTACTTCTTCCTGGCCAACCAGGTCGAGCCCATGGCTCCCTACACGCCCGACTACATCAAGACGTACGGGGACTACCTCGACGTCTGGTACCAGAGCGTGGAGGACTACCCATTCAAGGGCCTACGCACCCAGGACCCGTCGCGGATGGCCGCCGCGCAGCAGCCGCTGGAGGACAAGGTCCTCGACATCGTCAAGGGCCGCCGCCCCCTGTCCGACCTGTCGACCGTCGTGCAGCAGTGGCGGGACGCGGGCGGCGAGGAGGCCCGGACGTTCTACACGAAGGTACTGAAGGACAATGGCCGCATCTAGCGGCCAGGCAGCTGCGGACACCGCCGTTCCCACCGCGGCCACCACGCGCAGGAGGCGGAAAGCCGCGGTCCTGCGCAGCAGGCTGCGGCGGGACTGGCAACTGCTGCTCCTGACGCTTCCATCCCTCGCGCTGCTCCTGGTGTTCCACTACGTCCCTACGCTGGGGAACGTCATCGCGTTCCAGGACTACTCGACGGTGGACGGCATCCTGGGCAGCCCGTGGGTCGGGTTCGGCAACTTCCTCTACCTGCTCGGCGATCCGTCCTTCTGGCACGCCGCGCGCAACACCCTCACGATCACCGCGTTCCAGCTCGTCTTCTACTTCCCCGTGCCGATCGCGCTGGCGATCCTGCTCAACAGCGTGCTGCGGCCACGGTTGCGGGCGCTCATCCAGAACGTCGTGTACCTGCCGCACTTCTTCTCCTGGGTGCTGGTGGTCACGGTGTTCCAGGACATGCTGGGCGGGGCTGGGCTGATCGCGCAGGAGCTCGACAAGCACGGGTTCGAGGGCTTCGACCTGGCCACCCAGCCCGAGACGTTCATCCTCCTGGTGACGGCGCAGTCGGTGTGGAAGGACGCCGGCTGGGGCATGATCATCTTCCTGGCCGCACTCAGCACGATCGACCCGAACCTCTACGAGGCGGCAGCGGTCGACGGAGCGTCCAGGTGGCGGCGGATGTGGCACATCACACTGCCGGGCCTCCGTCCCGTCATCATCCTGCTACTGATCCTGCGGTTGGGCGACGCGCTCAACGTCGGATTCGAACAATTCCTGATCCAGCGGTCCGCTGTGGGCGCCGACGCGGCCGAGGTGATCGACACCTACGTCTACTGGCTCGGCCTGCAGACCGCCGACTACAGCATCGGGGCGGCGGCCAGCCTCTTCAAGGGCCTGATCGGCTTGGTCCTCATCCTGATCTCCAACAAGATCGCACACCGGCTCGGCGAACAGGGAATCTATCAGCGCTCATGACAGTATTTCCCGAATTTCCCGACGACATCCTGCGCTCCGCTCCTAGTCCGCCGGCACTCCCTGCGATGCTCACTCCGGAGGCCGTCTCATGACGTCCATCACACGCTCGCGGCTCCGACCCGCCTGGGACGACGAGCCGTCCATCGCCGGCAAGCTCACCAAGGCGGCCGGCCTCGTCATCATGGTGCTCGTCGTCGTCTTCCCGATCTACGTCGTGGTGCTGACGAGCATCTCCTCCGGGAAGGCCATCAACGAGGCGGGCGGCCTCGTGATGATCCCCGACGGGTTCAGCTTCCAGGCCTACGCCGAGGTGCTCGGTGGCGGCGTGGTGATCAAGGCGCTCCTCGTCAGCATCGGCGTCACCGTCGTCGGTACGGCCATCAGCCTGAGCGTCACGGCCATGGCCGCCTACGGGCTGTCGCGTCCAGGCTCGTTCCTGCATCGGCCACTGCTGTTCACGGTGCTGGTGACCTTCCTGTTCGGACCCGGCATCATCCCCTCATACCTGCTGGTCAACAGCCTGGGCCTGATCGACAGTTACTGGTCGCTGATCCTTCCCGGCGCCATCTCGGCCTTCAACCTGGTTGTGCTGCGCTCGTTCTTCATGGGCATCCCCGGAGAGGTCATCGAGAGCGCCAAGATCGAGGGAGCGAGCGACTTCCTCATCTTCCGCAAGATCGTGCTGCCGCTGTCCAAGGCGGCGCTGGCGGTGATCGGCCTGTTCTACGCGGTGTCCTACTGGAACGCGTTCTTCAACGCCATGCTCTACCTCAACGACAGCGCCAAGTGGCCCTTGCAGCTGGTGCTGCGGACCTACGTGCTGGACGGCGCCCCCATGCAGACCGCCTCGGGCACGGTGGACCCCAGCAGCCTGGGCCTGGCCGCCGTCCCGGTCACCTCCGTCCGGATGGCGGTCCTCGTGCTGGCCATGATCCCGGTCGCCGCCATCTACCCGTTCGTCCAGCGCCACTTCATCAAGGGCGTCGTCGTCGGCGCAGTCAAAGGCTGATTGTCAACTCTCTGCGATAGATCGACGAGCTGTTCGCCGATGTCTGAAGGACGCCTTCATCGCCCGCCGCACTGCGGCAAGGAGGTTCGCGGCCCTGAGGTCCGGCACGCCTTCCAGGACGCGGTTCATGACATATCCGAACGCGAGGCCGGTGGCCGGGTCGGCGAAGCCGAGCGATCCGCCGCGGCCGGGGAAGCCGAACGCGGTCGGCGAGTACCAGAACGCGTCCGGTGTCGGAAGGCCGAAACCGGTGCCGATGCGGACGGGCACGCGCAGGATGCGGTCGATGCCGCTGACCTGTTCCACGGTCGCGGCGGCCAGGGTCTCGGCGGTGAGAATGCGGTGCCCGTCGACCTCGCCGATGAGCGCGGCGTAGAAACGGGCCAGGGCGCGGGCCGTACAGATGCCGTTGGTGGCGGGCATCTCCGCGGCCTGCTCCTCCGGCCTGTTGTGGTCCAGCGGGGGCGTGACGACGGCGATCGAGCGCCTGGTCAACGACGCCGGATCGGCGAAGGCCGCCATGACCTCGCGCATGGGTTCGGGAAGGGCGTTCAGCTCGATTCCGGCCATGGCCTCCCAGTCGGGCGGGGGTGCGATGATCCGGCTGACCCGGTGCTGCTCGGTTTTCGGCAGCCCGATCCACAGGTCCAGCCCGAGCGGTGCGGCGATCTCCTCCGCGAGGAACGTGCCGATGCTGCGGCCGGACGCCCGGCGCACGACCTCTCCGACGAGCCAGCCGTAGGTGAGCCCGTGGTAGCCGTGCTCCGTGCCCGGCTCCCAGTACGGGCGCTGAGCTGCCAGCGCGGTCACCACGGGCTCCCAGGCGATCGCCGCCTCGGGGGTGACGGGGTGGTCGATCGCGGGCAGTCCGGCCTGGTGGGTGAGCAGCCAGCGGACCGGGATGCGGTCCTTTCCGTTGGCGGCGAACTCCGGCCAGCATTCGGCCACGGGTGCGTCGAGGTCCAGCTCGCCCCGCTGGGCCAGCAGGAGGGCGCAGGTGGCCGTGACAGCCTTGGTGGTGGAGTAGACGACCTGCAGGGTGTCGCGCCCCCATGGGCGGCCGGCCTCGGGGTCGGCGATCCCGCCCCACAGATCGACGACCTTCCGGCCGTGCAGGTAGACGCTGACCGCGGCCCCTGTTTCCTGGCCGCCGGCCAGGTTGGCCGCGAACGCCTCACGTACTGCTTCGAATCCCGGTGCGGTGTCCCCGCCGATTTCGGGCATGCGTCATCGCCTTCTGTGCTGATGAGGTTTGGGGGAAGGGCTAGCTGCGCCATTTCCCGACGAGCCAGGCGCAGATCTCCGGCTCGGTCATCTCGGGAAACTCTTCGGCGAACGTGGCAAGCGCGCGTATCGCCTCGTCCCGGGTCAGGCCGCGCAACCCTGCTTCCTTGAGGTACTCCTGACGCGCGAGGGAAGGACGGCCCCCGCCCGCGCCACGGCCGGGCAGCCCCTCGCGCCACCGCGCGATCTCCGCCAGCCGGTCGGCCCGCCAGCCGGGAGCTCCGTCGACCTCGACGTCCGGCACCGGGAACGGGTGATCGGAGTCGTCCGAATAGCGGCTACGCCACTTGTGCACCGCATGACGGCTCACGCCCAGGGCCTCGGCGATCCCGAGGACACCGAGGTAGCGCTCGGTCATGGGTGCACCTGCTTGTTTGTCCGGCCTCCTTCGCGGAACTCAGTACTACCACGCCCGACGTTCGAATCTATCCCTAAACATCGTCTCTGGCGAAGACAACGTTAGCAATCGAGAGAATCGTCGTCTACATGGGAGACGAACTTTTTCTGACCGTTTTGCCCCGCTTTCGGCGTAATGTGGAACTGATGGGGCATTTTAGGAAGAGGTTGGGGACACGCCCGTCAACGTCGAAGGAGGCGAGACCATGACCTTCCCGCGCTACATGTCCGCCGCGAGAATCTGCCTGCTTCTGCCCGCCGCGCCACCGCCCGATCCGATTGGGCCGACCAGGTCCGGCAGCGACAGCGACAGCAGCAGCCGTGCCCGCCGCCGCCGCCGTCGTTGAACCGCACTTGACGCAAGCGTCGGCCTGACCGCCCACTTCCCAGGAGCGGGCGGCCAGTTCGGTATGCCCGGCGCAGTACCCTCACCGCCGCCGCCATCGCGGCGGTCCTGTTGTTCCTACTGCCCAAGGCCCGGACAGCCGCAAAGCACAGCTCCCAGGATCGCCACCTACGACACTCGTACACAAAGGGAGTTATGCCCGTTTTCGACGTAATGCGGATAAGTGGGGGGTATATCTAAATGGACAGGTCGGGGATACGCCCAACCGAAAGGGGCAAGACCATGACCTTCCCGCTTAATATGCCAGCCGCGAGAATCTGCCTGCTTCTGCCCGCCGCGCCACCGCCGAATCGGTTGAGGCCGCGCAGGAGGTCCAGGGCGAGCAGCAGCCGTTCCTGCCGCCGCCGCCGTTGAACCGCATCTGACGCGCCCATCAGCCTGGCCGTCCACTCCCCAGGAGTGGCGGCCAGTGGAGGATTCACGTCATTCGGTGACCCTCCGTATTCGGAGGATGGCGCACCACGGCGGCGTACCGTCCGGAACTGGCCGGCGTGTGGACCGATTCTGTCCGAGTGCGTCCGGGCCCCTGTTGGACACCTGACCGCGGTGGCTTTGCTGAGCCCTGCACCCAGCCCGGGCAGCGATCCCCGGGCGGAAAGGCCGCTACCCGATGCTCTGCATCCCCAGCAGGACAGGGCGGCCGATGAACCAGAACAGGAGTCCAAGCCATGTCACTCACCATCAAGAAGCTGTCCCGGTTCGCCCTGCCGGTCACCCTCGCGGCCATCAGCGCCACCCTGGTCACCGCGAACCCGGCCGCCGCCACGTTGACGAGCACCGTCAACGAGCGCAGCTACGTGACGGCCGCCTGCGGCCTCTACCGGGACGGTGACGCGGCCATGTACAAGAACTGCTCCGGCGCCGGGGAGAACATCTTCGTGACCTACCTGCTGGGTGGAAACACCTATTTCTGTGTGGGAGCGGGAGAAGCAAGGTACGTCGGCAGATGGAGCAACGTGTTCAGGGCGTACAACCGGGGCGGCTGCTGACATCTCATGACACGGGGCCGCGGGCAGGCCGGCCCGCGGCCCCGTGTATCGGATCCACTCGAGACACGGAGAGAAGAGGCCGGCAGTCCGACCGCGGCATCTCGGGGGGGTCCGCAACCCCGGCGCTGCGGCCGGGTCAGCAGACGCCGGGCAACTTACACACCTTGGCGGCCATCTTCCTGGCGGCCTTGGTAAGCCCGCCGGGTTCGTAGGCTCCCTCGGTGGTCGTGTAGATCATCAGTGCGCTGCCTCGGCGCGCGGCGACACCGCTGATCGTCTGGTTCACGTAGCCGTCCTGCCAGGTCTGATAGCCCATGCCCGCGGCCTCGTCCCCCACCTTGGCCTTGGTCGTCCGCCACCGGATCTTGAGTTCGGGCGCCGACGGGTCGCCCTTGCGCGCGCACCGCTTGACCTCGGCACGCAGACGGGTGAGCGCGGCATGGGCGGCACGGGGGCTCTTGTAGATGACGAGCTGTTCGGAGGAGCTGCTGGGGGCGCTGGTCCAGAGCGTGATCGTGCGGGCCGCCAGCCGGTCGCGGTCGACGGCACGCCGGTGCACACACGGGTTCAGCTCCAGTGGCGTGGTGAGTTTGTCGCTGATCTCATAGCCCTTTTCTTCTGCCTCGTTGGGGGCCAGCGGCCTGCGCGCGTCGCGTTCGGTGAGCAGGAAGTTCTTCGGGATCTCGGTCACGGTCGCCGGGGAAAAGGCCAGCAGCAAGGAGAGTGTCACACTGATCACGAAGCGTTGGACGCTGACGGGACCGGCTTTGTTCGCAACTTTCGATTCTGCTTTCCGCGTGGGGGAAACAGATTGTGACGATCCCCTTTCCCTCCGTGATCAACGAGCGGGAACCGGGGGCCCGGCTCGCACAGGAAACGTTAATTCGCCCGATGCTTTTCTCGCGAATTCTCGAGTGCCGACTCTTGGCGAAAATTGCCGACGCGTTTATCTTTGTGATCGTTTTGAATTGCCGGCTATCCGATATGCGGTGATGATCATGCGATCCACGAGCAAGAGCCGCACAATCCTGGCGAGCGCCCTCCTCATGACATCGGCGGGGCAGACGCTGGGCGCGAGCCCGGCCGCGGCGGACGAGTGCCTGACGGCGACCGACCGGTGGGAGGCCGTCGACCTCGGCGTCACCGGCGGCGCACTCGACATCAACGACCTCGGGCAGATCGCTGGTTTCAGCAGGACCGCGACCGGCGAGACCCGGGCGATCGTCTGGGACGACGGCGGAGTCATCGACGTGGGCACCCTCGGTGGCCCCAGAGGCTACGCCTCCGATATCGACGAGGAAGGCCATGTCGTCGGCAACAGCTACACGGAGTCGGAGAAAAGTCACGCCTTCCTCTGGCACAACGGGACCATGCAGGACCTGGGCACCTTCGGAGGGTTCGCCGCGTTCCCCAGGGACGTCAACCAGGGCGTCATCGTCGGCGAATACCGCACCTGGCTGCCCAACTCCTCCAGCACACTCAGGCACGCCTTCGTGATCAGGAACGGGGTCAAGACCGATCTCGACGTCGTCGCCGGCAGCGAGGCCACGGGCATCAACACAGCCGGCCAGATCGCCGGCACTCATCGCCGCACCGACAGAGCGCCGGCGAACCAGCAGACCCAGCGCGCCTTCCTGTGGGAGAACGACACCGTCACCGAGCTGGGCACTCTGGGCGGCATCTGGAGCGAGGCAAGCGGTCTCAACAACCGGGGCCAAGTCGTCGGTCAGTCGGCGCTCGGCGCGGACGGCGTGCTCCAGGCCGGCTTCGTGTGGAACCGCGAGACGGGCATGCGGCGCCTTGAGGACGGCGGCGGCGTGGCCGGCCCGAAGGCCATCAACGACGGGGACGTGATCGTCGGGACGCACACCTGCGACCCGGCTTCCGGCACTGCCCGCGCGGCGGTGTGGGCCGACCCATCGCAGGCACCAGCCCTGCTTCCCGACCCGGCGGGCGGCACGGCGACGGCCGCCAACGCCATCAACGTCTACGGGGAGATCGCCGGGAACGCGATGTATCCCGATGGTCAGCAGCACGCCGTGCTCTGGAGGCCGGTGGCAGGCGACTGACCGCACTCCGGAGGGTGACGGCCGTTGAAGGGAAACTTGTGTCGGCATGTCCTGCGTCGCGGTGCTCCATGACGACGGTCGGCTGAAACGCGGCTAATGACGAGAGACCCCATTACGGCCCCCAACCCCGGTCGAGGTGTGCGCACGCTCCGGGGTGAGGGGCCGTTGTCCTGCTGGAGAGGTTCCCGTGGTGTGGTCTGCGCCTTCCCGCAGATCGGTCGCCGGGTCAGGCGGCCGGGGCGGCGGGGGTGTGTCCGTGTGCCTCCGTTGCAAGGTGGTGCCAGTCGGTCCAGGTCTTTAGCCGGTCGGCGTAGACCTGCGGGAGGATCTGGTTGCCCTGGGTGCCGAAGAACACCCGCAGCGGCGGGTTGTCGGAGTCGGCGACCTTGAGCAGTGCCCGGCCCGCGGCGGCCGGGTCGCCGACGTCGAGCGTCTTGGCGAACTCGGCGAAGCTCTCGCGCAGACCGTCGTAGAGCGGGTTGGCGTCGGCGTGGACGGCGCCGGCGGCTCCTTCGGTGGCGTAGGAGCCGGGCTCGACCAGGGTCACCTTGATGCCGAAGGCGGCGACTTCTTGGGCGAGGGTTTCGCTCAGGCCTTCCAGTGCCCACTTGGAGGCGACGTATCCGCCGCCGAGTGGGAACACGGTGAGGCCGCCGACCGAGGAGATCTGGATGATATGCCCGTTGCCCTGGTCGCGTAGGTAGGGCAGCGCGGCCTGGACGACCCACACCGCGCCGAACAGGTTGGTCTCCAGTTGGTCGCGCAGGTTCTGCTCGGTCAGCTCCTCGACGGCGCCGGACAGGCCGTAGCCGGCGTTGTTCACGATGACGTCGAGGCGGCCGAAGCGCTCCTTGGCCCGCTTCACGCTCTCGAAGACCGCGACTCTTTCGGTCACGTCCAGCTCAAGCGGAAGTACCGCGTCGCCGTAGGTGGCGACCAAGTCATCAAGGTGCGCGGTGTTGCGGGCGGTCGCGGCCACCTTGTCGCCGCGGGATAGGGCGGCCTCGACGAAATTGCGGCCCAGGCCGCGGGACGAACCGGTGATGAACCAAACCTTGCTCATGATGTCTTCCATTCTTTCGGTGGTGGAGGTTCGGCCCCACACGTGTTCACATTCCGCCCGAGACCGGAACCACGGCCCCGGTGATGTTGCCGTTGGCGGCCGAGGCGAGGAAGGCGACGGTGTTGGCCACATCGGACGGGGAGGAGAAGCGACCGGTGGCCGTCCGGTCGAGCATCTTGGCGGCCATGGGGTTGGCCGCCATCAGCGCGGCCTGCTCTTCGGGCATGGTGCCACCGGGCGCGACCACGTTGCTGAGCACGCCCGAGCGTCCCACCTCGGCGGCGAGGCTGCGGCTGAAGCCTTCCAGGGCGGCCTTGCTCGCGGCGAACTCCTCGCGCCCGACCATGCCGACGCGGATGCCGTCGGAGGACAGGAAGACGATCCGGCCCCAGCAGCCGGCCTTCATCAAGGGCAGCGCCGCCTGCACGGTGTGGAAGGTGCCCTCCAGGTTGACCCGCAGAGCCTGGGTCCACTCCTCGACCGGGATGTCTTCGAAGGCTCGGCCAGGCACTGGGCGCCTCATCAACGCGGCATTGGCCACCAGCACGTCAAAGCGTCCCCACGCGGTGACGACGCCCTCCACGGCGGCCTTGATGGATGCCGGATCACCGAGATCGTAGTGAACCGCCATCCCGCCGATCTCCTCGGCCAGCTCTTTGGCGCGCACCTCGTTGGCATGGTAGGTGAGCGCAACCCGGGCCCCTTCCGCGGCGAACACTCGTACCAGCGCCCTTCCGATGCTGCCGCTCCCACCGGTGATGAACACGATCTTGCCGTTGAGTCCCAGATCCATGACGTGTCTCCTTAGAGCAACTGAAGATACTTATGTTGTAGCAGTATCTTTCTGGCGCAGGCAAGATGCTACTCATGCAGTAGTAGCTAAACTGGAGGGGTGACCGGGATTGGAGACGACGGGTGCGTCCGCGAGATCATCGAGCTGGCTGGGCGGTTGCATGCCCGCACGCATGCCCACTACGAGGCCAAGGTCGCAGAGACAGGGCTGTCGATGCCGCAGGCGCGTGCCCTGATGCTGCTGTCTGCAGAGGAGGCCATGTCGATGCGCGCGCTGTCCGACCTTCTCGGCGCCAATCCTTCCAATGTCACCATCACCATGGACCGGCTCCAGGGGCGTGGGCTGGTAGAGCGCGATGAGCAGGTGGGAGATCGCCGAGTGCGAGCCGTACGGCTGAGCCGTGAGGGAGCCGCTGTCAAGCGACGGCTCCAGGAAGGCCTGCTGGCCGGCAACCCCACTGCAACGCGACTCAGCACGGCCGACCAGAAAACGCTACGTGACCTGCTGCGACGCCTCGTGCACGAGGAATGACCTCGATGGTCGCAGCGGCCTGACCGGCGAGCGGAGCGAGCGGGGGTTTGCGGGGTCGAAGGGGGTGTGAGCGCCCTGGGAGGCCGGCGTGGGGCCTCCCAGGGGTGCCTTGTCACGCTGGGGTGCAGGTGAGGGTGGCGGGTGGGGTGTTGGTGCCGGTGTAGCTGGCCGTGAAGCCGAACGAGGTCGTCGCGTTCGGGGCCAGGGTGCCGTTATAGCCCGCGTTCGCGACGCTCACGTTGGCGCCCGTCTGGGTCGGGGTGCCGCTCCACAGCTGGCTGATCTTCTGGTCCCCCGCCCAGGTCCAGGTGACCTTCCAGCCCGAGATCTGCGCCGTGCCCGTGTTCTTGACCGTGACCTCCGCCTGGAAGCCGCCCGACCACTCGTTCGTGCCCTTGTACGTCGCCGAGCAGCCCGACCCGGTGGTCGGCATCACCGTGGGTGTCACGGTGGGCGTGACGGTGGGGGTGACCGTGGGCGTGACGGTGGGGGTGACGGTCACCGGTGGGCCCGTGCGGTCGCCGTACAGGATGCCGCGGCCGTTCGTGCCGACGTAGACGCGGCCGTACACCCTGGGGTCGCCCGTCAGGGCCTCGCCCATGTTGCCCCACTGGTGCTTGTCGTCGTTGATGCGCACCCAGCTCGCGCCGGCGTCGTCCGAGCGGTACAGGCCGGTGACGCCGTCGATCGTGGCGACCGCAAAGATCGCCATGTACGTGCCCCCGGGAGCCGCCTTGCCGAAGCCGACGTTCACGGACTTGGTGATGCCGGAGACCTTGGTGAACGAGGCGCCGCTGTTGGTCGAGTGCCACAGGCCGCCGTCGCCGGCCAGCCACAGGTCGCCCTCCTTGCCGGGCACCGCCTTGAACTTGCCGCTGGTGGGCAGGCCGGTCGCCGCGGTGGCGGTGAAGGTGGCACCGCCGTTCGTGCTGACGTACAGGCGGCCGCCGCTGAAGCCGTAGAACTTCGAGGCGTTCACCCGGTCGGACTCCACGACCGCGTCCGTGGGCAGGCCGGAGGCCTGCTGCCAGGAGTTGCCGTACCCCACCGAGTAGACCGGCGTGACGCCCTTCGGCGCCCAGACGAAGCGGGAGCCGTCGGCGGCGGCCGCCACCGTGCCGCCCTCGTTGATGCCGCCCGGCTCCGTGCCCTGGAACCAGTTCGCGCCGCCGTCGGTGGAGAAGGCCACGTGGCTGTCGTTCGGGCGGTCGGCGTCGGTGAAGTTGCCCGCCCTGACCATGATCGACGGGGACTTCTCCGCGTAGTCCAGGCTGGTGGTCGAGGTGAAGACGGGGGCCGTGAACATCATCGACGGTACGGCGTCCAGGTTCGTGTGGCGGAAGCCGCCAATGTCGCCCAGGGCGCTGACCAGGGACGCGCCGCTCGGCGGGCTGATCAGGTCGAGGACGGCCGTCTCCTCCAGGCCCTTGGCCATCGGCTTGATGGTGAACTGGGCGCCCGCGTCCCACTGGGCCAGGTTCTCGGTGCCGTAGATCGTGGCGCCGGTGCCGTACATCATCCTGTTCGAGTCGAACGGGTCGATCTCCAGGGACTCCGTCATCCAGCCGAGCTTCGGCGTGACCTCAGGCGGCTGCGGGTTGCTGCCGAACGTCAGCCACGGGTTCTCCGTGATGTCCTGCTTGTAGCGGAAGCTGCGGTTCGGGTACGAGGTCCAGTCCCACACGCGGGTCCAGGTCGCGCCCGAGTCCGTGGACCGGAAGAAGATCACGTCCGGCCACCAGGAGATCTGCGTGGCCACCATGATCGTGCCGGGCTTCTGCCGGTCGATGGTCAGGCCGCTGTAGCCGAAGTAGTCGTCGGAGCTGGCGGACGGGACGGGGCTGATCTGGGTCCAGGTGCCGGTCGCCGTGGCGTAGCGCCACACGTCGCCCTTGGCGCCGTCGTACGGGCCGCCCGTGTCGCTCGTCGCGATGTAGAGGTAGCCGTTGACCGTGTCCAGCACGCCCTTGTGGGCGAGGTAGCCGGTCGGCTGGCCGGCCACGCGCGACCAGGTGGCGCCCGCGTCGGTCGTGCGGTAGACGCTGTTCTCCTTGTCGGCGACGCCCACGTAGATGGTCTTGGTGGTGGTGCCCTTGGCGGACGAGCGCGGGTCGTAGGTCACCCAGACCACGCCCGGCTTGTGACTCAGGTAGCCGTTGGGGTCGTTCGGGTCCTGGGCGTAGTTGCCCGGGTTCGGGAAGCTGGCCACCTTGGCCCAGGTGGCGCCGTAGTCGGTGCTGCGCCACAGCCCGTTGCCGTTGGGGGTGCCGAGGTAGAGGACGCTGTTGTTGTTCGGGTCGACGGAGAGCGCCTCGCCCATGCCGCGGCCGGGCATGTTGCCGCCGAGCTTGAACGGCAGCGGCGTGACCTGCCAGTTGTCGCCCTTGTCCGTCGAACGCAGGATCGCGCCGTTGTTGGGATCCCAGCTGTTGGTGTACATGCCGACGGCGGCGTACACCCGGTTGGTCTGCACGGGGTCGGTGGCGAGGCTGATCACGCCGTTGTAGCCCCACTTGTCCCAGCCGACCCAGTCCAGCAAGGGGGTCCAGGACTTGGTCGACTGGTTCCACCGGTACGCCCCGCCGATGTCGGTGCGGGCGTAGATGAGGTTCTTCTCCGTCTGGTTGAAGATGATGCCGGGTACGAAGCCGCCGCCGTCGATCCTGACGTTCTTGTACGCGTACGGGTCCGAGGCGACGGCCGATACCGGCGACATCCGCACGACCGCCGCCACGAGCAGGACGACCGCGGTCGTCAGCATCACGAATAATCTTCTTCGCATGCGCGGCTCTTCCTTTCCAGGCACGCCGACAGGCGCCCCAAAGGCTTCAGATGACCGCCATGCACGAGCAGAGTGCAGGACCCTGACCGTCACCGCGCCTTCGCGCATGAGCTCTACCAGAAGGCTCACACACGGGCGCGTTGAAGGTCAATAGTTTGGATACACAACGAATTAACGACGGCTCCCGAGCGCCGCCCACAGTGCGATCGCGATGTAGACGACCTGCTCAGGGATCCGCAGCCACAGCGGCGTCACGTCCTGGCCGGCGAGCGTGGCATAGATGTTGGCCGGGAGCATCGCCACAAAGAGCAGCGCCAGGCAGATCCCGGCGGCCTTGCGGGTCCTCTCGAGCACGAGGCCGACCGCCCCTGCCAGCTCCAGCACGCCGGTCAGGTAGACCACCAAGGCGGGGAACGGCACGAACGGCGGCACCATGGCCACCATGTCGGCATGGTTGGGCATGAAGGCCACGCCCGCCGGTACGAAATGCGCACTGGCCGTCACCACCAGCATGACGGCCAGCCCGCGAGCGGCACTCAACTGCCACGAACGCCCCAGGAGCCGGAACACCAGCGCGGCGACGAGCAGCACGATCACGATCATTACGAACCTCCTTGGATAGCGATGCTATCGGATAACACTACTATCCAAGGAGGAATTTCCTTACGAGAGTGCGAAGTCCTTGATCCGCAGGTCGCCCTTGAACACGAGGTACAGGCTGCCGGTGCCCGCCTTGACCGAGGCGGTCGCCGTACCCCACTGGTAGATCCCGCCGGTGGCCGGCACCTGGACGGTCCCCAGCAGGGCGCCGGTCGGCGAGCCCGAGCGCAGCTCGATGGCGCCGCCGCTCACCGACGACACCCCCGCCGTGAAACGGGAGCCGAAGGAGGCGCCGGTGAAGGAGATCCAGTCCCCGGCCGACCCTTCCACGGCCTCGCCGCCGGCCTTCGTCTCGTCGGCGAACGCCACGCCCGAGTAGTCGTCGAAGTCCATGGCCCGCGTGGTCCTGGTCAGGTCGCGTACGGGGATGGTCTCGCCGGACACGCGCAGGGTCGTGGACACGCGGATCCGGTCCGAGGCGGAGCCGACGAGGACGTCGTGGGTGGCGCTCTCGACGGCCCACTTGCCCCGGGTGTAGTCCCAGACCGCCAGGTCCGCCTTCTTCAGGGCGAAGGTCACGGTACGGGTCTCGCCCGGGTTCAGGGTGACCCGCTGGAAGCCGCGCAGCTGCTTGACCGGCTGCTTGAAGCGGGACTCGTGCTGGTGGGTGTAGAGCTGGACCACCTCGTCACCCTTCACCTTGCCGGTGTTGGTGACCTTGACGCTCACCTTGTCGCCCTTGACGCTCAGCCCCTGGTAGCCGAACGTGGTGTAGCTCAGGCCGTGCCCGAACGCGTAGAGCGGCTTGTCCTTCCCGTACAGGTACGTCATCCCGGTCTTGGCCAGGTCGTAGTCGTAGATGCTCGGCAGATTGTCGGTGGCGGGCCAGGTCTGGGGGAGCCGGCCGGCCGGGTTGACGGCGCCGAAGAGCACGTCGGCGACCGCGTGGCCGGTCTCCGGGCCCGCGTGCGTGGTCCACAGCAGGTTCGGTGCGTCCACGATGACCGGGTAGCTGGTCTCCAGGACGACGACCGTGCGCGGGTTGGCCTTGCGCACGGCCTCGATCAGCCGCCGCTGCCCCTCGCCGAGCTGCAGGTTGGCGCGGTCGTGGACCTCGCGCCCCGCGACGAACGGGTTGCTGCCGACCACCACGACCGCCACCTCGGCCTTGGCGGCCTGCGCGGCGGCCTCGGCGACGCCGTCGGAGACGACCTCCTTGCCGAACTTCGCCGCCTGCTCCTTGGTGCCCAGGCCGAGCGCGCCGTCGGCGGAGACCGTGACGTACGGCTCGGGCAGGCCGTACCAGCCATCGCCGGTCTCGTAGCCCGCGTACCTGATCAGGTAGCTGCCGTCGGCCTGTGCTTGGAGCTCGAATTGCTGCTGCACGTACCAGCCATGGGGCTGGTCGTCGTCGGTGTCGAGCGAGCGCCAGTCGCCGCCGAGCAGCTTGCCGTTGCCCGCGTTGCGCAGCGTGGACACGCCGCTCATCCAGTCGGTCAGGTCCCACTCGGAGGCCGCGGTGGGCGCCGTGTCGACCAGGGCCGCGTTGTCGTCGGGCCCGGTGCCGGTGGCGGTGATGTACTTGCCGGAGGCCAGGTGCTTGAGCGCGATCCGCTCCAGCCCGGTGCCGGTGCTCACGTCGGCGACGCGCTCCTTGATCCCGTCGAGCGGCGTCACCTGGTACGGCATGGTGCCTCCGTACCAGTCGTGGTACAGCGTCCCGGCCAGCGGCCCGACGACGGCAGCCGACTTCGGCCCCTTGAACGGCAGGGCGCCGGAGTTGCGCAGCAGCACCGCCGCCTTGCCCGCCGCCTCCCGGTTGAGCTTCTGGTTGGCCGGGCTGTTGATCACATCCTTGGTGATCTTCTTGTACGGCCCGCCGTCCGGGTCGAAGTGCCCCAGCCGGGTGCGGATGGTCAGCACGTTCCGTACGGACCTGTCCACGTCGGCCTGCGTGATGAGCCCCTGGTTCAGCGCGGCCGTGAGGTGCTCGGCCAGCGGCCCGGGGTTGTTGTCGTCGATGGTGAAGCTGTCGAGCCCGGCCTTGAGCACCGCGGCGAAGGCCTCGGGCTTGGTGTCGTAGTACTTCTCCAGGTCGGTGAGCGCGTGCGGCCCCCAGGCGTCGCTCACGTTGTAGAGCGTCTTGTCCGTCCACGACCTGACCGTGGTGCCGAGGTCGGGGTTGACGTGGTTGGGCCGCCCGTTGACCAGGTTGTACGACGCCATGACCCCGGTCGCGGCGTTGGCCGAGATGGCCGCCTTGAAGGCCGGCTCGTAGTACTCGTGCTTGAGCTTCGGCGTCAGGTTGGAGGAGCTGAGGCTACGGTTGCTCTCGTTGTTGTAGGCGAGGTAGTGCTTCAGCACGGGCGCGGTCTTCAGGTAGAAGGGGTCGTCACCCTGCAGGCCCTTGCCGTAGGCCGTGGAGATCGCCCCGGTCAGGAGCGGGTCCTCCGAGTAGCCCTCCTCGTTACGGCCCGCCCGCGGGTCACGCAGCAGGTCCACGACGGGCGCCCACACCTGCAGGCCCCACACGGTCGGGTCCACGGCGTTGTAGCCGCGGGCCTCGTCGCCGACGGCGGAGCCCACCTTCTTGATCAGCGCCGGGTCCCACGTGCTGGCCAGCCCCACGGCCTGCGGGAACATGGTGCCGCTTGCGAGCTTCTGGCTCCACTTGTCGTTGAAGTCGTTGGACCAGGCGACGCCGTGCAGCGCCTCGGTGCCGTTCTTGTGGTACGCGATGCCCAGCCGCGGGATGGCCGCCTGCGACTGGTGCAGCAGCCCCAGCTTCTCCTGGAGCGTGAGGCGGCCGAGCAGGTCGTCGACCCGCTGCTCCACCGGCAGGGCCGGGTTCTGGAACGGGTAGCCGTCGGCCTGGGCGGGGGGCGCGGCCAGCAGCGCGGCCGCGAGGGTGAGGGTAGCCAGTATCGGGATTTTTCGCATTGGGGGATTCTCCATCACTTGATGGCGCCGACCGTCACACCACGGGTCAGCGTGCGCTGGAAGATCAGGAAGAAGGCGATCGCCGGCACGACGCCGAGCAGGGCTGAAGCGCTGGACATCGTGGCGTCCATGTACTTCTCGCCCTGCAGGACGCCCAGCGCGACGGGCACCGTCTGGGTGTCGTTGGAGATGAGGAAGATCAACGGAAGGAAGAACTCGTTCCAGGTCCAGATGAAGAAGAAGATCAGCAGGACGTTGAGCGTGGGCCGGCTGATCGGCACCACGATCCGCCAGAGCGACCGCAGCCGCCCCGCGCCGTCGATCGCCGCCGCCTCCAGGATCTCCTTCGGGAACTGGCCCAGCACCGCGCTCAGCAGGTACGTGCCGAACGCCGCCTGGATCACGGTCATGACGATGATCAGGGCCAGCTTCGTGTCGTACAGCCCGACGGCCTTGGCCAGGTAGTACAGCGGGTAGGCCAGCGCCTCCTGCGGCAGCGTGTTGGCCACCAGGAACAGCACGAGGATCGACAGCCGGCCCTTCACCCTGCCGATGCCCAGCGCGTACGCGTTGAGCACCGACAGGACGACGGCGAGCACCGCCACGGAGGCGCTGATCAGCAGGCTGTTCCAGAGCTTCGTGCCGAACTCGACCCGGTTCCAGAAGTCGACGATCCCCTGGAGATAGAGCCCGTCGGGCAGGCTCAGCGGGCCCTGCGAGCTGTACTCGGCGGGCGACTTGACCGCGTTGATCGCCACGATCGCGAACGGGAACACCATCACGACCGCCAGCACGACCAGCGCGAACAGCACCGCCCAGCGCCCCGGCCCCCTCATTGGTCACGCTCCTGGACGCGCAGGAACAGGAACGTCACCACGATGATGATCAGGGCCAGCACCGTGGCGATGGCGGAGCCATACCCGACGTTGCTCTTCTGGAAGAAGTTCAGGTACGAGAAGTACGACGGGACCATGGTGGCGTTGCCGGGCCCTCCGCGGGTCAGCACGAAGATCGGCCCGAACACCTTCAGCGCGGCGATCGTGCAGGTCAGCAGCACCACGAAGACCTCCGGCCGGATCTGCGGCAGCGTGATGTGCCAGAACTTGCGCCACCACGAGGCCCCGTCGATCTCGGCCGCCTCGTAGTAGGCCGGGTCCACCCGCTGCAGCCCGGCCATGAAGATCACGACCGGGTAGCCGAGCTGGAACCAGACCATGACCGCCATGACCGTGGCCAGCGCCAGGTCGGGATCGCCGAGCCAGTCGAGGTCCAGGCCGAAGATCTGGTTGACCGCGCCGTACGACGGGTGCAGCATCCAGCCCCACACCACGCCGGCCACCGCCACCGGCAGCACCTGCGGCAGGTAGTACATGGCCCGCAGCGCCGAGGCCGTGCGCGGGCCGAACTTCTTGCCGATGTAGTCGAACAGGGCGGCCGCCAGCACGAGGCCGATCGCGGTCGGCACGATGGCCATGGCCACGATCAGGCCCACGTTGTGCTGGAACGACTGCCAGAACCGCTCGTCCTTCAGCAGCCTGGTGTAGTTGTCGAACCCGATCCACCTGGGCGTGCCCACCCCCGACCAGCGGGTGAAGCTCGCGCCCACGTTCATGAGGAACGGCACGACGATGACCACCAGGAACAGCAGCAGGCTGGGGGTCAGGTAGAGCCAGTACCCCCTCGTGCGCACTCTCATCTAGTTGCCAATGTCGGCGAGGTTGTCCTCGTACGGCTTGGCGATCTCGTCCAGCACCGCGGCGGGGGCCTTGCTGCCGTTGATGAGGTTCTGGACCCCGGCGACCAGCACGTCGTAGTAGCCGGGCGCGGGCCAGTCGGGGTAGAAGGCCAGGCCGTCGGCGCTGGTGAGCTTGTTGAACGTCTCGATGAGCTCCTTGCTCTTCGCATCGGTGATCGCAGCCGGGTCGGCGGCCACGGGGACGCCGCCGGAGTTGCCCAGGAGGTTCTGGATGTCCTTGCTCATCGTGATGTCGATGAAGTCGTAGGCCAGGTCCTTGTTCTCCGACTTCTCCGGCACGACCCAGATGTTGCCGCTGGAGCCCGGGGCCATCGTGGCGCCGGGGAAGAGGAAGTGGCCCCACTCGAACTTCTTGATCTCCGAGGCGAAGCGGCCGTACCACCAGCTACCGCTGATCATCATGGGGAACTTGCCGTTGATGAACGACACGCCCATGTCCTCGGCCTTGAGCCCCGACGAGTTCTTGGCGAGGTAGCCCTTCTTCACCCAGTCGGCGAACGTGTCGGCGCCGTAGGTGAACTCGGGGCCGTGGAAGTCCACCTTGCCCTTGTAGGACTGGAAGGCCTCCAGCCACGGCTTCTGCGCCTTGGTCAGCGCGAGCTGGTAGAAGATCTGCTGGGCGGGGTACTCGGCGCCGGCGGTGGCGATGGGGGTCACCCCGGCCTTGACGAACGTGTCCATCGCGGCCGTGAACTGCTCGAACGTCGTCGGCACCTGGACCTTGTGCTTCTCGAACAGGTCCTTGTTGTAGTAGACCATCACGAACTCGCCGTAGTTCGGCACGCCGTACCACTTGCCGGAGCCCATGACGCCGCGGTCGTCGTACTTGGCGGTGGTCTGCAGGCCGCCGGGCAGCAGCTTGTCCCAGCCGCGCTTGGTGGCCTCGTCGCTGAGGTCGCTGAGCAGGCCCTGCTTGGAGAGCAGGCCGGCGGTGGCGTTGCCCTTGTTGTACTCCATGATGTCCGGCGCCTCGTCCGAGTTCAGCACCATGCTGGCCGCCTTCTGGATCTGTTCGAAGCCCTTCTCCTCGAACTTGACGGTCACGTTCGGGTGCGACGCCTGGAACTTCTTGATCGCCTCGGCCCACGCCTTGCCCATGGCGCTGTCGGCCGACTCGTAGTGCCAGAGCTTGAGTGTGCGCGGCTGACTGCTGTTCTGGCCGGCCGGCGTCTCCGAGCCGCCGGAACCGCACGCCGACAGAACCAGGACCGCGGCGGCCAGCACCGCCACGGCTCTTGACTTGACCATGATCCCTCCAGGGGGTGTTACTTGATGACGGCCCGTACGGGAGCTCCGGCCACCGGGGCGATCTCGACCCCGGTGACGCGTTTCGGGCCGGTGACGGCGACACGCAGCACGTCGCCGTCCCTGGTGGCGACGGCGACCGTCACGCCGTCCGCGTCGTGGATTTCCGCAGTCGCGTCGCCGCTTCCGAAGGCGACGAGAGTGATCTCGGCAGGCACGTCCACCGTGTCCCCCGGTGTGGTGGTGACCGGGATGAGCGCGCCGTGCCGGACGAACAGGGGGATCTGGTCGAGCGGCTTGCTGACCGTGACGTACCGGGCGCCTTCGAGCACCTCGCCCGTCCAGTAGTCGACCCACGCGCCGCGCGGCAGGTACACCTGACGGGTGCCCTCGGGCGCGGTCATGGGGGCCACGAGCAGGTCGCGGCCGAGCAGGTACTGCAGGTCGGCCTGCCAGGCCACCGGGTCGTCCGGGTGGTCCACGCACATCGCCCGCATCATCGGCGCGCCGGTGCGCGCGGCCTCGACGGCCGCCGAGTAGATGTACGGCATCAGCCGGTAACGCAGCTTCAGAGCGGCGACGGCCTGCTCCTCGACGGCGGGGAACTCCCACGGCTCGCGGGTGGTCGTGCCGTGCAGGCGCAGCAGCGGGGAGAGCGCGCCGAACTGGGCCCAGCGCACGTACAGGTCGTCGGTGGGCCTGCCAGTGAAACCGCCGGCGTCGTGGCTCCAGAACGGGACGCCGGACAGGCCGTGCGCGAGGCCGCCCCTGATCGTGCTGCCCATGGCGGCGTAGCTGGTGTAGGTGTCGCCGCCCCACTGGGCGCTGTGGCGCTGGCCGCCGAGGTACGAGGAGCGGGCCCAGACGAGGTCGTGGCCGTGGACCTCGCGGGTGACGGCGGCGACGGCGTCGTTGAACAGCAGGGTGTAGACGTTGTGCAGGTCGGTGCCGGTCATGCCGTTGCAGGCGACCGAGTCGGCGGGCACGCCCTCGGCGAAGTCGGTCTTGAACGCGGCCACGCCCTGGCGCAGCAGGCCTCTCAGCAGCCCGGTGAACCACTCGACGGCCTGCGGGTTGGTGAAGTCCACGATCCCGCACGGCGGGAAGGAGCCGTGCCAGCAGTCGGCGACATAGGTCTCCCCGGCCTGGTTCTTCAGGAAATATCCGGCTTCGGCGGCCTCAGCGAAGGCGGGGCTCAGGTGGGAAATATACGGGTTCATCCACAGACAGACCTTGAACCCCATGCCCGCCAGCTCGGCCAGCATCCCCTCCGGATCGGGGAAGTTCACGGGGTCCCACTGCAGGTCCGACCAGTGCCCGTCGGTCTGCCAGTACGTGTCCAGGTGCAGCACGTCGCACGGGATGCCGCGCTCCCTGATCGTCCGCGCCCTGGCCAGCACCCGCTCCTGGCTGTCCACGCAGAAACCGGAGGAGATCCAGGTCCCGAACGCCCACTTCGGCGGCAGCGACGGGCGGGAGGTCAGCAGGTCGTACCGGTCCAGCACGTCGGACGGCGTCGGACCGGCGATCACGTAGTAGTCCAGCACGTCGTCGGGCACGATGATCTGCACGACGCTGTGCGTGGACTGGCACACGTCGAACTCCGTCGGGGCGCCGCTGTCGACGAGGACGCCGTAGCCCCTGCTGGAGACGTACAGGGGGATGTTCTTGTACGCCCGCTGCGACTCGGCGCCGAACGCGTCGAAGTTCCACATGAGCGGGCGCTGGCCGCGCTTGTCCAGCCGCGTGAACGACTCGCCGAACCCGGCGAAGGCCTCGTCGGGCGCGGCGGCGAAGCTCTCGTGGTACGCGACGGGGGCGCCGTTGGAGCTGGAGCGGCCGAAGGGGAGCGTACGCAGCCGCCCGCTGATGTCGGTGTGCCCGCGATCCTGCTCGACCAGCGTCTTCCCGGTGGCGTCGGTGAAGCGCAGATGCCACGGCGCCAGGCTGATCTCGGCCCGCAACGAGCCCGCGTCCACGACGATCGGCTCCCCTGGCGCGACCCCGGCACGTGCCCCTCGATACGTGCCGGGGGTCACCAGCGAGATGGCCCCCTCCGAACGCGGCCTGGCGGTCGGGTCCTCCGACAGCCGGACCCGGATCACTCCCTCACCGGCCACTCCCACCTGGACGACCAGCGTCTCCTCCGCCGTGGTGACGGCCTTCACCATCACCTCGGCGCCGTCGGCCGCGACCAGCTCCGCAGCGGTCACCGCCGACAGACCACCCTCGCCTCGTGCACGAACCGGCAGCTCGGGCGGGTCCGCGACGAAGTACTCGTGCGAGACCAATGGGGGGCGATAGGGCATGGAAGCTCCTTTGAACAACTGCGCCAACTTCGGGAATTAGTTTGACGTCCATACCAACAAACGTCAATGGTCAGCGCGCACTTCCATGTGGCGACGCATGATCGAGAGCTCGGCTGCCACTTCGCGCGGGTGGCCGGCCTGCCATCCGGGAGTCACCTCGACGGCGGGCTCCGCGAGGTCGTTCCCCGGCCCCGTGCGGACCACCCCGCGACCCCGGTCAGCGGCGCTTCCACGCGGCCAGGTCCCATCGATGTCTCGTGCACCTATCGCCAGACATCGAGCGGTTCCTCCGGTGAGCTGCGCACCGGCTCCCGATCGGCCCCGACGATGTCGACTTCGGGATCATTGGTCGGCACACGACGGATCACGATGTCACCGTTACCGGTGCGGGCGCGTAGTTCGACGGTCTCGCCGGGCTGTTCGGGGCTGTCGTCGTCGTTCAGATCATTGTGCACGCTGCCGCGCTTCGCGTGAGCGTCCAGCCTGGCGATGGTGCCCTGCCTGACCACTCACCTACGCCGAGATCGCCAGACGCCTGGCACGACCGACCTCCACCATCACCCGCGAGATCACGCGCAACGGCGGCCCTGGCGACTACCGGCCCGACCAGGCACACCAGGCCACCGAACGGCGCGCTCGCCGACGCAAGCCGGCGCCGTCCCCGACGGCGCCCGCCGCCACCGACGCCCACGGCCGCGATCCCGAGGCGGTCCACAACTTCGAGGAACGATTTGCCGCGCTGATGGCCAAGACGGGGCTCCCGCGGATGACGGCCAGAGTGCTTGCCTGTCTCTACGCCACTGACGCCGGCAGTCTCACCGCCGCCGACCTGGTCCAACGACTTCACGTCAGCCCGGCATCGATCTCCAAGGCCATCAGCGACCTCGAAGGGCAGGAACTGATCCGACGCGAACGCGACCCCCGACGGCGACGCGACCGCTACGTGATCAATGACGATGTCTGGTACCGCGCCTGGCTGGCAAGTGCCCGGATGAACGCCATCCTGGCCGAGGCCGCCCTACAGGGAGCCGAGACCCTCGGCACCGGCACACCCGCCGGTGTCCGGCTGGAGGACATGAGCCAGTTCCTCGAGCACGTCGGCCAGGACATGATCCAAGCCGCCGAGCACTGGCGGCAGGTCTTCTCCGATCGGCGAACGGCGAACGGAATCGGAAGGGCTAGATGGACACGCCCGGCTGCATCAGCCGGCGGGCCGCCTCCGTGATCGACCCGGACAGCGACGGGTAGACGGCGAACGTGTGGGCGAGCTGGTCGACGGTCAGCCGCTGCTGCACCGCCACCGACACCGCCAGGATCAGCTCGGACGCCCGCGGCGCCACGACCACGCCGCCCAGCACGATCCCGGTGTGCGGCCGGCAGAACAGCTTGACGAACCCGTCGTTGAACCCCTGCATCTTCGCCCGGGCATTGGTGGCCAGCGGCAGCTTGACCACGTTCGCCTCGACCTCGCCCGCCTCGATCACCCGCTGCGCGACGCCGACCGCCGCGATCTCCGGGTCGGTGAAGATGTTGGAGGCCACCGTGGCCAGCCGCAGCGGCTGGACGGCCTCCCCGAGCGCGTGCCAGACCGCGATGCGCCCCTGCATGGCCGCCACCGAGGCCAGCATCTGCACGCCCGTGCAGTCGCCGGCGGCGTAGACGTTGCCCGCGGAGGTGCGCGAGACCTTGTCGACCTTGATGAAGCCGCCCTTGTCGAGCTGGACCCCGGCCTCCTCCAGGCCGATGCCCGTGGTGTTGGGGATCATGCCGACCGTCATCAGCGCGTGGGAGCCCTCGGCTGTGCGGCCGTCTTCCAGGGTCACGACCACGCCGTCGGCCGTGCGCTTGACGCCTGCGGCACGCGAGCGGCCCATGACGTTCATGCCGCGGCGGCGGTAGACCTCTTCGAGCACCTCGGCGCCGTCGGCGTCCTCGTTGGGCATCATCCGGTCGCGGCTGGAGACCAGCGTGACCTCCGAGCCCAGCGAGCGGTACGCGCCCGCGAACTCCGCGCCCGTCACGCCCGAGCCGACCACGATCAGGTGCTCGGGCAGCTCCTCCAGGTCGTAGAGCTGGCGCCAGGTGAGGATGCGCTCGCCGTCGGGCTCGGCGGAGGGCATCACGCGCGGCGTCGCGCCGGTGGCCACGATCACCACGTCGGCCCTGATCGTACGGTTGCCCGCCCTGACCACCTGCGGATCGACCAGCCGCCCGCGCGCCCTGATGATCTCGACGCCCTCGGCCTCCACCCGGGTGGCGATGTCGGCCGACTGGGCCTGGGCCAGCTCCTTGACCCGCTTGTTGACCAGGGGAAGGTCGATGTCGACCGTGCCTGCCTCACCGTCGGGCCCCCCGTCGAAGGAGATGCCCAGCGACGGCGCGTCGAGCAGCGCCTGCTTGCGCACGGAAGTCGCGATCAGCGTCTTGGACGGCACGCAGTCGGTCAGCACGCACGCCCCGCCCGGGCCGTCCTGCTCGACCATCGTGACCTGTGCGCCTAGCTGGGCGGCCACCAGTGCCGCCTCATAGCCGCCTGGTCCGCCACCAATGATCACGATGCTTGTCACATAACCCATTCTCCCGCATGAGCTCGGTAAGGCTGCAACTGGCCCATCACGTCTCAAGAGCTTTGGCGACGAAGCGTGACACGTCGCCCTCCGGTCTGATGCCGATGGACCGAGACGGCCGTCCAGCGTGACAGGATGGCGCGGTAGCTGGATGACGGGCGGCACCCGGTGAGAGGGGTGGATCGTGGCGTGGCTTTCAGGTCCTTCAGGCAAGCCGAATGACCCTCGGCTTTATGCCGCGTACGGCTCGAACATGGACCCGGAGCAGATGGCCATGCGTGCCCCGCACTCTCCGATCTGGGGCGTCGGGTGGCTGACCGGCTGGCGGCTGACGTTCGGCGGATATGACCCGGCCTGGGACGGCGCGCTCGCCACGATCGTCGAGGATCCCGATGAGCACGTGTTCGTGGTGCTCTATGACGTGCCCGACTGGGAGGAGACCTCGCTCGACCAGTGGGAGGGCGCGGTCCGCGGGGCCTATCACAAGGTGCGGCTGCGCGTGCAGACCCTCGAGGGCGAGGTCGTGGCCTGGTTCTACGTGCTCGACGGCTACGAGGGCGGCCTGCCCTCGGCCCGCTACCTCGGCAGCCTGGCCGAGGCGGCGGAGCGGGCGGGCGCCCCCGACGACTACGTCAAGGAGCTGCGGGAGCGCCCCTGCACCTCTTACGGCGGTTAGCTCAGCGGCTGGTCCTTGGTCTCCTTCAGCACGAAGATGTAGACCAGCAGCGAGACCAGCGCCAGCGCCGACATGTAGTACGGGAACACCTGGACGTTGCCCGCGTCCTTGAGCGCCGTGCCGATGAGCGGCGCGGTGCCGCCGAAGAGCGCCACGGTCAGCGAGTACGGGAAGCCGGCGCCGGCCGCGCGCACCCTGGTCGGGAAGAGCTCGGAGTTCACCGCGGCCGAGATCGAGGTGAAGCAGCCCAGGAACAGCATGCCGATCAGCTGCACGACCAGCAGGCTGACGAACGAGTTGGACAGCAGGCTGAGCAGCGGCACCGGCAGCACCACAAAGGCGACGCCGAAGGTGATCAGCATGGGCTTGCGCCCGACGCGGTCCGACAACATGCCGAGCAGCGGCTGGAGCAGCATGAAGAAGAACAGCGAGATCGTGCCCACCTGGAGCGACTGCGCCGCGTCGAACTTGACGGTGATCTGCGCGTAGATCGGCAGGAAGCTCGTCCAGGTGTAGTACGCCACGGTGCCCGCGATCGTGATGCCGACGATCGTGGCGGCCGCCCTCGGGTAGCCCACCAGGAACTCGAAGAGCTTCGGCCGCTTGGCCTCACCGCGCTGGATCTCCTCCGCCACGGCGGAGGTCTCGTCCGCGCCCTTGCGGATCCACAGGCCCACGAGGCTGATCACGGCGCCCACGATGAAGGGGATGCGCCAGCCGTACGAGCCCATGTCCTCCTTCACGAGGCTGGAGGCGAGCAGGGCGGCCAGCCCGGAGGCCAGCAGCTGGCCGATGGTGGTGCTGACGTACTGGAAGCTCGAGTAGAGGCCGCGCCGGCCGTGCGGGGCCGACTCCACCAGGAACGTGGTCGCGGCGGCGAACTCGCCGCCCACGGACAGGCCCTGGATGAGCCTGGCGAGGGTCAGGATGATCGGCGACAGGAGGCCGACGGCCTCGTAGGTCGGGGTCAGGCCGAGCAGCAGCGACCCCGCGCCCATCAGCACGATCGTGAACGTCATCGCGGCCTTGCGCCCGAACCGGTCAGCGAACGCGCCGACCAGCAGGCCGCCCAGCGGGCGCATGAAGAACCCCACCGCGAACACGCCGTAGGCGCTCAGCAGCGCGACGAGGCCGCCCTCGCTCTTGGGGAAGACCTGGGCAGAGAAGTACGTCGCGAGGAACGTGTAGGCATACCAGTCGTACCACTCGACGACGTTGCCGATGCTGGCCGCCATGAGCTGGCGGACGCGGCTCTTGGGGATGCCGACTGGCGAATGTGCCACGGGGGAGGTCGCCACGATGGGCTCCTTTGCTGCAATGTGCGGAGATGGCTTACTGTGCTATTGGACGACCGAAACAGTCAAATATCTGGCCAGATATTTACAAACCCGACACAGAACAGGTTGCAGGTGGATGATCTCGACCGGCGCCTCGTCGCCGCGCTCCAAGTCAGTCCGCGCGCCTCGTGGGGCGAGATCGGCAGGGCGGTGGGCGAGCACGAGCGCACGGTTGCCAGGCGGCTGCAGCGCCTGATCTCCGAGGGGGTCGTGCGGGTCACCGCCATCTACGACGACCTGCGCACCGGGCACGGGCGTCCGGTGCACCTGCACGTCCAGGTGCGTCCCGGCACGGCGGGCAAGGTGGCCGAGGCGCTGGCGGAGCGGCCCGACACGCGATCGGTCTACGCGCTGACCGGAGCCGCCGACATCGGCTGCGAGCTGGTCTCGCCCTCCCGCGAGCAGCTGCACCACATCCTGTCCGCGCAGGTCTCCGAGATCGACGGCGTGCGGCAGACGCAGGCTCAGGTCGTCCTCCACACGTTCAGGACCGTGGCCGAGTGGCACGCGCCGTACCTCAGTGAGGAGGAGGTGGCCGAGCTGCGGCCGGCGCCGCCGCCTGAATGCCTGCCCGACGAGGAGGGCCTGTCACCGCTGGAGGAGGAGATCGCCCAACTGCTCACCGCGGACGGCAGGATCGCGTTCACCACCGTCGCAGAGCGCCTCGACGTCTCCGTGCCGACCGCGCGCAGGCGGGTGACCTCGCTGATCGAGCGGCGGCTGCTGCTGCCGCGCGCCGAGGTCGAGCCCGCGCTGCTCGGGCTGGAGGTCGAGGCCATGCTCTGGCTGAAGGTCCGGCCGTACGGGCTGGATCTGGTCGGCCAGCGGCTGGCCGCGCATCCCGACGTGCGTTACTGCGCCGCCACCTCGGGCACCCATTCCCTGATCGTGCAGGTCGTGGCCGCGCACGAGGCCGACCTCTACCGCTTCATGACCCGTGTTGTCGGACAGTACGACGAGATCACCGACAGCGACCTCACCCTGATCACCCGCGCCTACAAGCGCGGTCATCTCCATAAGTCCGGACTGCTCACGTTGGATCACCGTTGGGAGAAAACGCCATGACACCCGCCGAGAAGGAAGTCGCCGACCTCTGTGTGGAGCTGATCCGCGCCGACAGCAGCAACTACGGGGACGGCAGCGGTCCCGGCGAGCGAGCCGCGGCCGAGGTCGTCATGGCCAGGCTGGCCGAGGTCGGGATCGAGTCCACGTACATCGAGAGCGAGCCGGGCCGCGGCAACGTGATCACCCGCGTCGAGGGCAGCGACCCGTCACTGCCCGCGCTGCTCGTGCACGGGCACCTGGACGTGGTGCCCGCCAACGCCGCCGACTGGTCCGTCGACCCCTTCGGCGGTGAGGTGCGCGACGGCTACATCTGGGGCCGCGGCGCCGTGGACATGAAGGACATGGACGCGATGATGCTGGCCGTGCTGCGCCAGCTGAAGCGCGAGGGGCGCAGGCCGCGCCGGGACATCGTGTTCGCCTGGGTGGCCGACGAGGAGGCCGGCGGCGTGTACGGCGCCAAGTACCTCACCGCGAACCACCCCGAGCTGTTCGAGGGCGTCACCGAGTCGATCAGCGAGGTCGGCGGCTACTCGCTCGAGGTGGACCCGTCGCTGCGGCTCTACCTGATCGAGACCGCCCAGAAGGGCCTGGCCTGGATGAAGCTCATCGCCGACGGCACGGCGGGGCACGGCTCGATGCTGAACTCCGACAACGCCGTCACCGAGGTCGCCAAGGCGGTGGCCAGGATCGGCGACCATGACTGGCCGCTCACGTACACGCCGACCGTGCGGCAGTTCCTCACCGAGGTCGCGGACGCGTTCGGGATCCCGTTCGACGAGGACGACCCGCAGCCGGTCCTGGACAAGATCGGGCCGCTCGTGCGATTCGTGGGCGCGACGCTGCGCAACACGGTCAACCCGACCCAGCTCAACGCCGGCTACAAGTCCAACGTCATCCCCGGCCAGGCCACGGCGGTGATCGACGGGCGGTTCCTGCCGGGGTTCGAGGAGGAGTTCTTCAAGACCGTCGACTCGCTGCTCGGGCCGAAGGTGCGGCGCGAGTTCGTGCACCACGACATCGCGCTGGAGACCTCGTTCGACGGCGCGCTGGTCGAGTCGATGATCGCGGCGCTCAAGGCCGAGGACCCGGCGGCGCGGGCGATCCCGTACTGCATGTCGGGCGGCACCGACAACAAGACGTTCTTCGCCGACCTCGGCGTGCGCGGGTTCGGGTTCGTGCCGCTGCGACTGCCCGCGGACATGGACTTCGCCTCGATGTTCCACGGCGTTGACGAGCGGGTGCCGGTGGACGCCCTGCAGTTCGGCGTGCGGGTGCTGGACAGGCTCCTCCTAAACTACTGAGCTGTGACCATCGACGCATACACCCTGGCCTCCGAGGCGGCCGCGGCTCTCCGGAGCGCGACCGGCCTCGACACCTTCGACGTGGCACTTGTCATGGGGTCGGGGTGGGTGCCCGCCGCCGACGCGATCGGCGAGACGGTGAGCGAGGTGCCGTTCACCGACCTGCCCGGGTTCCGCGCGCCCGCCGTGGCCGGGCACGGCGGCAAGATCCGCGTCGTGCGCACCCCGGCGGCGCGGCACGCGCTGGTGTTCCTCGGGCGCACGCACCTGTACGAGGGGCTCGGGGTGGACGCGGTCGTGCACGGCGTACGCACGGCGGCGGCGGCCGGCGTGCGCACGCTCGTGCTCACCAACGCGGCCGGCGGCCTGCGCCCCGAGACGCAGAACGTCGGCGACCCGGTCCTGATCAGCGACCACATCAACCTGACCGGGGCCAACCCGATCACCGGCACCACGTTCATCGACCTCACCGAGGTCTACTCGCGCCGCCTGCGCGCGCTCGTGCACGAGATCGACCCGAGCCTGGCCGAGGGGGTGTACGTGGCCTTCCGCGGGCCCACGTACGAGACGCCGGCCGAGATCCGCATGCTGCGCACGCTGGGCGGCGACATGGTGGGCATGTCCACCGTCCTGGAGGCCATCGCCGGCCGCGAGGCCGGCCTGGAGGTGCTGGGCGTCTCCCTGGTCACCAATCCGGGCGCGGGGCTGTCGGGCGAGCCGCTCAACCACGAGGAGGTCCTGGAGGTCGGCCGCGCCACGGCGGCCCGCATGGGCGTGCTCCTGGCCAAGGTGGTGGACAAACTATGAGTAAGCACACCGATCAGAAGGAGAGCCTGTGACTCTGGAACGGGCCGTCCGCGAGTGGCTGGCCCAGGACCCCGACCCGGAGACCCGCGCGGAGCTCTCCGACCTGCTGGAGCGCTGGGACCTGCCCGCGCTGCAGGACCGCTTCGGGGCCAAGCTGGAGTTCGGCACGGCGGGCCTGCGTGGCGAGCTCGGGGCGGGCCCCAACCGGATGAACCGCGTCACCGTCATGCGTGCCGCCGCCGGCCTGGCCAAGGTGCTCGGGCCGGGCAAGCACGTGGTCATCGGCTACGACGCCCGCCACAAGTCCGACGTCTTCGCCCGCGACACGGCCGCCGTGCTGACGGGCGCCGGGCTGCACGCCTCCCTCCTGCCCGGCCCGCTGCCCACGCCCGTCCTGGCCTTCGCCGTACGGCACCTCGGCGCGGACGCCGGGGTGACGGTCACGGCCAGCCACAACCCGCCACGGGACAACGGCTACAAGGTCTACTGGGGCGACGGCTCCCAGATCGTGCCTCCCGTCGACCGCGAGATCTCGGCCGCCATCGACACCGCGGGCCGCGTGGACCTGCTCCCTCTCCACGGTCCCGGCACGCTGACGGAGCTCGGCGAGAGCATCATCGACGACTACGTCTACGCCGTGACGTCACTGCCCCTGGGCGACGCCCGCGACCTGCGCGTGGCGTACACGCCCCTGCACGGAGTCGGGAGCGCCACGCTCACGGGCGCCTTCCTCGCCGCCGGTTTCGAAAGCCCGGTGGCCGTCGAGGAACAGCGCAATCCCGACCCCGACTTCCCCACGGTCTCCTTCCCCAACCCGGAGGAGCCCGGGGCGATGGACCTGGCCGTCGCGCTGGCCGCCAAGCTGAACGCGGACCTGGTCCTGGCCAACGACCCGGACGCCGACAGGTGCGCGGTGGGGGTGCCGCTCCCTGACGGGACGTGCCGCATGCTGACCGGGGACGAGGTCGGGGGCCTGCTGGCCGAGCACGTGATCACGCACACCACCGGCGACCGCATGGTCGCCACCACCATCGTCTCCTCGACCCTCCTGAGCAAGATCGCCCAGGCGCACGGGGTCCGCTACGGCGAGACGCTGACCGGCTTCAAGTGGATCATCAAGGCGGGTCCCGGACTGGTCTTCGGCTACGAGGAGGCCATCGGCTACAGCGTCGGCTCCGACGCGGGCCTCCCGGTCCACGACAAGGACGGCGTCGGGGCGGCACTCACGGTGGCCGGCATCGCCGCGGCGGCCAAGCGCTCGGGCCGTACCCTGCTGGACATCCTGGACGACCAGGCCCGCCGCTACGGCCTGCACGCGACCTCCCAGCTCTCCTTCCGCGTGAGCGACCTGTCCCTGATCGCCGACGCCATGACCCGCCTGCGCGCGCACCCACCGTCCGCTCTGGGCGGCCGGGAGGTCGTGCGCGTGGACGACCTGACGAAGGGCGACGGGGGCCTGCCGCCGACGGACGGGCTGCGGTACCGGCTCGCGGGTGACGCTCGCGTGGTGGTCCGCCCTTCGGGCACGGAGCCCAAGCTGAAGTGCTATCTGGAGGTCGTCGTCCCGGTGACCGACGAGGTGGCGGAGGCCCGCGCACAGGCCGCCCGCGACCTCGACGCCCTGAAGGCCGACCTGTCCATGTCTCTGGGCCTCTAGCAGTCTGGAGAAAGCCCCTCCCCTCGAGAAGCAACCAAATTTGGTTGTCCCAACTCTGGTACAACTAAAAATGGTTGCTTGGCGGATGGAGGTGTCGTGGACGGATTCATCGGACGGGGTCGAGAGCTCGCCACGCTCGGCCGCTACTTCGCGCGCGTAGGCACTGGAGACCGGCCCGGGCGTGCCATCCTCATGCGAGGCCGTCGCCGCGTGGGGAAGTCGCGCCTGGCGGAGGAGTTCATCCACCGGAGCGGCGTGCCCAGCCTGTTCTTCACCGCAGCCCACGAGCCGATCAGCGACCAGCTTGAACGCTTCATCGCGGACGCGGCGGCATCCGACCTCCCCGACGCCTCGCTTTTCGAGGGGGTGACCCCGACCTCGTGGGACAGCGCGCTCAGGCTGCTGGCTCAGGCCGTTCCCCAGGACTCGCCAAGCATCGTGGTCCTCGACGAACTGCCCTTCATGATCGCCCATGACCCTCATCTGGAGGGAAAGCTGCAGCGGCTCTTCGACCGCGAGTTCTCGCGCCGCCCCATGTTGCTCATCCTGATCGGCTCAGATCTGTCCATCATGGAAGCGATCAACCAGTACGACCGCCCGTTCTACATGCGGGCGTCAGAAATGGTGATCAATCCTCTCACCCCCGCGGACGTTGCCGAGAAACTGAACCTGCCGCCCGCTGATGCGATCGACGCGTACCTCGTCACCGGCGGCCTCCCCATGATCTTGGACGAATGGCCCGCGGGCGCCACCGTGTGGGACTTTCTGAACACCGCCATACCTGACCCCACTTCGGCCTTGACCGTGAGCGGCGAGCGCGCCGTGGCCGCCGAATTCCCGCCGGAAGCCCAGGCCAGAGTCCTGTTGAAGGCCATCGGCTCAGGTCAGCGAACCTACTCGGCCATCTCGAAGGCCTGTGGCGGGATACCTGGTACGTCGGTCCAGCGCGGCCTGCAGATTCTCCTCGAGAAGCGCATCATCACAGCGGAACTACCGCTGTCCGTCCGCCCTTCGAAGGACCGCCGCTACCACGTGACGGACACTCAGCTGCGCTTCTGGCTGTCCTTCATCGACCCAGGCATGCCGGAAATCTACCGCGGCCGGGGCGATCTTGTGCTGCGGCGCATCGCCCGCTCATGGACGGCCTGGCGCGGTACAGCCGTGGAGCCCGTCATCCGGGAGTCCCTTCGACGCATGGACGGGTTGCCTGAGCCGACTGGCGCCATCGGCGGCTACTGGACACGAAGCAATGACCCGGAGATCGACATCGTCGGCGCCGACCGGGAGCCGATCGCGAAGCAGATCACCATGCTCGGCTCCATCAAGTGGCTGGAGAACCGGCCATTCGACCAGCACGACATGAAAGAACTCATCGTCCATCAGTCAAAGATGCGAGGAGCAGACACGTCCACGCCGCTCTATGCGGTCTCCCGAAGCGGGTGTGGTGTGGCAGGCATCACGCACATCACGCCGGAAGAACTGCTGGACCTCTGGCGATGAGCGCGCTCTTGGTCTCACCAATAAGACCAAAGTGGAGGCGAGGTCCGCGCAGGACGGCCCTTGAGACCAACTCCTTCAGTTGGTCTCAACGATGAGACCAACTGTGGTGCCGCGCCTCCCTTGGCGCCCCGCGCGTCTTTGGGGTTAGGCCAGGCGGAACTCGAGGTCTGTGTCCCAGTTGTTCATGTCGGGCTCCTCCAGCGGATTGGTCCTGTAGAGCTCCAGGCGGCAGCCCCAGTGCTCCGTCCCGTCCTTTTCGGTCATGTCCCAGGTCAGCCCCTGCTCCTCGGCCCACTTCAGCACCGAGGAGATGACGCCGACCAGCCGGTCGGGGTGGCCGTGGTGGGAGGCCGTGACGTAGCGGCCCGCGGGGAGGACGTCGGCGAAGATCTCGCCCTCTCCCGCGACCGGCGTGGCGACCGGCACTCCGGCCTGCACCACCAGCCGGTCCTCGGCCATGTTGATGCTGTCGTACCTGAAGAACGGGGCTCCGGCGGGGGCCGCGCCGCGTTCGGCGAGCCAGCCGATCAGGCCCGCGATGCGGTCCCCGACCAGGTTGAAGCTGGTCATGGTGATGGTCTTGCGGATCCCGAGGTAAGGACGGTCCAGGAAATCGATGATTTGTGGCATGTTTCCTCCTTCATCCCTCAGTACGGAGCGGGCTAGCCAAACTCATCGGCAGCTCGAAGAAGGGGAACAGGCCGGGGTCCAGGTACGTGGTCGTGCCCGCTATGCGGCCGTCCGCGATGTCCAGGATGACCAGGGCGAACGGCTTGCCGTCCACGTACTGGCCGAAGGCCGGGGAGCCGTTGGCCCTGGTGGGCAGGAGGCGGGCGCCGGCGCACGGCGCGTCCGACGCGAGCAGGACCGCCCGGATGCTCTCGCGCCCGCGCAGCCACCAGGTGAACGGCGGCATCGACGACGTGGCGTCCTCGTGCAGCAGCGACACCAGGGCGGCCACGTCGTACCGCTCGAAGGCCGACACGTAGCGGGAGAGCAGTTCCTCGTCCACCTCCGGGTCGGCGGGCTCCACAGCGGGGAGCTTGGCGCGGGCCCGTTGCAGGGTGCTGTTGACGGACGTGACCGTGGTGGACAGGAGGGTGGCGGTCTCGGCGGCGGACCATTTGAGCACGTCGCGGAGGATGAGGACGGCGCGCTGCCGGGGCGGGAGGTGTTGCAGGGCCGCCACGAAGGCCAGGCGGATGGTCTCGCGGTTCACCGCCAGGTCCTCGGGGCTGAGGCGGCTGTCCGGGATGGGGTGGATCCAGCGCTCGGGAGGCAGTGGCGCGCCCAGCTCGGCGCCCGGGACGGCGGCGGGGCCGAGGTCCATGGCGCGGGCGCGGCGTTGCGGGCCGCGCAGCATGTCGAGGCAGATGTTCGTGGCCAGGTGGAACAGCCACGAGCGCAGCGGTCCGCGCGAAGCGTCGTACGTGTGCCACGCCCTGACGAACGTCTCCTGCACCGCGTCCTCGGCCTCGAACCCCGAGCCCAGCATGCGGTAGCAGTAGCCGGTCAGCTCGCCCCGGTGCCACTCCAGCTCCGTCGCGTCCACTACGCCGAAGTCACCTCGATCTGGAGCTCGGTGACCCATTCGTCCTTGTTCTCCGGGCAGTGCAGGGAGATCTCCCTCGCCAGGCCCAGGGAACGGTAGCCGTTCTCCTCGATCCAGTGGGCCAGCGCCTGGAACGTCGGCCCCACCGCCTCCATCGGCCCCTCGTGGATGATCGTGGCCGCGGTCTCGATGGGAGGCAGGTCGACGATCTCGAAGTCGTAGGAGCCGGGCGGCGCGAAAACCGGCAGGCAGGTGTGCACCATGACGGAGCCGTCGTCGTCCGGCACGTAATAGGCCAGGCCGGGACCCACGACACTCACCCCGGCGGCCTCCACCCGGCGGCAGATCTCCAGGAACAGCGGCGAGATGACCGGGCCGATGTCCGCACCCTCGTAGCTGGCCGCCCTGGCGCTGAGCTCGGCGACCCTGACCGCGTCCACCCTCTTGAGCACGACTTCGGCCGTCCTCATGTGCCCCTCCGTCTCGATCGTGCGCAATCGCGCCTCGACGCCCCGGAGCCTGGCCAGGTCGGCGCTGATCTGGGCCTCCAGCTGGGCGCGGCGCAGCCGTACCATGCCGTGCAGCTCCTCCGCGCTCACCTTCTCGTCCAGGATCGCCCTGACCTGCTCCAGCGTGAAGCCGAGGTCCTTGATGGCGACGATCCGGTTGAGCCTGGACAGCTGCGCGGCCTGGTAGGACCGGTAGCCGGTGACCGGGTCCACGTGCGCTGGGCGCAGCAGGCCGATGGCGTCGTAGTGGCGCAACATGCGTACGGACACCAGCCCGAGCCTGGCGAAATCTCCGATGCTGAACATGGCGCCTCCAGGGATAGGGCCTGACACGGTGTCAGGGTCAACCTATGGCGATTCAGGGATCCATAGGGTATTTTTCGAGACATGGGCGACCGAACGTTCGGTAGGTCGACGGTGGACCTCACTGACCGGGACGCGGATGCGAACCAGCGGATCAGGACGGCGGCGGTGCTGCTGTTCGCCCGGCAGGGCTATGCGGCCACGAGCATCCGCGACCTGGCCAGAACGGTCAACATGACCAATGCCGGGATATATCACCACGTGTCGAGCAAGGAGGCCCTGCTCGCCGACCTCATGCGCGTCGCCCAGCAAGGGCTGATCGACGCCACGGAGCGCATGCTGCACGACGCCGAAGGCCCTGCCGACCGCCTCGCCCTGTTGATCAGCTCGCTCACCGCCGTCCATGCGCTCAGCCCCATGACCACCCGCGTCATGGACGGCGAGCTGCGCTCCCTGACGCCCGGCTCCGCCGCCCGCGACGAGATCATCGCCCTGCGCGACGCGTACGAGGACTACTGGAGGGACGCCCTCGCGCGAGGCGCCGAAACCGGGGCGTTCCGCGTCGCCGACCAGAAACTGACCCGACTGGCCCTGATGTCCATGTGCACCGGCACCAGCGAGTGGTACCGCCCCGACGGGGCCTCCACGCTGGAGCAGGTGTGCGCCGAGTTCGTCACGATCGGCCTGGCCGCCGTCCGCGCGCCCGCCCGGGCCGAGGCAACCCTCGATCTCTCACTGCTGCCCGACTTCCCGTGGGAGCCGCCGGATGCACGAAACGATCCCCGACCTGATGAGGCACGCCGCTAGCACGTACGGCACGCGCGAGTTCCTCCGCTTCCCCGACACCTCGCTCACCTTCGAAGACGCCGACGCCCGGTCCGACAGCCTGGCCGCCGCCCTGATCGACAAGGGCGTCCGGCCAGGCGACCGGGTGGCGATCATGATGGACAACGTCCCGGACTGGCCGCTGAGCTGGCTGGCGATACTCAAGGCGGGCGCGATCACCGTGCCGGTGAACGTCCGCTACCGGGCCGCCGACCTGGAGCACGTCCTGCGCGACTCGGGCGCCGTGGCCACGCTGACCACCGAGGAGCACGTCCCGCACATCCCGGGTACGGTCTACGTCCTCGACTCGGCCCCACCCGCCAGGATCCCCGCCAGAACCCACGAGATCGCGAATTTTCAGTACACGTCGGGGACGACCGGGTTTCCCAAGGCCTGCATGCTCACCCACGACTACTGGCTCAGGACCGCCCGGCTGGTCGCCGACCAGGTCCGCCTGCGCGACGACGACGTCATGCTGATCGCCCAGCCGTACTCGTACATGGACCCTCAATGGGTCACCCTCCTCTGCCTCATCGGCGGCATCCCCCTCGTGGTGCTCCCCCGTTTCTCCGCCTCCGGCTTCTGGGCCTCGGCCAGAGAGCACGGCGCGACGCTCACGTACATGCTGGGCTCGATGCCTCTCCTGCTGCACAAGCAGCCGCCGCACGCCGACGACGGCGCCGGCCGGATGCGTCTGGTGCTCTGCTCGGGCATCCGGCCGGACCTGCACAGGGCGTTCGAGGAGCGCTGGGGCGCGCCGTGGCGCGAGCTGTACGGCTCCACGGAGAGCGGCCCGGACCTGGGGGTGCCCATCGACGCCGAGGAGACGGTCGGCACTGGCGCCATGGGCCTCCCGTACCCGGGCAAGGAGGTCACGCTGGACGAGGAGACCGGCGAGATCCTGGTCAGAGGCGCGCCCATGATGAAGGGCTACTGGAACCACCCGGAGGCCACCGCACGCGCCTTCAGAGGCGGCTGGTACCACACCGGCGACCTGGGCCTGCGCGACGAGCACGGCTACATCCACCACGCCGGGCGGTTGACGGACATGGTGCGCAGGGGCGGGGAGAACATCTCGTGCGCCGAGGTAGAAAGCGTGCTCACCCAGCACCCGGCGGTCCTCCAGGCGGCCCTCGTGCCCATCCCCGACGACCTGTGGGGCGAGCTTCCGAAGGCGTTCCTCCAGCTCCGCCCCGGTCACGCCGCCGATGAGGACACGGCCATG
The DNA here is from genome assembly GCF_040137845.1 of Nonomuraea sp. B19D2. Classification (NCBI taxonomy): domain Bacteria; kingdom Bacillati; phylum Actinomycetota; class Actinomycetes; order Streptosporangiales; family Streptosporangiaceae; genus Nonomuraea; species Nonomuraea sp. B19D2. Next base: position 429,987 of record NZ_JBEFAK010000001.1, on the reverse strand, counting down.
AGCGTGATCGAGCACGCCAGAGGCCGCCTGGCCCGCTTCAAGATCCCGGAGTATGTGGAGTTCGTGGCGGGGTTCGCGCTGACCCCGTCAGCCCGCATCGAGAAGCGCCGCCTTCTCCACCCGGAACGCGACCAGCGCGCCGCCCCCGCTCTGTTCATTGGCAAGGAGAGACCGTGATCGAAGTAACCGAACGCGACCAGGTGACCGTGATCACGCTCGCGCGCCCGGAAAAACTCAACGCCCTCACCGCCGGCATGCGAAGGGACCTGGCCGCGGCGATCCGTGAGCACGGCGGGAGCGCCAGGGGCATCGTGGTCACCGGCACCGGACGGGCGTTCTCGGCCGGTGAGGACATCCACGAGGCGGCCGGCAAGTCGCTGGTCGAGGAGGTGGCGCTCTTCCACGACATGACCAGGGCGGTGCTGGAGACCCAGGTCCCGGTCGTGGCGGCGGTCAACGGCCTGGCCGTGGGCGGGGCCGCCGAGTGGACGCTCTGCTTCGACACCCGCATCGGCACCCCGGCGGCCGAGTACTTCTTCCCGGAGAACCACATCGGCCTGTCGATCTCGAACGCCGCCGGCTACCTGCTCCCCCGCCTGGTGGGCGCCAAGGCGCTGCGGCTGGTGCTCGACTCGACCCGCATGACCGCCGAGCAGGCCCTGGCCACGGGCCTGCTGGACGAGATAGTCGCCCCCGAGACGCTGCTGGACACGGCGCTCGAGCGCGTGCACCACTGGACGCGGCCGGGCACCGCCACGGCGGTGCACCTCGGGCTGCTGCGGCCGCCCGTCGACGAGGTCGAGCGGGCCTTCGCCAAGGAGACGGAGGCCGCCAAGCAGGTGGAGGAGTCGGGGATCGCCCAGGCGGGCATGTCCCGCTTCGTCAACAGGCCCAGGCGGTGACGACCGCCACCGCCGAACGGCGCAGGCGATGACGACCGCCGCCGCCGGACGGCTTAGGCGATGACGATGGCGGCGACCAGGAGCGCCACGGCCGCCGCCAGCACCGCGATGGCGTCGTAGGACCACGTCACCCGGCCCGGCGCCGCCTCCTGGTCGCGGCGCCTGGCCGACTCGGCGCGCTCGCGGATCTGCTCGCCCACCCAGTCGGCATGCGTCTTGCCCGCGAACGCCTCCGCCGCCGCCTGCTCCGCCTTCGGCAGCGTGGGCTCGGTGCGCAGGCGCCCTCGCTCCTGCCTGGGCATCCCGCGCCGCTGTGCCCTGGCCCGCTCCCGAGCGCTGCTCATCGGCGTCCAGAGCCGCAGCACCCGCCCGTCGCCGTACGAGACGTTGATCGAGTGGGACACCGTCACGTCCTCGACCGAGGCCCACGGCAGGAACGTGGTGCGGAGCGGATTGCGCCCCACCAGCCCCTCCTCCGTGAACACCGTGGCGGGGCGCAGCGCGATTACGTAGACGAACGCCGTCAGCGCGCCCAGCACGGCCAACGCCACCAGCGACGACTTGCCGGTGTAGTGGGCGATCAGGTCCCACACGTTGAAGGCGACGAAGACCAGCCACACCCACGCCAGCACGAACGCCGTCCTGGACCGGTAGGTCTGCTTCACGGCTGCCACTTGAGCTGCGCGAATCCCGGCTTGATCACGCCGTTGATGAGCGCCAGCCGCTCGTCGAACGGGATGAACGCCGACTTCATCGCATTGACCGTGAACCACTGCAGGTCATCCCAGCCATAGCCGAACGCCTCGACCAGCTTGGCGAACTCCTGCGACACGCTGGTCGAGCTCATCAGCCGGTTGTCGGTGTTGACCGTGACCCGGAAGTTCAGGCGCCGCAGCAGGCCGATGGGGTGCTCGGCGATCGACGTGGCGGCCCCGGTCTGCAGGTTGGACGTGGGGCACATCTCCAGCGGGATGCGCTTGTCACGCACATACGCCGCCAGCCGCCCCAGCTTGGCGGACCCGTCCCCGGCCACGGAGATGTCGTCGATGATCCGCACGCCGTGCCCGAGCCGGTCGGCGCCGCACCACTGGATCGCCTGCCAGATCGACGGCAGCCCGAACGCCTCGCCCGCGTGGATGGTGAAGTGGGCGTTCTCCCGCTGGAGGTACTCGAACGCGTCGAGATGCCGCGTGGGCGGGTAGCCCGCCTCGGCCCCCGCGATGTCGAACCCCACCACGCCCACGTCGCGGTAGCGCACGGCGAGCTCGGCGATCTCCATGGAGCGCGCCTTGTGCCGCATGGCCGTGAGCAGTGTGCCGACCCGGATGCCGCGCCCCTCGGAGCCCTGCCTGAACCCCTCGAGCACCGACTCGACGACCTCGTCGAGGGTCAACCCCATGGTGGTGTGCTGCTCGGGCGCGTAGCGCACCTCGGCGTAGACCACGCCGTCAGCCGCCAGGTCCTCGGCGCACTCGGCGGCCACGCGCTGGAGCGACTCGCGTGTCTGCATGACCCCGACGGTGTGGTCGAACGTCTCCAGATAGCGCTCGAGCGAGCCGGAGTCGGACGCCTCCTCGAACCACTGGCGCAGGTTGTCGGGATCGGTGGTCGGCAGCCGATCGTAGCCGGTCTCCCTGGCCAGCTCGACGATCGTCTCGGCGCGGAGCCCGCCGTCGAGGTGATCGTGCAGCAGCACCTTGGGAGCCCGCCGGATGTCGTCAAGCGTGGGTCTCATCTGGCCATGATAAGGGCGGACTCCCCATGCGGCTCAGTCGCGACCGGCGCTCTCCGGCGAGAAGGCGGGCAGGCACACCGCGATGTACTCGGCGCCCTCGGGACCCACGCTGTAGCGGACCTTCTCCCCCGGCGACGTCACCACCGACTGCCCGGCCGCGACCTGCGTCGTGCCCTCGGCGTGCTCCACCAGCAGCAGGCCGCGCAGGACCACGGTGTACTCGGTGAACAGCGGCGTCTGCGGCGGCTCCTCCCAGCCGGGCGGAGCCGTCATGTGGGCTATGGAGATCGCGTCGTCACCACTGTTGACGCGGCCGATGTGCTCGTCGATGAGCTTTCCGCCGGGAACGGGTATGCGGGCCGGGGCCTCGATCTTTCTCACCACGAGGTCAGTGTGCCACGTCGATGATCAGGCGGCTGGGATCGCCCTGCTCGTTGAGCTGGAACGCCGCCTGCCTGGCCAGCACCAGGCCGATGCCGACGTGGCCCTCGAAGTCGCCGGTCCTGACGACGTCGGTGAGGTTGCCCAGGTCCGCGGGGAAGACGGGGCCGCCGGCCCACGTGGGCTTGCCGTTCTCGTCGTGGGCGTTGGCCGGGAAGAGCGTGACCTGGAGGTACGCGCCGCCACGCACCTCGATGGGCTTGCCCGAGCCCTCCTCCAGGAACTGCTCCACCCACCTGACGTTGTATCCGGGGATCTCGCCCTCGAGGTAGACGATCACGCGGTCGTACGTGTCGTGGGCGGCGTAGCGCACATCCGTCACCACGGCGGGCTCGATGCCGTCGCGCTGGACGTCCACCTCGGCGGTGCTCGTCGGCTTGCCGCTCTCGTGCCTGGCCGTCCCGGTGGCGGACGGGGTGTCCGTCAGGACGGCCTGGGTGCCCGTGCCGCAGGCGGTGAGCAGCGCCAGGCAGGCGAACGGGAGGACGGCGCGGCAGCGCGACGACCGGCGCGCGGACGGGGATGACGAGCGCATGCCCGGTAGATGCCCAGGTTACGGGCCTGCAAGCGGCGGATCCGCACACTGGGATGAAAAAGACGGGGCCCGCCGGACTGGCGGGCCCCGTGGTGAAGGACGGTCAGACGGTCTCGTACACCTGCACGTTCTCGTCGGCCTCCGTGACGGTCGCGGCCTTGCGGGCGCGCAGGCCGGTCGCCGCGATCGCCAGCCCGACCAGGGCCAGCACCAGCGACACCACGATCGCCGAGCGCAGCGCGCCGATCGAGAGCGTCTCGCCGCCTCCGCCCGAGGTGAGCACGGCGGTGACCACGGCCAGCACGATCGCGCCGCCCACCTGGCCGGAGGTGTTGAGCAGCCCGGAGGCCAGCCCCTGCTCGTCGTCGTCCACGCCGTTGGTGGCCTGGATGTTCAGCGAGGGGAACGACAGCGCGAACGCGATGCCCATGAGGATCATGCCCGGGATCACCATGCCGCCCAGGCTCGGGGTGCGGTCGATGCCGAGGAAGATCGCGTACCCGCCGGCCAGCGCCGCGGAGCCGATGACGATCAGCTTGCCGGTGCCGAACCTGTCGGCGAAGTCGCCCATCTTGGTCGAGGTGACCGCGACGAGCAGGCCCGCGGGCAGGAACGCCAGGGCGGTGCCCAGGGCCGACCAGCCGAGGAGGTTCTGGAAGTACTGCATGGCCACGAACTGGAACGCGACGTACGAGCCCATGAGGATCAGCAGCCCCAGGTTGGCCCGGACGATGTGGGCGGAGCGCAGGATGCCGAGCCGCACCAGCGGGTGGCGCATCCGCAGCTCGGCGAGGATGAACAGGCCGAGCAGCACGGCCACGCCCACCAGCGAGCCGATCGTCTGCAGCGAGGCCCAGCCGGCCTCGGGCGCCTGCACGACCGTGAACACCAGCAGCAACATGGAGGCGGTGATCAGCACCGCGCCGATCAGGTCGTGGCCGCCCTCTGCCCGCTCGTCCCGGCCGCGCAGCACCTTCGGCGCGACGAGCAGCGCGAGGAGCGCGACGGGCACCGGCATCAGCAGCGTCCACCGCCAGCCGATCTCAGTGAGCAGGCCGGACAACACGAGACCGAGCGAGTAACCGCTGGCGCCGCAGGCGGTGAAGATGCTCAACGCCTTGTTGCGCTCCGGGCCCTCGGGAAAAGTCGTCGTGATGATCGACAAAGCCGCGGGGGCGGTGAAGGCGGCGGCCACCCCCTTGACGAACCGGGCCGCGATCAGCAACCCGCCGTCGTCCACAATGCCACCGAGCAACGACGCCACGGCGAAGACGCCCAAGGCGACCAGGAACACCCTGCGCCGCCCGAGCAGGTCGGCGGTCCTGCCTCCGAGCAACAGAAGACCGCCGTAGCCGAGCACGTAGCCGCTGACCACCCACTGCAGAGACGAGGTACTCAGGCCCAGGTCGTGCTGGATGGCGGGCAGGGCGACACCGACCATCGAGACGTCCAGGGCGTCAAGGAAAATCACTGCGCAGAGCACGGCGAGCGCGCCCCAACGGGATGAGGAAGAGGACATGGAACTGAACAATACATGCAGACGCATCTTATGCAAACGCATTTAATGCCGTTGCATGAGATTTAGCGAAGTGGTAACCTCCGCGACATGGACGAGGAGTTCGTGGTCGAGACCTGGCATTACGTCCTGGCCAAGCACGCCAAGGCCATGTGCGCGCTGGAGCGTGAGCTGGGCGATCGGCACGGGCTGGGACCGAGCGAGTTCGAGGTGCTCGATCGGATCGTCCATCACGACAGAAAGCTGCGCATCCAGGAGCTCTGCGACGAGGTCCACCTGAGCCAGAGCGCCCTGTCCCGGGTGGTGGCCCGCCTGGAGAAGGCCGCGCTCGTGTCACGCGGGGTCTGCGACGCGGACCGGCGCGGCGTGTTCGTGTGCATCACGGACGAGGGCCGCGCCCGCCACGCGGAGGCCCTTCCCACGCAGCGGGCCGTCCTGTCCGAGATCTTCGCCGACGCCCCGGCCCTCGCCCGCTGACGACGCCCGGCGTCCCACCGACCGGGGCCGTTCAGAGGCGCGCCGCTCCGAAGGGACGCCCGCGCACCTCGTACGGCCGGACGCCCCCTCGGATCACCGTGGGGACGGCTACGACGCTGTGATGCGGTCGATGATCAGGGGAAGCAGCTCCTCGCCCGTCTCCCCCACCGCGTACGCGCCCTCCAGCGCCTCCAGAGCCCGCGAGAACCGCTCCGTCTCGTCCGCGTGCAGCGTCATCAACGGCTGCCCCGCACGCACCAGGTCTCCGGGCTTGGCGTGCAGCGTTATCCCGGCCCCGAACGACACGGGGTCCTCCTTGCGCGCCCGCCCGGCCCCGAGCCGCCACGCCGCCAGGCCTACCGCGTACGCGTCCAGCCGGGTCAGTATGCCGGACGAGGGCACCTCCACCGTCAGCGTCTCCGCGGAACGGGGCAGCAGCCCGTCGGGATCCCCGCCCTGCGCGCGGATCATGCGGCGCCAGGCGTCCATGGCCGACCCGTCCGCCAGAGCCTTGGCGGGATCCTTGCCGGACACCCCCGCGGCCTCCAGCATCTCGTGCGCCAGCCGTACGGTGAGCTCCACCACGTCGGCGGGCCCACCGCCCGCGAGCACCTCGACGGACTCCGCGACCTCCAGCGCGTTCCCCACGGCCCGTCCCAGCGGCCGGTCCATCGCCGTCAGCAGCGCCACCGTGCGCACCCCGGCGTCCGTCCCCAGGGCGACCATGGTCTCGGCCAGCTCGCGAGCCGCCGAAGGGGTCTTCATGAACGCCCCGGAGCCCACCTTCACATCGAGGACGAGCGAGCCCGTCCCCTCGGCGATCTTCTTGGACATGATCGACGAGGCGATCAGCGGGATCGACTCGACGGTGCCGGTGACGTCGCGCAGGGCGTACAGCTTCTTGTCGGCCGGGGCCAGCCCCGAGCCCGCCGCGCACACGACCGCGCCCGCCGAACGCAGGACGTTCAGCATCTCGCCGTTGGAGAGCGAGGCACGCCAGCCGGGGATCGACTCGAGCTTGTCGAGCGTGCCGCCGGTGTGCCCGAGGCCGCGGCCCGAGAGCTGCGGCACGTACGCCCCGCAGGCCGCCACCAGCGGGGCCAGCGGCAGCGTGATCTTGTCGCCGACGCCGCCCGTCGAGTGCTTGTCGGCGGTCGGCCGATCGAGCGCGGACCAGTCCATGCGCTCGCCGGAGCGGATCATGGCCTGCGTCCAGTCGGCGATCTCGCGGCGGTTCATGCCGTTCAGCAGGATCGCCATGGCCAGCGCGGACATCTGCTCGTCGGCCACGCCGCCGCGGGTGTAGGCGTCGATCACCCAGTCGATCTCGGCCGTGGTCAGCTCCACGCCGTCACGCTTGGCGCGGATGACCTCGATGGCGTCCATCAGGCGCTCCGGCTGAGGTCCTGCGGGCCGAACGCGTACGGCAGGATCTCCGTCATCCGCTTCGGCCCGTCCACGGTCTCGACCAGCAGGTCGTCGCCGCCGAACTCGTAGAGGAGCTGGCGGCAGCGCCCGCACGGCATCAGCAGCTCGCCGTGGCCGTCCACGCAGGTGAAGGCCACCAGCCGGCCGCCGCCCGACGACTGGAGAGCCGACACCAGGCCGCACTCCGCACACAGGCCCACGCCGTAGGAGGCGTTCTCGACGTTGCAGCCGGTGACGACCCTCCCGTCGTCCACCAGCGCCGCCGCTCCCACGGGGAACTTCGAGTAGGGCGCGTACGCGTTACGCATGGCCTGCGAGGCCGCGTCCCGCAGGCCGTCCCAGTCGATGGTGGTCAATGTTGCTCCCCCCGGCGATAGCGCACGCCGTCGGCCTTGGGCATCCGCAGCCGCTGCGAAGCCACCAGGAGCACGAGCAGCGTGAGCACGTGTGGTGTGATGAAGACGAATTCGTTCGGCAGCTGGTCCACGGTCAGCCAGAGCCAGAAGAGCACGACCATGCCCGCGGCGGCGACCGCCATCAGCGTGTACTCCTTGGCGCCCCTGGCCGCCAGATCGGCGGGCCGGCCGGGCGCGAGCCGCCGGCGGACCATGACGCCCAGGTAGACGAGCAGCAGCACGGCGCCGAACAGGAAGAACGAGGTGATCGACCCGGTGCTGCGCAGCTGCAGGCCGTCGGCGTAGCCGAACAGCGAGGCGCCGATCGCGAGCCCGCCGGGACGCCAGTTGCCGAAGATCATGGCGGCCAGGCCGATGAAGCCGCGCCCCGCCGTCTGGCCCTCGACGTACTTGGTGGAGACGAAGACCAGGAACACGCCACCGAGCCCGGCGAACGCGCCGGAGATCACGACCGCGATGTACTTGATCAGATAGACGTTCACGCCCAGCGACTCGGCCGCCCAGGGGTTCTCGCCCGCCGAACGCAGCCGCAGGCCGAACGCCGTGCGCCAGAGCACGTAGAACGTCAGGGGCAGCAGCAGGACCGCCAGGATGACCAGCACGTTCACATTGTGCGTGAGCCCGCGCAGGATGCCCGCGAGGTCGGAGAGCAGGAACCAGTGCGTGCCTTCCAGCTTGCCGAGCAGGTCCGGCCCGTCGGACAGCAACGGCAGGCTGACCGACGGCGCGGGCGAGGTGATCGCGGGCGAGCTGGTGATGCCCGCACCGGCGTCGGCCGCGGGGGTGCCCTCCTTGAACAGGACCTCGGACAGGAAGCGGGTGACGCCGGGGCCGAGCAGGTTGATCGCGACGCCGCTGATGATGTGGTCGACGCCGAAGGTCACGGTCGCGACGGCGTGGATGAGCCCGCCGAGCGCGCCGCCGAGCAGTCCCGCCAGCAGCGCGGCCACGGCACCCCACTGGTAACCGGCCCAGCCGGCGAACCAGGTGCCGAGCACCATCATGCCTTCGAGGCCGATGTTGACCACACCGGCCCGCTCGGCCCACAGGCCGCCGAGACCGGCCAGGCCGATCGGCACCGCCAGCAGCAGCGCGGCGGCGAACGTGCCGGACGAGGTGATGTCGTCCTGCCCGGACACGACGCGGACCAGCGACATCAGCAGGATGAGCGCGGCGACGCCGACGAGCGCCACGTGGTACTTGCCAAGCCTGGTCATGCTGCCACCTCAACCGGAGTGTTCCTGCCGAGCTGCTGGGCGGCCCGCCGTTCTTCGAGTCTGAGCGCCAGCCGGTTCGTCACCTCGTTCGCCACGACGACCAGCAGGACGATCACGCCCTGGATGATCGTGATGACGGACGGCGGGATGTCCGCGAACTGCAGCGCGCCCTGCGCCCGGTCGAGGAAGGCGAACAGCAGCGCGGCGATCGCGATGCCGACCGGCTTGTTCCTGCCGAGCAGCGCCACCGCGATGCCGAGGAAGCCCAGGCCCGCGGTGAAGTTGGAGTTGAACGCGCCCTTGTCGCCGAGGATCTCGGGCAGCCCGATGAGCCCGGCGATCGCGCCGGACAGCACCATCGCCGCGATGACCATCTTCTTGGGGTTCACGCCGGAGGCGAGCGCGGCCGGGCCGTTGAGGCCGCTGGCCTTGACGTTGAAGCCGAACCTGGTGCGCTCCAGCAGCACCCAGATCGCCACGCCGAGCACGATCGCCACGATCAGGAAGCCCCACAGGCCGCCGCCGCGGGTGGGCGGCAGCAGGCCGAGCCCCTCGAACAGGAAGTTCAGGTTGGGGAACATGCCGGAGTCGGGCAGCGCCGGCGTGGTCGTGGTGAGCTGGCCCTGGGCCCGCTGTCCCGCGAAGGGGCCGCGGACGAGGTAGGAGGCCAGGTTGATCGCGATGTAGTTCAGCATGATCGTGGCGATGACCTCGTTCACCCCTCTGGTCACCTTCATGACCGCGGGGATCAGCGCGTACAGGCCGCCGACGGCCGCCGCGACCACGATGATCACACCAATCTGGATCGGCGCGGGCGCCTGGAAGGTCGAGCCCACGTACGCCGCGACGATGGCCGCGAGCCGGTACTGGCCCTCGACGCCGATGTTGAAGAGGTTCATGCGGAAGCCGACGGCCACCGCCAGACCGGCGATGAACAGCGGCACCGCCCGGTTGACGAAGGCCGCGATGCCGTTGGAGACCGCCCGCGGGGTCGCGCCGAAGTCGAAGAAGGCGGCGAACGCGTCCAGCGGGCTGGCCCCAGCCGCGACGATCGCCACGCTGGAGATCCCGATCGCCAGGATGATGGCGATGACGGCGCCCGCCACGGTGAGCAGCGCCCGGTTGAGCCCGGCGGGCATCACGTCTCCTCAGTTCCGGCGATGGCGCCGGTCATGTAGCCGCCCAGCCGCTCGGGCGTGATGTCGGAAGGATCGAGAGAGGCCACAAGCCGGCCCCGGTAGATCACCCGCAGCGTGTCGGACAGGCCGATCAGCTCGTCGAGGTCGGCCGAGATGAGCAGCACGGCCAGGCCGGCCGCCCTGGCGTTGCGCAGGTGGTCCCAGATGGCGGCCTGCGCGCCGACGTCCACGCCGCGGGTGGGGTGGGCGGCGATGAGGAACTTGGGCTCGCCGCTCATCTCCCGGCCCACGATCAGCTTCTGCTGGTTGCCGCCCGACAGGGCCAGGGCCAGCGTGTCGACGCTGGGCGTGCGTACGTCGTAGTCCCTGACGATGCGCTCGGTGTCGGCCTTGGCGGCCCGGCGGTTGATCCAGATGCCGCTGCGGGCGGGCTTCCTGGTCTGGTGGCCGAGCACGCGGTTCTCCCACAGCGAGGCCTCCAGCAGCAGGCCCTGCCGGTGCCGGTCCTCCGGAATGTAGCCGATCCCGGACTCCCTGCGCCTGAGCGTGGACCAGGCGCTGATGTCCTGCCCGTCCAGCCCGATGCCGCCGTGCGCGGGCCTGATGCCCATGATCGCCTCGATCAGCTCGGACTGGCCGTTGCCCTCGACCCCGGCGATGCCGAGGATCTCGCCCTTGTGGATCTCGAACGACACGTCGTCGAGGAGCAGGCGTTTGCCCTCTTCGCGCAGCTTGCCGAGGTCGGCGCCCGGGTGGTGGCCGTCGGCCTCCACGGTGAGGTGCTCGACCTTGAGCGCCACGACGTCGGTCACCGTGGACTCGCGGGTCTCGGGCGTGGGCAGCTCGCTGCCGACCATCAGCTCGGCGAGCTGGCGCGCGGTGACCTCGCCGGGATCCACGCTCGCGACCGTGGTGCCGCGCCGGATCACGGTGATCGCGTCGGCGATGCCGAGCACCTCGTCGAGCTTGTGCGAGATGAAGATGACGGTCAGGCCGTCGGCCTTGAGCTCGCGCAGGTTCTGGAAGAGCTCCTCGACCTCCTGCGGCACCAGCACGGCCGTCGGCTCGTCGAGGATCAGGATGCGGGCGCCGCGGTAGAGGACCTTGAGGATCTCCACGCGCTGGCGGTCGCCGACGCCGAGGTCCTCCACGAGCTTGTCGGGGTCCACCCGCAGCCCGTGGTTCTCGGCCAGTTCGGTGATGCGTTTCCTGGCGGAGGCGGTGTCGAGCCTGCCGCCCTTCTTCGGCTCGGCGCCGAGGACGATGTTCTCCAGCACGGTGAGGTTGTCGGCCAGCATGAAGTGCTGGTGGACCATGCCGATGCCCACGTCGATGGCGTCGCTGGGCGTGCGGAAGCTCACTTCCTCACCGTTGACCCTGATGGTGCCCTCGTCCGGCTTCTGCATGCCGTACAGGATCTTCATCAGCGTGGACTTGCCCGCGCCGTTCTCCCCGACGATGGCGTGCACGGTGCCCTGCTGGACGGTGATGCGAATGTCGTGGTTCGCGATGACACCGGGGAAACGCTTGGTGATGCCCTCCAGCTCAACGGCGGGTTTCACCGTGGCCAGGGTGTCAGCACTCATTGCCTCTCCTAGCGGGGGGCGGGGGGATAGACAGAAGGCCCGAAGTCAGGACTCCGGGCCCTCAGCTGTCACTCCTACCCCGATTACGGCTTCGACGGAACCGTGATTTTGCCGTCGACGATGTCTTTCTTTGCCGCGTCGAGCTTGTCCTTGATGTCGTCGATCTCGCCGCCGGTGGTGGACAGGCCCACGCCATCGACCTTGAGGTCGTACGTGACGTTGCTGCCGCCCTTGGCGCCGCCCTGGAAGGCCTTGATGAACTCGAAGACACCGACGTCGACGCGCTTGAGCATCGAGGTCATGATGACCGGCTGCAGGTCGGCTTCCTTGACCGTCTGGCGCTGGTCGGAGTCGACGCCGATGGCCTTCTTCTTGGCCGCGGCCGCCGCCTGGAACACGCCCAGGCCCGAGTCGCCGGAGGCGTGGTAGACGATGTCGGCGCCGTCCTGGTACATCTTCTCGGCCGCGACCTTGCCGCTGGCCGGGTCCTTGAAGCCCTTGAAGTCGCCGTCGGGCGAGAGGTACTTGATGTCGACCTTGATGTCCGGCTTGACCGACTTCGCGCCCGCCACGAAGCCCGCCTGGAACTTCTTGATCAGGTCGTTCTCGACGCCGCCGACGAAGCCGACGTGGTCGGCCTTCGTCTTGCTCGCGGCGGCCACGCCTGCCAGGTAGGAGCCCTGCTCCTCGGCGAACAGCAGGCCGGTCACGTTGGGCCCGTTGGACGCGGAGTCGACGACCGCGAACTGGATGTCCGGGTATTCGGCCGCCGTCTTCTTGATGTCGTCGCCGTAGGCGAAGCCCACACCGATGATCGGGTTGTAGCCCGCGTCGGCGAGCTGACGCAGCAGGTCACCGCGGTTGGAGCCGTCGGCCGCCGGGCTCAGCTCCTTGATGTCCGCGCCGAGGTCCGTCTTGGCCTTCTCCAGACCGGCGTAGGCGGCGTCGTTGAACGACTTGTCACCGCGACCGCCGACGTCGAACGCCAGTCCCACCTTGAGCGCGCCCTTCGGCGCCTCACTGCTCGCGCCGGCGCTGGGCGCCTCGCTGGCCGTGGTACCCCCACCACTGCCGCCGCAGGCCGCCGCTGCCATGAGCATGACGCCGGCCACGGAGCCGATCGCCATCCTGTTGAATCGCTTGCCGAGCAAGGCGACTCCCTTCCATTTCCCCGTCGTCCTCGCCGCTGTCAGGCCCAAAGAACGTACGGCACCTGCACGGAAGATAGTTGCTTGACCAGGGCGGACCAAACTGGCACACGGGGTCGAAACCGCTCCGTTATCGACATCACTCGCGTCCGTGACCTGAAGAACGATTCGGACACACGTCGCGACGCGGAGAAAGATTTGCCCAACTTTGACCTCTTGTGTCGAGGCGGATCATGACGGAGATTCCGACAGACGGTGGAAGTCTTTATCTGGAGTCCCAAATGCATCCTTGGAAGGTCTTATCCGTGCCCATGGCCGCGCTGCTCGTCGCGGCCTTGAGCGGCACCACCCCCGCCACCGCCGGCACCCCGGCCATCAAGATCGAGAACAATGCCACCCAGCCGGTCTTCTCCAGGGCCGACGCCGTCAAGCAGACGGTGTTCGTCGAGGTCGAGGGGACCGACAGCGACGACGACGGCAGGCCCGACCGCGTGGCCGTGGACATCCTGCGGCCCAAGGAGACCGACCAGGGGCTGAAGGTCCCGGTCATCATGGAGGCCAGCCCGTACTTCGCCGGCGGCAACGACGTCGCCAACCACCCCGTGGACGTGGACGAGAACGGCAACCCGCTACCCGCCATGGTCGCGATGGCGAACAAGCTGGCCGCCGGGCCGTTCGACGGCTACTACGACAACTACTTCCTGCCCCGCGGGTACGCCGTCGCGCTGGTGGAGAACCTCGGCAGCGGCCGCGCCACCGGCTGTCCCACCTCCGGCGACCGCAACGAGACGGCCGGCCCGAAGGCCGCGATCGACTGGCTGAACGGCCGTGCCAAGGGCTTCGACGCCGACGGCAACCCGGTCGAGGCCACCTGGTCCACGGGCAAGGTCGGCATGATCGGCGTCTCGTACAACGGCACGCTGCCCAACGCGGTCGCCGCGACGGGCGTCGAGGGCCTGAAGACGATCGTCCCGATCGCCTCGATCTCCAGCTGGTACGACTACTACCGCGCCAACGGCGGCGTCCTCGCGCCCGGCGGATTCCAGGGCGAGGACCTGGACGTGCTCGCCAAGTACGTGCTCACCAGGGAGAACGGCCAGCAGGCCTGCGGCGCCCTGATCGACGGGATCACCGCGGCCCAGGACCGCGTCACCGGCGACTACAGCCCCTTCTGGGACGCCCGCAACTACCTGAACGACGTCGGCAAGGTCAAGGCCAGCGTCTTCCTCGTGCACGGGCTCAACGACTGGAACGTCAAGACCAAGCAGTTCGCGCAGTGGTGGTACGCCCTGGCCAAGCGGCATGTGCCAGGCAAGATCTGGCTGCACCAGGGCACCCACATGAGCCCCTTCAACTTCCGCGCGGCCGAGTGGCTGCGCCAGCTGCACGGCTGGTTCGACTACTGGCTGTACGGGATCGACTCGGGCATCATGCGCGAGCCTCAGGCCGACGTGGAGCTCGCGCCCGGCCAGTGGGGGCAGCACGCCTCCTGGCCGCTGCCCGGCTCGGCCACGGTGCCCCTCTGGCTGGGCTCGGGCTCGAAGCTGGGGCTGGTGCCGAGCCCGCGATCGGTCAAGGAGACGTTCACGGACCAGAAGGTCAGGACGGCCGAGCAGCTGGTGGAGGCCACCGGGACAGATCCGAACCGGCTGGCGTACCTGACCGGCGACCTGCCCGCCGACGTGCGGATCTCCGGCACGCCCACGGTGTCGGTGCGGGCCTCGCTGAGGGACGGCGCGTCACCGTACCTGACGGCGTTGCTGGTGGACTACGGCACGGACGTCCGCGCGAACGGCACCCTGCTCTCGACGGGCCAGACCTACTGCTACGGCCAGGGCGTCCCGGGTGACACGGGCTGCACGACGCTCAGGACGCTCGGCACGGCCACGACCCCGTACAAGATCGTCACGCGGGGGTGGCTCGACGTCCGCAACCGCCACCGCGCCGACCGGACCGAGGCCCTGCGCCCCGGCAAGGAGTACTCGTTCACCTGGGACTTCCAGCCGACGGACTACCTGTTCAAGAAGGGCCACCGGCTGGGCCTGGTGATCATCTCGACCGACTACGACTACACCCTGCGCTACCCGCCGGGCACCAGGATCACGCTCTCGCCGGGACAGTCGTCGCTGCGGCTGCCCGTGGCCTTCGGCCTCTGAGGTGACGATCGGTCGTCGCCGCCGCGCCTGCGGCGGCGACGGCCGTCATATGGCCCGGGTCTGCCGCTCGAGCTCCTCGGCCTTGAGAATGGGCGTCACGCATGCCCAGGCCGAGTCGAAGTGGCTGATCAGAGCGTCGATGATCTCTGCATTGTAGGTTCGGATTGTGCTGCTTGACGAACGTGGTGGTGCGTACTTGAACTCCTCTCCACCGTTAACAGTGGAGATTCTTCCCGTCACCCTCAAGTGCGGGGGTTCGCGCTTCACCGACCCGGGCAACCCCGAGTCTCCACGCGCTGTCACCGCCGTTCCGGCGGCCTAGCCGTACCGACAAGGACACGATCTCCCGAGGGGCTTGGCTATCGCCTTCCCGTTCGATCACTCGAACCATACCCACAGTAGCCGAGTGAGTGCAAGAAGTTACGGTCAGTCGCCGCAGCGTTTGCCGACGAAGTCGATGAGGCTGCCCGCCCCGGAGCCGAGGGGCGCGACCGAGGAATCAATTCCCAGAAAGCCCGGCATGTCTCCCAGCGCCGCGACTATCTCCTCCCAGGCGGCCCGCATCCTCGCGAACCATTCTTCCTGCGACTCGCAGCCGGCGGCCAGGTCCGTCGGCTGCAGGCCGACGGAGAAACCCGGGCGCTCATAAGCCGCGGAGGGGAAGAACGGACTGGACGGCACGTTGCTGAAGACGTAGGAGAAATAGAACGTCTTCGGCGCCGCCTCCCGGACGAACCTCATGAGCAGCGCGACATGGTCCAGCGTCGGCTCCTCATCGGTCAGGTCCAGGTGGCAGCACATGCGCTCGCTCGCGTAAAAGGCGTCGAGCTGCCGATGAATCCGTCCACGGACAATCTGCCGACGCTCGGATAGATGTCCATCCCGTCGGTGAACCGGGCCAGCTCCGCCATGGCGACCGGAGCGACGATTCTCCTGGTCTGAATGGTGTAGCCGGCGTCGGACAAAGCGCCTTTCGACCGTTTGCTGCTCGCGCAATACGTCGTCGTGCGGATTACGAAACAGTCACAACTGTGCACCCTCCCACAGCGAGGTAAAGGTGGTGGTGGCCAAGGTACGCACGCCGACGCCGATCGCCCGCTCGTCGATGTCGAAGAGCGGATGATGAATGTCGACCGCGGGCGCGTCCGGGCCCCGCGTGCCGAGCCGGGCGAGCGCCCCTGGGATGGACTCCACGTACCAGGAGAAGTCCTCACCGCCGAGACTCTGCGGGGTGGGAACCACGGCCGTGCCGCCGAGCACCCGCGTCGTCGCGTTGCTGAGCATCTCGATGCTGGAGGCCTCGTTGACGGTCGGCGGCGTGCCGCGGCGGTAGTCGAGGTCGACCTCGACGCCGTACGGCGCGGCCACCGACTCCACCAGCGCCTTGATCAGGTCCGGCGCCTGGTGCCACGCCGCCTCGTCCAGCGAGCGAACGCTGCCCTGCACGAAGCCTTCGTCGGGGATCGTGTTGAAGGCCGACCCGGCGGTGATCTGCCCCCACACCAGGCTCAGGCTGGAGCGCGGATCCACCCGGCGGGAGAGCGCGGCGGGCAGCTCGGTCACGAGCTTGCTCAGCGCGTAGACGACGTCGACGGTCAGATGCGGCCGGGCCGTGTGCCCGCCGGGCCCGGTCACCTTGATCTTGATGTGGTCGCAGGAGCCGGTGATGGGGCCCACCCGAAGCCCGAGCTGCCCGACGTCGATGCGCGGATCGCAGTGCAGGGCGAAGATCCGGTCGACGCCGGATATCCCGCCGTCCTTCATGACCTCGAGCGCGCCGCCGGCGACCTCCTCGGCCGGCTGGAAGATCAGCCGCACCCGCCCTGGCAGCGCCCCCTGGCGCGCCTGCTCGGCCAGGAACAGGCCGACCCCCAGGACGATCGCCGTGTGAGCGTCGTGGCCGCACGCGTGGCAGACACCGCGGTTCCTGGAACGATAGGGAACGGTCTTCTCGTCCTCCATCGGCAGGGCGTCGATGTCGGCACGCAGCGCCACGGTCGGACCGCCCTCGCCGCCGATGTCGGCCCACAAACCGGTGCCACGCGTCAGGAGATGCGGAGACAGGCCCGCGCCCGCGAGCCGCTCGGCGATCCGCTCGGTCGTGCGCTGCTCGTTGAAGGCGACCTCAGGATGCATGTGCAGGTCACGACGGAAGGCGATGAGCTCAGGCTCCATCTTCTGGAGAAAGGCATCGAGCTGCCCGACGAGATCGCGTCCTGCCGGGCCCTCCGGAGTCGACTCTTCCTCAACGACTCTCGACAACATGTCCAATGCCTTTCATCCTCACACATCTGACTCAGTGTCACCGTCCCGGCCGCCCCATGAGACGTGCACGCTCCGCCTACTGTTACGAATGCGCACTCAGGCCCGGGTCACGGGTGCAACTGCATGTGAGCTAAGCGTCGGGCACACGCCGAGGCCGGTAGGCCACCTGGCGCTCCGATAGTGCCTTGACTCTATCTCGCCGCTAGCCCTGCAGGGAGTTTTCTACCCTAAAGATAGCCGACAGCATGACCGTAACCACCGGTCGTCACGTTACGTGAACGTCAACGCGACCCGGAAATAGTCACAACGGATCAGTAGATCATGACCCGATGCTGTCAGTTCAAACGTGGTCAGCGATTCCGAATCCTGTCACCTTCCGTCATGGTCATGCCACTTCGGCGCTGGCTGCATTTGAGAAGAATGCGTGTTTCACTCGCAATATGATCCCTAATATCCCGTTCGGGGAGAAGTATGCTGGGTTGAGCATCTTCGAGCCGAGCGAGGGGACCATGGTGGTCGTACCCTCGCTCTCCCTCCCGCAGGATGAGCTTCGCCGGATCACGGGAGCCAGATCGTACGAGGAACGCCTGCTGTTCCTGCTGCTCACGCTCCGCGAACCCGGGGTCAAGGTGATCTACCTCTCCTCTGCCCCCATCGATCCCGACATCATCGACTACTACTTCGCGTTCCTGCCCGATCCGGATGACGCCGCCAAGCGGCTCACGCTGATCAGCCTCGACGATCCCTGGTCCCAGCCGCTGACCAAGTCCCTGCTCGCCCGTCCCGACGCGCTGGAGCAGCTGCGCGCGGCCATCGAGGGCGACGCCTGGCTGGTGCCGTTCGTCCTCAGCGAGCTCGAGGAGGAGCTCGCCTCGTTACTCAATGTTCCGCTCTACGGCCCGGCCACCGCTCTGGCCTATTACGGCTCCAAGAGCGGGGCGCGCGAGGTCGGCCACGAGGCGGGCGTGCCCATGCCGCGGGGCTTCGGCGACGTGCGGAAAGTGCTCGAACTCGAGGAGGCGATGGAGGCCCTGCCGGGCGAGCGGGTGATCGTCAAGCTGAACGACGGCTACTCCGGGCTCGGCAACGTGATCGTCACCAAGGCCGACCGGTCGCAGACCAGCTTCTCGGCGGCCGGCGAGACCTGGGACAGCTTCACCGCGAAGGTCAGAGATCGCGGGGCGGTGGTCGAGGAGTTCATCGAGCACCGGCCGCTGTACTACCCGAGCGCGCTGGCCCGCATCACGCCCAGCGGCGACGCCCGGGTGCTGGCCACGCACGACCAGGTGCTCGGCGGCCCGAACGGCCACGTCTACCAGGGCTGCACGTTCCCTGCCGCGCCCGAGTACCGCGCCGAGGTGGGCGCGTCGGCCGAGCGGATCGCGCGCGTCCTGGCGGAGCGGGGCGTGGTGGGGCTGTTCGGGATGGACTTCTTCGCGCTGAAGGCCGACGCCGGGTACGCGGCGCTGCTGTGCGAGATCAACCTGCGGATCGGCGGCACCACGCATCCACTCGGCGCGGCCGTGCTGACGACCGGGGCCTCGTACGACCCGGCCACCGGCCTCCTCATGTCCGGAAATCAGCCGAAGTACTACACCGCGACCGACAACTGCTCCTCCTCCTGCCTACGCGAGCGCACCCCGGGCGAGGTCATGCGTACGGCCGAGCGGCTCGGGGTCGGCTTCGACGCCGAGCGGCGCACCGGAAACGTCTTCCACCTGCTCGGGGCCATCCCCGAGCACGGCAAGCTGGGCTTCACCTCGATAGGCGACTCGCGCGAGGAGGCCGACGAACTGCACGCCCTCACCCGGCGTCTCCTGTGCGGCCCTTGACGGACCCGCCGGGCGCCTTCTTCGTGGCACCCTGGAGACCGCGCCAGCCGATGATCCCCAACACGACGGCGAGCACGATGTTCACCGCGATCAGGATGCCGTGCACCACGTAAAAGCTGGTCGGATGCCCGTCGGCCAAGTTAAACCCGAGGTTCACCCATTCGAAAATCATGAATACGCCCAGGATGATGAGGAATCCGGCGATCTTTCGGGACATCAGCGCCTCTCTTGTATCAAAGGTGGATCTTCGGGGGATGTGTCGCCACATGGGCATTCACACGAAGCTACGCTGAGACCGCCATGTGGACGAAAATCGTGCCGGTCACGGCACTCCTCGCCTCAGTCTCGCTCACCGGCGGGACCGCATATGCCGCGCCGACCACGCCGGTCGGCGGCGAGGCGCTGGGCAGCCACGGCCTGGTGGCGCCCGAAGGCGTCAAGAGGCCGCCCAAGAGCCAGGCCACGTCGTACGTCATCGCCGACGTGGAGACGGGTGACGTGCTCGCGGCCAAGGACGCCCACGGGCGCTACCTGCCGGCCAGCACGCTCAAGACGCTGACCGCGCTCACCCTCATTCCCAAGCTCGACAAGAACCGCAGGATCCGGCCCAGCGACAACGCCTGCAACCAGGAGGGCTCGGCGGTCGGCCTGTCGCCCAAGGCGACGTACAAGGTCGACGACCTGTTCAGGGCGCTGATGATGTCGTCGGGCAACGACGCGGCCATGGCACTGGCGGAGACGAACGGCGGCCTGGCCAAGACCATGCGTGACATGAACGCCGAGGCCAAGCGGCTGCAGGCGTACGACACCGTGGCCAAGACGCCCAGCGGGCTGGACAAGCCGGGACAGAGCAGTTCTGCGTACGACCTGGCGCTGATCGCCCGGGCCGGCCTCGCCAATCCCGCGTTCCGGGGATACATCAGCACCAAGACCGCCAACTTCCCCGCTCCCAGGGGCCACTACGAGATCAGCAACCACAACAAGCTGCTCGGGCGCTACCAGGGCATGATCGGCGTCAAGAACGGCTGGACCTCCAAGGCCCTGGGCAGCTTCGTCGGCGCGGCGACCCGCGACGGGCACACGATCGTGGTGACCGTCATGCGGCACGAGGGTTCCTTCTGGGACGAGGTGGCCGGACTGCTCGACTGGGGCTTCTCGGTCAGAGGCAAGGCCAGGCCGGTCGGGAAGCTCGTGGACCCGGCCCCGGACGCCCAGGCCGCCCCGCGGGCTTCGGCCCCGGCCGCGCAGGTCACGCCGGCCGCCCAGCCGCCGCTCCTGAACGACACCGCCAAAAAGAGCGATTCCACCAATCTGATTGGGTTCGTGGTGATCGGTGGAGGGTTGCTGTTCGGGCTGATCTGGCTCGGGTACGGCATCCGCCGCCGTCGCCGCGGCGGGTCACGCGCCTGAGGCCGCCGCCGGCCCCGCGCCCGAGGACGGGATCGGAGAGGGGGCCGGCGGGGGGCAGTAGCCGGCGGTGGCTGTCCAGGCGGCGACGTAGAGCACCAGCCTGGCGGAGAAGTTGATCCAGATGAGCAGCCCGACGATGACGGCGAACGTGCCGTAGATCGGGTTGCCCAGCGTCTGCCCCAGCAGTAACGTCGCCACCTGCTTGAGCAGCCCGAACCCGATCGCGCCCAGGAACGCCCCCTTGGCGATCACCCGGAACGGCTGGGTCGGCCTGGCCACCCACCCGAGCAGGATCACGAACAGCAGCCAGTCGGCCCCCACGCTCGCCGCCACGCCCGCGGCCCGCAGCCCCCCGGTGGCCACCGGCGACTCGCTGCCGAAGACGAAGTGCATGACCTTGTCCGTGGCCGTGGTGGCGAACCCCGCGACCAGCACGGACGTGATCATCGTCAGCCCGAGCAGGATGAGCGAGGCCAGGTCGCGGAGCTTGCCCACGAAGAAGTTGAGCGGCGGCGTGGTGGTCATCGACATCTCGCGCAACGCCCCGCGCAGCGCGTCGAGGGCGCCGAGCCCGGCGTAGAGGAGGCCGAGCAGACCGATGATCCCGGCGGCCTCCTTGGCCTTGCCGATGGCCTCGAGGTTGAGCTGGGCGGCGATGCCGGGCAGCCGTTCCACGATCGCCTGCTCCAGCGCCTGCCTGGTGGTCTCGCTGGTCGCCACCACGAACCCGAGCACCGCGTACGAGAGGGAGATCAACGGGAAGAACGACAGGAACGCGAAGTACGTGACCGCGCCCGCCAGCCGGTCGCCGTTCTGGAGCTGGTAGCGCTGGACCGCCCTGATCAGATGGTCGAGCCACAGGCTGCGGACCCGCCAGGAGTCCACCTTGCCGCGGCCCCAGGCCTTGATCGCCTCGATCCGCTCCATCCAGCTCGCCATCACGCGCCTCCCGGCGGCCTGCTATCCGGCGATCACGCGCTCATGACCACACCTGCCGATTCGGCGAGGGTCGCGAGGACCGCCGTCAGGTCGTGGTGGAGCAACTGCCCACCACGCTTGACCGCACGCCCCGCGACCAGAACCGTGTCCACCGAGCTGGTGTCGGCGTTCAGCACGACGGCGCCCTCGATCGTGGCCAGGTTGCGACTGAGAGTAAGTGGGCGGTAATGTTCAGTCACAGCCGGGTGCCTGACTGGCGCCCGGTCCCGCCCCCATTGGTGTCCGCACCAACGGGAAAGCGTCCGGCGGGGCGGTGGCCCAAGAGCCGCACTCCCTCCAGGAATGCGGAGTCAGGCCCCGACAACGCGGCTCTCACCCACGGTCCGCCCGGCTCACCGGACGGACGCGGCGTCGGCTTCCACCAGATCGCATCCCGGCCTCGGCCGGCATGCGACGAGGCTACGCCGATGTCCGTTTTACTCGCGTAAACACAGAGGGCTGAAGACGCTGAACATGTCTCCGGGCCCGTCGGGATCCCCGCCGCCCTGGCGGGGCCCGCGGCCGGGCGGCGCCGCCGTACCGGATGAAGCCGAGTGAGCTGTCGAAGGCGCTGTTCCTCACCTCCGGGGGCGGCCGGGATCCCGGACGAGGTCGTGCGCGAGGCGGCCGACGCGCTGCGCAAGGTCCTCTCCCACGTCGGCCGGCGCCGCTACCGCTAGTACGGAGCGACCGCACGCCCTCGTCGCAAGCCTTCAGGACGACGTTCTGGCCCCTTTGAGCCGGCCGGAACGCGAGCAGTTGTCGGGTTTGCCGGCCCGCCTCCTGGAGCGCCATTCGCGCCGCGGCAGCTCCTCTGAGCAGGGCTGAATCCATGGCAGGCGATCTCCCTGAGCCCTAGCCTGATGGGACGTCGGGACCGACCCAGGAGGCGGCACGCCCATGGCCGAAATCAGCACCGGGCAGATGATCAGGCTCCAGCGCGAGCGGCGGGGAATGAGCACCACCGCGCTGGCGACCCAGTCCGGCTGCACCCCCAGGCACATCGAGCTGATCGAGCACGGCAAGCGAACACCCTCGCTCCCCCTCCTCCGGGAGATCGCCAAAGTGCTGGGTGTGCGGACCGCCGTGCTCTTGGGCGAGGCCCCGCGCGACTCGCACGAGCCCAGCAGGCCGCAGATCAGCGACATCGAGCGTGCCCTGTTCACGTGCCGGTCGCTGGCGCCCGACATCGAGCCGCCCGACGCCGACCAACTCGCCGAACGGGTGGCGTCGGCGCGCAACGCCTGGTTCTCCTCGACGCGCCGCTATTCGATCCTGATGTCGGCCCTGCCGTCCCTGATCTCCGACGCCGAGAACCTCGCGCTCGAGGGCACGCCGCGGGCGCACAGCGTGGCGTCGGACACGTACATGCTGGCCAGGGGTGTGCTCAAGCACCTGCGGCGGGTGGACCTGGCGCATCTCGCGGCGGACCGGGCCATGCGCTTCGCGGAGGAGACGGCGGATCCGCTGATCCGCGCGTGGGCGTACTGGAATCTGGGACAGTCGATGTTGTCGGACGACATGCACCAGATCGCGTACGACGTCGCCCGGCGTGGCCTCGAGATGCTGGAGCCGCACGTCGCCGACGGCGACGACCGCCACATCAAGGCGCTCGGCGCGCTGCACCTGCTCGCCGCGGTCAGCGCGGCCCGCGGGGGCAACGACGACGAGGCCAGGGAGCGGGTACGCGGGCCCGCCGCGCAGCTCGCGCAGCGCGTGGAGGACGGGTCGGGCGTCTACGACCTGGCCTTCTTCGGGCCCACCAACGTCGCCATCCACATGGCCAGCATCGAGAGCGACACCGGCCGCCCGGAGGCGGTGTTGCAGATCGCCGACGACATCGACCTGCGGCGTACGCCGTCCATCGAGCGGCGCACCACCCACTTGAGCCAGGTCGCCCGCGCCTGCGAGGACGTGGGCGACGACGCCGCCAGCCTGCTCCACCTGCTGCGGATCGAGCGTGAGAGCCCGGAGGAGTTGGACCACAAGCTCCTGCTGAGGGAGATGGTGCGCTCGCTGGCCCGGCGGGCGCGCCCGTCGTGGGCGCCGGAGGTCCGCTATCTCGCCGAACGGCACGACATCCCGAACTAGGAGTTCGGTCGCGGCGAACGGGGAGTTCTCTTGCTCGAGTTCGTCACGGAACGGGGCTGGAGTGACACGCTGCGCTCATGACCAGTGCGCCGAGTGCCGATTTCGTCATGGAACGACTGCTTCAGGAGGCTACGCGGGAGTTCCCCGGATGGTCGTTCCGGCGGGACCGTCTGGGCTGGACCGCCACTCACGGCGACATCCGGCTCACCCGGCCGACCCTGGCCGCCCTGCGGGCCCTGCTGCGGGTGCACCGGGCGGCACCGAGCCAGCCCGGGCAGGCCCTGCGCGGCTAAGACCACGGTCCCCCTGACGCCATCCTCGCCAAGGATCCGGCAATTCATACTTCCGCCCGATTCCCTGAGCACCGGCCACCAGCTGGGCCGTTCTGGCCGGCTGCTCACGTACGAGGGCTGGGGCCGCATCGTCTACCGCCGCGGTACGTGCGCCACAGAGGCCACCGACGCCTACCTGATCTCGCAGACCCTGCCGGCGCCCGGGACCCGCTGCCCGGCCGTCCCGCCCGCTGAGACCAGGACGCTCATGGAGCCCGTCACTCCGCTGCCCGGAACGCCGGGCTGGCACTTCTCGTTCTGATCGCTTCAGCGGAGCCGTGGCTCGTGCGTGTGCGCTGAACGCGCACGAGCCCGGTGCCGGTTACCGGGTGGGGAGGAAGCCGACCTTGTCGCGGACCTCGGCCATGGTCTGCCTGGCCACCGCCGACGCGCGTTCCGCGCCGATGGCCAGCAGCCGGTCGAGCTCCGCCTCGTCCGACAGCAGCTTCTCCGTACGCTCCCTGATGGGCGTGAACGTGTCGGCCACCGCCTCCGCCACGTCCTTCTTGAACGTGCCGTACCCCTGTCCCTCGTAGCGGGTCACCAGCTCGGGGATGGGCGTGCCGGTCAGCGCGGACTGGATGCGGAGCAGGTTGGAGATGCCCGGCTTGTTCTCCTCGTCGAACAGCACCTCGGTGCCGGTGTCCGTGACCGCCCGCATGACCTTCTTGCGCAGCGGTCCGGGCTGCTCCAGGACGTCGAGGATGCCGGCGGGGCTCGAGGAGCTCTTCGACATCTTCGCCGTCGGGTCCTGGAGGTCGGTGATCTTCTCGACCTCCTTGAGAATGTACGGCTCCGGCAGCGTGAACGTGTCGCCGAAGCGGTGGTTGAAGCGCTGGCCCAGATCGCGGGTGAGCTCCAGGTGCTGCTTCTGGTCGGCCCCCACCGGGACGCGGTCGGCCTGGTAGAGCAGGATGTCGGCGGCCTGCAGGATCGGGTACGTGAAGAGGCCGACGCTGGCCGCGCTCTCGCCGAACTTGGCCGACTTGTCCTTGAACTGGGTCATCCGGCCCGCCTCGCCCATGCCGGTGAGGCAGATCAGGATCCACGCGAGCTCGGTGTGCTCGCGTACGTGCGACTGCACGAAGACGGTGGACCGCTCCGGGTCGAGGCCGGCGGCGAAGAGCTGGGCGGCGGCCACGCGGGAGCGGCGGCGCAGCGCGTCGGGCTCGGTCGGCACCGTGATCGCGTGGAGATCGACCACGCAGTAGAAGGCGTCGTGGGTCTCCTGCAGCGTGACCCACTGGCGGACGGCACCCAGGTAATTGCCCAGGTGGAAGGAGTCCGCAGTGGGCTGGATGCCGGAGAGAACACGAGGTCTGGCCATAGCAGGCAATTGTGTCAGGAATCCCGCTCGAGCGGCGACTCGGTCGCTGGACGGCGTTTCACTCTAACCCTGGAGATACGGCGCCCGTCCAGCTCGGTTACTGTCATCTCAAATCCCGTTATTTCCACCTTTTCCCCTACAGCTGGCACATGCCCCAGCATCGCCATGACAAATCCGGCCAGCGTCTCGTACGGGCCGTCGGGCAGCCGGATGCCGGTCTCGGTGGCGACGTCGTTGAGGTTCGTGAGGCCGTCGATCTCGATCTCACCGGCGGGCAGGACCACGACGTCCTCCTCGACGTCGTACTCGTCCCTGATGTCCCCGATCAACTCCTCGACCAGGTCCTCCATGGTCACGATGCCCGCCGTGCCGCCGTACTCGTCCACCACGATCACCAGGTGCTGCCCCTCGTCGCGCATCTCGTTCAGGGTGCTGAGCAGCCGTTTGGACGCGGGCACGAACTTCGCCGCGCGGATCGGCACCACCGCGCTGATCGGCTCGGTCCGCCCGGTGAGCTCGGGGTCCAGCAGGTCACGTACGTGCACGAAGCCGATGATCTCGTCGTAGGTGTCCCGGTAGACGGGGAAACGAGAGTGCGGCAGCCTGGCGGCGAGGTGGGCCGCCTCGTCCAGCGGGGTGTCGGCGTCCATGAACTCCACCTCGGTACGCGGCAACATCACCTCCCTGAGCTGCCGCTTCCCCGCCGCGAACACCTCGGCGATCAGCTTGCGCTCGTCGGCGGTGAGATCGGTGTGCCCGACCACCATGTCGCGCAGCTCCTCGGTGGTGACCTCCTCGCGACCGGCCGCCGGGTTGCCGCCGAGCAGCCGGACCACGAGGTCGGTGGACTTCGACAACATCCAGATGATCGGCCGCGACAGGGACGCGATCCGGTCGAGGAACGGCGCCACGTACAGCGAAAGCCCCTCGGCCCGCTGCAGCGCCAGCCGCTTGGGCGCCAGCTCGCCCAGCACGAGCGAGAGGTACGAGATCGCCAGCGTCACCAGCACGAGCGCGAGCACGGGGGCAACGGCCCCGGGCACCCGCCACTGCTCGAGCAGGGGCACCAGTTGCCCGGCGAGCCGGTCGGCGCCGAACGCGGCCGACAACATGGTGGCCACGGTCACGCCGATCTGGACGGCGGACAGGAAGCGGTTGGGGTCGCGGGCGAGCTTGGCCACCCGCTCGCCCCGGCGGCCCCGCTGGGAGAGCTTGCGGACCTGGCTGTCCCGGAGGGAGACCATCGCGATTTCGGCGGCGGCGAAGAACCCCCCGATCAGGATGAACAGCAGAACCAGGGCGATGTTGGCCGCGACGGTGTCAAACATGGTGGTTGGCAGCGTACTCGGCGGCTTTCCCGCGTATGCTGAACGGCAAGCCGTACAAAATCAAACAAATTTGAACAGGAGCACACATGAGGCTATTGGTCACCGGGGGTGCCGGATACGTCGGCAGTGTGGTCGCGGCGCAGCTCATCGAGGCAGGACACGACGTGACCGTACTCGACGATCTGTCAACGGGGCATCAGGACGCGGTGCCGGAAGGTGCCAGGTTTGTCCAAAAAAGCATCACGGAGGCACATGACGCGCTCGACGGCATGGACGCGGTGCTGCACTTCGCGGCCAAGTCGCTGGTGGGCGAGTCGGTGCAGAAGCCGGGGCTCTACTGGTCCAACAACCTCGGTGGCACGCTGGCCCTGCTCGACGCCATGCGGGACAAGGGCGTGGGCAGGATCGTGTTCTCCTCGACGGCGGCCACGTACGGCGAGCCCGAGCGCTCCCCGATCGAGGAGGACGACCCGACGCGCCCGACCAATCCCTACGGCGCCTCCAAGCTGGCCGTCGACACCGCGCTGAGCGCGTTCGCGCAGGTCCGCGGCCTCGGCGCGGTGAGCCTGCGGTACTTCAACGTGGCCGGCGCCTACGGCCGCTACCGTGAGCGGCACACGATCGAGACCCACCTCATCCCGAACGTGCTGAAGGTCGCGACCGGCGAGCGGGAGTCCGTGAGCGTCTTCGGCACCGACTACCCGACGTCCGACGGCACCTGCGTGCGCGACTACATCCACGTGGCCGACCTCGCGCGGGCGCACCTGCTGGCGCTGGAGGCGATCGTGCCGGGCGAGCACCAGATCTACAACCTGGGCAGCGGCAGCGGCTTCAGCGTGCAGGAGGTGATCTCGGTCTGCCGCGAGGTCACAGGGCACGAGATCCCGGCCGTCATCGCGGACCGCCGCCCCGGCGACCCCGCCGTACTGGTCGCGTCGTCCGCCCGGATCCAGCGCGAGCTGGGCTGGAAGGCCGAACGTCCATCGCTGCGCGACATCGTTTCCGACGCGTGGGACGCGCTTTCCGCAAATGCGTGATACGGCACCCGGAAATGTGCTGTGATACCCAAATGTGAGGAACTTTTCACCAAGGGTCACGAAGCTGCTCTTCGGTGTCCTCATCGTGGCGGGTTGCCTCCTGGCCGCCGCAGGCGTGGTCTTCGCCACACCGCAGCCCGCTCCCGCCGAGCAGCCGGTGTCCTGTCCGCCCTGAAGCCCCCCGCGCGGAAGCGGGGGGCCGGGAGGCGTCAGATGAGGCCGAGCTCCTTCACCGCGTCGCGCTCCTCCGCCAGCTCGCGCACGCTGGCGTCGATCCGGTCACGGGAGAACGCGTCGATCTCGAGCCCCTGGATGATCTCGAACTTGCCGTTCACCGCACGCACGGGGAACGACGAGATGAGCCCCTCGGGCACGCCGTAGGAGCCGTCGGAGACGACGGCCGCGGAGGTCCAGTCGGTGCCGTTGACCCAGTCGTAGACGTGGTCGATCGCCGCGTTGGCGGCCGAGGCGGCCGAGGAGGCGCCGCGGGCCTCGATGATGGCGGCGCCGCGCTTGGCCACCGTCGGGATGAACGTCTCGCGCAGCCACTCGGGGTCGACCTGCTCGGCCGCGACCTTGCCGCCGACCTCGGCGTGGAACAGGTCGGGGTACTGCGTCGCGGAGTGGTTGCCCCAGATCGTCATGTTCTTGATCTCGGTGACTGGGATCTGCAGCTTGGCGGCCAGCTGGGACAGCGCGCGGTTGTGGTCGAGCCTGGTCATCGCGGTGAAGCGGTCGGCGGGCACGTCGGGCGCGTTCTGCTGGGCGATGAGCGCGTTGGTGTTGGCCGGGTTGCCCACGACCAGGACCCTGATGTCGTCGGCGGCGTGGTCGTTGATCGCCTTGCCCTGCGGGCCGAAGATGCCGCCGTTGGCGCCGAGCAGGTCGCCGCGCTCCATGCCGGCCTTGCGCGGCATGGCGCCGACCAGCAGGGCGACGTTGGCGCCGGCGAAGGCGACGTTGGGGTCGTCGGTGATCTCGATGCCGGACAGCAGCGGGAACGCGCAGTCGTCGAGCTCCATGGCGGTGCCCTCAGCGGCCTTCACCGCCGCCGGGATCTCCAGCAGGCTGAGCTTGACCGGGACGTCGGCGCCGAGCAGCTGCCCCGACGCGATGCGGAAGAGCAGTGCGTAGCCGATCTGACCGGCTGCTCCGGTGACGGTCACCTTGACGGGCCCCATGGCCTTCCCCTCACTCGCGGGATATTCGCTGACTTTGGGATGTTACCCGCTTGTCATCAGCAGGTTTCCATCGCGGGCACCTTCAGCTCCGGCTCGAAGTCAACCTTGGCGAAATGCCTGGTCAAGAGCTGCTTCACGAAGCCCGTGCGATAGAGGTCGGCGATCACGGCCTTGACCGCCTTGCAGGTCTTCACGTCGCCGTTCCTGATGCCGACGGCGTAGCGCTCGTTGTTGAGCTTGGCGCCGAGCACCTTGAAGCGCATGTTCTCGCGGGCGGCGAACCCGGCCAGGATCAGGTCGTCACCGGGGATCGCGTCCACCTTGCCGCTCCTGAGCAGCGCCATGCAGTCGGCGTAGTCGGTGGCGCCGACCGGCTCGACCGCCACCTTGTCCTGCACGTCGCCGACGGACGGGCTGTCGGGGGCGCAGAGCTTCTTGCCCTTCAGGTCGTCGATGGAGTCGATGCCGCTGCCCGCGCGCACGAGGACGTCGCGGTGGGCCAGGTAGTAGGGCCCCGCGAACTGGGTCTCGGACTTGTCGACCGAGTATGTGGCCACGACGAGGTCGACGCTCCCGTCGTCGAGCGCGCCCGCCCGGTCGTCCCTGCTGACCCTGACGAACTCGGTCTCCTTCGCCCCTAACTCCGCGGCGATGCGCTTGGCCACGTCGATGTCGAAGCCCTGGAACTCGTCGCCGGGTGTGCCGTTCTCCAGGCCCACGCCGGGCAGGTCGCCCTTGACGCCGATCACGATCTTCCCGGTCTGCGCCACCTTGTCCACCACAGTGGCGAACGCGCCGGGATCCTGCGCGTCGAACGTCTCGGAGGGATCGGGCTCCCCACTGAACGCCAGTGGCCAGCCGACTTTCAGCACCAGCGCGATGGCCGCGGCGGCGAGCAGGACGGTCGCGGTGGCCAGCGCGAGCCACACCTTCGCGCGGCGCGACCGCGCGGGCACAGCGGGCTCGGTCACCGGGAACGGCCGCTCGCGCGGCGGCGGCGTCAGGGCCGCCTCGTTCCGAGCGGGCGGCATCGTCGCCGCCGCCTCCTTCGCAGCGGGAGGCAGTCCCATCGGGGCGCTCTCCTTCGCGGAGGGGAACGCTGTGGGGGCACTCCCCGCGGAGGGCGGCCCCGTCGGGGTGGCCTCCTTCCGAGCGGGCAGGTCGGTGATCGACCCGGCCGACACCCTGCTGAACGGCGTGGTGTCGTCGCTGGCCACCTGCACGCCCCGGGTGAGCACCGCCGTGGACGCCCCCACGGTGGACGGCTGACCGAGCAGCCGCAGCAGGATCTGGTCGGCGGACGGCCGGTCGGCGGACGACTTGGCCAGCGCGGAGCGCACCACGCTGCGCAGCGGCTCCGGCATCATGCCGACGTCGACCTCGTGGTTGAGAATGCGGTTGAGCACCACCGCGATGGACTTGCCCTCGAACGCCGGTTTCCCGGTGGCCGCGAACGCGATGGTGGCGCCCCAGGAGAACACGTCCGTATAGGGCCCCACCTCGTCGCCCGCGATCTGCTCCGGCGCCATGTAGGCGGGCGTGCCGATGGCCCGGCTGGTGATCGTGCCGGTGGAGTCGATGATCCGGGCGATGCCGAAGTCCACCACGCGCGGCCCGTCGGCGGCGATCAGCACGTTGTCGGGCTTGAAGTCCCTGTGGACGATCGCGGCGTGGTGGATCGCGGTGAGCGCGGTCGCGGTGCCGATGGCCAGCCGGTCGAGCACGGTGCCGGTGAGCGGCCCGTCAGTCTCGACGATCTCCCTGAGCGGCCGGCCGTCGATGTACTCGCTCGCGATGTAGGGCGTGTTGCCGTCGAGATCGGCCTCTATCACCCGGGCCGTGCAGAACGACGCCACCCGCTGCGCCGCCTTCAGCTCCCTCGCGAAACGCGACCTGGCGATCGTGTCACCGCTGAACTTCACATGCAGGAGCTTGATCGCGGCGCGCTCCCCCTTGTCGTTGACGCCCAGGTAAACGATGCCCTGACCGCCTTCTCCGATCCGTCCGGACAGCCGGAAGGACCCCAGATGGGCGGGATCGCCGGCGACCAGCGGCGATATTTGCGGCATTCGTCATCCCCACGTGTGCTGAACCCCAACCACGCAAACTTTACGACGGTCAGCAACTTCTCAGGGATCCGTTAACCGTTCGTGACGTCACGGTTTTACTCGCCGCCTGCGAGGGAGGGGTTGCGTGCGCTGCCCTTCTGCGTGGAGGCTCAGGATCATGGACCGCCCCTACGACATCGTGCTCTTCGGAGCGAGCGGCTTCACCGGCGCGCTCACGGCCGCCTACCTGGCCGATGCCGCGGGCCCCGGCACGCGCTGGGCGCTGGCGGGGCGCGACCGCGCCAAGCTGGAGCGGCTGGGGCTCGACGTGCCGATCCTGCTCGCCGACGCCACGGATCCGGCCTCGGTGGCCGGGCTCGCGCGTCAGACGCGTGTCCTGGCCACGACGGTCGGCCCCTACGTCACGTACGGCGAGCCGCTGGTGGCTGCCTGCGCCGAGGCCGGCACTCATTACCTGGACCTGACGGGCGAGCTCGAGTTCGTGGACCGGGTCTACGTCCGTTACCACGACAGGGCGGCCAGGAGCGGCGCCAAGCTCGTGCACGCCTGCGGCTTCGACTCCATCCCGTACGACCTGGGCGTGCTCCACACCGTCAGCCAGCTCCCCGAAGGCGTGCCGCTCAAGGTGAGCGGCTTCCTGCGGGCGAACATGAGCCCGTCGGGCGGCACCCTGGCCACCATGATGTCCATCTTCGGCCGCGCCCGGCAGATGGTGGAGCAGGGCACGCAGCGCCGCTCCGCCGAGCCCGGGCCTGCCGGCCGCAAGGTGAGCTCCCTGCCCGGCGGCGTCCGGTACGTGGGCGGCTGGGCGCTCCCGATGCCGACCGTCGACCCGTTCATCGTCGGCTACTCGGCCCGCCTCCTCGACCGCTACGGCCCGGACTTCACCTATCGCCAGCACTACGCCGTCAGGACCCTCCCCGCCGCCCTGGCCACGGCGGCGGGCGCGGGCGCCTTCGCCGTGCTCGCCCAGATCCCGCCGGTACGCGACCGGATCCAGAGCCGCGTGCGGCCCGGCGAAGGCCCTTCTGCCGAGCGGCGCGCGCGGAACTGGTTCAAGGTCACGTTCCTGGGCCAGGGCGGGGGCGAGCGCGTGGTGACGGAGGTCGCGGGCGGCGACCCCGGCTACGGCGAGACCGCGAAGATGTTCGCGGAATCGGCCCTCTGCCTCGCCTTCGACGACCTGCCGGATCGTGCGGGCCAGCTGACGACGGCCTCGGCCATGGGACAGCCGCTCATCGACCGGCTGCGCGCGGCGGGCATCACGTTCGCCAGGAAGCCGTGATCCGGCGGTCGCCTGGAACGTTCCTCAGTAGGGCAGGCTCCACTGCGTGAACGTCTTGCGCAGGTACGGGGTCTTGAACTTCGGATACGCCACCGTGCTCCCGTCCCCGTCCGAGGTGTAGCGCATGTCCGGGTTGCTCTTGAGCCAGTCCAGCCAGGCCTCCGAGCAGAACTGCTTGCAGTCGCCCTTCTTCTCCATGACCTTGATCCGCGGGATCCCCACCGGGTCGAACGCCTTGCTGAAGGGCGACGCCGCGGGTGTGTACCCCGCCAGGAACGCGCCTTGGTGGTTGTAGGCCTTGCCGCCGTGCAGGGCCCACTCCCTCTTGGACGGCTGGTTGCCGTAGGGCAGGGCGATCGTGGTCGGGTTGATGTTGGACAGGGAGTTGATCTCCTTGGCGATCGAGCCGATCTGCTCCTCGACCTCCTTGTGCGAGCGTCCGCGCAGGTTGATGTGGTCGCGGGTGTGGTTGCCGATGTCGAAGCCGTTGTCCTTGAGCCAGAGCAGCACCTGGGCCTGCTCCTCGCGCGCGCTCTTGCCGAACATGTCGCGGGTGACGTAGAACGTCGCCTTCGGGCGGAATCCCGGGTTCTTGGCGGCCACGTCCTTCAGGATCGCGACGGCCGTGTTGGGTGCGGGGACGCCCGCCTCGTTGAGCGTGAGCTGCGAGGGGGACGAATCATCAAATGTCAGGACTACGGGGTGCTTGCCGGCCGGGATGTCGATCTTGCCGGTCACCATCTCGGTGGCCGTGATCGGCACGTACCCCTCCCTGGCCAGCCGCTCCAGGTCCGCGCGGAACTGCTGTGGCGTCCTGTCATCCGTC
Organism: Nonomuraea sp. B19D2; assembly: GCF_040137845.1. NCBI lineage: Bacteria > Bacillati > Actinomycetota > Actinomycetes > Streptosporangiales > Streptosporangiaceae > Nonomuraea > Nonomuraea sp. B19D2. The sequence goes on along the minus strand of NZ_JBEFAK010000001.1, from coordinate 397,330 downwards.
GTGGTCGGCTTGTCGATGACCCGGTGGAACATGAGCACCGGGATCTGCCCCAGCTCATTCGCCTTGACCTTGGCGGCGAACTGGGCCTTGGCGACCTTGGCCGCCTTGAGCTTGGCCGCGGCGTCGACCTTGGTGTCGGCCATCTTGACGGTGCTGGGCTGCGAGCCGCATCCGGTCAGGCTCGCCGCGGCGGCCAGCAGGCCCAGTCCACTGAGAATACGCAGTCGCATCCGAACCCCCCGAGACACGTACGACTGTTGCTGTGGGGGCTCTTACCCAGCTGATCAACTACGGCACGCCGCCGCACCGTCAAGAGATGGTCTGGGAACAACCGACCGCCGCCCTGCCTGGTCGGCATGGGCATCCTGCCGCTGCAGTTCGCCGTCACCTTCCAGGCCCGCCTCCGCCTCGACACGCCTCGCGAGGCCGACTACTACCGGCACGGCGGAATCATGCCCGTTGTCCTGCGCGGCCTGCTCGCGGGTCCGTCCAGCTGACAGGCGCCGTTCCCGCCGTCCGGTGACGGGGCCGTCGGCGGCCCAGACATGCGAAACGGCCTCTACCTTGCGAGATAACCGCAGATAGAGGCCGTATTCGGGGGTTAGGCGGACATCTTCTTCTTGAGGTTCTCGTCCAGCGCCGCCAGGAAGTCCTGGGTGGTGAGCCACTTGGCGTCGCCGCCGACCAGGAGCGCCAGGTCCTTGGTCATCTGGCCGCCCTCGACGGTCTCGACGCAGACCTCCTCCAGCTTGTTCGCGAATTCGGTCACGGCGGGGGTGTTGTCGAGCTTGCCGCGGTGGGCAAGGCCGCGCGTCCACGCGAAGATCGAGGCGATCGGGTTGGTGGAGGTGGGGTTGCCCTTCTGGTGCTCGCGGTAGTGGCGGGTCACGGTGCCGTGCGCGGCCTCGGCCTCGACGGTCCTGCCGTCGGGGGTCATCAGGACCGAGGTCATCAGGCCGAGCGAGCCGAAGCCCTGCGCCACCGTGTCGGACTGGACGTCGCCGTCGTAGTTCTTCGCGGCCCAGACGTAGCCGCCCTCCCACTTCATCGCCGCGGCGACCATGTCGTCGATGAGGCGGTGCTCGTAGGTGAGACCGGCCTTCTCGAAGTCGGCCTTGAACTCGGTCTCGAAGACCTCGGCGAAGATGTCCTTGAAGCGGCCGTCGTACGCCTTGAGGATCGTGTTCTTCGTGGAGAGGTAGACCGGGTAGTTGCGGGCCAGACCGTAGCGCATCGACGCGCGGGCGAAGTCGCGGATCGACTCGTCCAGGTTGTACATCGCCATCGCGATGCCGCTGCCGGGGAAGTCGTACACGTCGAGCTCGATCGGCTCGGAGCCGTCCTTCGGCGTGAACGTGAGGGTCAGCGTGCCCTCGCCCGGGATCTTGAGGTCGGTGGCGCGGTACTGGTCGCCGAACGCGTGACGGCCGACCACGATGGGCTTGGTCCAGCCGGGGACGAGGCGCGGCACGTTGGACATGATGATCGGCTCGCGGAAGATGACGCCGCCGAGGATGTTGCGGATGGTCCCGTTGGGGGACTTCCACATCTTCTTGAGACCGAACTCCTCGACCCGCGCCTCGTCCGGGGTGATGGTGGCGCATTTCACACCGACGCCGTACTTCTTGATGGCGTTGGCGGCGTCGATGGTGACCTGGTCGTCCGTGGCGTCACGGTGTTCGATGCCGAGGTCGTAGTACTTCAGGTCGACGTCGAGGTAGGGAAGGATCAGCTGGTCCTTGATGAACTGCCAGATGATCCGGGTCATCTCGTCGCCGTCAAGCTCGACGACCGGACCCTCCACCTTGATCTTGGGCATGCGAATGGTTCCCCTTCAATGAATTGATGCGTTGAGGCTATCGGACCGTCCGGTCAACGGGCGAAAAGGGACAGGATCAGCGCCTTGAGCTCGTTGTTGTAAAGCAAGAGCGAGGTCAGGACCAGCACGAACCCAAACCCGGCAAGCGTGATGACGTCGGCCCTCTTGCTGCGTACGGACAGCTGCCCGTCGTAGCCGGCGAAGCGGAGAGCGGCGGCCATCATGATCACGCCGCCCAGCACGAACCCGCCCCAGCGCAGGTTCCAGAGAAGGATCACGAGCACACCGATGACCGCACCCGCCAGGATCAGCGGGTACGGTCCCCAGCTCTCACGCTCAGTCCGATGATCGCTCAACGCTCTCGCTCATCGCTCGTGTTGATGGTCGCATTCGCCCAGACTCATCGCTCGTGCTCATGGTCGCATTCGCTACGGGCCTCCGTTGGCATCGTGCCTCGCTCTCTCCGGCCCAGGCTCATCGCTCGTGTTGATGGTCGCATTCGCTACGGGCCTCCGTTGGCATCGTGCCTCGCTCTCTCCGGCCCAGGCTCATCGCTCGTCGATCGGCTTCCACTTCTGATCGCGCTCCCCGATGTACTCACTGTCGGGCCGGATCAGCCTGTTGTCCGCGTGCTGCTCGATGACGTGGGCCGTCCAGCCGGACATCCGGCTGACCGAGAAGACCGGCGTGAACAGGTCCGTCGGGATGCCGAGATAGTGGTAGACCGAAGCCGCGTAGAAGTCGACGTTCGGATAGAGGCCCTTGGTCTCGAAGACGACCTCCTCCATTTCCTTGGACATCCGATAGTAGGTGTCGTCGCCGCCGGCCTCAGCCAGTTCGGCGGACATCCTGCGCAGGTGGGTAGCGCGCGGGTCCTCGGTCTTGTAGACGCGGTGGCCGAAGCCCATGATCTTCTCGTGGGCCGCGAGCTTGTCGCGTACGGTCTGGGCCACCTGGCCCGGCGGGATCGACTCCAGCGTCTTCATGACCTGCTCGTTCGCGCCGCCGTGCAGCGGGCCCTTGAGGGTGCCGATGGCCGCGACGATCGCGGAGTGCATGTCGGAGAGGGTCGCGGCGCAGACGCGGGCGGCGAACGTGGAGGCGTTCATGGTGTGGTCGGCGTGGAGCACCAGGCACTCGTCGAAGATCTCGACCTCACGGGGGTCGGGGACGCGGCCGGTGATCTCGTGCAGGAAGTTCGCGGCGATGCTCAGGGACGGGTCCGGCTCGGGGACGCTGCCGCCGGTGCGGGCGGCGTGGTAGCGGGCCACCAGAAGGGGTTGCTGCGCGGTCAGCCGGGCCGCCTTGCGCAGGTTGGCGTCAGGGGCGATGGAGTCCTTGTCGGGGTCGTCCGCGCCGGAGAGCGACACCAGCGAGCGCAGCGCCTCCATGGGTTTCTGTTTCTCGGCGATCTCGGCGATGTTCGCGGAGACGAGGGCGCCCAGCTCCCGGCCCTGTGCCAGCTCCTCGCCGTAGGCGTCGAGCTGGGACCGGTTGGGCAGCTTGCCGCGCTGCAGCAGGTGTGCGGTCTCCTCGAACGTCGCGCGGCCGGCCAGGTCGTGGATGTCGTATCCACGGTAGAAGAGGCGACCGGCCTTTCCGTCAATGTCGCTCAGCGCTGTGGACGCCGCTACGACATCGGCCAGACCTTTCGTGGGCTTGTCCGCCATGAGTGGTTCCTCCGCTTATCTTCGACCGAAGTCTACCCGTGAGCAGGCAAAACCGGCCGCAAAGGTCCAGACCAATTTCACGCCGGATTCTCCTTTCAGCAAAGGCGATTCCGCATCCCCTCGTTTGGGTAAGCCGGAGCTGTAGTAATAGTTACGGCGGGCTACCTGGGGAGGAACTGCCGTGCCCAGGTGGAGGCGTGCCGTTCATACGCTGCCTCACAAGGGGAGGAACCGCCAGTGGAGGGGCCGTTCATACGCATCGAGGACACTGGCGAGGTGGTCCCGTTGCGCCCCGAGATCACGACGGTCGGGAGGGGCCGGGGAGTCGACATTCGGCTCACCGATCCCAGCGTGTCTCGACTCCATGCCGAGTTCGTCAGACGAGGACCCTACCTGTACGTCGTCGACCTGGGCCTGTCCAGGAACGGCACGCGGGTGAACGGCAGGCCGATCGCCCGGAGGGTTCTTGACGACGGCGACGTCGTCTCGTTCGGCGCGGCGCGGGGTCGCATCGGTGGAGTCCCCCGTGAGGACTTCACCCCCGAGGTCGAGCTGCGCAGGGCGGCCGCGCCCGAGCTGACCAGGCGCGAGGTCGACGTGCTGACCTCGCTCTGCAGGCCGGCGCTGTCGGATGAGGCGTTCGTCGCCCCGGCGACCGCACGTGAGATCGCCGACGACCTGGTCGTGACCGAGGCCGCGGTCAAGCAGCATCTGCTGCGGCTCTACCAGAAGTTCAGGATCCCCGAGGGCACCAACCGGCGCACCCGCCTCGCCAACGAGGTCGTCGCGCTCGGTCTGGTACGCCCGACCCCCGTTGTGCCACCACAGCGGTCGTCGGGCGCCTCGACCGAGCAGCCATCGGCGGCCGGGCGAAGGGCATCCTAGGCGCAGAAACCGCTGCCTGTGGCGGACCGCTGAACGCGGTCCACCATAAAGGGCTTCTTTTAGGGACGGCTCTTAGGGCCTGATCGCGACCGGGGCTTCGGCGAGGGGTTCCGGCAGCGTCGGAACCTGAGTGTCGACGTGCCCGCGACCACGGGAAGCGGGCACGTCGACGGCCGGGAAACCCGCCTGGCGACGCGCGTTGGCGCAGCGCGCCCTCAGATCACTCTGAAGCCGTTGCTCGGCTTGCTGGTCCGGTTGGCCCGGTCCACCGCCACCACGCAGTAGTGGTCGCCGCGCTTGCCGTCCGGGTCCGTCCAGCGGACCTGCCGGTCGCCGGGCACGATCGCGACGAGGTTGCGCGCGTCGGCGAACGCCTCCGACGAGGCGTGCCCGTCGAAGCGGAAGATCGCGAACAGGAACGGCTCGTCCCTGCCGGTGGCCACGGCCCGTACCTCGACCCCACCGGAGCGGCGCAGCGCGTACGCCAGCACGGGGCGGCGCGGCGGCTCGCCGTTCGCCAGCCTGGGCAGCACGGGAGCGAGCGCCGGTCGCTGGTAGTGGTCGTTGACGGCGGTGGTGATGGAGCCGATCCTGTCGACCTTGACGTCGTTGGCGTTGTACCAGATGTCGCCGCCGATCTCAGGGTGCTTCCTGTTCAGCGTCAGATGGCTGGACAGCTCGCCGGGGGCCTGCCACTGGGCCGCCTGCGCCGGGTCGCCCGCCTTGTAGGCGGCCTGGCCGATCCACAGCAGGGTCTTCGTGCCGCTCGCCACGTCCGACCACCAGGGGACGAGCTTGGCGTAGTCGGCCGGCGGCTGCCCGATGTACCAGTAGAGCTGCGGCGCGATGTAGTCGAGCCAGCCCTTCTTGACCCAGCCGCGGGTGTCGGCGTGCAGGCCGTCGTACGACTGGCCGCCGCTGGTCTCGGAGCCGAGCGGGTCGGTGGCCTTGTTGCGCCAGATGCCCGACGGGCTGATGCCCCACGCGATGTCCGGCTTGGCGGCAAGGACCCGCTGCTGCATCTCCTGGACCATGAGGTCGACGTTGTTGCGCCGCCAGGAGGCCAGGTCGGGGAAGCCCGCGCCGTACTTGGCGAACGTGGCGCTGTCGTCGAAGGCCGCGGTGTTGGTCGGGTAGAAGTAGTCGTCGAAGTGCAGGCCGTCGATGTCGTAGCGGGTGACCGCGTCCATCATCGCGTCCTGGCAGAACTTCCGCACCTCAGGCAGGCCCGGGTTGTAGTAGAGCTTGCCGCCGAACGGCAGGATCCAGTCGGGGTGCTTGCGCCCGGGGTGGTCGGGGTGCAGCTTGGCGGGGTCGGACTGCATCGAGACGCGGTACGGGTTGAACCAGGCGTGGAAGGCCAGACCGCGCTTGTGCGTCTCCGCCACGGCGAACCCGAGCGGGTCGTAGCCGGGGTCCTGCCCTTGGGTGCCGGTCAGGTACTGTGACCAGGGCTCGAAGGGCGATGGCCAGAACGCGTCCGCGGTCGGTCTGATCTGCACGAACACCGAGTTGAGCTTGCGCTGCACGGCCACGTCCAGCCAGGCGACGAACTCGGCTTTCTGCTGCTCGGCGGTCAGCCCCGGTTTCGAGGGCCAGTTGATGTTGACCACGGAGGCGATCCACATGCCGCGCATCTGGTGCAGCGGCGGAACATAGTCCGCCTGCGCTAACGCGGGCAGCGGGACGGCGGAGGCGGCGGCCGCGAGGGCGAGACCCTTGAGGAGAGTCCTTCTGCTGGGCATTGGGGGGTGGCCTCTCGAAAGTGGTTGTATCGAAGGCGACGATGACAGAAAATTACCTTCAGATCAACAACCGTGAAGGAAAATGCCGATGAGCGGTGACCTGTCCAGACTGGCGATGACCGTGCTGCATCCAGGGTACGAGGGGGCCTCCGCTCCCGACTGGCTGCGACGCGCCCTGGGTGAAGGTCTCGGCGGGGTCGTCCTGTTCGCCCGCAACGCCATCGACGCACAGCTCGTACGGCATTTGCGCGCCGAGAACCCGGCCGCCGTCATCGCCATCGACGAGGAGGGCGGCACGGTCACCCGGCTGGAGGTCCTGGCCGGCAGCTCCTTTCCCGGCAACAGGGCGCTGGGCGTGGTGGACGACGTGGCCCTCACCGAGCGGGTGGGCCACCAGATCGGCAGGATGCTGGCGGAGCTGGACATCACGCTCAACTACGCACCCGACGCCGACGTGAACGCCAATCCGGCCAACCCGGTCATCGGCGTGCGCTCGTTCGGCCCGTCCCCCGATCTGGTGTCCCGCCACACGGTCGCGTACGTGAACGGGGTCCAGGGTGCGGGCGTGGCCGCCTGCGCCAAGCACTTCCCCGGCCATGGGGACACGGTCACCGACTCCCACCTGGCGCTGCCGACCGTGCACGCCTCCCGCGAGGTGCTACTCTCCCGCGACCTCCCGCCGTTCCGGGCCGCGATCGGCGCGGGGGTGCGCGCGGTCATGTCGGGCCACCTGCTCATTCCCGCTCTCGACCCGTCGCTGCCTGCGACGCTGAGCCGTACCGCGATGACCGAGCTCCTGAGGGGCGAGCTCGGCTTCGACGGGATGCTCGTCACCGACTCGATCGACATGCAGGCGGTGGCCGCCATGTTCCGCCCCGGCGAGATCGCGGTGCGAGCGCTGAACGCGGGCGTGGACGCCATCTGCGTGGGTCAGGGCTCCGAGGAGATCGTTTACGAGATGCGCGACGCGATCGTCGCCGCCGTGCGCTCCGGAGAGCTGTCCGAGGAGCGGCTCGCCGAGGCGGCCACGCGGGTGCTCGCGCTCTCCGAGTGGTACGTCGCGCAGGCGGCGCTGCGCGACAAGGCCAGGAGCGACGTGGACCGGGGTGTGGGCCTGGAGGCGGCCAGGGCGGCGCTGACCACCTCGGGCACCGCCACCCTCGACCGTGGACCGCTGGTCGTCGAGGTCAACACCCGCCTCAACAAGGCTGTGGACCCCGCCACGCCGACGGGCATCACGGCGGCGCTCTCCACCCTCCTGCCGAACACGGCATGCCTGCAGCTGGAGCCCGCGGGCGAGCTGCCGGACCTCAAGAGCGACGCTCGGCCGATCGTGCTCGTGGTGCACGACGCCGCCCGGCACGACTGGGTACGCGAGACGGTGGCCAAGGCGCTGGTGATGCGGCCCGACGCGATCGTGGTGGACACCGGTGTCCCGGCGCCCCCGGGCGATGCCGTCCACGTGGCCACCCACGGGATCTCCCGCGTGTCCGCGCAGGCTGCGGCCGAATGGCTGACTCAGTGACCACCGAACCCGCGAACCCGGTCGCCGCCGTACGTGCCGTGCTGCCGTCGCTCACGCCGGCGGCGCAGGCCATCGCCCGCATCATCCTGGACGATCCCGGGCTGGTGGTACGGAGCACGATCACCGAGTTCAGCGGGGTCTCCGGGACGAGCGAGGCCACCATCGTCCGGACCGCTCGCGCGCTGGGCTTCTCGGGGTACTCGCAGATGCGCTTCGCGCTGGCGGCGGCCGTGGCCAAGGAGCCGGAACGGCTCGTGCCCGGCGACCTCGCCCCCGACGACCCGCTGACGGACGTGATCGCGAAGGTGGCCCGGGCCGAGTCCGAGGCGCTGGCCGACACCGCGGCGCAGCTCGATCCCGATCAGTTGGGCGACGTGGTGAAGGCCATCTCGGTGGCGCGTCGAGTGGACGTGTACGGCGTCGCGGCCTCGGGGCTGGTGGCGGCGGACATGTCGCAGAAGCTGCTGCGGATCGGGCTGTCGAGCCATCCGTTCAGCGATGCGCACCTGGCTCTGACCAGCGCCGCGCTGCTCCGGGAAGGGGACGTGGCCGTCGCGATCAGCTGCAGCGGGGAGACGCCGGACGTGCTGGTCCCCGCCCGCACAGCCGCCGAGACCGGGGCGCTGATCGTGGCGATCACGAACAACCCGCGCTCTTCGCTTGCCGAGCTGGCGGACCACACGCTGGTGTCGGCGGGCCGGGAGACGGCCTTCCGCCCCGGGGCGCTGGCCAGCCGGATCAGTCAGCTGCTGATCGTGGACTGCATCTTCGTGGGGCTGGCGCAGCGGACGTACGACGCTTCCGACGCCGCCATCCGCGCGACCCGCGACGCCACGGACCGCTACCGCAACCGCTGACCCCCTCCCACCGACCCCGCCGTCGATGGTCAGGCGCGGGTGACCGTCAAAGCGGCGAGGTCGGCTTCGATCTTGGCGGCCGTGCCCAGCAGCGGGGGAAGCAGGTCGCGCCGGGCCGCCTGGAGGGTCGTGCGGCTGGCGTGGGTCGAGACGTTCAGCGCGGCCACCGTACGGCCGGACCGGTCGCGGATGGGCGCGGCGATCGACCGGAGCCCCTCCTCCAGCTCCTGATCCACCATCGCCCACCCCCGCTCGCGCACCCTGTCCAGCTCCGCGCGCAACGCCGCCGGCAGCACGATCGTGTGCGAGGTGAGACGGCGCAGCTCGGCCCGCTCCAGGTACGCGTCCAGTTCGGCCGGAGGGAGGGCGGCGAGCAGCACCCGCCCCATTGACGTGCAGTAGGCAGGGAACCTGGTCCCGATGCTGATCGTCACGCGCATGATCCGGGCCGTCGCCACCCGGGCCACGTAGACGACGTCCTCCCCGTCCAGCACCGCCACCGAGGCCGACTCGTGCACCTCGGCGGCGAGGCGTTCCAGGTGCGGATCGGCGACCTCGGGCAACGAGAGGCTCGACAGGTACGCGTACCCCAGCTCGAGCACCCTGGGCGTGAGCGCGAACAGCCGCCTGTCGCTGCGCACGTACCCCAGGTCTTCGAGCGTGAGCAGGAACCGCCGGGCCGCCGCCCTGCTGAGCCCGGTCGCGCGGGCCACCTGGCTGAGCGTCAGCTGGGGCTCCGTGGCGCTGAAGGCCCGGATCACCGCGAGCCCGCGGGCCAGCGACTGCACGTGATCAACCATCGTGATCCCCTTGACATGGGCCGGTAAAGGCGTAAGTTCCGCGATACGGGGATGTTCGGTCAGAGAATACATGTGCGCATCGCGAACAAATAGGAGCAACCGTGCGTCGCGCTCTCATCGTCCTCGCCGCCTTACTCGTGGCCGCCTGCGGCGGCACCCAGCCCACCTCGACCGGCCAGACCAAGGTCAACGCCGGAGTGATCGCGATCGTCGACACCGCTCCGATCCACCTCGGCAAGGCCAAGGGCTTCTTCGACGAGCAGAACATCGATCTCACGATCACCCCCGTCCAGGGCGGCGCGGCCGCGGTCTCGGGGGCGGTGAGCGCGCAGTTCCAGTTCGCCTTCGCGAACACGACCTCGCTCCTGACCGCCAAGCAGCAGGGCCTCGACGTCAAGGTGGTCGCCAACGGCGTCTCCTCCACCGGCCGGCCGGGCAAGGACTTCAGCGCGGTGCTGGTCAAGCAGGACAGCCCGATCAGGACGGCCAAGGACCTGGCGGGCAGGAAGATCTCGGTCAACCAGCTCAAGAACATCGGCGACACGACCGTACGCGCCTCCGTGCGCAACGCGGGAGGCGACCCAGGCGGCATCGAGTTCGTGGAGCTGCCCTTCCCCGACGCGCCCGCCGCGCTGCAGAGCGGCCGGGTGGACGCCATCTGGGTGGTCGAGCCGTTCGTCAGCCAGGCCATCAGCCAGGGAGCGCGCCCCGTGGCCTGGAACTTCGCCGACGCCGCGCCCAATCTGACCGTCGCCATGTACTTCACCACGGGCAGGACCGACCCCGACCTCACCAAGCGGTTCACGGCCGCGATGCGTAAGTCGCTGGAGTACGCCGACTCGCATCCGGACGAGGTCAGAGAGGTGCTGAAGACGTACACCAAGATCACACCCGAGGTGATCGCGAAGATCTACCTGCCGAAGTGGCCCGTCGAGGTGAACAAGGCCTCCGTGCAGACCGTGGCCGACCTGGCGCTGGCGGACGGGGTGCTCAAGCAGAAGGTCGACGTCTCGGCGCTGGTGCCGTGACCGGTTCGCTGACGAGGATCGGGTACGGTCTCGCCGGACTCGGCGGGCTGCTGGCGCTGACGGAGGCCGTGCCGCGGCTCGGCCTGGTCGACGAGCGGTTCCTGCCGCCCGCCTCGCGCATCCTGGGCACGCTCGCCGCGGGGCTGGCCACGCCGGAGTTGTGGATCGCGCTGGGCGAGACCATGCGCGGCTGGGCGCTGGGGCTGGCGCTGGCGTTCTGCGCGGCGGTCGTGGCCGGCGTGGTCATCGGCATCGTGCCGGGGCTGCGCGCGCTGACGAACTCCACGGTCGAGTTCCTGCGGCCCATCCCGTCGGTCGCGCTGGTGCCGCTGGCGACGCTGCTGTTCGGGCCGTCGCTCGGCTCGACGCTCATGCTCGTCGTGTACGCCTCGTTCTGGCAGGTGCTCATCCAGGTCCTGTACGGCGTCGCGGCCGTGGACTCCGTGGCCTTCGACACCGCCAGGTCGTACGGGCTGTCGGCCTGGTCCAGGGTCAGGCACCTGGTGTGGCCGACCGCGCTGCCGTACGTCATGACGGGGCTCAGGTTGGCGGCGGTGGTGGCGTTCATCCTCGCGGTGACTGCCGAGCTGGTGATCGGCAGTCCCGGGCTGGGGGCGGAGATCCAGGTGGCGCAGAGCAGCGGGGCCGTGCCGACCGTGTACGCGCTGATCGTGCTGGCCGGGCTGGTCGGCATCGGGGTGAACGCGGCCGTGCGGCTGCTCGAACGGAAGGTGCTGGCCTGGCATCCGAGCGTCCGGTCGGAGGTGGCCGCATGAGAGCCGCCAGGCAGCCCAGGAGAGTCGTCAGGCTGCTCATGAGAGTCGTCAGGCTGCTCGCCCTGCCCGGGCTGCTGGTGCTGGTCTGGTGGGCGGTCAGCGGGAGCGCGTTCTACCTGCCGAGCCCGGGCGTGGTGGTGCGGGCGTTCGCCGAGACCTGGTTCTCGGCGCGCCTGCTCGAGGACGTGCTGCCCAGCGCCGGGCGGCTGCTGGCGGGCTACGCGGTGGCGGGGCTGCTCGGTGTGGGCCTCGGCGTGCTGATCGGGTCGTCGTGGCGGCTGCGGGCCACGCTTGAGCCGGTGCTGGAGTTCTTCAGGGCCATCCCGCCGCCCCTGCTGGTGCCGCTGATCATGTTGCTGGCCGGGATCGACACGCCCATGAAGGTGCTGGTCATCGTGTCCGGCTGCGTGTGGCCGATCCTGTTGAACACTGTGGCGGGCGTACGCGCGCTTGACGAGGTCCTCGCCGACACCTGCCGCATGTACGGGGTGCGTGGCGCGTCCAGGTTGCGGCGGTTCGTGCTGCGGGGAGCCAGCCCGCAGATCATGACCGGGCTGCGTCAGGCGCTGTCCATCGGGATCATCCTCATGGTCATCAGCGAGATGTTCGCCAGCTCCAGCGGGCTGGGGTTCACGATCGTGGTGTTCCAGCGGCAGTTCCAGATCGCCGAGATGTGGAGCGGGATCCTGCTGCTCGGGCTGCTCGGCCTGGCGCTGTCCGTCCTCTTCCGCCGCGTGGAGCGGCGGGTGTTGTCCTGGTACTACGGCAGTGGAGCCGCCCGTGCTTGAGATCTCCTCGTTGAACAAGGTCTACGAGAGCCCGGGTCGCCGGGTGGAGGCGATCCACTCGGTCACCTTCGGCGTCGGCGCCGGTGAGCTGGTGTGCGTGGTGGGGCCTTCCGGATGCGGCAAGACCACGTTGCTGAGGTGCGTCGCCGGGCTGCTGCCGGTCAGCGGGGGCGAGGTGCGGGTGGACGGCGCGCTCGTGACCGGGCCGCCGCCGCGCATGGCCGTGGTCTTCCAGGAGTACGGCAGGAGCCTGTTCCCCTGGATGACCGTGCGGCAGAACGTCGAGCTGCCGCTGAGGGAGAAGAAGGTGCCCGCCGGGCGCCGGCGCGAGCTGGTCGCCGGCTCCCTGGAGGCCGTCGGGCTCGGCGACGCCGCCGACGCCCATCCCTGGCAGCTGTCGGGCGGCATGCAGCAGCGGGTGGCCATCGCCAGGGCGGTGGCGTACGAGCCGCAGGTGCTGCTGATGGACGAGCCGTTCGCCGCCGTGGACGCGCAGACCAGGGCCGACCTGGAGGACCTGATCCTGCGGCTGTGGCGGGACCTCGGGGTGACCACGCTGTTCGTCACCCATGACATCGACGAGGCCGTGTACCTGGGGCAGCGGGTGATCGTGCTGTCCTCGTCCCCGACCGTGATCATGGAGGACCTGAAGATTGACCTGCCCCCCGAACGCGATCAGCTCGCGACCCGGTCGCTGCCTCGCTTCGGTGAGCTGCGCGGCCACGTGTACCGGCAGATCCAGCGGGCCAGGGGCGAGCGATGACGACGGTCAGGGACGCCACGTTCGACATGCTCAGGCGGTACGGGCTGACCACGGTCTTCGGCAATCCCGGCTCCACCGAGGTGACGCTGCTGACCGGGCTGCCGGACGACCTGCGTTTCGTGCTCGCCCTCCACGAGGGCTCGGTCGTGGGGATGGCCACCGGGTGGGCGCTCGGGCACGAGGCGCCCGCGCTGGCCGTCCTGCACACCACTGCGGGGCTGGGGAACGCGGTGGGGGCCATCGCCACCGCCCGGGTGAACCGGGTGCCGCTGGTGATCCTGGTCGGTCAGCAGGACCGGCGGCATCTGGCGCTGGAGCCGTTCCTGGCCGGGCACCTTCGCGGGCTGGCCGGGGAGTATCCGGTGCGGGTGGATCAGCCGGTGCGGGCGCAGGACGTGCCGGGGGCGGTGGCGCGGGCCTTTCACGAGGCGACGACCTTCCGCGGGCCCGCGCTGGTGGTGGTGCCGATGGACGACTGGGCGGCGCCCTGCTCCGGGGAGAGCGTGGCGGCGCCGGTCCGGGTGGTGCGGCCCGTCGCCGTCTCCGATGACGACCTGGCGCCGCTGGTGGAGCTGCTGTCGGGGGCCCGGTCCCCGGCGATCGTGGCGGGCGCGGGGGCGGGATGGGAGTCGCTGGTCCTGCTGGCCGGGCGGCTGGGTTGTCCGGTGTTCCAGGAGGCGTTCGGCGGGCGGGCCGGGTTCCCGCAGGACCATCCGCAGTACGCCGGGGTGCTGCCGGCCGACCGGGTCCGGCTGCGGGAGGCGTTGGCCTCTCATGACGTGGTGCTGGCGGTGGGGGCTCCGGTCTTCCGGCAGTACCCGTTCGCACCCGGGCCCCTGGTGGCGCCGGGGACGTCGGTCGCGGTGGTCACGGACGACCCGGCCGAAGCGCATCGGAGCCCGGCCGCCCTGGCCTACCTCGCCTCGCCGTCGGCCGTCTGTGCCCGCCTGGCCGCCCTGCTTCCGTCCCGGTCTCCGGTTGCGCGCCGTCCGGACGTGCCCGACATTCCCGAATTGCCAGCAGAAGGGCGGCCGTTGCGGGCGGCGCACGTGCTACGTGAGCTGGCGCTGCGGCTGCCGGACGACACCGTGCTGATCGAGGAGACCCCGTCCTCCCGCCCCGACCTGCACCGGCTCGTGCCCGCCAGGACCCCGCTCGGCTTCCTGTCGGCGGCCATGGGCGGGCTGGGGTTCGCCGTGCCCGCCGCGGTCGGCCTGCGGATGGCGCTCCCCGAGCGGCCCGTGGTCGCGGTCGTGGGCGACGGGTCGGCGCTCTACGGCATGCACGCCCTCTGGAGCGCTGCGCACTACCGGGTGGGCACGCTGTTCGTCGTGCTCGCCAACGGCCGGTACGCGGTCATGGACCGGCTGGCCGACAAGCAGGGCGGCAAGGCTCCGTGGCCGCCGTTCACCGAGGTGGACATGGGCGGGCTGGCCAGGTCGCTGGGGTGCCCGGCCCGGCGGGTGGACACGTACGACGAGCTGACGGCGGCGCTGGACGAGGTGCTGCCGTCGCTCGCGGCCCGCGAGGAACCCCTGCTGCTCGACGTGACCGTGACCGTGGACCCGGATTTCCAGCCTTAGGAGGCTCACCATGACGTTCCTCGACCCCAAGATCTGGACGGGATCGATCTTCGACGGCGGATGGACGGCCTCGCGGGCCGGTGATGCCCCGGTCATCGAGCCCGCGACCGGCGACGAACTCGGGCGCGCGGGCACGGCCGGCGCCGACGACGTGGCGGCGACGGCCGTACGGGCTCGGAAAGAGCAGCGGGCGTGGGCCGCGACGCCGTACGAGGAGCGGGCGGCGCTGCTGCGGCGGGCCGGGCGGCTGTTCGAGGAGCACGCGCAGGAGATCCAGGACTGGATCGTCCGCGAGTCCGGCGGCGTGCCGGGCAAGGCCGGGTTCGAGACGCACGTGGCGGCGCAGGAGTGCTACGAGGCGGCGGCGCTGGCCTCGCAGCCCCTGGGCGAGGTGCTGCCGACGGCCCGCAGGCGGCTCAGCTTCGCGCGGCGGGTGCCGGTCGGGGTGGTGGGCGTGATCGCGCCGTTCAACTTCCCGCTGATCCTGGGCATCCGGTCGGTCGCCCCGGCGCTCGCGCTGGGGAACGCGGTCGTGTTCAAGCCGGACCAGCGTACGGCCGTCTGCGGCGGGTTCGCGATCGCGCGCATCTTCGAGGAGGCCGGGCTGCCCAGCGGGCTGCTGCACGTGCTGCCCGGCGGTCCCGAGGCCGGTCAGGCGCTGGTCGCCGACCCGAACATCCCCGTGATCTCCTTCACCGGCTCGACCGCCGCCGGGCGCAAGGTCGGCGAGGCCGCGGCGCGCCTGCTCAAGCGGGTGCACCTGGAGCTGGGCGGGAACTCGGCGCTGGTCGTGTTCGACGACGCCGACCTCGGTCCGGCCGCGTCCGCGGGCGCGTGGGCGTCGTTCTTCCACCAGGGGCAGATCTGCATGACCTCGGGGCGGCACCTCGTGCACGAGGCCGTGGCCGAGGAGTACGTCGAGCGCCTCGCCGCCAAGGCCGCGGGCCTGCCGGTCGGCGACCCCGCCACCGGGCAGGTCGCGCTCGGGCCGCTCATCGACGCCGGGCAGCGGGACCGGGTGCACCGACTGGTCACCGCCAGCGTGGAGGCCGGGGCCAGGCTCGCCGCCGGCGGGACGTACGAGGGGCTGTTCTACCGGCCCACCGTGCTGGCCGGGGTGCCCGTGAGCGCGCCCGCGTACGCGGAGGAGGTGTTCGGGCCGGTGGCGCCGGTGACGACGTTCTCCACGCTGGAGGAGGCGGCGGCGCTGGCCGCGGACTCCGAGTACGGGTTGTCGCTGGGCATCCTGACCCGCGACGTGATGAAGGGGCTGGCGCTGGCCGACCTGGTGCCGACGGGGATCGTGCACATCAACGACCAGACCGTGGACGACGAGGCCGTGGCGCCGTTCGGCGGGGTGGGGGCCTCGGGGACGGGGGCCCGGTTCGGCGGCACCGGGGCGAACGTCGACGCCTTCACGGAGACGCAGTGGGTCACCATGCAGGGGGACATCGCCGCGTACCCGTTCTAGGTCTTTCGCGGGTGCCGCACGTTTGGCGTGCGGCACCCCACGTCTCGTCCGTCACGCGGTTTTGCGTCCGGCCCGTCGCGTCTCGCGGTCCGTGCTCGCGTGGCAGGGGCGCCGCTCAGTGGAGGCGCTCGGCGGCCTCCACCACGTTGGACAGGAGCAGGGCGCGGGTCATGGGGCCGACGCCGCCCGGGTTGGGGGTGAGGAACCCCGCTACCTCCGCCACGTCCGGCGCCACGTCACCGGCGATCTTCCCCTCCACCCGGGAGACCCCCACGTCGAGGACGGCCGCGCCGGGCTTGACCATGTCGCGGGTGATCAGGCCGGGCACGCCCGCCGCCGCCACCACGATGTCCGCCCGGCGCACGTGGCCGGCCAGGTCCTGGGTGCCGGTGTGGCAGAGGGTCACGGTGGCGTTCTCGCTGCGGCGGGTGAGCAGGAGGCCGAGCGAGCGGCCCACCGTGATGCCGCGCCCGACCACGGCCACCTCCGCACCCTTGATCGGCACGCCGTACTCCTGCAGGAGCAGCACGATGCCGTGCGGGGTGCACGGGAGCGGGGCGTCGACCATGTGGACGAGGCGGCCGAGGTTGACGGGGTGCAGGCCGTCGGCGTCCTTGGCCGGGTCCATGCGCTCGAGCAGGGCCATCGTGTCGAGGTGCTTGGGGAGGGGCAGCTGGACGATGTAGCCGGTGCACTCGGGTGAGGCGTTGAGCTCGTCGACGGCCGCCTCGACCTCTTCCTGGGTGGCGGTCGCGGGGAGGTCGACGCGGATGGAGGCGATGCCCACCTCGGCGCAGTCGCGGTGCTTGCCCGCGACGTAGATCTGGCTGCCGGGGTCGTCGCCCACCAGCACGGTGCCCAGGCCGGGCGTGATGCCGCGTTCCTTGAGCGCGGCCACCCGGGCCGTGAGGTCTGCCTTGATCTTGGCGGCGGTCGCCTTGCCGTCGAGTTTCACTGCGCTCATGCCGCAATCCTTCCATGTTCGCCCGCAGCCTCGGCACGCCCCCCGACCACCACCGGCGGCGCCCTCGTGGAACCTGCCACCGCCACCGGCAGGGCGCGCCCGCCGGCCTCGAAATCCGAGAGTTATCCACAGACAGCAGGCAGCCTGCGCCGAGTTATCCACAGGCAATCGCTGACATCGTTGTCATTGATCTTGGAAGGGCTTAGTGTTGCGGGCGCCAGCAACATGCTCAGGAGGTGTCCCCCCTTGCCTTGCCGCCTGTTGTCCGCAGAGTCGACCGACCTGTTCGTGGGCTCCCGCGACATGCCCCGCCAGGTGCTGAGAGTCAGCGTTGCCCAGGGAGAGCACGAGTCGCCGCTGGAGCTGCGCGGCGAGGGCGTGCGGCTGGCCGAGCTGGTGACCGTGCCCGCGGCCGCCGCCGTTCTCGAGGTGCCCCTGGCCGTGTCCGCGCCGCCGGGCAGCGCCGTGCCCTGCGTGATCATGCTGGGCGAGGAGTCGCTGGAGGTCACGGTCACGGCCGAGGAGCCGGGCTGGACGATGTATATGGTGTCCCACTTCCACTACGACCCGGTGTGGTGGAACACGCAGGCGGCCTACACCAGCCCCTGGGCGCTGCTGTCCGGCGACGGCACCACCAGACCGCTGTGGGAGCGAAACGCGTTCGCGCTGGTCGAGGCCCACATCGAGCTGGCGCTACGCGACCCCGACTACCGTTTCGTGCTGGCCGAGGTCGACTATCTCAAGCCGTTCTTCGACACCCACCCCGAGCGGCGGGCCGACCTGCGCGCCCTTATGGCCGAGGGCAGAGTCGAGCTGATCGGCGGCACGTACAACGAGCCCAACACCAACCTGACCGGCGCCGAGACGACGATCCGCAACCTCGTCTACGGCATCGGCTACCAGCGCGACATCCTGGGCGGCGACCCGCGCACCGCGTGGCAGCTCGACGTGTTCGGCCACGACCCGCAGTTCCCCGGCTATCTTGCGGCGGCCGGGCTGACCGGCAGCGCATGGGCGCGCGGGCCGTTCCACCAGTGGGGCCCGATCAGCAAAAACTTCAAGCAGGCCAAGAACGACGCCGCGCTGATGCAGTTTCCCAGCGAGTTCGAGTGGATCTCGCCGTCCGGCCAGGGGGTCCTGACCCACTACATGCCCGCCCACTACTCCGCGGGCTGGAGGATGGACTCCTCGCCCTCCCTGGACGAGGCCTGCCAGGCGGTCTACGACCTCTACCGCTCGCTCAAGCCGGTGGCCGCGACCAAGAACATCCTCCTCCCGGTCGGCACCGACTACACCCCGCCCAACAAGTGGGTCACCGACATCCACCGCACGTGGGCGAGCCGCTATGTCTGGCCCAGGTTCGTCTGCGCCACGCCCCGGGACTTCCTGGACGCCGTCCGCGCCGACATGTCGTCATTCAGCCCCCAGACCCGCGACATGAACCCCATCTACACCGGCAAAGACGTGTCGTACATCGACACCAAGCAGGCCCAGCGCGCCGCCGAGGTGGCCGCGCTGGACGCCGAGCGGCTGTCGACGTTCGCGACCCTGCTCGGGCTCGGCGGCTACCCGCACACGGCGCTCGACAAGGTGTGGCGCCAGCTGGCCTACGGCGCGCACCACGACGCGATCACCGGCTCGGAGTCCGACCAGGTCTACATCGACCTGCTGGCCGGGTGGCGAGAGGCGTACGACCTGGCCACGACCGCTCGAGACAACGCCCTCGCCGCCCTGACGGGCCGGATCGGGGTGGACACGCCGAGCGTGGTGGTGACCAACACCCTGCCCTTCGCCCGCGACGGCCTGGTCCGCGTCCCCCTGCCGACCGGGCACACCCTCGCCGACCCCTCCGGCACCGAGGTCCCCGCCGTCTGGGAGCAGGGCACGCTGACCTTCCTGGCCCGCGACGTTCCGTCGATGGGCTGGCGCACATACCAGATAGCGAACGGCTCCCCCGCCCCCTGGCGCCCGGCCAGAGCCGACGACCTCACCACCCCAAGGGCCGCCGCCGGCACGGCCGACGGGGCGCCGGCCATCGACCCGATCACCATCCAGAGCGACCGATGGCAGGTCACGGCCGATCCCTCCCGAGGCGGCACGCTCACCTCGATCCTCGACCGTTCATCCGGCCGGGAGCTGCTCACCGGGCTCGGCAACGAGCTCCGCCTGTACGACGAATATCCCCAGCACCCGGACATGGGCGAGGGCCCCTGGCACCTCATCCCCACGGGCCGGGTGGTCGGCTCCGCCGACGCGCAGGCGGTGACCGCACGCACCGACACCAGCCCGATAGGCCAGCGCCTGATCGTCACGGGGCAGGTCGGCGAGATCGCCTACGAGCAGACCCTCACCCTGCTGCACGGCTCCGGCCGGATCGACTTCACCACCCGCGTGCTCGACCACACCGGCGCCGACCGCCTGCTCCGCGTCCGCTTCCCGGCCAGGGTCGAAGGCGCGCTACCGGTGTCCGACGTCTCGGGTGCCGTGGTGGGCCGCGGCTTCGCGCTCCCCGACGTGGACTCGGCCGAGCACCCGTGGACGCTCGACAACCCGGCCAACACCTGGTTCGGCCTGTCCGCCACGGCGAAGGCCGATCTGGGCGAGGCGGGCGCGCGGGCCTTGGGCGTGGCCGAGGTCGTGGTGCCCACCCTGGCGGACGCCCCGGAGGCCCGCGACCTGGTGGTGGCCCTGGCCCGCGTGGGCGTGACCGCCACCACGTCATCCGCTCCAGGCACCAGGTACGGCTGGCTCGACGTCGACTCGAACCTTCCGGACGTACGCATCGTCCTGGGCGGCCCCGACACCAACCCGCTCGCCGCCGAGATCCTCTCCCGAGCAGACCCGGTCTACCTGGACACCCTGAAGTCGGGCGCGTCCCGAGTGTGGATCCCGGCCGAGCGCCCGCTCGCGGCGGTCTGGCAGCCGAGCGCCGACCTACGCGACGTACGCGCGCTCCCGGCCCTGATCGTCACAGGCCCGGTCGCCGACCTGGTGACAGACCTGAAGGACGCGACGATCGAAGCAGTATGCCCCCTGGGCACGGAGAGCCTCGACAACCGCACGGTCGCGCTGCTCGCCTACGGCCTACCGGGCTTCGCGGTGGACCCATCGGGCGCACTGCACCTGTCGTTGATGCGCTCCTGCACGGGCTGGCCGTCCGGCATCTGGCTGGACCCACCGCACCGCACGACGCCGGACGGCTCAGGCTTCCAGCTCCAACACTGGACGCACGAGTTCTCCTACTCCCTGGTCGCCGGCGAGGGTGACTGGCGAGCCCAGCAACTGCCCGCCAAGGCCCAGGAGCACATCACGCCTCTGCTGCACCGCACCATCACAACCCCCCAACCCGGCGATCTTCCTCAAACCCACTCCCTCCTGACCCTCACCCCCGCCGGAGACGTCCTCCTGGGCACCCTCAAGGCCACCGGAAACCCCCACGCCCACGGCCACACCACCGGGCCGGACCAAGGCGTGACGATCCGCTTGGTCGAATCCACCGGCCTGGGCTCCACAGCAGAGATCAGCTCCCCGCTCCTCCCCCTGCACTCCCTCACCCACTCCAACCTCCTGGAACACCCCGGCACCCCGGTCACGGCCCCCAACCTCCACCTGACTGGCTCCGAAATCGCCACATACCTGGCCACCACCAGCCGGGACACCACTGGCGAACCCGGCACCGTGCTCCCACAGCCCAAACCCGAGCTCGGCCCCACAACAGAGCAGGCCCAGCCGGTCTTCACCCGCTACTGGCTCCACAACAAGGGCCCGGCCCCGCTCGGCTACCTGCCGATCTCCCTGACGATCAGCCCCGGCCTGGTCACCCCGCCGGACGGAGAGCCGTTCGACGTGGACGTGGTGCTCTCCTCCCACCTGACGGACGAGCCCCACGAGGGTCTGGTCTCCCTCCGCCTCCCGGAAGGCTGGACCGCCGCCCCCGCCCAACGCGCCTTCCGCCTCCCTCCAGGCGGCCACCTCCGCTTCCCGGTCACCGTGACCCCACGGCCGGCACAGCCTCCGTCCGCCACTCCCGCGGACGACGGCCCTGCCACGGGCCTGCACTTCATCTCCGCCCGCACCTCGGTAGGCGGCCAGCTCATCGAAGACGTCACCACGGTCGCCCTCGGCAGCACCCCCGAACTCCCGGTCCAGGGCGCACCGCCCGCGACCATCAGGGCCGACCGCGGCACCAAGTCCGCCGAGGCCCGCCCCACCGGCCTGTCCGTCTCCCCCCTCACCGACGCTCTCACCCTCCGCCCCGGCACCAGCACCTCGCTCGTGCTGAGGCTCACCAACACCACCTCCGACGAGATCCGCGGCGAGTCCCAACTCGCGTCACCCTGGGGGACGTGGCACCTGCTCCCCGAGGTCATCCAGGGCTTCGCGGTCGCAGCGGGCGAAACGGTGGACGTGGCGTTCCCGGTGGAGGTGCCAGAGGACGCACCAGCCGGCCACGCCTGGGCCCTGGCCAAGGTCATGTGGTTCGGCCGCTGCCAGTACAGCCCGGCGATCCGCCTGGAGGTGACCCGGTGACGGTGCGCGTGCGTCCGCCTGCCGCCGGCCCGCCCTCGGCACCCGGCGTGGGCGCGGTGGCCGGGTGGGTCGACGGTCGTCCGATCCCCCGCGAGCGGCTCCAACGACGAATCGCCGACCTGCGCAACGGGCCCTTCCGCGCGACGCTGCCCGTGCCCGGAAGCTCGGAAGACCGTCAACTCGCCAGGTGGCTGACCCAGGTCATCCTCACCGAGGCGCTGTGCGAAGCGGTGGCGTCGGAGTTGGAGCTCGATCCGGTGGAGGCCGAGCCGTTCGAGGGCGTGGCGGCCGTCGAGCTGGGCTCCATCAACACCGCCGCCTACAACGGCAACCCGTGGGTGCGCGCCGTGTTCAAGCACGTCACCGCCGCCACGGAAGCCCCACCGGAGTGGCGATCCCCCGCCCCAGCCGGGCGCTCACCGCAGCACCTCATCCGGCACCGCCTCTTCCCGGACCGCTCGAGCGCCCACCAGGCGACGCCCGACACCCTCGACCCGCTCGGCCCGGCCTCGCTCGACTCCCTACCTGCGGCAATAGCCGACGCGCTCCAACGCCATCCACACGGCACCCTGGTCGGCCCGGTGCAGGACACCTTGGGCTGGCACGTCGCAATCGTCACCGCTGCCACTACGGCCACGGCAACGCAGCTGCCGCCGGACACCGCCCCCGCGGAACGCCTCAACGGCCACGCGGCGAGTGCCACCATCGACCCGAAAGAACGAGGAGCCGCCCTTCGGCCAGAACCAAGATCTCCTTTGCCGCCCGCATGCGATGCACCCACCTCAGCCGAGCAAGCCACCACCCACCCCCAATCCGACCGGAGTGGAGCGACGCTGCTCGATGCCGCGCGGCGAAGGGCCTTCGCGCGCTGGCTGGATGACATGCGCGCCCAGAAGGTCGAACTCGTGCCCGGACTTGAACACCCTGGCGATCCCCGCCAGCCCGACAACCACCACAAACATTGATGACCTACGTACTTGCCATTGACATCGGAGGAACCAAACTCGCCGCCGCATTGGTGGACGAGGAGGGTTCCGTGTTGCGTTCCGGTACGCGGCCCACGCCACGTACGGACGTCATGGCCGCCCTGGCGGCGCTCATCGCGGAAGTGACCGAGGACGGCCCGCCGCCACAAGCCGTCGGGATCGGCTGCGCCGGGCCACTGGACCTGGCCACCGGGACGGTGAGCCCAGTGAACATGCCCAGTTGGCGCGGCTTCCCCCTGCGTGAGGAGGTGCGGAAGCTGACGGGACTGCCCACCGTGCTCGCGGGCGACGCGCAGTGCTTCGCGCTCGGGGAGCACTGGCTGGGGGCGGGACGTGACAGTGCCTCGTTGCTCGGGATCGTGGTGTCCACCGGGATCGGCGGCGGACTGGTGATCGACGGCAGACCGCTGCTGGGACCGACCGGGAACGCCGGACACGTCGGCCACATGTCCATCGATCCAAGCGGCGAGCGGTGCGAGTGCGGCGGCCGGGGTTGCGTCGAGCGCTACTCCAGCGGTCCCAACCTCGCCCGCTGGGCCCTGGAGAACGGCTGGTCGCCCGCACCGGGCCAATCGGACGGGAAGGCGGACGCGCGAGCACTCGCCAGGGACGCCGCGGCCGGCGATCCGGTGGCGGTGGCGGCGTTCGAACGCGGTGCGCGGGCGCTGGCCGGGATGATCGCCTCCACGGCGGCCGCAGTCGAGATCACCACGGTGGTCATCGGGGGCGGCGTGTCGGCGGCGGGAAAGGTGCTGTTCGACCCACTGGAGCGCATGCTGGACGACGTGGCAGGGCTGGCGTTCGTCCGGGCGGTGCGGGTCCACCAGAGCACCCTGGGCGTGCACGCGGCCCTGGCAGGGGCGGCCCGGTTGGCCTGGCAGCGCATGCCTACGGCCCGCTAGCCCCTTTTCGGGGGTGGGCCTTTCGCCGGCACCTTGACCATCGCGACCCCGCGGTCGGCCTCCCGGCCGCGGGCTTATCCGCCCTGTGGCCGGTTCCTCGGCGCGGATCCGCCAGGCGTCGAGGAGGGCGGGTGTCGCCGGTGTGCTGCTGGAACAGCGCCACGAGCGTATCCCGCCCAGCGGTCGTGGACCGGCCGCTGACGTCCAGTGTGGGCGGGCCTGTGGCTACTCGCGCTCGGCTGCCTGGGCTTCGCGGCGCTCGATGATCCGGCGGGTGAACGGGATGATCTCGACGACACGGCTGCCGAGGTAGGCACCGATGAGGGCGAGCACCACGAGGACGAAGGGGCTGGTGGCGATGCCGTTCATGGTGACGAATGCCTGCAGGATCGGCTCGAGCAAGGGAAGCTCCGTGGGGGTCGGCACGGTAGGGGAGCCATCAGGCTAACCGCATCTCACGGATGCCTGGGCATCGGTGGGACCCGCCTGCCCCTCAACGCGTCAGTTCACAGCAGGTTTGCAGACAGGAATCATTGATCGTTACAGGTCAGCCAGGTAGCGTCTGCTCCCGGTGGCGATCACCTGTTCGAATTATCGCCACCTCGAGCAGATCTGGAGATGGCAAGATGAAGCGAATATTAGGGGTATTGGCCGTCGGCGTGCTGGCCTCGGGTCTCGTTGCCGCGCCTGCCGGTGCCTCCAGCGTGACGAGCGACCCTCTGGTCTCTTCTCAAACGGTCGCTGTCGAGGTCGCGGCGTTCTGGCTTGGCAACGGCGGTGCCAACCTGAAGAACGCCACCCCGTACAACGTGCAGACCGCCGTCGACGAGGTCATCTCCGGGGGCGGCGTCTCCCCTGACACCAAGCCCGGCAGCGTTTCGCCGGTGCTTCCGACCAGCTCTGGCTCGGCGAACGGCAAGGTGCCCACCGCCTCGGGCAAGGTGTTCTTCGTCGGCGCCGACGGCCAGCCACACTGGTGCACGGGTAGCGCCGTGCAGTCGCAGTACCGCAATCTCGTGGCGACCGCAGGCCACTGCATGTACGACACCCAGCGTGTTGACGCCACGCTCGACAAGTGGGTCTTCGTTCCCGGCTACGCCGATGGCACGACTCCAAAGGGTCTCTACGTCGGAAAGCTGGGGTTCGGCCATTACGACTTCCGCACGTACCGCGACTACGACCGCGACTACGCCTTCGCCACCGTCTACAGCGGCGTCGTGTCCTCAGCCTCAGGTGAATTGAGCAATTTCGGCAGGCTGGTCGACAACGTCGGCGGTCAGGGCGTGGCCTGGAACCAGCCGCTGAACTCCCAAGTCGACGTTTTCGGCTACCCTGCCGGGCCGCACCCCGACGGCCAGCGGCCTTACACGGGTGAGACCATCGAATCGTCCAGCGGCCACACGGCCACCGCGATGGTCCCCAGCTTGAAGGCCGAGCAGTTCACCGCCGTCGACTCCTCGTTCACCGGTGAAGGCGCCCTCGGCTCCTCCTGGTTGCTGCACTATGACAAGGGCAGCGGCAGAGGCTACCTCAACGGCCTCACCGTCAGCGTCGCCGACACCGATGGAAACCTGCGTTACGACACGAGCCTGTCTCCTTACTTCGATGGCGAACTCGGGGCGATCTACCAGGCCGCTGCCGCGTCGTGGAGCGGCTCGCTCCTGCCCGGGTAACCGGATCCCGCAGCCCCCTCAGAAGGGACGTCACAGCTCCCGTGAACCGATAGAACGGCCGCTAGGCGGACCTGCGGGGTCCGCCCGGCGGTGGTCGAAGACGGGATATCTCGTGCGGCATCATGACGCGACGAGCAAGCGGTCATCGGCCATGGCGGGCCTCCCCGGTCAGGGCGGTGCGGCTGCCCTGCCGGGAGGGTGGCGGGTCAGTGGAAGAAGTGGCGGGTGCCGGTGAAGTAAAGGGTGATTCCGGCCTGCTCAGCGGCCTCGATGACCAGTTCGTCCCGGACCGAGCCGCCGGGCTCCACGATGAAGCGTACGCCGGCGTCGATCAGCACCTGAGCTCCGTCCGGGAACGGGAAGAACGCGTCCGAGGCTGCGACCGCCCCGGCCGCCCGCTCCCCCGCCCTGGCGACCGCCAGGCGGCACGAGTCCACCCGGTTGACCTGGCCCATGCCCACGCCCACGGTCGCCCCGTCGCTGGCCAGCAGGATGGCGTTCGACTTCACCGAGCGGCAGGCGCGCCAGGCGAACTCCAGGTCGGCGAGCTGCTCGGGCGAAGCAGGCGTGCCGGTCTTGAGCTCCCACTGGGCGGCCGAGTCGCCGGGTGCGTCCACCTTGTCCACGGTCTGCGCCAGGAGCCCGCCGTCGATCTCTCGGAGCTCGGTCTGCCGCGACGGCCCCTCCGGGCAGCGCAGCAGGCGCAGGCTCTTCTTGCCCCGCAGCACCTCCAGCGCCTCCGCCTCATAGGACGGGGCGATGACGACCTCGGTGAAGATGTCGTAGATCTGCCTGGCCAGCTCGACCGTGACCTCGCGGTTGACGGCGATCACGCCGCCGTACGCCGACACGGGGTCGCACGCGTGCGCCTTGCGGTGCGCCTCCGCCACGTCGGCGCCGATGGCGATGCCGCATGGGTTCTGGTGCTTGATGATGGCCACGCACGGCTCGGCGAAGTCCCAGGCGGCCCGCCACGCGGCGTCGGAGTCGAGGTAGTTGTTGTACGACATCTCCTTGCCGTGCAGCTGCTCGGCGTTGGCCAGGCCGTCCGCGCTGCCCACGTAGAGCGCGGCGCGCTGGTGCGGGTTCTCGCCGTAGCGCAGCGTGGCCTTGCGCTCGTACGTGGCCCCCGTGAACCCGGGGAACTCGCCGTCCTCGTACGTCCGCGCGAACCAGTTGGCCACCGCCACGTCGTACGAGGCCGTGTGCGCGTAGGCCAGGCCCGCGAGCCGCGTGCGCTCGGTCAGCGTGAAGCCGCCCTCGGCCAGCGCGTTGCGTACGTCGCCGTAGAAAGCGGGGTCGACCACCACGGCGCAGGTGTTGTGGTTCTTCGCGGCGCCCCTGATCATGGCGGGACCGCCGATGTCGATCTGCTCGACGCACTCCTCGTCGGACGCGCCGGAGGCCACCGTCTCCTGGAACGGGTAGAGGTTGACCACGACGAGCTGGAACGGGTCGATCTCCAGCTCCTGCAGCTGGGTCACGTGGTGCGGCTTGGTGACGTCGGCCAGCAGCCCGGCGTGCACGCGCGGGTGCAGCGTCTTGACCCGCCCGTCCAGGCACTCCGGGAACCCGGTCAGCTGCTCGACCTTCGTCACCGGGATGCCGTACGACGAGATCGCGGCGGCCGTGCCACCGGTCGAGACGATCTCCACCCCTGCGCCGTTGAGGGCCCTCGCCAGCTCCTCAAGCCCGGACTTGTCGTAAACAGCGATCAGCGCGCGCCGGATGGCGATGCGAGTCACGTGGATTCCCCTCCTGTTTCGTTGCCGATGCGGACGATACGTCCGCTGACCGTCCAGCCCTCGCGGACCATCCGGCCGACGATGTCGACGAGCAGGCGCCGTTCGACGGTCTTGATGCGTTCGTGCAGGACCGTCTCGTCGTCATCCGGAAGCACGGGCACCGCCTCCTGAGCGATGATCGGCCCGCTGTCGACGCCCTCGTCGGCCAGAATCACCGTGCAGCCGGTCACCTTCACCCCGTGGGCCAGCGCGTCCCGCACGCCGTGCGCGCCGGGGAACGACGGCAGCAGCGCCGGATGGGTGTTCAGCACGGGAAAGGCGTTCAGGGTCGGCTGACCCAAAATTTTCATGAAGCCCGCCGAGACCACCAGGTCAGGCTCGTACTCTGCGATCCTGGCCGCGATGGCGGCATCCCATTCCGCCCGTGTCGCATAGTCGCCCAATTTTTCAACAAAAGTCGGGATATGGGCCCTCTCTGCCCTGGCCAGACCCTCGATCCCATCCCTGTCCGCGCCGACCGCGACCACGCGAGCGCCGTACGACGGGTCGGCGGAAGCGTCCAGCAGGGCCTGTAGGTTGGTTCCAGAGCCGGAGACGAGGACGACGAGCCGCCCAGCCTTTGACACGCGCACTCCAAAGAGGAAACAGGGTAGGGCTGTCAGAGTATCTGTTCCTCGCCCGGCGACGCAGAGGAGGTCAGGTGTCGACACCGGTGAAGGCACCGGCAGGCCAGCAGCCCGCTGATTCGGCGGGCCGCCGAGCGATCTGGTTGTCCATCGCAGCGCTGGCCATGACGTTCATGTTGCCGCTCGCCGGACTGGTCATGGCGTTGTTCGCGCTGATGGCCGGGATCCGGGCTTACCCGCTGCTGAAGTCCTCGGGCCGGTCCACAGGCGCCGCCGTGGGCGGCATCACCGTCTCCTCGATCGCGCTGGCGCTGTCGGCCATGGCCACGGGGATGCAGCTCTACCTGATGGACGAATACTCGGCCTACCAGGAGTGCATGAAGGGCGCGGGGACCGTTTCCGCGCAGGGCGAATGCTTCGCGCAGTTCAGGGAGGCGGCCCAGCGCAAGCTCCCCGCCGACGTGCTGGAGATGCTCGGCGCCATGCAGCCTTAGCCAGGGCGCGGCCCGGCCGGCCAGGACCGCCCTCGCTCGCGGCTGGAGCTGGTGCCGCCTAGTCGCGGTCCCAGGCGTACGGGTCGACGTAGATCACATGGCCGCCGCGGTCGTCTGACTCGTCCACGATGTCCTTGCGCGGTGGGCGGGTCGGCTCGGGCGGGCGCGGGCGGGCCTGGGCCAGGGTCTCCGCCTCGGCCGAGGCGTGCTCGTCCTGCCAGTCGTCCCTGATGACCGGGATCTCCTGGGTGTCGGCCTCGGTGGCGTCCATCCAGTGGCCGGGCAGGGGGCGCGGGTCGGACTCCGCCAGCCCCACCTTGCTCGCCGCCTTCGCGATGGCGGCCCCGGCCTTGCGCACCGGAGCGGCCGCCTTGTCGAGCGGCGCGCGAGCACGCTTGTTGAGCAGCAGCAGGTTGGTCACCCCGGCGGAGATGCCCGCGGCCACGCCGACCTCGAGCGCCACCGACAGCGCCACCTCCCAGGGCGAGGGCCCCACCGCGGCCAGCCGGCCGCCGCCGATGGGCCCGCCGGACAGCGCCGCCAGCCCTCCCGCCACGAGCCCGGTGACGACGCCGCTGAGGAACCCCCAGAGCGGCGCGGCCTCATAGGACGGCGACGGCGAGATCCTGGCCACCATCACCCCGGCCACGGCCCCCGCGGCGAACGGCAGCGCGATCACCGCCATCATCCACGCCGGCACGGGCCCGCTCTCCGGCAACGCCCCCAGCAGCGGCAGGCTCGGCACCGTGCCGAGCTGCACCCCAGTGGGCGCGACCAGGGTGTCGGCGCCGATCGCGAACCCGGGCCCGGCGATGTAGGAGGAGGCCCAGATGACGGCGTTCAGCAGGTAGAGCAGTTGCAGCAGCAACAGCAGCACACCGCCAACGAACCCGGGCGCCAGCACGTCGGACAGCTCCTTGACCTGCCCGAAGTTGAGCACGACGGCGACCAGCACCAGCGCGAGCCCGGCCACGAGCAACACGGCCGTGGCGACCGCCGTTCCGACGGTGAGCGCGCGTACCCGCTCGGGCAACAGCCGCAGCATCACCTGCCAGGGGCCGATCATCCGCGCCGTCGCCAACGCCCCCGCCACGAACGCCAGCGCGAAGTGGCTGAGCAGCGCCTCGCCGATGTACGGCTGGGTGATCTCGTTGCTCGCCGCGAGCGCGATCAACCCCGCGAGCAGCGCGTACGGGGCCGCCAGCGACACCCCGGCCTGCACCACCAGGACAAGCTGGGCCCGCCGGCGGGCTCCGGCCTGCTCCTTCGGGCTGTTCTTCGGCAGCCGGGCAGGCAGTCGCAACCGCAGGTCCGCATCGCGCGCCATCCACCGGCCGGCGCGATAGAGCAGCACGGCGGGCAGGATCGTCAGCCCCAGGGGCAGCAGCCCGACCCGCCCGCCGGGTATGGCGAACCCGGCGTGGTGCGCGACCAGCCAGAGCTGGGCCGCGGTGCGGAACACGCCCGGCAGCCCAGAACCCAGCGTGCCGCGCGGCGCGGCGATCCAGCCGACGAGGGTGAGCGTGGTGAGTGCGGCCAGCCCGACGCCCAGCGTGCATGCGGCGGCCAGCATCCCCGACACGGGTAGCGGCCGCCTCGTCTCGTCATCGTCGCCCGAGACCCCGGGGAGCTTGCCGAGCACCGACCGGGGGGCAGTGCGCAACTGGTCGAGAATCGCCGTCACAGTAGGCGATTTTCTCAAGGTTTCCCGACCAGCGCTTGGTTGACGCGCCGCCCCTTGCCCACTTTGTAACCCGAGAGCCTCCCGGTTCAGGGGTACGGGCGCGGCCCCACAGGGTCCGGTCGCCGCGCGAGGGGGCCCAGGGCACGTTGTCACGGTGGCCGGTCAGGTGCGGCGGGTGGCACCCACCGCGCTCCGCCGTACAAGATGATGGGTTCCAAAAACTGGCCGACGCTAGGGAGCTGGGATGCGTGTATTGGTTACTGGTGGGGCCGGATATATCGGGAGCACCGTCGCGTCCGCGTGTCTCGACGCCGGGATCGAGCCCGTCATTCTGGACAGCCTCGTCACGGGCAGGCGGGAGTTCGCTCAGGGGCGGGTGTTCTATGAGGGGGATATCAGCGACGGTCCACTGATTGACAAGATATTTTCCGAAAATCCGGATATTGAGGCTGTCGTCCACTGCGCCGCGCTCATCGTGGTGCCGGACTCCGTGTCCGACCCCATCGGCTACTACCGCGCGAACGTCGCCAAGAGCCTCGAGTTCGTCGATCACCTGCTCCGCAACGGCCGCACCCGGATGATCTTCAGCTCCTCCGCGTCCATCTACCGCACGGGCGACGACCACACCGTGAACGAGGAGTCCCCGCTCGACCCCCAGAGCCCTTACGCCCGGACCAAGGCGGTGTGCGAGGCCATGTTCGCCGACATCGCCGCCGGTCACCCGATCAAGATCCTCTCACTGCGCTACTTCAACCCGATCGGCGCCGACCCCCAGATGCGCACTGGCCTGCAACTGCGCCGCCCCAGCCACGCCCTGGGCAAGATGATCGAGGCGTACGAGGACGGCGTGCCCTTCCAGATCACCGGTACGAACTATCCGACCAGGGACGGCACGGGCATCCGCGACTACGTCCACGTCTGGGATCTGGCCACCGCCCACGTGGCGGCACTGCGCCGGTTCGACACGCTGGAGGCCGGCGTGATCAACCTGGGCACCGGCGCGGGCACCACCGTCCGTGAGCTGGCCGAGGCGTTCAACCGCGTCGTCGACCGGCCGATCGAGGTCGTCGAGGCGCCCCCGCGCCCCGGCGACGTGGCCGGCGCCTACACCCGCAGCGACCTGGCCCACCGCCTGCTGGACTGGCGGGCGAGCCACTCCATCGAGGAGGGCATCAGGCACTCGCTCGAATGGGCGCGCATTCGGGAGTCCCGGCTCGGCTAGACCGGCATCGGTCGCCGGAGTACGATCCGCCGCCAGGTCGCACGCCGTGCTCGGCCACCTGCAGGCCGCCGGACCCGCTCATACTGAGCCCTGAGCGAGCCGGCCGAGCACCTCCAGCTGTCCAGGGCCGCGAACGCCGAACTGGTCAACCGGGTCGAGGAACGCGGCCTGAAGGCCTCCTCCCGCCCCCCACGAAGCGAGAGGAGGCCGGACGGGGCTAGTTGGCGAGCGAGTTGAGGGCGTTGTCCGGGATCTCCTGCGGGATCTGGCTGTCCTCACTGAGGTCCGCGACGTCGATCCACAGGTCCTTGTCCGGAGCCTTGATCTTGACCCTGGATCCCCACCCGGTGTACCGGGTCTCGGTGACGGAGCGGGTCTTGCCCAGGACGCCGAGGTCCATGGTCCAGCCCGACGTCAGCTGGGTGGCCAGGCCCTTGGAGTTGACCTTCAGCGCGTACTCGATCTTGATCTTGCCGAGCGGGCCGCTGAGCTTCCCCCCGTACACCTTGGCCAGTTCCTTGTAGGTCAAGGCCCCCTTGTACGTGCCGCCCTTGAAGCTCTTGGCGTGGGAGACGATCGCCTTCAGCACCTTGGGATCGAAGATGTCGATGACCTGGTTGTAGGTGCCGCCGGAGGCCTGCCCGGGGTAGCGCACCCACGTCTTGCCCTCGGGCAGGTCCTCGCTGAACGCCCCGCCCTGGAGATAGCTGTAGCCACCGACCGTGATGGTGCGCGGGGGCGTGAACAGGGCCGCCAGGGACTTGTCGCTGCCGGTGGCGTGGTTCTTGACATCGGACGCGACGACGCCCGTTTTGCCGAACTCGAACGTTCCAGACGTCCGCGTGGTGGCCCCGCTGCTCTTGCCGTTCACGGTGAGCCGGGTCTTCTCGGAGATCCGCACCCCGTGCCCCGGGACGAACTGCTTCTTCAGCGCCTTCACCGGATCCACCGGCGCGGCCTGCGCGGCAGGCGTCGCGGTCACGAGCGCTGCGGCCGTGGTTAACGCCAGGCCCGCGAGAATTCGCTTCATACGTTTTCCTTCGGATTCAAAAGGAGAGGGAGCAGAATCCTGCCAATAGAAGATCACGAACCTATATCGGGATGCGAGGTACAGGCCGCCAAAACGGTGCACTTTTCGTGCAGAGGGTGTCCTGGAGAAGTGAGATCAGCGTCACACAGCGGGAGAACCATGCCCCGATGACCTGGGTAGGTCAAGCTTCGGGCTAGGCTTCACTGGCGGAAACGCCCGGCACGCACGGGTTGCCCGGGGCGTCGAACATCAGTCGGAAAAGCAGGGCGCAAACCCGACAGAGGGTGAGCGACCAAGGGAAGAGGACGGACCCTCGTGGACCTGTTCGAACATCAGGCGAAGGAGCTCTTCGCCGACTACGGCATCCCGGTGCCACGCGGCATCGTCGCACACAACGTGGAGGAGGCGCGGTCGGCCGCCGAGGAGCTGACCGGCCGCGTTGTTGTCAAGGCCCAGGTCAAGACCGGCGGCCGAGGCAAGGCCGGCGGTGTGAAGGTGGCCGACGACGCCGCCGACGCGGTCACCAAGGCCGACGCCATCCTCGGCATGGACATCAAGGGCCACACGGTCCACAAGGTGCTCGTGGAGGAGGCCAGCGCGATCGCGGAGGAGTACTACTTCTCCTTCCTGCTCGACCGCGCGAACCGTACGTTCCTCGCCATCTGCTCCGCCGCGGGCGGCATGGACATCGAAGAGGTCGCGCACACCTCGCCCGAGAAGGTCGCCAAGGTGCCGGTCTCCGCGCTGACGGGCATCGACCGCGCCAAGGCCCGCGAGATCGCGGTGGCCGGCGGCCTGCCGGAGAAGGCGCTCGACGGCGCCGCCGAGCTCATCGAGAAGCTCTGGTGCTGCTTCGTCGACGAGGACGCCACGCTCGTCGAGGTCAACCCCATGATCCTGTCGGCCGACGGCCAGGTGAAGGCCCTCGACGGCAAGGTCACGCTCGACGACAACGCCACCTTCCGCCAGGCCGACCACGAGGCGCTCGCCGACAAGGCGGCCGAGGACCCGCTCGAGGCCAAGGCCAAGGAGAAGGACCTCAACTACGTCAAGCTCGACGGCAACGTCGGCATCATCGGCAACGGCGCGGGCCTGGTCATGTCCACGCTCGACGTGGTGGCCTACGCGGGCGAGGAGTTCCCCGGCAAGCCGTCCCCCGCCAACTTCCTCGACATCGGCGGTGGCGCCTCGGCCGAGGTCATGGCCGCCGGCCTGGAGATCATCCTCTCCGACCCGAGCGTCAAGTCGATCTTCGTGAACGTCTTCGGCGGCATCACCGCCTGCGACGCCGTCGCCAACGGCATCGTCTCGGCGTTCAAGCTGCTGGAGAGCCGTGGCGAGGCCGTGACCCACCCGCTCGTGGTCCGCCTCGACGGCAACAACGCCCAGCTCGGGCGGCAGATCCTGGCCGACGCCGCGCTCCCGCGGGTCGAGCTGGTAGACACGATGGACGACGCGGCCAAGCGGGCCGCCGAGCTCGCTGCGGTAGGTGCGTGACCCATGGCCATCTGGTTGACTGAGAACAGCAAGATCATCGTTCAGGGCATGACCGGTGGTGAGGGCACCAAGCACACCCGCCGCATGCTCGCCTCCGGCGCCCGCGTCGTCGGCGGCGTGAACGCCCGCAAGGCGGGCATCACGCACGAGGGCCTGCCCGTGTTCGGCACGGTCAAGGAGGCCATGGAGAAGACCGGCGCGGACGTGTCGGTCGTCTTCGTGCCGCCGGCGTTCACCAAGGACGCGGTCAAGGAGGCCATCGACGCGGAGATCCCGCTCTGCGTGGTGATCACCGAGGGCGTGCCGGTGCACGACTCGACCGAGTTCTGGGCCTACGCCGTCGCCAAGGGCAACAAGACCCGCATCATCGGTCCCAACTGCCCCGGCATCGCCTCCCCCGGCGCCTCCAACGCGGGCATCATCCCGGCCGACATCACCACCGCCGGCCGCATCGGCCTGGTCTCGAAGTCGGGCACGCTCACGTACCAGCTGATGTACGAGCTGCGTGACTTCGGCTTCTCGACCGCGGTCGGCATCGGTGGCGACCCCGTCATCGGCACGACGCACATCGACGCGCTCCAGGCGTTCCAGGAGGACCCGGGCACGGACGCGATCGTGATGATCGGCGAGATCGGCGGCGACGCCGAGGAGCGGGCTGCCGCGTACATCGAGCAGCACGTCACCAAGCCGGTCGTGGCCTACGTCGCGGGCTTCACCGCGCCGGAGGGCAAGACGATGGGGCACGCGGGCGCGATCGTGTCGGGCTCTGCGGGCACCGCGCAGGCCAAGAAGGAGGCCCTGGAGAAGGTCGGCGTCCGCGTCGGCAAGACCCCCTCCGAGACCGCCCGGCTCATGCGGGAGATCATGCAGGCTCGTTGATCGCTTGCGTTTCGAAGCCCCGCGTGGTTCTTTCGCCACGCGGGGCTTTCCATTGGGCAGGTCCGGGCTGGTCTTGTCGGCGCTGGCGTGCGACATTTCCTGTTATGGGCAGGGACGTGCCAGTCGTCGTCTTCAGCCGGGACGACCGCCGGAAATATCGTGAAAAAGTGCGTCGATGTCTCGACGTCTTCGCCCAGATGCTCCGCGAATCCCGCTTCGAGGACGAACGGCCCCTCGCCGGGCTGGAGATCGAGCTCAACATCGTGGACGCGTACGGCGAGGCCGCCATGCGCAACGCCCAGGTGCTGGCCGCCATCGAGCAGCCGGACTGGGCGACGGAGCTGGGACAGTTCAACATCGAGATCAACATCGAACCCCAGGAGCTGGGCGGCGACGGCGCGTTGCGCCTGGAGGAGGACGTCAGGGCGCGGCTCAACCACGCCGAGGAGCGCGCCCGCTCCCAGAACGGCCACCTGGTCCTGATCGGCATCCTGCCCACGCTGCGCGAGCAGGACATCGGCGAGGGCACGCTCTCCGCGAACCCCCGCTACCGCCTGCTCAACGAGCAGATCTTCGCGGCCCGCGGGGAGGACCTGCACCTGGCCATCGAAGGCGTCGAACGCCTGGACACGCATGCCGACAGCGTCGCTCCCGAGGCCGCGTGCACCAGCGTGCAGCTGCACCTGCAGGTCAGCCCCGAGGCGTTCGCCGCGCACTGGAACGCCGCCCAGGCCATCGCGGGGCCGCAGATCGCGGTGGCGGCCAACTCCCCTTACCTGTTCGGCAAGGAGCTGCACCGCGAGACCAGGATCGCCCTGTTCGAGCAGGCCACGGACACGCGGCCGGCCGAGCTGAAGGCGCAGGGCGTGCGGCCCAGGGTGTGGTTCGGGGAGCGGTGGATCACGAGTGTCTTCGACCTCTTCGAGGAGAACGTCAGCTACTACCCCGCCCTGCTGCCGCTCTGCGAGGACGAGGACCCGCGTACCGAGCTCGAACAGGGACGCATCCCGCACCTCCACGAGCTGACCCTGCACAACGGCACCATCTACCGGTGGAATCGGCCGGTGTACGCGGTGGTGGACGGGATGCCGCACCTGCGCGTGGAGAACCGCGTGCTGCCTGCCGGGCCTTCCGTGTCCGACATCGCGGCCAACGCCGCGTTCTACTACGGGCTGATGCGCGTGCTGCCGTACGCCGAACGGCCGATCTGGAGCCAGATGTCGTTCCGGGCGGCGGAGGACAATCTCAGCGCGGCGGCCCGGCACGGGCTGGACGCGCGGCTCTACTGGCCGGGGATGGGAGAGGTGCCCGCGGCCGAGCTGATCTTGCGCCGCTTGTTGCCGATGGCACACGAAGGGCTGGCCGAGTGGGGCGTGCACGGCCCCGTCGCCGACCGGCTGCTCGGCATCATCGAGGGCCGCTGCCTGACGGGCCGTACGGGGGCGAGCTGGCAGGTGGAACGCGTACGCGCGCACGGGGGAGATCGGCATGAAGCGTTGCGATCCATGACCCTTGAGTACATCGAGCGGATGCACAGCAATGAGCCCGTGCACACTTGGGACGTGTGACGCTCGTGAAACGCATCCTGATCATCGGCCTGGTCCTGTTGCTCGGCGGCTGTGGCCTGGTGCGGCCGCGGTCCATGGACGCGCAGGGGGCCGACTCGTTCGAGGACGGCGTGCGGGCCGCGCGTACGCTGACGGAGGCGTTCTGGAAGCAGTACTTCCAGCAGCTCAACCAGACTTATCGACCTATCGCCGACTTTGTCCCCTATTCCGGGAACTCCGGCCCCAGGTGCGGCAACGAGCCGGCCGTTTCGAACAACGCCTTCTACTGCCCGGTCGGCCACTTCATCGCCTACGACCAGGATTGGATGGAGTCGCTCTGGAACGAAATGGGTGACGGGTCGGTCTATGTGATCATCCCGCATGAGTTCGGGCATGCCGTGCAGGCGCAGCTCCAGACCGGCTTCGAGCTGAACGTACAAATGGAGCTCCAGGCCGACTGCTACGCGGGCGGCACCCTCTCGGCCCTGGTCGGCTCGGGCGCGCTCCAGGCACAGTCAGGCGACGATGACGAGCTGCTCCTGAGTCTGGAGGCCGCCGGCGACCCGACGGACGACTGGCTGAACCCGGCTGCGCATGGGACGGCCGAGCAGCGCCAGGCGTCGTTCGCGACCGGCTGGAGCAACGGAGTGGGCGCCTGCTGACCAGGCCGGCCGGGACTTCCGGGGATGTACGCGCCTGCGCACGGATCAGACTCGGGGATGTATACCTGGGTCAACCCAGAGGATGATGTGTCTGATCATGACCACGCTCTACCTTTGACCCATGCCTTTGGAGGAGATCGGCTGGCTGCGCAGGGGTGCGTGCAGGTCCAGCGACCCTGACCTCTTCTTCCCGCTCGCCCCCACCCCCTTGCAGGAGGCCCGCGCCAAGGCGGTGTGCGCGCGCTGCCAGGTCATCGAGGAGTGCCGCTCGTACGCGTTACGCGCGGGCGAGTCGGAGGGCATCTGGGGTGGGCTCACCCCGGAGGAACGCCGCCGCACCCGCTTCCCCACCGGCTGGCGCCGCCCCGCCGCTTCGTAGCGCCCCGCCCGAGCGACCGCCCGCGACGGGGCCGCGCTGCCGGCGTGCATGTCGCGCCCCTGACCCTCCTCGCAGGCCAGGGGCGCGACGTAGCCTGCAAGGGTGTTGCTCCGCTCGATCGCCGTGCTCACCGCGGCCAACATCATGAACAACAAGGTCGCCCCCCGCCTGGCGCCCCTGACGTCGGCCGCCGCGACCGCCGCCCTGGTCGCGATGGCTCGCCGGTCCGGCCTGTCGTGGCAGGAGCTGGGGTTCGAGCACGGCCGCCGGGGCGCCGTGGCGGGAGGCGCCTTAGCGGCGGCGGTGGCGGCCGTCTACACCGTCGGCATCGCGAACCCCCGCACCCGGCCGCTCTTCCACGACGAGCGCGCCCTGTCGCTCTCACACGCCCGCGCCCTGGAGGAGGCCCTGCTCCAGGTCCCGTTGGGCACCGTCCTGCTGGAGGAGGTGGGCTTCAGAGGCGCCCTTCACGCCATGCTGCGCCAGCGCCGCGGCCCGGTCGCCGCCACGGCGATCTCCTCGGCGCTGTTCGGCCTGTGGCACATCCTCCCGGCCATCGACATGGCCCGCGCCAACCCCGCACTCGGCGCTCTGACGGCCGGCGAGTCCCCCACCCACCTCGACACCGCACGGGTGGTGGCGGGGAGCGTGGTGTCCACGGCGGCGGCTGGGGTGCTGTTCTGCGAGCTGCGCCGCCACGGCGGTCTCCTGACCCCGGCCATGCTGCACTTCGCCACCAACTCCCTCGGCTACCTCTACGCCCGGATCGCCGCCAAGCGAGAGTAGGGCTTTTGCCCGGTCGGCCACGGAAAGTAAGCAACGCTCGGTGGATCTTTGGCATGCCGGGCGTGAGGGTTCTCCCCCGTCGATGGAAGATCCTTCACCTCCGCGACCGCGGCTTCGACATCATCTCCAAAGCCACCGGGCAGCCGTCGCTCTGGGTCGTGCCGCCAGGCTCGATCCCCTAGAGAGAGCTCAAGCCGTCGGGACGACCTGGAACGCCTCCGCGTAGTGGCCGGCGGGGAAGCCGGCCTGTTCGGCCCAGGTGGCGAAGCGGGTCTTGACGAAGTCGACGAAGCCCTCCACATGGGCGATCTGGCTCACATGTGACTGCAAGGCCGCGAGCTTGCGGTCCATGGCCTCGGTGATGTCCACCCAGTGGTCGGGGGTCGAGCCGCCGTTGAGCCACACCTCGCGTACGGTCCACGCCTCCAGGCCCTCGTCCTTGATCAGCTCGGGGAAGGCGTAGGGGTTGCGGGCGTCCGGGTAGACGGCGTCCAGGGCGGAGCCGCCCACCGCCCGATGGTCGGGGTGGCTGGGGGCGACGTGTTGGTAGTTGCGATCCGGATGGTGGGTGATGAC
This sequence comes from Nonomuraea sp. B19D2, assembly GCF_040137845.1. Taxonomy (NCBI): domain Bacteria; kingdom Bacillati; phylum Actinomycetota; class Actinomycetes; order Streptosporangiales; family Streptosporangiaceae; genus Nonomuraea; species Nonomuraea sp. B19D2. The sequence continues at coordinate 359,438 of NZ_JBEFAK010000001.1, read as the reverse complement.
CAGGTCCGGCCTGACCTGGCGGATGACACGGGAGATGTCGCGCCTGAGCTCCAGCGAGGGCACCACCTGCCCGTCCGAGTAGCCGAGGAAACGCACGTCCGTGACGCCGACCGCCTTGGCTGCGGTGCGCTGCTCGGTCCTGCGGAGCTCGGCCATGCCGGAGTTGTCCAGGGTGCGTTCGTTGCCGCCCGCGTCTCCGTCCGTGACCAGCAGGTATGTGACCTCGACACCCTTGTCGACGAACAGCGCCACGCTGCCCGCCGCTCCGAAATCGACGTCATCTGGGTGGGCCGTCACCACAAGGACCCTGTTGATCTCGGCTTCCGGCAGCATGGCTCCCCTTTCTGATGTTCTACGAAGGACAACCGCGCGCCCCTCTGATGGCATTCCGGTCAACGATTGTCGGTGGGGCGTCTTAACCTAGGTAGGTGCCCACCCAAGTCTCTGTAGACCACCCCCTGCTCGACGGCCTCAACCCACAGCAGCGCGAGGCCGTGATCCATCATGGCAGTCCGCTGCTCATCGTGGCGGGGGCGGGATCCGGGAAGACGCGGGTGCTCACGCATCGCATCGCGTACCTGCTGGCCGAGCGCAATGTGCATCCGGGCGAGATCCTGGCGATCACGTTCACCAACAAGGCCGCCCGTGAGATGAAGGAGCGCATCGACAAGCTGGTCGGCCCGCGGTCCAGGGCGATGTGGGTGATGACCTTCCACAGTGCCTGCATGCGCATCCTGCGGCGGGAGGCCAAGCGGCTGGGGTTCCCGTCGAGCTTCTCGATCTACGACCAGGCCGACTCGCAGCGGCTCATGGCGATGGTCTGCAGGGAGATGGACCTCGATCCGAAGCGCTACCCGCCGCGCTCGTTCTCGGCCCAGGTCAGCAACTTCAAGAACGAGCTGATCGACTACGAGACCGCGCTCGACAAGGCCGGCTCGCATCTGGAGAAGACGCTCGCGCAGGCGTACAAGGCCTATCAGCTCAAGCTGACCGAGGCCGGCGCGATGGACTTCGACGACATCATCATGAACACGGTGACGTTGTTCCAGCTCTTCCCCGAGGTGGCCGAGCACTACCGGATGCGGTTCAGGCATGTGCTGGTGGACGAATACCAGGACACCAACCACGCCCAATACATCCTGATCAGGGAGCTGGTCGGGCATCCCGAGCTGCGCACGACCGACGGTGAGCTGGTCCGGTCCGGCGCCGACATGTCCGAGCTGTGCGTGGTGGGCGACGCCGACCAGTCCATCTACGCCTTCCGCGGTGCGACGATCCGCAACATCCTGGAGTTCGAGCGCGACTATCCGGATGCGCGGACGATCCTGCTGGAGCAGAACTACCGCTCGACCCAGAACATCCTGGCCGCCGCCAACGCGGTCATCGCCCGCAACGAGTCGCGCAAGCCCAAGAACCTCTGGTCCGACCAGGGCGACGGGCCCAAGATCGTCGGCTACGTCGCCGACAACGAGCACGACGAGGCCATGTTCGTGGCCCAGGAGGTCGATCGGCTCAGCGACGAGGAGGACGTCAAGCCGGGCGAGGTCGCCGTCTTCTACCGCACCAACGCCGCCTCCCGGGTGTTCGAGGAGATCTTCATCCGCACCGGCCTGCCGTACAAGGTGGTCGGGGGCGTGCGCTTCTACGAGCGCAAGGAGGTCAAGGACCTGCTGGCCTACCTGCGCGTACTCGCCAACCCCGCCGACGTGGTGTCGCTGCGGCGCATCCTCAACGTGCCCAAGCGCGGCATCGGCGAGCGTGCCGAGGCGACGATCGAGGCGCTGTCGTCGCGCGAGCGCATCTCGTTCTGGGACGCGCTGCGCCGGTCCGACGAGGCGTACGGGATGGCCACGCGCTCGCTCAACGCGGTGCGCGAGTTCGTCGCGATGCTCGAGGAGCTCATCGCCAAGGCCGCGGGCATGCCCCCGTCGGCGCTGGCCGAGGAGGTGCTGGTGGCCACCGGCTACCGCGCCGAGCTGGAGGCCTCCGAGGATCCGCAGGACGAGTCGCGTCTGGAAAACCTCAACGAGCTCATCTCCGTCGCCTCCGAGTTCGAGGAGGCCAATCCGGAGGGGACGCTGGTGGAGTTCCTGGAGCAGGTGTCGCTCGTGGCCGACGCCGACCAGATCCCCGAGGCGGACGGCGGACAGGGGGTCGTCACCCTGATGACCCTGCACACGGCCAAGGGGCTGGAGTTCCCGGTCGTCTTCCTGACGGCCATGGAGGACGGGGTGTTCCCGCACATCCGGTCGCTCGGGGAGCCCAAGGAGCTGGAGGAGGAGCGGCGGCTGGCATATGTCGGGATCACCCGGGCGCAGAAGCGGCTCTACATCACGCGTGCGGCCGTGCGCAGCTCCTGGGGCGCGCCGTCGTTCAACCCGGCCTCGCGGTTCGTGAACGAGGTGCCGGGGCAGCTCATCGACTGGCGTACGGACCCGGAGAAGTCCGCCTGGAGCGCGGCCACCCGCCGGGAGCCCGCCGCCCGCCCCGCGCCGGCCAAGAGCGGTGGGCGCAAGGTGCCCTCGCTGGCTCCCGGTGACCGGGTGACGCACGACGCGTTCGGCCTGGGCACGGTGGTGTCCGTGGACGGGGTGGCGGAGAAGACCAAGGTGAAGATCGACTTTGGCGGGGGCGGGGAAAAGACGCTGCTGCTGGCGTACGCCCCGCTCGAGAAGCTCTGACGCCGCGCTCCGGACACCTCCACTGGTCAGGTCCACGTCGGCGTAGGCGGGCCGGCCTCTTAAGCAAAATCGCTAAGAGGCGGCCGCCACGGTTACGCTCTCTGACACGGGGGCCCGGTGGGGTCAGCTCTTCAGGGCGCTGCCCTTCTTCCACTGGGTCCAGTTGAGCTGCCAGTAGCTCCAGCCGTTGTTCCACTGCAGCTTGCGCTTCGTACCGGTGATCTTGACGACGTCGCCGCGCTGGGCGATGCCGTAGAACCACTTGGCCCCGGCAGGAGTGGCGCGTACGCAGCCGTGGCTCTGGTTGGAGCGGCCGAGGAAGTGGTAGTAGCCGGCGCTCTGGTGGACGTACTCACCGCTGTCGGAGATGCGGACCGCCCACGGGATCTCCTCCTTGTAGTAGCGCGGGTCCTTCGGGTCCGTCACGCCCATCCAGGAGGAGGTCATGGTCTCCACGGCCTTCTTGCCCATGGTGAGGTGGACGCCGCTGGTGGTGAGGTAGACGTCCACGCCGTTCCTGATCAGCCCGCCCCTGCCTGCGCTGATCGGGATCTTCTTGGCCAGTTTGCCGTCGCGGTACACCCTCATCTGGTGCTTGCGGGTGTTGACCACGGAGATGTTCTGCGTGCCCACGGCGAAGCGGCGGGAGACGTCCTTGGCGCCGGTGTTGCCGGGGAGCTGGGACAGGCGGGCGGTGAAGAGCACGTTCTGGTGGGGCTTCCAGTACGTCTTCGTACGGTAGATGACCTTGCGCGCCGACACCCAGCGCCAGGCGCCCTCGGCCGGTTTGTCCGCCTGCACCTCCAGCAGCGCCTCCACGGCCGCCTTGTCTTTGACGTCGCGGTCGAACGTGACGATGATCGGGAAGCCGACGCCTACCTTCTCGGACTTCTCCCCCATCGGGGTTATGTCAGCTATATCAAGCTTGACCTTCTTCGCCGGCGCTGTGACGCCTGCCGCGCTGATGGCTTTCACCACCGGGGCCTGCGCTTGCGGGACGTGGCCGCTTTCCGCCGCACAGGCCGTCAGGGCGGCCAATGCGACCAGGGCCGGCAGCATCCGGGGGACGCGTTTCAAGGGGGTACTCCTGGACTATGTGTTTTTCTCCTTCCTGTGTGACAACTGAGACGGGAGATTTGTGGGCGGATCAGCGATAACTATCCCGTAACGGTCCAACCTCGCACGAGTGACCAACCACCCAGAGGGGAAGCGCGGGTCAGACCAGGCGGCGGGCGGTGGCCCAGCGGGAGAGCTCGTGGCGGTTGGAGAGCTGGAGCTTGCGCAGGACCGACGAGACGTGGGTCTCCACGGTCTTGACCGAGATGAAGAGCTCCTTGGCGATCTCCTTGTACGCGTACCCGCGCGCGATCAGCCGCAGCACCTCGCGTTCCCGCTGCGTCAGCGAGTCCAGCTCCGGGTCGATCGACGGCGCCTCCGACGAGGCGAACGCGTCCAGGACGAAGCCCGCCAGCCGCGGTGAGAAGACCGCGTCGCCCTCGGCCACCCGCCGGATGGCGTCCGTGAGCTCCTTGCCGCTGATGTTCTTGGTCACGTAGCCCCGGGCACCGCCCCGGATCACGCCGATGACGTCCTCGGCGGCGTCCGAGACCGACAGGGCGAGGAAGCGCACCTGGGAGCCCGCGCCCAGCACCCGGCGCAGCACCTCCTGGCCCCCGCCCCCAGGCATGTGCACGTCCAGCAGGACCACGTCGGGCTTGTGCTCGGCGATCGCCTTGACGGCCGTCTCCACGTCCTCGGCCTCGCCGACCACCTCGATCGAGTCGCCCAGCTCCGCGCGCACGCCGGAGCGGAACAGCCGGTGATCGTCGACGATCAACACGCGCGTCATGCCTTCTCCACCTTCATCGTCAACATCACTTCCGTGCCCTCGCCAACCGAGGTACGCACCCTGGCCACTCCCCCGTGGCGCTCCATTCTCCCGATGATGGACTCCCTGATGCCCATCCTGTCGAGCGGCACCGCCTCGAGGTCGAAGCCCTTACCCCGATCCTTCACGAAAATCGTGACCTCTTCACCCTCCACTTCCGCATAGACGGAAATAGACGGACTCTCAGAGTATTTGGCGGCGTTGACCATCGCCTGCCGGGCCGCCTTGAGCGTGGCGGCCAGCTTGCCCGCCGGGTCGAGGGCGGTGTCCCCGACGCAGACGACCTCGATGGGCACCCCGTGCGCGTCCTCCTCCTCGGCCGCGATCCTGCGTACGGCCGCCGCCACCGTGGCGTCGGCGTCCTGGGCGGGCTGGTAGAGCCAGTTGCGCAGCTCGCGCTCCTGGGAGCGGGCCAGCCTGGTGACCTCGCGCGGGTCGTGGGCGACGCGCTGGATGAGCGTGAGCGTGTGCAGCACCGAGTCGTGCACCATGGCGGCCACCTCGGCCCGCTCCTCCTGCCTGATGCGCTCGCGCCGCTCCAGCTGCAGCTCTTTCCACAGACCGGCGAGCCAGGGCGCGGCGATGACCGCCAGGCCGCCGACGACCACGACGGTGAACAGCAGACCGGGCCTGGCCTGTGCGAGCTCGCCCTGCGCGTACAGGAAGCCGGCCGCGCCGACCACCACGAGGGCCACGCCGAGCAGCGTGCGGACCCGGTTCTTCCTGATGCTCGTGGTGGCCCCGCGGACCCAGTTCTTGCGGCGTTCCGGGTCGGCCTGCTGCCAGAGGATCAACGCGCCGATACCGCCGACGGCGAACGGCAACATGCCGATCCCGCCCTTGGAGGCACCCGTGAGCCAGCCGAACGCGAACAGCGCCACCCCGATCGCACTGAAGGCCGCGAGCTGGCTCCAGTCCCGCTGCGGCGGCTGCCCCTCGTACGGCTGCCGCGGCGTGACCATCCACAGCACCGCGTACGCCACCATGCCGATCCCGTCGACCACGCTGAGCAGCACGAACATCAGCCTGATCACCACGGGATCGAGCGAGAGCTGCGCCGCCAGCCCCTGGGCGACACCGCCGAGCAGGCGGCCCTCCATGGGGCGCATCATCCGCCGGTAGGGCGCGTCGCCGGTCGGCTCGGCGAGAGTCTTCTGGTCAGCCATAACATGGCCATAGTCACATGTCGGGGGCACTGCGGGCATCAGGGAACAACCCCCGGGTCGGGTCAGGGGTGTCCCGGATGCGGGCACCCCGCGCGTGGGTCCACGATGGTTCCATGACAGAAGCTCCACCCAGACAACCGGACGCCCCGCCCCGGGCGCTGCGACGTAGCAGCGAAGGGCGCTTCCTCATGGGAGTCTGCGCCGGTCTCGGGCGGTACACCGGGATCGACCCCGTGGTGTTCCGCGTGGGCTTCGTCATGCTCCTGCTCGGCTCCGGCATCGGGCTGTTCCTCTACCTGGCGGCGTTCCTGCTGATGAAGGAGCCGAACGGCAAGCCGGGGATCATCGAGCAGTGGACGCGCCGCGACTTCGACGCCGAGGCCGTGATGGCGCTGCTGACGGCGGTGCTGGCGTTCGGGCTCGCGCTCAACCTGGCGACGGTCTGGCTCGACACCGGCACGCTGGTGGTGGGTGTCTTCCTGGCCGTCTCCCTGCTCGCCGCCCACTCGAGCGGAGTGGACCTGCTGGCGCTGGCCCGCTCGATGCCCGAACGCCTGAGCAGGAGGCGCAGTGCCTCCGTCGGCGCCCCTGTCCCGCCCAGCGCCCCTGCCGCTGAAGCGCCGCCGGTCAAGGGACCCGAGCCGGTCCAGGAGCCGGTTGAGGAACGTGCCCGGAAAACGGCCCAGGCCCAGGAGCCGCCGATCGAGGTGGACGAGGTCACCGCGCAGGCGCACGCCGCCGAGGCAAGGGCCGCCCAGGCAAGCGCCGCCCAGGCAAGCGCCACCCAAGCGAGCGCCGCCGAAGCACCGGCCGACGGCGAAGACGCCAAGGTGACCGCCCAGCATCCCGTCCCGCCGTACCGGCCGGAGCCCAAGACCCGCGTCGACTACACCCCGTACGGCGAGCCCTTCGCGCCGAACGGCCCCTTCCGGCCGCTCGACCCGGCCAAGCGGGCCGGCCACTCGCCGTACGACCCCGTCCTGTACGGCCGCCCGATCCCCAGGACGGAGCGGAAGCCGCGCCCGAGGTCGTTCATCGGCGCCATCACCATCCTGCTGACAATCATCATTGGAGGGATCGTCGTGGCGGTCCAAGCCAGGTCGGCCGCCGGAGTGAGCCCGACCATCGTCGGCGGCGCCATGCTCATCACGATCGGCGCCGGGCTGCTGGTCGCCGCCTGGTGGGGGCGTGGCGCCGGCCTGGTGGCCTGGGGGACCATGGTCGCGCTCATCATGGGCCTGGGCCTGATGCTCGGCAGCGTGCCGCGGAACGTCGGCGAGTCGGAATGGGCCCCGACCAGCGTGGCGGAGGCGAGCACGCCGTACGACGTCGGCGTCGGCGACGGCCGGCTGGACCTGTCGGACCTGGCGCTGGCCCCAGGGGCCACGGTGACGTTCAAGGCGTCGGTGACGCTGGGTGAGTTGCAGGTGATCGTGCCGCCGACGGCGCGGGTGGAGGTGCACGCCACCAACAAGATCGGCGACATCACGCTCGACCATTCGGTCAAGAGCGGCGTGGACGTGCACTGCGACAAGATCCTGGAGCCCGAGATCAAACCGGACGGCAAGGTCTCCACCATCGTGCTCAAGCTGAGGGGCGGCATCGGCGACGTGGAGGTGCGGCGTGCCGCGTGAGGTCGAGCGGGCCCGCCGCCTCCACAGGACGGACTGGATGGCCCTGCTCAGCGGTGTGCTGTTCGTTGTTCTGGGCATCTTGATTGTGACAGGCGCGGTCACGGATTGGCTGGTTCTGATCGGGGTCCTGGTGCTGGGATTGGCGTTCGCGGGGCTGGTGGCGATCATCGCCAGGGTGTTCCGCGGTAAGTAACCCTTGACCGGGATAAACACCGGCGTAGGTTCGGGTGTGTCCGCTGATCCCCTGCTCCCGAGGGAGGACGTATGCCCCGAATCACCGTCACCGTCGACGGGATCAAGTACGAGGAGGAAGTGGAGCCGCGGCTCCTTCTCGTCCATCTCCTACGAGAACGGCTGGGCAAGACCGGCACACCGGTCGGCTGCGACACCAGCAACTGCGGCGCCTGCACGGTCATGCTCGACGGCAAGAGCGTCAAGAGCTGCTCCGTGCTCGCCGTGCAGGCTGACGGCTGCGACGTCGTCACGATCGAGGGCCTGGGCGTGGACGGGTCGATGCACCCGATGCAGCAAGCCTTCCACGAAGAGCACGCTCTGCAGTGCGGCTACTGCACGCCCGGCATGGTCATGGCCGCGATAGACCTGCTCAGAGACGATCCCGAGCCGTCGGAGGAGGCGATCAGGCAGGGCCTGGAAGGCAATCTCTGCCGCTGCACCGGCTACTGCAACATCGTCAAGGCCGTACGCCGAGGCGCGCAGGAGATGGGCCAGGCGGTGAGAACGTCATGACCATCCAGCAAGAGGTGGGCCGGCCGCGGAGGCGGAAAGAGGACACCAGGCTGCTGACAGGGCGCACCCAGTGGACGGACAACCTCTCCCGCCCGGGCATGCTGCACGTGACGTTCCTGCGCAGCCCGATGGCGCACGCCAGGATCACCAGGGTCGACGTGTCGGGGGCGCGCGATCTGCCCGGGGTCGTGGCCGCGTTCAGCGGGCAGGACTTCGCCGCCGAGCAGGGCAGCCTGCCGTGCGCGTGGCCGGTGAGCGAGGACATCGTCATCCCCGACCACCCGCCGATGGCGGTGTCCGAGGTCAGGTACGTCGGCGAGGCCGTGGCCTGCGTGATCGCGACCGACCGCTACCGCGCGGCCGACGCCCTGGAGGCGATCGACGTCGAGTACGAGCCGCTGCCCGCGGTCCTCGACATGAACGAGGCGCTGACGGCCGGCAGCCCGAAGGTGCACGAGGCGGGCAACAAGGCGTTCAGCGTCAAGATCAACTCCGGTGACATCGAGGCCGCGTTCAGGGACGCTCCCGTCGTCATCGACCGTACGTACCGGCAGCAGCGGCTCATCCCCAGCGCGATGGAGCCGCGGGCGGTGCTGGCCGACACCGACGGCGAGGCGTTCACGATCTGGTCGTCCACGCAGATCCCGCACGTGCTGCGGGTCATGCTGGCGGTGGTGACCGGCATCCCCGAGCACAAGATCCGCGTGATCGCCCCCGACGTGGGCGGCGGGTTCGGCTCGAAGCTGCAGGTCACCGCGGAAGAGGTGCTCTGCCTGCTGCTCGCGCGCCGGCTCGGCAAGCCGGTCAAGTGGACGGAGTCCCGCTCCGAGGGCAACCTGACCGTGCACCACGGCCGCGACCAGATCCAGCACATCCGGCTGGCCGCCGACGCCGACGGGCGCATCCGCGGGCTGCAGGTCGACCTGCTGGCCGACATGGGCGCGTACCTGATGCTGGTGACGCCGGGCATCCCGCTGCTCGGCGCGTCGATGTTCAACGCGATCTACAAGATGGACGCGTACGAGTTCGGCTGCACGGGCGTGTTCACCACCAAGATGCCCACGGACGCCTACCGGGGCGCGGGCCGTCCCGAGGCCACGTTCGGCATCGAGCGCGTGATGGACGAGCTGGCCGCCGAGCTGAAGCTGGACCCGGTGGAGGTGCGCAGGCGCAACTGGATCAAGCACGACGAGTTCCCGTACACCACGATCTCGGGCCTGACGTACGACTCGGGCAACTACGAGGCGGCCACGGACAAGGCGCTGGCGCTGTTCGGCTACGACAAGCTGCGGGCGGAGCAGGCCGACCGGCGCGACAGGGGCGACCCGGTGCAGCTCGGCATCGGGGTCAGCACGTACACGGAGATGTGCGGCCTGGCGCCGTCCAGGATGCTCGGCGAATCCAACTACGGCGCGGGCGGCTGGGAGCACGGCTCGGTACGCATGCTGCCCACCGGCAAAGTCGAGGTCATCACCGGCACCTCGCCCCACGGGCAGGGGCACGTGACGTCGTGGAGCCAGATCGTGGCGGACGCGCTCGGCGTGCCGTTCGAGGACGTCACGGTGCTGCACGGCGACACGGCCATCGCGCACAAGGGCATGGACACGTACGGCTCCCGCTCGCTGGTCGTCGGCGGCGTGGCCGTGCTCAAGGCGTGCGACAAGGTCAAGGAGAAGGCCCGCAAGCTGGCCGCGCACGTGCTGGAGTGCTCGCCCGACGACCTGGAGTTCCAGGCAGGGGCGTTCAAGGTGCGGGGCACGGACCAGCAGAAGACCATCCAGGAGCTGGCCTACGCCGCGTTCACGGCGCATAACCTGCCGGAGGGCGTGGAGGCGAGGCTCGACTCCGACGCCACGTTCGACCCGGAGAACTACTCCTTCCCGCACGGCACCCACCTGTGTGCGGTGGAGGTGGACACCGAGACGGGCATGGTGAAGATCCGCTCGTACGTGGCGGTGGATGACGTCGGCAAGGTCGTCAACCCGCTGATCGTCGAGGGCCAGGTGCACGGCGGCATCGCGCAGGGCATCGCGCAGGCGCTGTTCGAGGAGGCCGTCTACGACGCCGAGGGCAACCTGCTGACCACCACGCTGGCCGACTACCTGCTGCCGTCGGCGGCGGACCTGCCGACGTTCAGCCTCGACAGGACCGAGTCCCCGGCGACCGGCAACCCCTTGGGCGCCAAGGGTGTGGGCGAGGCGGGCACCATCGCCTCGACCCCGGCCGTCGTGAACGCCATCGTGGACGCCCTGCGCCCGCACGGCATCCACGACGTCGAGATGCCGTGCACGCCCGAACGCGTCTGGCGGGTACTCAACGAACGGGCACTGGAAGAACGGGCGCAGGAAGGAGTGCGGCGATGATTCCCGCGCAGTTCGACTACGTTCGTCCGGATTCGCTGGACGAGGCGTGCCGGGCGCTCGCCTCCGACGAGGACGCCAAGGTGCTGGCGGGCGGGCAGTCGCTGCTGCCGCTGCTGCGGTTGCGGCTGGCGTACCCGTCGACGCTGGTCGACGTGGGCCGGCTGGCCGAGCTGAAGGGCGTGCACGACCGCGGCGACCACGTCTTCATCGGCGCGATGGCCACCCACGACGAGGTCGTGCACTCCGGCGTCGTGCGGGCCGACTGCCCGCTGGTGGCGCTGGCCGCCGCCACGGTGGCGGATCCGGCGATCAGGCACCGGGGCACGTTCGGCGGCTCGCTGGCCCACGCTGACCCGGCGGGTGACCTGCCCGCCGTGGTGCTGGCGCTGGACGGCGTGTTCGTGGCCAGGTCGGAGCGGGGCGAGCGGGAGATCCCGGCCGCCGAGTTCTTCGTCGACTACCTGGAGTCGGCGCTGGACGCCGGCGAGATCCTGGTCGGGGTGAAGATCCCGAAGCTGGGCGCGGGCTGGGGCTTCCACTACGAGAAGTTCCACAGGACTGCGCAGGCGTGGGCCATCGTCGGCGTGGCCGCCGCCGTCAGGCGCTCCAACGGCTCGATCGCCGAGGCCAGGATCGGGCTGACGAACATGGGCCCGACGCCGCTGCGCGCCCGCGCCGCGGAGACCGCGCTGGAGGGCGTGGAGCTGGGCGACCAGGTGCGCCAGGCGTGCGAGGAGGCGGCCGCGGGCGCCTCGCCCCCGGCGGACCTGCACGCCCAGCCCGACTACCGCCGGCACCTGGCCAAGGTCCTGACCCACCGCGCGATACGCACGGCAGCCGGAGCACCCTGAGCGGGTAAGAGGGGCGCCTCTTCCGGGGCGCCCCCGTCCAGACGTAGTGTCGCAACCACCGGGAAGGAGCGTATCGATGGCGATGCGGTTCGAGCACGAGTTCACTGTTCCAGTCCCGATCGAGCAGGCGTGGGCCGTGCTGCTCGATGTCGAGCGGGTCGCGCCGTGCCTGCCGGGGGCGACGCTGGACATCTTCGAGGGCGACGAGTTCACCGGCAGGATGAAGGTCAAGGTCGGCCCGATCGTGGTGACCTACAAGGGCTCGGCCAGATTCGAGGACGTGGACAAGGACGCCTACTCGCTCACCATCCAGGCGTCGGGCAAGGAGGCCAGGGGCTCGGGAACGGCCTCGGCCACGGTCAAGGCGCGGATGAAGGCGAGCGACGGGGCCACGACGGTGACCGTGGAGACGACGTTCAACGTGACCGGGCGGCCGGCCCAGTTCGGGCGCGGCGTGATGGCCGAGGTCGGCGGCAAGCTCATCGACAAGTTCGCCGCCAACCTGGCCGAGCTGCTCTCCGAGCCCATGGTCGAGCCCGTCCCGGCACCCGCGGCCGTGGCGAGCCACGAGGAGGAGCGGCACCTGAGTGCGGTGCCGCCGGTCCCCGAGCCGGAGGCGCGGCCCGCGGGGACGATACGCACCTCGCGCACGCCTGAGGAGGAGGCACTCGACCTGCTGGAGATCGCGGGTCAGCCGCTGCTGAAGCGCCTGGCGCCGGTCGCGGGCGCCCTCGCAGCCCTGCTTGTCATCGCTTGGGTGATTCGTCGGCTTATGCGCTGATTTTCCAGCAAACACTCCATCAAGTCCGGACACTTCCCCCAGTCCGGGGGAAGTGCCATTCCCGCAGGTGATTGGACCAGCGGGGGGTTGGGATGCCGGACTGCACCGTTGTCGTGATCTCCTACAACGACGCGGCCCGCCTGCCCAGGGCCGTGCGTTCCGTGCTCGGCCAGTCGCTGCGCGACCTCGAGGTGATCGTCGTCGACGACGCCAGCACGGACGGCACGCCGGAGGTGGCCGCCCGGCTCATGGAGCGCGATCGCCGGGTGCGCTACCTGCGCAGGCCGGTCAACAGCGGGGGCTGCGGCGCGCCCAGGAACTACGGGATCGACGCCGCGGACTCGCCGTACGTGATGTTCCTCGACAGCGACGACGAGCTGCCCAGGCACGCGTGCAAGAGCCTGCTCACCGAGATCGAGCGGACCGGGGCCGACTTCGTGTCGGGGCAGATCTCGCGGCTGTTCGAGCCGAGCGGGCGGCTGAAGCCGTACTATCCCTCGCTCTTCGCCAGGCGGCGGGTGGTGGCGGGGATCCGCCGGGAGCCCGAGCTCTTCCTCGACTGCTTCAGCACGAACAAGCTCTACGACGTGCGCCTCCTGCGGGACCGTCTCGTGCGCTTCCCCGAGGACGTCCTCTACGAGGACCATGTCTTCGCGGCCGAGCTGTACGCCGTCTCGCGCAGGTTCGCGATCGTGCCGTGGGTGGTCTACCACTGGCACCGGGCACCGGCGAACGACTCGATCTCGCAGCGCGTCGGCGACCTGGACAACGTGCGGCAGCGGGTCCTCGCGGCCCGGCTGAGCGACGACGTCCTGTGGGAGCGCGGGGCCGGGGACCTGGTGCCGCACCGCCAGCACCGGTTCCTCCGGCAGGACCTGCGGGTCTATCTCAATCCGCTGCCCGCGCGGGACCTGGTGTGGGTCAAGGAGTTCGCCTCGCTCGTGCGGCCGTACCTGGAGGAGATCCCCGGCTGGGTGCTGGACGGGATGGAGCCGCTGGACCGGGTCTGCTGCCAGCTCATCCTCGACGACCGGACCGAGGAGCTGCGGGTGGCCGCGGCCTCGCTCAACGGGGCGAGGTCCGCGCCGCGGGCGGCGGTGCAGCTCGACGGGCGCACGTACTGGGGGACGTCGGTCTCGCCCGGCATGGACATCACGAAGCTGCACCTGGCCGAGCTGCCCTTCTCCGAGTCCAGGCTGCGGCACGAGGTGTCGGAGATCTGCTCGGACATCTCCTCAGGCGGCGAGCGGGTGCGGATGGTCGTGCGTACGTACGACCCGTTCGGGGCGCTGCCGCTGGACTGGACGGCGTTCCTGCAGCTCGGAACCGAAAAAATCCCGATAAAGCCGGAGCCGTCAGGCGAGGGCGGGTACGTCAGCGAGGTCACCTTCACCCCCACGGGCAAGTGCGCGCCGCGCATCGGCTTCACCAGAACCTCCGACGGGCACACCACGACGGACCGCCTCATCGCCGATCCGCGCACCGAGCCCATCGAGCTGGCCGGGTGCGCGGTGACGGTCGAGGGGTACGCCGCATACCTATGTGTGCGGCCCGGCGCCCGGCCGTTCCTGTGGCGGGCCGGGCGGGCGCTGATCAGGCGGCTCAACACGCCGGAGAACAAGCTGCGTGCGTACAAGCTGCTCATCAAGGTGCTGCCGCCGCGGCGGAATCTCGCGCTGTTCGAGTCGGACGTAGGCAAGGGCTGCGACGGCAGCCCGCGGGCCATCTACGAGGAGCTGCGCCGGCGCGAGCTGCCGATCGACGTGGTCTGGTCGGTGGCCAGGGGGCGCAAGAACTTCCCGCCCGGCGCCCGGCTCGTGCGCAGGGGCAGCTGGGCCTACATCTGGACGATGGCCAGGGCCGGGATCTGGGTGGACAGCCACGGCTTCCCGCTGGACTACCCGAAGCCGCGTGGCACCCGCTACCTGCAGACCTGGCACGGGCAGGGCATCAAGTCGATCGGGTTCGACGCGCCCGACCTGCGCACCGACTTCGACCAGCCGCGCGCGCAGTGGCGGGCCGCGGTCGCGCGGTGGGACGCGCTGGTCTCGCCGAGCGCGGAGTTCTCGCGGCTGTTCCTGCCCGCCAACGGGTACACGGGCAAGGTCTACCGGTACGGGACGCCGCGCTGCGACGCGCTGGTCAGGGGTGAGGCGGCCGGAGACGTGCGGGAGCGGCTGGAGATCCCGCGCGGGCGGAAGATCCTGCTCTACGCGCCCACCTACCGGGACCGGGCGAAGGGCGGCGGCAGGTCCGTACGGGTCGACCTGGAGCTGCTGGCCGCCGAGCTGGCCGGCGAATGGGTGGTGGTGCTGCGTACGCATCCGGTCGAGCGCTACGGCCCGCCCGAGCACCTCAGGCACTTCGTACGGGACGCCGGGTCCTACCCCGAGATCAACGACCTGATGCTGGCCTCGGACGCGCTGCTGACCGACTACTCCTCGCTGATGTGCGACTACGCGATCACCGGCAAGCCGATGGTGTTCTTCATCGACGACTGGGACGACTACCGGCTGTCGGAGCGCGGCGTCTACCACGACCTGCCCGCCATCGCGCCCGGGCCGTGCGTCACGACCACCGAGGAGCTGGTGGCCGTGATCAGGCGGCTGCCCGAGGCCCACGCGGCCTTCGCCGGACGGTACGCGGCCTTCCGCGCCCTGTGGTGCGCCGACGAGCGCGGCGACGCGGCCGCGCGCATCGTGGCGGATTTCTTCCCATGAGTGTCGTGTTCGCCTGCCTGGACGCCGACACCTTGGGCGGCGTCCAGCAGGTGACGCACACGCTGGCCCAGGGCCTGGCCGGGCGCGGGCACGAGGTGCACGTGATCGGGCTGGAGCGGTCGCGCTCCCCGTTCCGGTACGTGGACCGGCCGCTGTACCGCCGGCATGTGATCGGGCCGGGGTGGCGGCTGAGGAGGCTGCTCGGCGCGATCGAGCCCGGCTACGCCGTCATGACCTCGCCGTCCGTGGTGGCCCGGCTGTCGGAGCTGCTGCCTGCGGCGTTCCGGCCGATCGGGCAGTACCACGGCTCGTACGACCACGCCCTCGGCTGCCGGCACCTCGCCTCGATCAGGCGCCACTACCTCCACCTCGACCAGGCGGTCTTCCTCAGCGAGGACGACGCCCGGCTGTTCGCCGAGCACGCGCTGCTGCCCAACACCTGGACGCTGCCGAACCCCCTGCCCTACTGGCCGCAGCGGCTCTCCTCGCTCGCCGCGCCCCGCGTGCTCGGCGTGGGCCGCCTGGAGGGGGTCAAGCGGTTCGACCGGCTGATCAGCGCGTTCGCCCGTTCGGGCGTGCCGCCGCCGTGGGAGCTGCACCTGATCGGCGACGGCGGCGAACTGGACCGGCTGCGTGCGCACGCGCGCAGGGAGGGCGTCGGCGATCGGGTGGTCTTCAGGGGGCTGGTGCCGGCGGCGCGGATGCCCGCCGAATACCTGAACGCCTCCGTCCTGGGCCTGACCAGCGAGCACGAGGGCCTGCCCATCGTGCTGCTGGAGTCGGCCGCGCACGGCGTGCCGTCGGTGGCGTTCGACGTGTCGGGCGGCGTGCGCCGCGCGGGGCCCGTGCTGGTCCCGCCGGGAGACGTCGACGCGTTCGCCGCCGTGCTGGGCGAGCTGGCCGGTTCCCCCGATGAGCGGCGGCGGCTGGGGGCCGGCGCGCGCGCACGGGCCGAGGCGTTCCGCCTCGACCACGTGCTGGATGACTGGGAACGGCTCTTCGCCCACATCGAGCGCTAGGCGGGCCCCTGGACCGGCCCCTAGACCGGCCCCTAGACCGGCTCCGTCAGCTCCGGGTGCTGCTGGGGCAGTCCCGCCAGGGCACGCTGGCCCGAGGTGAGCATCGCGGCCACGGGGCTGGGCTCGCGCAGGCGGTTGAGCCGGTCGCGCATGTGCTTGCGCATGCGGCTGGCCCTGCGCCTCTGCATCGTCTTCTGGCAGGCCGTCACGTGCTCCTTGGCCGGCTTGGGCGCGCCGGTCAGCTCGTACCCCATGGACTCCACGCGGGCGCCGCGCAGGTGCTCGGCGACCGCGATCTCCCAGTCGTCCAGCCGCTTGGCCCAGCTCCCGACCCGGCTGCGGGTGACCTCGCCGTGGGTGTTGCTGTGCCAGACCTTGTGCTGCGGCACCGCCACGCTGGCCGCCTCGCGCGGCGAGATCATCGCCGGCGAGAACTCCTCGTCCAGGAAGTGGCAGAGCTTCTTCAGCTCGGTCGTCGGGTCGTCGGTGAGGTCCTCGTAGCGCAGCTCGTAGTACGTGTCATCGCTCAGCGTGCGCCTGAGGCGGCCGCCCGCGTCGATCGCCTCGGCCCAGGTGGAGATGGCGTGGAAGGAGTCGAGCGTGTACCAGGGCATCTCCTTCAGCGAGGCCACGCAGTCGCGGCCGTCCCTGATGAGGTGGATGAACTGGGCGTCGGGGAAGAGCCTGAGCAGCAGGTCCACCTGCTTGACGTAGCTGGGCCGCTTGTCCCCCCAGCGGGCCTTCTCGAACCGGTCGGCGTACATGCGGAAGGCCGTCCCGAACACCGATCCCAGCGAGCCGGGCCCTTCGACGACCTGCCTGATGAACTCGTCCTTGTCGATCTTGAGCTCGCGGAACTTCGTGCTGCGGTCGGTCGCGATCCACTGCGCCAGGGCGCGGCGGCGGGAGACGGTCCGCAGATCGCCCCACGTGCGGCGCCGGTAATAGGCGGGAATGAGGAAGCGCGTCTCCGGAGGCACCGCCATGCGGGGGTGCGAGTGGAGCATGAGCTGGAGCATCGTGGTGCCGGACCGCGGACATCCGATGACGAAGACTGGCCGGTCGGACATTTCGTTGTAACCCCCGAAAAACTTAGACGAGAACGTGCTCTCGGCTCTCCTGAGAGGACGCGACGCCGTGCCTGCGTGTGAAGCGCCACATCCGGTAGACAAGGAAGATCTCGTTGACCAGCAGCAGCACCCCGGCCAGCGCGGCGAGCGGGATCAGCGCCCATGCCCCCGCAAGGGGCGCGACCACGAACACCGCCGCGTGAAACTCGATGCCGCTGATCAGGTGCGAGCGGACCCTGTGCCGGGCCAGGAACCTGTTGAGCCGCCTGGGGAAGCTGCGCGGTCGCCGCGTCCTTTCGGTGAGCGGCACCCGCTCCAGGGGCTCGATGAAATCCTCTTCGGGCTCCCGCTCCCCCCGCTCCTCCCTGACGGCCTCGCGTACCCGCTTCATCTGCGGCGCGTTGACGTACCTGAACAGGTCCAGCACGGCCACCGCGGCCCCGAGCAGGATGTAGCGCACATCCGACGTGAGGGCGTACTGCCCGTATGCCAGCCCCCCGGCACACAGGACCACCCTGATCCGGTCCCCCACATAGTCGAGCCAGAGGCCGAACGGCGTGCCCGTGCCCTTGAGCCGGGCGATTTTGCCGTCCACGCAGTCGATCATGAAGCTCAGATAAAAGATGACCGCGCCCGCTATGAGGTAGTTCGTCGCGAAACAGGCGGCCGACACCGCGCCGAGGACCAGCGAGAACACGGTGAGGCCGTTGGGCGTCAGCCGGGTGTGGTTGGCGACGGGGAGAGCGGCCCGGCAGGCGACCGGATCCACGAAATAGACGGTCCACCAGGAGTCTCTCCGCTTGCGTGTCTCGTAGACGTCATCGAGCGAATAGGTCCTCATGGACTCCAGCATGACGACGCGACGCGCCCGAGCGATTACTCTCTGGAACTACTGGGGCATGTCCATGCCGCTTCTTGACCAACCCGGCACGGACAGCCGCCACGCCGAGTTCACCTCGCCGTCCCTGGCCCAGCCCTTGAGCACGAGGCCGCGGGTCTCACCGCGCACCTGGAGCCGCCAGCTCGGCCCTCCGCCTTCCAGCCGCTCCGGGTCGATGACCGCGGACATGCCGTAGCGGCCCGCGCGGCGCACCTCCAGCGGCACGCGGCGGCGGCCGTCGCTGAGCCACAGGTTGACCTTGCTCACCTTGCGGTCGACCCGGTGGATCGCGACCTGGCCGCGCAGGTGGTACTCGCCGCCCGTCCAGGTGCACTCCTCGACCCTGGCGACCAGCTTGAGCTCGTCGCGGGCGTCGAACACCGCGTCGGGGATGCCGAGCCGGCGGCGTTTGCGGAAGAAGGGGTAGTCGCCGTACCAGTTGGTGTTGCGCCGCCCGCGCGGCACGATACGGGTGCCGTCCTCGCGGGTGCGCCGGAACTCGCGTACCTTGCACAGCTCGGCCACCATGCCGCGTCTGAGCAGGTGCAGCTCCAGGCGGCGCAGCGACGGCGCGGTGGCCAGCGCCTTCGGGCTCAGCGCGGCCAGCCACGCGTCGGCCAGCTCCAGCAGCGAGCCGCTCTCCTCGCCCGCCTCCAGCGCCTGGAACAGGAAGACGATGTCCTTCTCCAGCACCAGCGCGTCGAAGCCGTCGAGCAGCTCGGGCGCCCGCTCGTCGAGGAAGGCGCGGACCGCGCGGATCGCCGTCAGCCGCTCGTACAGGTTGGGCAGCTCGGCCCGGCGCTGCGTGATCGAGGTCTCCCCCGCGTCGCGCTTGCGCCAGTGGTAGACCACGTCGCCGATCATGTCCACGCTGGTGGCCAGGACGTGCGCCTGCATGGCGACGGGCACGTCCTCGTAGATGCCCGCGGCGAACGCCAGGCCGCTGCGCTCCCAGAAGTCGCGCCGGTAGACCTTGTTCCAGACCGTGCGGTCCCTGATGAGCACCTGCTTGTCGGTGATGTGGGTACACAGCTGGGGCCGCCTGAACGCCTTCTCGTGCAGGATCGACTCCTCCAGCACGCCGTCCACGAGCCGCCCCACCGCGCCGCACGCGAGGTCCGAGCCGGTCTCCCCGAGCGTGCCGACGAGCCGCCGGTACGCATCGGGCGGCACGACGTCGTCGCTGTCGGCGAAGGCCAGATACGCGCCCCGGGCCTGCCGGATCCCCGCGTTGCGGGCCGGTCCTGGCCCCAGGTTCCGCTGGCCGAGGAGGACGAAGCGGTCGTCCCTCGCGGCGAAGTCCTCGGCGACGCGCCGGCTGCCGTCGGAGGAGCCGTCGTCCACGAGGACGACCTCGATGTCGTCCAGCGTCTGCGCGGCCAGCGACTTCAGGCACTCGATGATGTACGGCTCCACGTTGTAGACCGGGACGACCACGCTGAGCAGGGGGATCATGCCGAATTGCTCCTTGGCTCTCGGGACGGCTACAGGGGCAGCATGCCCCGGCCGCCCGGCGGATTCCGCAGCCCTGATCAGCTCTTTACCGGACGCATAATCCGCTACGTTGGGCAATGAGGTGAGCACGATCAGTAGGGGGAGCGGTGCTGAGAAGCGTCCGGGACGACGATCTGCCGGTCATGCGCCGATGGCGCAACCATCCACGCGTGCGGGCGGCCAGCTTCACCACGCATGAGATCTCCGAGGACGAGCACGCCCGCTGGTGGGAGGCCACCCGCGCCGACACGCGCAAGCAGGTGCTGATCTACGAGCACGGGGAGACCGCCGCGGGTGTGGTGACCTACTCGGGCCTGTCGTCCGAGAGCGCCACCTGGGGCTTCTACCTGGACCTCGACGGGCTGGAGCAGTCCAGGGCGCTGCTGCGGGCGTGGATCGGCCTGGAGCAGGCGGCCGTCGAGTACGCCTTCGGGCCGCTCGGGCTGACGACGCTGCGCGGCGAGGTGCTGGCCTGCAACGATCCGGTCAGGCAGTTGCACAGGCGGTTCGGGTTCGTGGAGGTCGGCGCCTACCTGCGGGACGTCGACGGCGTGCCGCGAGACGTCGTGACCATCCGGCTCAGGAAGGAGCACACATGATCTCCATCGCGGGGCGGGCGATCGGGGCCGGTCATCCGCCGTTCGTCGTCGCCGAGATGTCCGGCAACCACAACGGGAGCCTGGAGCGGGCGCTGGCCATCGTGGACGCGGTGGCGGCGAGCGGGGCGCACGCGCTGAAGCTGCAGACATACCGGCCCGACACGCTGACCGTCGACTGCGACGGGCCCGCGTTCCGCGTGGGCGAGGAGCACGAGCTGTGGGGCGGCGAGACCCTCTACCGGCTCTTCGAACGCGCCCACACGCCCTGGGAGTGGCACGAGCCGATCTTCGAGCGGGCGCGCGAGCACGGGCTCATCGCGTTCTCCTCGCCCTTCGACCCCACGGCCGTCGAGTTCCTGGAGAAGCTGGGCGTGCCGGCGTACAAGATCGCTTCTTCGGAGATCGTGGACCTGCCGCTGATCCGGCTCGCGGCCGCCACCGGGAAGCCGCTCATCGTCTCCACGGGGATGGCCTCGATCGGCGAGATCCACGCCGCGCTGGCCACCGCCCGCGAAGCGGGCTGCACCGAGCTCGCCGTGCTGTCCTGCACGGCCTCCTACCCCGCCTCGCCCGCCGAGAGCAACCTGCGGTCGCTGCCGCTGCTGGCGGCGCTCACGGGCGAGGTGGTCGGGGTCTCCGACCACACGCCGGGCATCGGGGTGCCGCTGGCAGCGGTGGCGCTGGGGGCCTGCCTGATCGAGAAGCACGTCACCTGGTCCCGCGCCGAGGGCGGGGTCGACGCGGCCTTCTCGCTGGAGCCCGCCGAGCTGGCGGCGCTCGTGGTGGAGAGCGGGCGAGCGTGGCAGTCGCTGGGGAGCGTGGCCATCGGGCCGCGGCCGTCCGAGCGGGAGGGACTGCGGTTCCGCCGGTCGCTGTACGTGGTGCGGGACGTGCGCGCGGGCGAGGCCGTGACCCCGGCGAACGTACGCTCGATCCGGCCCGCGGGCGGCCTGCCTCCCGACGCGGCCGGAGAGGTGATGGGGCGGCGCTTCACCCGCGATGTCCCGTTCGGCACGCCGCTCAGCTGGGATCTGATCTGAGAAGGGCATCCGCGACGCGTTCCCTGCCCCTGCCGTCCACCAGGCCCCTGCCCCGCCGCCCGTGCTCCTCGCGGGCGGCGGGGTCGGTGAGCAGGCGGGCCAGCACGCCGACGGCCTGGGCGTCGGCCGTGCGCCCGAGCCCGGCCGCGACGCCCCGGCCCACGAGCTCCTCATAGCCGATGAGCTGGTTGCCGGCCACCCAGCTCAGGGCGGTGGGGACGCCGAGGTAGAGCAGCTCCCAGATGGCCGACCCGGCCGCGGTGACCACGAGGTCGGCCTCGGCCATGAGGTCCGGCAGCCTGTCGGTCGGCGGGATCACGGTGATCGGCCCGTCCGCCTCGAACGGCGCCGGGCTGACGACCGTGGCCTCGAACGCCGCCCCGGTCGCTCGCAGGGCCTCGGCCCAGGCGGGGGCCACGCCTGCGCTGTCGGTCCCGCCGAAGAAGCACAACACACGCGGCACCGGCCCGGCCCGGCGCGCCCGCCTGCGCCGCCGCACGCTGTCCCGCAGGAGCACGTAACGGGCCCCGGCCAGGCGGCGGGCGGGCCGGGGGAAGGGGCGGCGCTCGGCGCCGAGGTTCTGGTCGAGATAGAGATCGGCCTCCTGGCCCAGCGGGTCGCCGTCCACGATCGCCAGCACGGCCAGACCCGCTCCCCTGAGTGCCGCGCCCGTGCCGTCCGGCAGTTCGTACGAGTCGAGGACCACGGCGTCCAGCCGGAGCTCGCGGGCCAGCGCCGCCAGACGTGCCGGCTGCCCGGGAGCGGGCACCAGCGGCAGGCCGCGCTCCCGGAGCTGGGCCCGCGCCCAGTCCGAGCCGCGCACCTCACCGAGGAACACCACCGGCACGCCCCGCGCGCACAGCTCCTCGGCCAGCGCCACGCATCGCACCAGATGGCCGACGCCGCTCCTGACGCCGGCGTCGCACCGGAAGCCGATGCCGCTCACGCGTCCTGGAGGGCCTTCTGCCGTACGTGGGCGTTGAGCCCGCACACCTCCGGCCGCTCGCGCAACCACCCCACCACCCTGCCGAACGGCAGGCACCGGTCGCCCAGCGCGTCCACCACCCGGGAGATGAGCCGCCAGTCGTCCTCCGTGTCGAGCGTGACCCGCAGGTCGTCGGCGGCCGGCTGGTACGCGAGCCCGAGCAGCCGCACGTCACCCGGATGCGAGTAGACGTAGGAGGTCACGTGCGTGCGGTGGAACCCGGTGGCCTCGGCGTCGGCCCGCTCGAGCGCGCCCCTGCTCACGATCTCGACGTCGAGCCCGCGCGGCAACGTACGTGCCAGACTCGTGCTCAGATAGCCGAGCCCGCGCACGGCGCGGAACACCAGCGCCGCCTCCCTGATCACGGCGGGATCCAGCAGCGGGCAGTCCGCCGTGAACCTCATCACCGCGTCCCCGCGCCGCCCTGCCAGCGCCTCCATGAACCTCGTCAGCACGTCGTCCACGGGCCCCCGATGCCACGCCACGCCGAGCCGGCGGCACTCGGCCACCACCGCGTCGTCGGCCTCCTCGGTCGTGGTGGCCACCACCAGATCGTCGAGCACGCCGGACTCGCGTGCCGCGCGGACCACCCACCCCAGCACCGACCTGCCGCCCAGCTCCCGCAGCACCTTGCCCGGCAGGCGGGTCGAGCCCATGCGCGCCTGAACAACCCCGACAATACGCACCGAAGCCCCATTCCCCCGTGTGGCTCTGCGTGGTCAATCGATCGCGCTATGCTACCGCCTGCTCAAACGACTACAGCGTGTAAACGCGATTTCAGGGGGGCACGTGAGCATTCTCAGTGGTTCGTCGATTCTGATCACCGGAGGCACGGGATCCTTCGGCAAGGCGTTCATCCGCCACGCCCTCGACTCGCTGGGAGTGCGGCGCCTGGTGGTCTTCTCCCGCGACGAGCTCAAGCAGTACGAGCTCAGGCAGCTCTTCAGCGACGACGACCGCCTGCGCTGGTTCATCGGCGACATCAGGGACCGCGACCGGCTGACCCGCGCCATGCACGGCGTCGACCACGTGGTCCACGCGGCCGCGCTCAAGCAGGTGGACACGGCCGAGTACAACCCGTTCGAGTACGTCCGCACCAACGTCGCCGGGTCCCAGAACGTCGTCGAGGCCGCCATCGACTGCGGCGTGCGCAAGGTGGTCGCGCTCTCCACCGACAAGGCCTCCAGCCCGATCAACCTGTACGGGGCCACGAAGCTGGTCGCGGACAAGCTCTTCGTCTCGGCCAACCACTACGCCGCCGCCCACGAGACCCGCTTCTCCGTCGTCCGCTACGGCAACGTGGTCGGCAGCAGGGGCTCGGTGGTGCCGTTCTTCCTGCGCTTGGCCGAGCAGGGCACCAGCCTGCCGATCACCGACAAGCGCATGACCAGGTTCTGGATCACGCTCGACCAGGCCGTCAGGTTCGTGGTCGACTCGTTCGACCTGATGCGGGGCGGCGAGCTCTACGTGCCGCGCATCCCCAGCATGCGCATCACCGACCTGGCCGAGGCGCTGGCGCCCGACAGCACGATCTACGAGATCGGCATCCGGCCGGGCGAGAAGCTGCACGAGGAGATGATCGCGCCCGACGACGGCCGCCGGACGCTGCGCCTGGCCGACCGGTACATCGTCCAGCCCACGATCGCCACCTGGGGCTACACGCCGCCGGGCGGAGAGGTGCTGCCGGAGGGGTTCACCTACCGCTCCGACACCAACGACCAGTGGCTCTCGGTGGACGACCTGCGTGCCATGGCGGCCGGCTGATGCTCCCCTACGGGCGGCAGTCGATCGCCGAGTCCGACGTCGAGGCGGTCGCCGAGGTGCTGCGCGGCGACTGGCTGACCACCGGGCCCGCCGTCGGCCGGTTCGAGGCGGAGCTGGCCCGCTGGACGGGCGGCGTGCCGTCCGTGTCCGTCACGTCGGGGACGGCCGCGCTGCTCGTCGCGTACGAGGCGGCCGGGGTGCGGGCGGGCGACGAGGTGGTCACCTCGCCGCTGACGTTCGTGGCCACGGCGGCCACGGCCGCGCTGCTGGGCGCGCGGGTGCTCTTCGCCGACGTGCAGCCCGACACGGGCAACCTCGACCCCGACGCGGTCGCCGCGCTGGTCGGCCACCGGACGCGGGCGGTCACGGCCGTGGACTACGCGGGCCACCCCGCCGACTACGACGAGCTGCGCACGGCCGCTGACCCGGCCGGGGCGGTGCTGGTGGCCGACGCGGCGCATTCGATCGGGGCCGCGTACAAGGACCGGCCCGTGGGCGCGCTCGCCGACCTGACCACGTTCTCCTTCTTCCCGACCAAGACCGTGACCACCGCCGAGGGCGGCGCGGTCGCGGCGGCCGATCCCGCGCTGCTGCTGCGGGCCGCCCGCTTCAGGAACCACGGCCTGGTCAGGGACCCGGCCGGCCAGCGCGAGCCGGACGTGGGCGGGTGGCATCAGGAGGTGCACGAGTTCGGGCTGAACTACCGGCTGCCCGACGTGCTGTGCGCGCTCGGGCTCAGCCAGCTCAGGCGTCTCCAGGCCTTCCGCGAGCGGCGGTCGGAGCTGGTCGCGCGCTACAACACGCTGCTGCGCGACGTGCCGGGGCTGACGCTGCCGGCCCAGCGCGCGTACGTGCGGCCGAGCTGGCACCTCTACCCGGTCAGGGTCCACGACGGCCGGCGGCGCGAGGTCTACGACCGCATGCGGGCCGCCGGCATCGGCGTGCAGGTCAACTACCTGCCGGCGTACTGGCACCCGGCGTTCGAGGACCTCGGCTACCGGCGGGGGCTCTGCCCGCGGGCCGAGGCCTACTGTGCCGAGCAGCTGTCGCTGCCGCTGTTCCCCGATCTGACCGACGCCCAGCAGGACCGGGTCGTGGAGAGGCTCACGGGCATCCTGACCTGACTAGCGCTCGGCCAGCAGCAGGCAGCCGTCCTCACCCCGGTCGACGAGGAAGCGCCGGTCCGCGACGGTCGCGACCGGCCGCTCCCTGGTCCGTACCAGCGGCCGGATGGGTTTGCCCTGGTCGATGACGACCTCCCACCACGACTCGTGGCCGACGCTCTCGTCGATGTCGGCCAGCGGCACCCGCGCCTGGAAGCCCTGGCCCGCCAGCGTCACCGGGAAGTACATCTCCTCGCCGTCGCTCCTGCGCCGCAGCCTGACCACCGGCTCCCCGTCGCCCAAGTCGGACAGCTCGCCCGAGAACACCAGGTCGCCGTCGTCCACCCGGCACTCGCCGATGGTCGCCTGCGCCGTGCGAAGACGCAGGCCCCAAGCGCCCTTGGGGCTGCGTACCGGCACCAGCCACACGCCCTTGCTGAGGCGCGGCGCGGGGATCAGGGGCGGCAACCAGCGCGGTCCCGCGACCCGGCCGTCGAGCCGCAGCCCGTGGCCCCTGAGCCGCACGCACAGGTCCCAGCGGCCACGCCTGGCCAGCTGCGCGGGCGTCAGTGCGGCCGGGTCGAACGCGAGCCTGAACGGGAACGCGTGCTCCGGCAGCGCGCCGCCCTCCTCCTGCGCGACGCTCTCCCAGGTGGGCGCGCTCTCCTCGTCGGAGAGCAGCACGCTCTCGCCGGTCCTGCGCTCCTCCAGCCAGACCCTGACCCGCATCCGGCGCAGCTCTCCCACATCGAACCTGCCCAACCCCACGCGGCCCACCCCGTGGAGCACGCCGTCGCGCCAGTCGAGGCTCACCAGCCTGGCGACCAGGGCCAGCTCGCCGGAGACCTCCGAAAGGTGCTCCGGCATCGACGGGTGCCTGCCGTACCAGCGCCTGCGCAGCAGCCCGGTCGAGCCCACCCGGGGCTGCAGCTGCCCGCAGCGGTCCTGGGCGAAGACGTATGCCAGCTCGGCCAGGCGGCGCTGGTGCAGCAGGTGAGCCTGGAGGCGCAGCCCGTACGGGATGCTCTGCCAGGCCTCGCGCGACACGCCGTCGAGGTAGCGGACGGCCAGGTCCACCAGGGAGGGGTCCGCCGCCGCGCCCAGGGCGGCCACGGCCTCCACGGCGACGGACATGTCGATGTCCAGCGTGTCGCGGTCGAAGTCGGTCTTGAGGTCCGGCGCCCCGCGGGTCAGCATGGCCGCGGTCTCCAGCACGGACAGGAGGCGGTCGCGCAGGTTGTCCGGCTCCAGGCAGCGCTGGGTGATCGAGGCGCCCTCCTCGTCGCGTTGCCGCCAGTGGTAGACGATCGCGGCCAGCACGTCCACCTTCTCCGCCCCCACGTGGGCCGCCACGGCGACCGGCTGGTCCTCGTACATGCGCTCGGGGAAGCTCAGGCCGAGGCGGTCCCAGAAGGAGCGGCGGTAGACCTTGTTCCACAACATGCGGTCGCGGATCAGCAGCGGGTGACGGGTGATGTGGGTGCCCTTGATCGGCCTGGCGAACGCCTCCCTGTGGGCCCACGACGGCATGAGCAGGTTGCGGTAGAGCCGCATGACGTTTCCGCAGGCCAGGTCGGAGCCCGTGGTTTCGAGCGAGGACACCATGCGTTTGAACGCGTCGCGCGGCACGGTGTCGTCGCCGTCCACGAAGGCGAGGTAGCGGCCGGTCGCCCGGCGCACCCCGACGTTGCGGGCGCGGCCCACGCCCTGGTTGTCCTGCCTGATGAGGCTGATCCGACGGTCACCGGCCAGCCTGGACTCGACGACCGCCGGGCCGCCGTCGACGCTGCCGTCGTCGACGCAGATGACCTCCAGGTCGTCCAGCGTCTGGGCGGCGATGGAGTCCAGGCAGGGTCCGATGTACCTCTCGACGTTGTAGAACGGGACGATCACCGAAAGAACCGGCACACGCTTTCCTCTTTCTGGGTGGTTATCCGTTTCTCTGTGGCTATCCGGACAGCAGGCGGATGACCCGGCGCGCGACCTTGCGGGGGCGGGCCAGGCGGCGGGAGAGGCGGTATCCGAGCGTCTTGCGGTAGGCGGACGCCTTGCGCTGGCTCCTGCGCAGCTTGGCCTTCGCCCGCACCAGCTCGCGCTCCCGGTAGGAGAGCTTGGTCTCCAGGCGCGAGATCCGGGCCAGGGCCGCGGTCAGCTGGTCGGCCAGGCGGTCGCGGGCCCCGAGCAGGTCCCGGTACGTGGGCACGTGCTCGTCGGCGGGGCAGCCCAGCTCGGCGTCCAGCTTGCGGGCGCGATCGAGATCCCCCTGGTCGCACGGACGGCCGGCCATGCCGCACAGGGTCAGCGTGAGCTGGTCGGCCTCCAGGGGCCACGGCCACGGGTGGTGATGGCCGGCGGCCAGCAGCCGCACCGCGAACCGCCACAGGATCCTGCACAGGACGACTCTCGGCTCGGGCGGCGTGGACGGGCCCGCCGTGGGGTTGATGGCCGCGAAGCGCTCGCCGTCGTAGACCAGGCTGTCGGTCGCGGCCGACACGTCGCCGCCCGCCTCCAGCCATTCGGCCAGCTCTTGCAGCAGCTCGCGCAGGGTCTTGACGTCCTCGCGAGCGCACGCCTCGACGAGGATCTCCTCCACGACCCGGCCCGCCGGGATCGGGCGCTCGTCGCCGTCCGGGAGGCGCCTGACGCCGGCAGGAGTGAGCTCGTACAGCGCGGCCGCCTCCTCGACGAGCCCGAGCGGCAGCTCCGCGCCGGCGGCCTCGGTGTCACGCTGCAGCTCCGCGCCGGCGGGCTCGGTGTCACGCTGCGGGCGTGCGGCGGCTTCGCGGTCATCTGGCGGGCGTGTCGCCACCGCCAGCCACAGTGGCGCCAGCTCCTCCCCCAGGCGGTGGCGGAACACCAGGCGGGTCAGCCGGAGCGGGTCGGCCACCAGCATCCGGTCGCCGCCCCGCGCGCTCAACGGGAACGTGAGCGCGTCAGGGAGGTCGGCGGCCAGCGCCTCGCGGGACAGCAGCGCCCGGGGCGCCTGCCTGACCGGATAGACCGCGTAGCACCGCCGCACACTCAGCCCCGCCGACTCCAGACCCCTGTCGAGGGCCGCGGGACCGCCGGGGTAGGTCGGGTCGAAGCCGTGCGGCGCCCACTGGTCGTCGCCGCCCTCCCGGTCCGCGGGCCTGGCCTCCAGGAACCGGTCGACGCCCAGGTCGTTGCGTACGCCGAGCACCAGCCGCCCTCCGGGCGCGATCAGCCCGGCCAGCGCCCCGAGCGACTCGCGCCAGGCCGCCGCGGGCGCCTCAGCGGAGTGCGTGCGCAGCAGCCCGTCCAGCGCCAGCACCAGGTCGTACGGCTCCTCCGCGTCGAACACCTCCAGCCGCCCGCAGTAGACCGCCAGCCCCGGATGCCGTTCACCGAGAGCGCAGGCGTCCGGGTAGGAGCGCAGCAGCACGGCGGCCGACGGGGCCCGCGAGACCACCTCGTTCACCAGTCCTTGTGGATGCGGCCCGACCAGCAGCACCCGGCCGCTCGCCGGGATGAGCCGGCTGATCAGCTCGAACGCCGCGCCCCGCCAGTCCGCGATGCCGCCCATGTTGGACATGTCGGACCACAGCAGCATCTCCCCACCGATCAGCCTGACGTTCTCGGGCGCCTCATGCGTGTTCATACAGACCGCACTCGCTTCCATCCGAACATTCGCAGTAGCTCCTCCGGTGTCGCCTGATAGTCAAATCCCAGCTCGCGCCGCGCCATCTCCGCCGCCAGCTCACGGTCGACGTGCGTGCCGTGCAGCTCGGGCCAGAGCCGCATGCGGCGCGCCGTCCCGCCGTACTCGGGACGTTCGTCCTCGAACTGCATCGGATCCCCGTACACAGCCACCTCGCACCCCACCGAGGCGCCGTAGAACAGCGCGCTGCCGAGCCGGTTGGAGGCCACCCTGCGGTGGCGCCGCAACTGGACCAGCTGCTTGCGCAGGAAGTCGCGGCCCTTTCCCTCCCAGCGGGAGCCGCGCTCGCCATGGCAGATGACCCGGAACCCCCTCGATTCGTACGCCCGCCGAATGTCCGGATTCGCGAATTCCAGCCAATAAAGGCAGACCGTGACCCGTCCGGTCTCGACATTTCGGATCTCGTCGGCCAAGCGGGAGTGGTCGCCGCTGACGGAATGCTTTTCCCAGCCATGAAAGGGATACCAGATCGTACCCTTGCGCTCGGGTCCCACGCCCAGTTCAGGCTCCAGGTGAAGAAGGTAAATCCAGGGCGCGCCGATGAGGTAGTGTCCCCTGCGGCCCATGGACCAGCCGCGGCGGCGCAGCACGTCAGACCAGACGAAACGGGGATATCCGGGGCTGCACCAGTGGTCGTTCGGCGGAAATCCGTGGAGATAGTTCCAGCCGTGCTGGAGGAATCCTTGGATGCGTTTCGGCGACTCCTCCGGCAGGCCGCAGTATCTGCTGAGTATGCGCGAGTGCCCGTACCAGTGATTGGATTCGTCCATCATTCCCCCCGTACGGTGGACCGTGTCCCGTCCGACATTCCCAGTCCGCAACGGGCGCCACCCGCTGTTATACGGTTCCATTACTGGAGACGGGGTCTTGGTTTTTCCTCACTGCCCGGATGCCGCTACACTGTGTCGCGGCTTGAGGACAGAGAGTGAGTGATCATGAGTCATCTCGACCGGCTGCGGGCCGTCTTCCGCAGCGCGCTCAACCTTCCTGCCGACGCCGGCGTCGACGGGCTCGAATACCGCGCCATCCCCCAGTGGGACTCACTGGCCCACATGGCGTTGATCGCCGCGATGGAGGACGAGTTCTCCATCATGATCGACACTGACGAGATGATCGACATGAGCTCGTTCGCCAAGGCGGCCGAGCTGCTGGAGAAGCATGGCATCGGCGTCGCCGCCGTCTGAGGCCAGAGTCGTCCTCGTCACGGGCTCCACGGCGGGCATCGGCCGGGCCGTCGCGGCCACGCTGGCCGCGACCGGCCATGACGTCGTGCTCCACGGGCGCGACGAGGAGCGGGCCGCGAAGGCCGCCGCCGAGATCGCGGAGGAGACCGGCGCGCTCACCGACTCTGTCGCCTGCGACGTGGCCGACTCCGGGGCCGTGTCGGCCGTCATGCGGCAGATCTACCAGCGGCACGGCCGTCTCGACGCCCTCGTGATCAACGCCGGTGTCCACGCCGGCGGGCCGCTCGGCATGACCCGCCACGACACGGTCGACCGGCTCTTCCAGGTCAACGCCGTGGGCGCGACGTACACGCTGCAGTCCTCGCTCAGGCTCCTGCGCCGCGGCACCTCTCCCGCCGTGGTGCTGGTCTCCTCGATGATGGGCCGCATGGGCGGCGCGGGCCAGGCGGTCTACTCCGCCACCAAGGCGTCCCTGATCGGCCTCACCCTGGCCGCGGCCAAGGAGCTGGGGCCCACCGGGGTCAGGGTCAACGCCGTGGCTCCCGGCTACATCAGGACCGACATGCTCGCCACGCTCGACGACGACGCCCGCACGGCCACCGTCGCGGCGACCCCGCTCAGGCGGCTCGGCACGCCCGCCGACGTCGCCGGCGCCGTCGCGTTCCTGCTCTCGCCCGCCGCCGCGTTCGTAACCGGCCAGGTCATCGGCGTGGACGGCGGGCTGGTGCTGTGATGTTCCCGCATCCACAGGCCCGCCTCGTCGTCGCGGGAGAGCCGACGAGTCTCGGCGGCGACGAGCTGCTCCACCACGTCGACCGCGCTGCGGAGGCCCTGGCCCGACTGCGGCCCGGGCCGCTGTTCTGCGGCATGCGCAACAACCTCACGTCGGTCCTGCGCTATCTCGCCGCGTGGCGGTCGGGCCGGCCGGTCGCGCTGCTCGATCCCGACCTGCCGCCGGGGGCGCTGGCCGAGCTGGTGGGGCGGTTCAGGCCCACGGCGCTGCTCGGGTTCACGCACGCGGCCGACGGCTCACCGCCGCCGCGCGGGGACGCGCCGGACCCGCATCCCGATCTGGCCGTGCTCCTCGCCACCTCG
Organism: Nonomuraea sp. B19D2; assembly: GCF_040137845.1. NCBI lineage: Bacteria > Bacillati > Actinomycetota > Actinomycetes > Streptosporangiales > Streptosporangiaceae > Nonomuraea > Nonomuraea sp. B19D2. The sequence continues at coordinate 328,695 of NZ_JBEFAK010000001.1, read as the reverse complement.
GGCTCGACGGGCAACCCCAAGCTCGTACGCCTGTCGCGCCAGGCCGTGCTGGCCAACGCCGCCGCCATCGCCACGGCGCTGTCCATCACCCCCGACGAGATCGCGCCCACCAGCCTGCCGCTGCACTACAGCTACGGGCTGTCGGTGCTCAACAGCCATCTGGCGGCGGGGGCGACCGTGATGCTGACGGAGGCGGGGCTGCTCGAGCGGTCGTTCTGGACGCATCTCGACGCGCACCGGTGCACGTCGCTGGCCGCCGTTCCCTACCAGTACGAGATGCTGCGCCGGCTTCGTTACGAGCGCTCGGAGCACCCGACGCTGGCCACGCTCACCCAGGCCGGGGGGCGGCTCAGCCCGGAGCTGGTCACGGAGTTCGCGGCCAAGGCCGATCGGTTCTTCGTGATGTACGGGCAGACGGAGGCCACCGCCCGCATCGCCGTCCTGCCCCCCGACCGGCTGGCCGACAAGCCGGGCTCCGCCGGACCGGCCATCCCCGGAGGGCGGCTGACCGTCGACGAGGGCGAGATCGTCTACCACGGGCCCAACGTCATGATGGGCTACGCGGAGACGGCCGCCGACCTGGCCAGGGGTGACGACCTGGGCGGCGTCCTGCGTACGGGCGACCTGGGGCGGCTCGACTCCGACGGGTTCCTCTACCTCACCGGGCGGCTGAAGCGGATCGCCAAGGTCTTCGGCGTGCGGGTCAACCTCGACGACGTCGAGCGCCTGCTGCGCGGCTCGGTCCCGGTGGCGGCCACCAGCGGCGACGACCGGGTGACTGTGTGGGCCGAGGGCCTCGGCCCGGCCGGCTGCGCGGGCCTGGCGCGGCAGCTGGGGGCCGAGCTGCGGGTGCATTGGAGCGGGTTCGACGTGCGCGGCATCGACAGCCTGCCCTTGCTGTCCACCGGCAAAGTGGACTACCGGGACCTGGAGTCGCGCACATGACCGCCGAGGAGCGCCACGCGGGCGAGCCGGAGGGTGGCAGGTGAGCGTTTTCAGCTTGGCCGAGCCCGAGCGGGAGGCGGTGCTGGTGAGCGAGCTGGCGGCGCTTACCGAGCGGCACAGGCAGGCGTGCCTGCCGTACCGGAGGATCCTCGACGCCATCGGCGCGTGCCCCCCGTACGAGCGGCTCGCCGACCTCCCCTGGCTGCCCGTGCGACTGTTCAAGACGCACGAGCTGCGCAGCGTGCGCGAGGACCAGGTGTTCAGGGTGCTGACCTCCAGCGGGACCACCGGGCAGCAGCCCAGCAGGGTCTATCTCGACCGCGAGGCGGCCGCGGCGCAGACGCGGATGCTGGCGGCCACGCTCAGGGAGGTGCTCGGCGAGCGGCGGCTGCCGATGCTGGTCGTGGACAGCCGCTCCGTCGTGCGCGACCCGACGCTGAGCGCCCGCGGCGCCGGTGTGCTCGGGATGATGAACTTCGGCAGGGACCACACGTTCGTGCTCGACGACCAGGGGCGGGTGGACGCGGAGGCGGTCAAGGCGTTCCTGGCGCGCCACGGGAGCGAGCGGTTCCTGGTCTTCGGGTTCACGTTCATGGTCTGGCTCCACCTGCGCGGACTCGGCGCGGACCTGTCGCGGGGGGTGCTGATCCACTCCGGCGGGTGGAAGCGGCTGGCCGAGCAGGCGGTGGACAACGCCGAGTTCCGGCGGCGGCTGGCGGCCGAGTGCGGGCTGCGCCAGATCCACAACTTCTACGGGATGGTCGAGCAGATCGGCACCGTCTTCCTGGAAGGCCAGGACGGCGATGGGCTTTACTGCCCCGATTTCGCCAATGTCGTGATCCGTGATCCGGAGACCTGGCAGGAGGCGCCCGTCGGCGAGCCTGGCCTGATCGAGGTCGTCAGCACGCTGCCCACGTCATACCCCGGCCACGTGCTGTTGACCGAGGACCTGGGCGTGGTCCGCGGCGTCGACGACGGCTGCCGGCCGGGGAAGCGGTTCGAGGTCCTGGGCAGGCTGCCCAGGGCGGAGGCGCGCGGCTGCAGCGACACCATGGGGCAGGGCTGATGCTGGACGACCCGAAGCTGGATGTCCGCTTCCCCGCCGGGGGCCACGTGCCGGTCGAGGAGCTGCTCGGGGAGCTGGGCGGCGGGCTCGACGTGGGCGACGAGCGGATCCGCGAGTTCCTCGCCGCCTTCGGCAGGCGGCTGCTGCGGCCGGCGCTGGCCCGGCGCCATCCCGAGCTGGGCTCGCTCGGCTTCTTCCTGCGCCCCAGCGAGCTCGCCCGCACCGTGGAAGGGCTCAGCACCGAGCATGTACGCGTGCCGCGCGGCCTGGTCTTCCACATCCCACCGGCCAACGTGGACACCGTCTTCGTCTACTCCTGGGCTCTGTCGGCCCTGATGGGAAACCGCAACATCGTGCGCCTCTCGCCCCGCTCCGGCGCGGTCGCCGAGGTCATCCTGGAAACCCTGCACGAGGCGCTGGCCGACGCCGATCCCGTCATAGCGGCCACCCAGCGCATCGTCTCCTACGGCCGCAGCGACGGCATCACCGCCGCGCTCTCCGCCGCCTGCGACCTGCGGGTGGTGTGGGGCGGCGACGGCACCGTACGCGAGATCCGGCGGCACCCGCTCGCCCCGCACGCCCGCGACCTGGTCTTCCCCGACCGCTCCTCGTTCGCCGTCGTGCGCGCGGCGGCCTGGCTGTGCGCGCCCAGGGCCGCGCGGGTCACCGTGGCCGAGGGGTTCGTGAACGACACCTACTGGTTCGACCAGGCCGCCTGCTCCTCGCCCAGGACCGTGTTCTGGGTGGGTGCGGAGGGCGACTGCGACGCGGCGCGGGCCGACTTCTGCGAGCACGTGGCGCGGGTGGTCGCCGTACGCGGGTGGGGCGTCGATGCGGCGATGGCCGTGGAGAAGCGGGTGTCCACCTACGGCCTGGCCGCCGACGGGCTGGCGGAGAGCGTCGAGTTCCGGGGTAACGCGCTGGCCAACGTGACGCTGGCGGCGGCCGCCGCGGCACCGAGGCAGTGGCTGGGGGCGGGAACGTTCGCGCACGCCAGGCTCGGCTCGCTGGCGCAGCTGGTCTCGCTGGTCGAGCGGCGGGACCAGACGATGACGCACTTCGGGTTCGGCAAGGACGAGCTGGAGGAGCTGGCCAGAGCGTTGGCCGGGCGCGGGGTCGATCGCATGGTGCCGGTCGGGAGCGCGTTGACCTTCCATCGGGTGTGGGACGGGTTCGACCTCCCGGCCGAGTTCACGCGACTGGTGACCGTCATCAGGTGACGCTGTTCCCGCGGGCCCGTGCCCGGTTCGCGAGATGAGCGTATTCAGAACGAGACGTGCAGGCTTGCCACGGTCTGCGGATATTGGCCCTAGGCTGTGAGCCGTGGTGATTCATGCCCTGCTCGCGGTCACGCTGGCCATGACCTCGCTGCCCGCCCAGGCGAAAACGGTCGACTGCGCCCGCGTCAAGTGCCTGGCCCTGACGTTCGACGACGGCCCCGGCGTGACCACGCCCACCCTGTTGAAGACGCTCGACAAGGCGGGCGCCAAGGCGACGTTCTTCCTGGTGGGCAAGCAGGTGGAGCTGCGACAGAAGGTGGCCAGGCAGGCGCTCGCGCAGGGGCACGCGATCGGCAACCACACTTACTCGCACGCCTCGCTGACGCCCCTGCCCGACGGGCAGATCCTCGACGAGCTGAAGACCACCCAGAGCGCGATCCAGCAGGCCACGGGGCTGCGGCCGAAGATGTTCCGCCCGCCCTACGGGGACACCGACGACCGGGTCCTCGGGCTGGCCGGCGAGGCGGGACTGGCGCAGGTGATGTGGACGGGCACGACGCTCGACTGGCAGCTGCGTGACACGAAGAAGATCAAGGCCGCCGTGCTCAGGCTGGCCAAGCGGAACGGTGTGATCCTCATGCACGACACGGTCCCCGCGACCGTGAAAGCCATGCCCGAGATCCTCAAGGAGCTCAAGAAGCGCGGCTACCACCTCGTCACGGTCCCGACGCTGCTACGCGGCAAGAGACTGCAGGCTGGGGTCAGTTACCCCTGAGCTGGACCATGGGCAAGCGGAGACCGTGGGTCGCACTCGCGACCTTCCTGGTCGTACAGGCCGTGCTCGGATGCTGGTGGGCGGCCTTCTACCCTGGCCTGTTCAGCCGCGACTCGGTCCTGTACCTCAGTCACACGGTCGTCGGACCCTGGGTGAGCGACCACTCGGTGCTCTACGACGCACTGCTGTGGCTGAGCTTCACCAGGACCGGTGACCTGGGCGCCGTCACGTTCGCGCAGACCACCGCCATGGCGGCGGCGCTGACGTATCTGGCGCAGTCCTTGCGGTCACTCGGCGCGCCCCGCCTGCTCACCACGCTCGTGGCGATGCTGATGCCGCTGGCGCCGCCCGTGGGGGCGTTCTCGGTGACGTTGTGGAAGGACGTGCCGTTCACGATCTGCGCGATCGCCATCGCGGGAGTGTGCGCGCGGATCGCGGCCAGGCGCGCTGTCACCGTGCCGGCGCTGGTCGGGCTCGGGGTGCTCTTCACGCTGCTCGGGCTGTTCCGGGCGAACGGCTTCCTGGTCGTGGGCGTCGCCGTAGTCGCGCTGCTGGTGATCGTCACGACCATGCGCGTGCGGCTGCTCCTGGTCGGCACCTTCGCCGCCGCCCTCCCGCTCGCGCTCACGAACCTGGTGTTTCCGCACTTCGGCATCGCGGCCCCGGTCAAGACGTACGTGTACCACACCGCCTTCGGCGACATCGCGGTTGCGTACCGGGACCATCCGGAGCTGTTCAGCGAACAGGACAAGACGCTGATGGCTTCCGTGGCGCCCTTGACGCGGTGGTGGGCGGGCGGGACCTGCTACACGGTCAATCCGCTGATCTGGCGGCGGGACTTCAGCTGGCAGCAGGCCGACGCGCACGCCGCCCAGCTGCTCGACCTGTGGAAACGGCTGCTGACCAGCGAGCCTCGCATGATCATCGACACCCGCCTGTGCCGGGGGGCGATCGCGTGGAAGCCCGTGCAGGACGATCTCGCGATCGGGGGGATGACGTACCGGTTCTCGCGGCGGCCCAACGCCGACACCTACGTGGGGCCGAACAAGGTGCCCGACTTCCCCGGGCGCTGGGTCTACTCACTGCGGCCGCTGTCGTGGGAGCTGAACCGGGTGGCCGACCCCTGGCTGGCCGGCGCGCTGGCGCCACAGTACGACTGGCTGCTGTGGCGGGGGGCTTTGTGGGCGTACGTGTCTTATCTGGCCGTGGGGCTGGCTGCCTGGGCGCTGCGGAACCGGTACGTGCTGGGGGTGGCGGCCGTGGTGGCCGGGCAGCAGCTGGCCGTCCTGGCCAACATCTCGGCGCAGGACTTCCGGTACCTGGCCTCGCCCATCTTCGTCGGGGTGCTGCTGGTGCCGCTGCTGCTGGGGAGTGTGGGGCGGCTGGCGGTCGCCTCGGTACGGCGGGGCCGGCCCGCGCAGAGCGCACGTTCGTCCAGTGAGCTCCCCGCGCAAGACGAGCCGGACGTGCCTGAACACGGGACCGGCTAGTCGACGCACTCGCGGGCCGTTCCCGGTCAGGGACAGGCCGTCTCCGTCGGGTAGAGCCGTGCCGTCCTCGGTTCGTGGCCTTCGGCCGGGCAGAGGCGCACAACGCTCGGGACCGAGTCGTCGCGGTTGCCGGAGTTGTCGAAGGTGATGTTCCCGCTGGCGCCGCCGACCGCCGAGCCGCCCCGGACGAACCCGCCGAGGGCGGCGTTGACCCGGGAAGAGGTGACCGGTTGCAGGGCGGTGAGCGTGTTGACGGCGCCGGCGACGGTGGTCATGCCGTCGAAGCCGGAGATCGCCCAACCGCTGTTCAGGTGCGCGGGATCGAAACCGAGCTTGGTGAACGACTCCCGCAGCCTCTTCATCCCGCCCTCAGCCGGGAGCACGTCGGGGTCGGCGAGCGGTGTGTAGATCAGCTGTACGGTCCCGTTCATGAACATGGGGCTGCTGAGGGCCGCCAAGCGCTGTTGCTCGAGATTCGGATCGACCTCCTTGGCCCGCATCCGGCCGGCGTCCGAGGTGCTGACCACGGTGATGCTGGTGAACCGGCACTGCCCGAGTTCGGACTGGTCGGCGATGCTCTTGAGGAACTGCGGCAGGTGGCTGGCCCGGGCGGCGTAGAAGACGCTCACCGGCCCCGCGCTGGCGCAGATCCGCTGAGCTGACAACTTCACCGTCGCCGAGTCCCCCGGGTCGAACTTCACCTCCTGCAGCGGACGCGACTTCTGGTCGAACCTGGCGTGCACGAGTGGCAGCGTCGTGCACGTGTAAGGGTCGTTCATCGTGATCGGCGTCATGATGAACTTGAGCGTTTTCCTGCTCGGCTCCAGATATTTGGCGAGCTGATCGATCTGAACCGCGTTCCGATAGGCGACGCGATAGAAGTACCCAAGGCCGATGCCGTTCTTGTAGGTGTGTGACGGGTCGCAGCGCCGGTAATCGGGCCTGTCCTGCTGGGAGCCGTTCCCGTCGAAGCCCTCGGCCGTGATCACGTTGCCCACCATGGGGATCTTCTGCTGCGCCAGCACCCGGGCGGCGTCGGCCGTCTGCTGCAGGCTCAGCCCCATGCCGACGACGGCGGCGACTTCCCTTTCTGCAAGCAGCTCGGCCACCTCGGTCGCCGCCTGCTCCGTGGCGCCCATCTCGGCCACCACCAGCTTGATCGGATGCACGCACTCGGCCTTGTTCGCGTTGGCGTTCGCCTGCCCGGCGGCGATGCCTTCGAGCTGGTGCAGCGCCCGGCCGCCGCTCTCCGCCGAGGTGAGGGTCATGAGCGCGGCCACCGTCACGGCGTTCGCGCCCTTGGCGCACGAGCCGTCCTCCGCGGTCTCGTTCTGCTGCGCGATCTTGCTCATCACGTCGGTCAGCTCGGGGCGGTTGAAGGCGTACGGCCCGCTGCTGGCGCCGACGCATTGGTCTCCCTGCTCCCACACGCCCGTCATGGGCTGCCATCCGCAGGAGAACCTGTCCCACAACCATGGGCGGACGATCAGCACGCCGGGCATCAGAACGGCGAGTGCCGTGACGACTGCGCCCACGCGCCACCAATGCCAGAGTCTCTTTGGCCACCGCTCCGGGTTGGGCCGGATCCCCCAAATGTACCGGGGGGTGCCGTTCACGGGTGCCGGCTCCAGGCGGCGCCTCTCGTGCGGGGGGTGCGCGGTCACGTCAGGGCCTCGGCGAGCTTCCGGAAATGCTGGGCACGTTCGGCGAAGGGCCGGGCATCGGCGTCGGAGAGCCGCCTGCACGCCTCCGCGGCGACGGTGTAGTGGCCGCGGAGCACCTCCCGGTCGCTGAGCACGGGGTCGGCGAGCTGGTGCAGGGCGGTGACGAGCTGGGCGACAGCCGCGCGACGAGACTCCGCCGCCGTATCGGCCGGGGCGGTTGTGTCGTGTGGCGGCCGGAGGCCGGGCGTGGCGACGATGCGATCGAGACATTCCAACCACTCGGCCCCGGATGCCTCGCCCAGGAGCTTGAACAGCTCCGTCACCACGGTCTCGTGGTTGCCGAGCGCGAGCTCGTGATGGAGTCTCCCGCAGACGTCCTCGTCTGCCGTGTGGTCACGGAGCCGTTCGAAGACCCTGGTCCAGCTCGCCGAGTGGTTGCCAGGGCGCTCGGCCAGCCGGCGCAGCAGCAGGAAGCGTACGAACGGCGCCATCGCCCACCGGCCCCTGGGTTGCGGCATGGGCCACAACGACGGTGAGGTGAACAGGATCGGCTCGGCGTGGACCGTATTGTCGAGGAGCGGTGTCAGGCACTGCGCCTCCTCGTTGTCACGTGCTCCGGCCAGCGTGATCAGGGCCTCTCTGAGGTGCTCATGAAGGCGCTTGCGCGGGCTGAGATCCGCCGTGATCCTGTCGATCAGGTAGCTCTCCATCGTCTGGCCCTGCTCCGGCGCGTGCTCGGACAGGACCCGTCCTAGATCGTCGATGACTTTCGGATCATTCCGGAGCTGGGCCAGCACGAGGTCCGTGGCCTCGGCGTGCCCGCCGGTGAGCCGCAGGACGGCATTGGTGATCGTGCCGACCCCGAGGGAGGGCGGCCACCAGGTGAGATCCGCTTCCACCAGGTACTCGACGGCATCCGTGGTGAACCCGTCGAGGAGGACTCGCAGCCACGTCCCAGCATTGTGGAGGTCGGATCTGGACAGATCGGCCAGCGCGGACTCCGGCCACTGCGCGGCCCGTTCGCTCAGGCCGGCCGACTCGGCCAGGATGTAACCGCCGCTGGTGGTGATCACGGTCAGCGGGTCCCGGGGCACTCCGTGGCGCTCCAGCTTGGAACGTGCCTTGACCAGGGTTTTCAGGAACTGCCCCGCCGAGGGGGCGTCGCCGTTGTCGAGCAGCAGGACCGCGCGGGAGGGGTGGTTGACGGCGCGGTCGAAGCTGTCACGCAGGTCGGCCAGCAGTGCCGTCATCAGCAGGCGGTCGACGTTCTCCCGCACGCCCGCGCCCGGGTCGTCGGCCTGCCGGCTGAGCCGGACCAGCGCGCGTTCGGGATCGTGGCAGAAGTCCTGGTCCTGGTGCTCGAACCAGGCCAGCGCGTCCCGCCAGAGCAGCTTCGACCGCAGGCCCGACTTGCCGAGCCGCCCGATCATCTCCTCGAGGGTCTTGTCCAGACTCGGAGCGTCGAGACCGAGAGTGCCCGCGGCCACGGGCAGCAGTCGCTGCAGCAGAGTCACGACCAGGCTCGGGTCCTGGTAGGTGTTGATCCGCTCGCGCAGGGTCCGGACGCTCTTTTCCGGGTCGGACTCGTTGATCGGGGCGGACATCGCTATGTGGGCCAGCACCACCCGCGGAAAGGAGACCCGGTAGCCGGGGGCCTCGGCTGTCAGGCCCAGCATGACGGCCTTCAGCACGGACCGCATGGAGTCGGAGTCGTCGCCACCGGCCAGCGGGTCCACCCTCGCGATCGGGGTCGTCCTCGCCCACCGGCGCCACGTGTCGTCGAGTACGCGCGAGCGACCGGAGCCGCCGACTCCTTCCAAAATCAGGATCGGCCGGGGAAAGTCTGCTCTGCCCTCGGGATCGCGTTTCACGCGGATGAGTTCATCGATCAGCGAAACGAGGCTCGACCGTGGGGAAACCGTCATGCGCACACTCCCGCCTGGCCTTCGGGCAGAACCTGCCGGACTGGCCGGGAACCGTAGCAGCCGATGAATGCGTAATGACCTCAATTACCGGACAGACTACGGGACGGGTCCCGAAAAGGGATCAGTAAAGTGATGATCTATTCCTTGATCGGCGGGCGCCGTCATCACCGGCGTTTATCTCAGTCGTCAAGCACACAAATTCCGATTTTCATGACTTGATCGTCTGAGGGAGGTATGGGCGGCTAGCGTTCGGGTGGCTCGGTGCCCGGGGCGTCCACGTGCTCGCCGATCAGCGGGACGAACCGGGCGGGTGTCAGCAGGCGCTCCTGGATCAGGCGGCCCTGGCGCTTGCCGAAGAGCGTGACGATCTCGTGCAGGTTCTTCTGGATCGGCATGACCAGGCGCCCGCCCTCGGCCAGCTGCTCGGCGAGCGGGGCAGGCACCGCCGGGGCCGTGGCGGACACGACGACGGCGTCGAAGGGCGCGTGCTCCGGGAGGCCGGCGGTGCCGTCACCGACCACCACCTCGGCGTTGCTCACCCCTGCTGAGGCGAGGTTGGCCCGCGCGTGCTCGGCCAGATCGGCGTGGCGCTCCATCGAATACACCTGGCGGACCAGGCGGGCCAGCAGGGCGGTCTGGTAGCCGTACCCGGTGCCGATCTCCAGGACCGTCTGCGTGGCCGACAGCCGCAGGGCGTCGATCATCTGCGCGATCAGGGACGGCTGGGAAGTGGGCTGGCCGTGGCCGATCGGGATGGGCTCGTCCTGCGAGGCACGCGCGGCGTAGCGCGGCGGCACGAAACGGTCACGCGGCGTGGTGGCGATGGCGGCGAGCAGCCGCGGATCTTCCACCCCTGACCACTGGGCGGCCTCCACCAGCGTGTCGTACCTCATCGGCGGTCACCGGCCGCAGGCCCCTGCCGGCGCGCTTGTCCGTGCCATGCCCACCTGCTTCCCCGCAGGTCAGGTTCGATACCGCCGTGGATGACGCGGCCACCACACCGCGGAGGTGTGGTGCCCGGTCGTGCGCGTCAGCAGTCCTTGCCGCTGTTGATGCAGCGGACGACGGTGTTCATGAGCTTCTCCGACATCACCCCGATGGAGCCGGCGTGGTCGGTGCTCGGGTCGTGCTGCTCGCTGGCGAATCCGTCCACCGCGAAGGGGACGTCCGCTGTGTTGGGCACGTTCTCGTAGGTCAGCGTCATCCGGAGTTGCGGCACCGCCTCGGTGCCGCTCGGGCAGGCGCCGGTCTCGTCAGGGAAGACGAGGTGCGTACGGTGGCCGGCGCTGTCGAGGTTCTGGCCGTCCCAGCAGCTGGGCATGTCGAAGACACGGACCAGCTCGCTGCCGGAGGGACAGATCGGATACTTGTCGGTCAGGCGGTCGGTGAAACCCGTGCAGGTCCACGTCGGCCGGGCGTCGGCGGCACCGTTGGTGGCCGCCCTGGCCTCGCCGGAGACCATCCTGAGGAATCGTGGTGCGGCCGTGACGTCTGATGTGGGGTTGCCGCGGTATTCGAGTCTGACTGTCGATGGCTGTACGGCGGTGCCGACGTTGTTCGTGCCGGCCTGGCCGCTCTCGTCGTCGGACCCGCGTACGCGCAGGGTCGGCCAGAAGTAGGCGGACCGGTCGGCGCTCGTGCGGCAGGTGGTGTCCGCGGCGGCGAGGGTCTCGTTGGTCGAGAAGGCGTCGGTGGACGTGTTGCCCACGTAATCCAGCTGGAGTTGGGCCCCGTCGGACATGCCCGGGGCGAGGATGACGTTGTCGGCGTTGGAATGGCCCGCGCTGTTCGTACCGCATTGGGAGACGAACGTGCCCGTTGATCCGTTCTCGCCCGCTTGAGGCTGCTCCGCCTCGGGAACCTGGCGGATGTCGACGAAGTCGTCGGCCGAGGGGCCGACGTCCGCCGCGTTCGTGGCGGCGTCGCCGGCCGAGTCGCCGAGCGTGCAGGTGTCGAGTCCGTTGAGGCCGGTGGGGCGCTGTGCGACGCGTCCGATGGCGATGGAGATGCGGTCGATGGTGGCGGCTCGTTTACCGGCCAGAGGACCGAGGATGGCGTTCTGCACGAAGTTCGGGCCGCCCTGCCCTGCCGAACGGGACAGCCGGTCATTGGCCTCCTGGATCTGTTTGTCGAGCAGTGCGAGGTTACGGTCGACCTCGGCCTTGGCGGCCGTGGGGACCTCGGTCAGCTTGTCGGCCACGCTGGGACAGACGATGGACTGCGCCGCGGCCGTGCCGAGGTGGACGTTCACCGTGCCGGCCTGCGCGGACAGCGGAGAGCCCCACAGGACGACTGCGACGCTCCCGCCCAGGGAAACAGCCCCCAGCCACGGTCTGAATCGTCTTCCCCCCGATGGACTTCGCATGCGACCACTCCCTCCGGTCCCGCCGGCGTCAACGGCATCGCGGGCACCGGCAGCACCACGCCCAAGGTCGCCCGTGGCATCAAGCACAACCCCAAGGACTGGTACGTGAACCTGCACACGAGCGAGTTCCCCGGCGGCGCGGTGCGCGGCCAGCTCCACCGGGGCGGTTGGTAAGCGGACACCCGCGGACTGGCGTTGGCCTGGGCGTCTCCCGGGGCACCTACGTAGTCCGAAATAGGTACCCATATGGGGATTTCTCACCTCTTCTCCTGGTGGCGCGGTGCGGCATTCTCATGGTGTGAGCGATCCGGGCTCACCTGAAGACAGGACCGGGGGTGAACCGGACGGCAGCGTCAAGGCTTCAGCTGCCGCTCGGGATGTAGAGCTATGAACAGGGTTTCGTGGAGCAGGATCTGGACAGCGGCGATCGGCCAGGGCTCGGTGGCGCGCCGGACGGCCTCGTGGTGGCTGTCGCCCGACCTGGGCTCGGTGCGCAGTGCACGTCGGCTGACGCGTGAGAAGCTTGCCGACTGGGGCTTGGAAGACCAGATCGAGGTCGCGGAACTGCTCGTCAGCGAGTTGGTCGCCAACGCGCTGGAGCACGCGTACGGACAGGTCCGCCTCAGCTTCTGCGCCGAGGACGGGCTGCTGCGTTGCGCGGTCGAGGACGAGAATCCCGAGCTGCCGAGCATGCGTACCGCTGACGTGGACGCGGAGGGCGGCCGCGGGCTGTTCCTGGTCGACGCGCTCTCCGGCTCCTGGGGCGGTGTCCGCACCCCGCGCGGCAAGGCCCTCTGGTTCGAACTTCCGGTGTTCGCCGACGCCGAAGCCGCCCCCATGGGCGCTCTTGCACCGGTCGCCGCCTGAACCCCGTCGCGCCAACGCCCACAGCAGCAGCCCGCCCCTCTCCGCCTGTCCGGCCACTGCGCGAGCACCCTCCACAGCGCGAGGCGCCCGGCCAGGACGAGGCTCTCGGCGAAGATCAGCGCATGGGTACGGCCGATGGAGTTGATCTCTCGCCCGTACAGCAAACGAAAATGGGACATTTATTACGAGAAGGGGATAAACTGGGGCAACTGGAGGTGCCATGAGCAATCTTGTGACACTGGCCGCGTCAGTAGACGGTCGGCCGACGCTCGAACAGATCGATGCAATGCTGGCCGAACTGCGCCAGATGCCTCGCAACCAGTTCGTCACCGAACTGATCGACGATCTACTGGACTACCGTTCTCTGCTGGACTACCGATCCAAGCAGGCTTCCTGATCTCTTGGCCGGTGCCGCGATGACCGGAGACGGCTGCCGCCTTCTCCCTTGGCGGCATATCTGTCCGATGGTCTGGCCAGGCGTGTAGTTCCACTGCGGATCTCCATCGCCTGACCAGCTCATCGTCTGGTTGTGGACGCGCGTGCTACGTCACTGCCCGCCGAGACGCTGCGGCCCGACCTGCCCGCCCTGCTGCCTCATTGACGTGCCGAACGGCTGTCCCTGGGGCCCCATCGAGGTGCCGCCAACGCCGACCAGTTCCAGCAGTCGCGTCTCTACGTACCTGTCGCTGTGGTGAGACTTGTCGGCGATCCGCTCGACGAGATCGTTGACGTTACGGGCGAAGTCGAGATCGGACGGGCTGACCTCGGCGAACTGGTCCAGGATCTGGTACCTGATCTGCTGCCAGTTCTGCCGAAGCTGCTGCTCGATCTGCTGGGCCTGCTGCTGTTCCATGAAGCGTCCTTTCCTAGTTGGGAACGCCGTGAACCTACCCTTCGTAGTCGTCTCGTCACTCATCTCGCGTCTTAAGGGTCTTTAGATCGTTTCGGGATAATAGTGAAGGCCCGGGTCAGTCCCGTGAGATCCAAGAGGCGGCGAACCCTGTCATGCAGGTGAGCCAGCTCCATGGTGCCGCCCGCGTCGGTGACCTCGCGCTGGGCCTCGAGCAATGCCTCCAGCCCGTGAGAGTCGCAGAAGGTCAGTCCGGTCGCCTCCACCAGCAGGTTGCGCCGCTCACCCGCCAGCGCTTCGTCAACAGCGGCCAGCAGGCAGGGAGCCGAGCAGATGTCCAGCTCACCGTCCAGAGCGACGATGCAGCGATCAGAGGACTGCGTCACCCGCGCCGTAAGGGGCATCACGATCACCCCGCAGGTATTACACAATTGATACCTTCCACTCCCACGCTACGCCGTGACCTGCGAGGACTCCAGACGCACAGCTGAACACAGCCACACGGGAAGAGCAGACGATCATGCCGACCGGCCAGGGCCCGATGTGATGCAGGAATGCCCTGTGCACCATGATGAGCAGGTGGAGTTCGAGCCTTACCGGGGTGAGCTGGTCGCGTACTGCTACCGGATGCTGGGCTCTTTCCACGAGGCTGAGGACCTGGTGCAGGAGACGATGCTACGGGCGTGGAAGGCCCGTGATCGGTACGACAGCACTCGCGCGTCAGTACGGACGTGGCTGTACCGGATCGCCACCAACGCCTGCCTGACCGCGCTGGAGGGGCGTGCGCGGCGGCCGTTGCCGACCGGGCTGAGCGCGCCGAGCGATGATCCCGGTGCGCCGCTCACCCCGGCGTTGGACATCCCCTGGTTGCAGCCGTTCCCCGACGCGCGGTACGACCTGCAGATGCGGGCGGACCTGCGGCTCGCCCTGGTGGCGGCGATGCAGCTGCTGCCGCCGCGGCAGCGGGCTGTCCTCGTGCTCCGCGAGGTGCTGCAGTTCAGCGCCGCCGAGGTCGCCACGCAACTGGAGACCACGGTCACGGCCGTCAACAGCGCCTTGCAGCGGGCCCGCGCCGTCCTCGCGGACGTGGGCGATGTGAGCGGGGTGGCCGAGCCGGACGATCCCGAGGCCCGCGCGGCGATCCAGCGGTACGCGCGAGCATTCGAGGCGGCGGACGTCCCCGCCCTCGTGCGGCTCCTCACCGACGACGCGATCATGGAGATGCCGCCGGTGCCGTTGTGGTACCAGGGCAGCCGCGACTATGGACTGTTCATGCGCCGGGTGTTCGACATGCACGGGACCGGCTGGAGAACGAGGCTTCTGACCGCCAACGGGCAGCCCGCACTCGCCGCGTACAGACCAGAGCCCGGTGGCGGGCACCGGCTGCACACGCTGCAGGTCTTCACAGTCACCGGCGGCCGCGTCGCGCACAACGTGGTGTTCGCCGATCCGCACGTGCTTAAGGCGTTCGACCTGCCCCAGCAGATTTTTTTCGACGAGTTCCGCCGGGCGCGATGAGTCTGGCCGGTGCCGCTGGTACATACCGGCGAGCATCAACGGAAGGACATCATCGTGAGCGTCATCGTCATACAGTTCATCACCCTGGACGGGATCGTTTCCGACCCCGACGGGTCCGCCGGCACGGCGACCGGCGGCTGGGCGTTCCGGCACGGCCCCGAAGCGGTCGCCGGGGACAAGTTCCAGCTCGGCCGCACCCTCGACAACGGGGTCATGCTGCTGGGGCGGGCAACCTGGCAGCTGTTCTCGCAGATCTGGCCCGGCCGCGACGACCCGTTCGCCACGCGGATGAACGCCGCGCCGAAGCTGGTCGCCTCCCGCACGCTTACCGACACCTCGGCATGGGCGAACTCGAAGGTCATCGACGGCGACCTCGTCGACGCCGTCAATCGTGAGGACCGCGATGTGATCGTCCCCGGCAGCCTGAGCGTCGTCCACGCGCTGATGGCCGAAGACCTGATCGACGAATACCGGCTGCTGACCTTCCCCACGATCCTGGGCACCGGCGAGCGGCTCTTTCCCGACGGCAGGCCACCCGCCTACCTGGAGTGCCTGGCGGCCGAGCAGACCGGCGCCGCCGTCCTCACCCGATACGGGCGAACCGTAAGGTGACCGTTCCCGCCCGGCGGTGACGCGATGCAGTCCGCAAAACTGGATCACCGCCGGGCGGTCCCTGCGCGATCAACCACTCCCGACCCCCCGAATGGCAAACCACCAGCTCAGCGGCTCCCTCAGGCAGAGCTACGCCCGAAGGGGAATCACTCCCACTCGATGGTGCCGGGGGGCTTGCTGGTCACGTCGACCACCACGCGGTTGATCTCGCGGACCTCGTTGGTGATCCGGGTCGAGATGCGCGACAGCACGTCGTAGGGCACCCGTGCCCAGTCCGCCGTCATCGCGTCCTCCGACGTCACCGGCCGCAGCACCACCGGGTGCCCGTACGTGCGCCCGTCTCCCTGAACCCCCACCGAACGCACATCCGCCAGCAGCACCACCGGGCACTGCCAGATCTGCCGGTCCAGGCCGGCCCGGGACAGCTCCTCGCGGGCGATCGCGTCGGCCTCGCGCAGCAGGTCCAGGCGCTCGCGGGTGACCTCGCCGACGATGCGGATGCCGAGGCCGGGGCCGGGGAACGGCTGGCGCCAGACCATGGCACTCGGCAGCCCGAGCTCCTCGCCCGCCCGGCGGACCTCGTCCTTGAACAGCGCCCTCAGCGGCTCAACCAGCTTGAACTGGAGGTCCTCCGGCAGGCCGCCGACGTTGTGGTGGGACTTGATGTTGGCGGTGCCGGTGCCGCCGCCCGACTCCACCACGTCGGGGTAGAGCGTGCCCTGGACCAGGAACTCGACGGGGCCGTCGGCCATGATGGCGCGCTGCTCGTCCTCGAAGACGCGGATGAACTCGCGCCCGATGATCTTCCGCTTCTCCTCCGGGTCGGAGACGCCGTCCAGGGCCTTGAGGAAGCGGTCGGCGGCGTCGACCACGCGGAGCTTCACACCCGTGACGGCCACGAAGTCGCGCTCCACCTGCTCGGCCTCGCCCTTGCGCAGCAGGCCGTGGTCGACGAAGACGCAGGTCAGCCGGTCGCCGATGGCCCGCTGGACGATCGCGGCGGCCACCGCGGAGTCGACGCCGCCCGACAGCGCGCAGATCGCCCGGCCGTCGCCCACCTGGCGGCGCACGGCCTCGATGGAGTCTTCGACGATGTTGAGCATGGTCCACGACGGGCGGCAGCCGGCCGCGTCGAGGAAGTGCTTGAGCACGGTCTGGCCGTGCTCGGAGTGGAGCACCTCGGGGTGGAACTGCACGCCGTAGAGGCCGCGCTCCGGGTGTTCGAAGGCGGCGACCGGCGTCTCGTGCGTCGAGGCGGTCACCGCGAATCCCTCGGGGGCGGCCGCGACGCTGTCGCCGTGTGACATCCAGACCGTCTGGGCGGCCGGCAGGCCGGCGAAGATGACGCCCTCGCTGAGCACCTCCAGCGCGGTGCCGCCGTACTCGGCGACGCCCGTGCGGGCCACATCGCCGCCCAGCGCCTGCGCCATGGCCTGGAAGCCGTAGCAGATGCCGAACGTGGGCACACCTGTGTCGAACAGCCCGCGAGGCACCGGCGGCGCGCCTTCGGCATAGACCGAGGAGGGGCCGCCGGACAGGATGATCGCCTTGGGATTCTTGGCCATCATCTCCTCGACCGGCATCGTCGAGGGGACGATCTCGGAGTAGACGTGGCACTCGCGCACGCGCCTGGCGATCAGCTGCGCGTACTGTGCGCCGAAGTCGACCACCAGCACTGTGTCGAATTCAGACACCTGAGAACCCCCCAAAGGCGAAATGCGGTAACCACAGTCTATCGGCCCTGCGCATTACACCTGGCCTGCCAACGGCACTCGTGCTAACACAGAACAATGGATCTTGCCTGGCCGGTGACCGCGTGGGCCCTCTGGGTGACCGCGCTGGCCGCCGCCTTCAAGGTGTCCAGCCGCGAGCGACCCCAGGAAGCGCCCTGGTACGAGGTGCCCGCGCCCGTGGTCGAGCTTTTACGCGGGATGCGGTCCCAGGATGTGTTCCATGCGGCGCTGTTCGACCTGGCGGGCCGAGAGTGGGTGACGATCGAGGGCGACCGCCTCGCATTGGCCCCCCAGAGGCAGGAGCCGCTCCGGCACTATGAGCGGTGGGTCCTGGAACGGGTGGCCGCCCGCCTGGGAGGCAAGCCGTACGCGCCCGTGATGGCGCTCATGCCCGAAGGGTCCGACCTGGACGGCGACCTCGTCCCGCTCGTCCGGCAGACGGCCATCGAACTCGGCCTGGCGCGCAGGCGCTGGCAGACCATGATCGTGCCGCTGCTCCTGGCCGTGGGGCTCGTGGTCCCCTGGTACGCCACCATTTCGGCGGCCGGGCTGTCGTGGCCGGGGATGATCGCGACAATGGTGTCGTTCGTGGCCGGAGGAAGCCTGCTCCTGGCCGGAAGGGGTTTCCTGCTGACCGAGGCCGGGCGGGAGATCGCCGGGCCCGACCGCGCGCCGGTGAACCCCCAGCCGGAGTGGATCTACACCGGCAGCGGCTGGCGCGGCGTGGAGATCGAGCCGCCCGGCTCCTCCGCTCCCGTCCCCGGACGGCAGGAGGTCTCCGGCTACATCGTCAAGCGCTGGGCGGTCATCGACATGGACTCCGACTCGATGAGCAGCAGGCGCTCCTACTACGTCGCCCTCCATGACGGCAGCTCGGAGAAGGCCACGTCATACCTGATCAATGAGGGGGTCTACCACGATGTGCTGCCGGGCGACTTCGTCCGGCTGCTGGTCAAGCCGCGCACCGGCAGGGTCGCCCGGGTGCTCGGCCACGAACGTCACTGGTAGGACGGCAGGTTGCCGGTGAGCAGGGTCTCGGTCTGCAGGCGCAGCCGGGCGGCGTACCTGGGATCGGTCAGCACCAGGAACCGCTCCTCCCGGATGGCCTCCACGACCCGGTCGGCGACCAGTGACGGCTCGATGCCGCGCTCCGACGCCCTGCTGACGGACTCCTGAACCGCCACCTCGTCCTGGGTGGGGGTGTTGACCAGGGTGGGCGGGCGTACGCGCGCCGAGTCGGCGATGCGCGTCCTGACCGCGCCGGGGCAGAGCGCGGTCACGCGGAGCTTGGCACCCGCGGCGGCCAGATCCTGGGCGAGGGCCTGGGACGCGGCCAGCGCGGCGTACTTGCTGACCGCGTACGCGCCGGCCCCGGGCGTGGCGAACAGCCCGGCCACCGACACCGTGTTGACGATGTGCCCCTCGGTGTCCTGCTCGATCATGCGCGGCACGAACTCGCGGACGGCGTGCAGCACCCCCCACAGGTTCACGCCGAGCAGCCAGGCGAAGTCCTCCTCGCCGCGGGTCCACATGTGGCCGCCCTGGAAGACGCCGGCGTTGTTGCACAGCACGTGCACGGCGCCGAGCTCGCCGAAGCAGCGGTTGGCCAGGTGTTGTACGGCCGCCGCGTCGGACACGTCGATGACCTGCGTGAGCACCTTGCCGTCGCCCGCCTGGGCGGCCGTCTCCGCGAGACCGCCGGGATCGACGTCGGCGAGCATCAGCGTCATGCCCTCGGCCGCGAACCTGAGCGCCAGCGCCCGCCCGATGCCGCTGGCCGCGCCCGTCACGACGGCGATCTTGCCAGAGAGCTCCCGCACAGGCCCAACCTCCCTCGCTCGCGACCGACGCTACCTGACGCGCCGCCGCCGCTCCAGGGAATCCCACCGCGTGGTACCGCCCCCTCCGCCCGCCGGCGCTCCCGGCGGTCCTAGAGGATGCGGTCGATCAGGCCCAGCGGCGGCGAGCCGAGGTCGAGCAGGGCCTTGTGGAAGCGCTGCAGGCTGAAGCTCGCGCCCCACTCCTTGCGCGCCCGCTCCCGCAGGTCGAGGATGAGCAGCTTACCCCACGTGTAACGCCCGTACGTCGGGTCGAACGACGCCCGCCGGGCCTCCGACAGCGCAGCGGGCCCCGCCAGATGCGTGTCGGACTCGAAGCGCCTGGCCCCATCCTCGACCGTCATCTGCCCGGTGTGCACGCCGATCGCGCACGCGAGCCGGGTGACGCGGATCAGCGCCTCCACCCACACCCCGATCTCGAAGCGCGGGTCGTCCGCCTCGAAGCCCTCCTCCACGCACAGCTCTTCGGCGTAATGCGCCCATCCCTCGATGAACGCCATCGACTGCAGCAGCCTGCGCACGTCGGACTTCGCCCGCCGCAGCGCGCGGGCGTGCGAGAAGTGTCCTGGCGCGACCTCGTGCACGTTGATCGCCGGCAGCGTCGTACGGCTGAAGATCTCCAGCCACTCCTCCTGGTCCTGCTCAGGCCAGGACGGCTCCGGCGGCGTGATGTAGTACCAGGACGGGCCCTCGGGCTCGCCTGGCGAGTTCCACGCCATCATGGCCATCGCCCAGCGCCGCGACTCGGGCGCCAGGCCGACCAGGCATTCGCCGTCGTGGTAGGGCACGAGGTCCTTCTCGCGGGTGAACGCGATGGCCTTCTCCGTGCCGATCCGCGCCGCCTCGATCACGCCGTCCGCGTCGGGGTGGTCCTTGACCAGCTCACGTACGACGTCCAGCGGCGCCCTGCCCGTCTCCCCCAGCTTGGCGCAGGACTCGGCGAGCAGCGCCATCAGCCGGTCCCGCTCGGCGTCCGCCCGCTCGGCCAGCCTGTCCAGGTCGACCGGCAGGCCCTCGGCCGTGCCCATGAGCCTGGCCAGGGCCTCGCCGCCGAGCGAGGCGTCGGGGTCGCCCTCGGCCGCGGCCCGCTCGACATGCTGGACGAGCCGTCCGTGGGCCTTGAGCGCGGCCCCGTCCGTGACCCCGACGGCCAGGCCCTTGACCGCCGCGAGCAGGGACTTCGCGACGGGGGCCGGGACCTGGTCGAGCGAGGCGATCGCCTGGTCCACGGCGTCGGGCCAGAGCGCGAGGTGGGCCGACTTGGCCGCGGCGCGCTCCTCCTCGGGGGCGTAGTCGCGGTCGTAGCAGGCGAGGTCGAGGTTGGACAGGTGGATCAGCGGGTTCTTGCGATGCAGCTCCAGCTCGCCGAACTGGGTGCGCAGGCTCTCCTCGAACAC
Source organism: Nonomuraea sp. B19D2 (assembly GCF_040137845.1). Classification (NCBI taxonomy): domain Bacteria; kingdom Bacillati; phylum Actinomycetota; class Actinomycetes; order Streptosporangiales; family Streptosporangiaceae; genus Nonomuraea; species Nonomuraea sp. B19D2. Next base: position 308,430 of record NZ_JBEFAK010000001.1, on the reverse strand, counting down.
CTGTAGGTGCTCGGCGTCATGCCCGTCCTCGGGCGCGGCGCCCTGGCCGAGCCGCGCCAGCCCGGATCGCACGCCCTCGGGTGAGAGGTCCTGGATCCGGCCGTCGTACTCGTGCCTGCCGCCGCCCTCGCGCGCCTCGGCCACGATCAGGTCGGTGATGGCGCGCAGCCTGGCGTCAAGTTCTGTCATGCGGCCGACGCTAGCGCACGCTTTCTTGCCCGGTTTATTCGCGCACGTGCCAGCCGGCCGCAATGTGAGAATGATCTGCATGGCTATCAAGATCACAACGCTCGCGGAGCGTCCCGAGTTCGCGCCGTCGTTGTTCGAGATGGACCATACGTGGCAGGAGTTCATGCTGCAGGACCAGATCGCGGACCTGTTCTACCCCTTCGCCACCACGACCCACGCCGAGTACGTGCTGGTGGCCGACGACGAGGCGGACCCCGGGCGGCTGGTGGCGCGGGGCTGCCTGACCCCGTTCTGCGGGGATGGCTCCGAGCTGCCCGACGACGGGTGGGACGGTGTGATCAGGTCCGGCTGGCTGGCCCGCGAGCGCGGCACGCGGCCCGACGCCATCTCCGCTCTGGAGATCAGCGTCCGCCGTGACCTGCAGGGCACGGGCCTGTCTTCGGTGATGCTGGCGGCCATGCGCGACCACGCCGCCCGCCTCGGCTACCGCGAGCTGGTGGCGCCCGTCAGGCCCAACAGGAAGCACCTCGAACCGCACACCCCCATGTCCGAGTACGCCTTCAGGGCCCGCGCCGACGGCCTGCCCCATGACGCCTGGTTGCGGGTGCACGTGCGGGCGGGCGGGAAGATCGTCAAGGTGGCGCCCCGCTCGATGGTGGTGGCGGGCACGCTGGCGGAGTGGCGCAAGTGGACGGGCCTGCCGTTCGACCGCTCCGGTCCGCTGGAGGTGCTGGGCGCGCTCACCCCGGTGCACTGCGACGTGGAGCACGACCACGCGGTGTACGTGGAGCCGAACGTCTGGGTCGTCCATCCCCTGAGCTGAGCGACTCAGACGCCGGTACGGCTCCGCAGCTCGTCCCTGTGCTGCCCGGTGTCCAGCCCCTTTCCTGCGGCCCACGCGTCATCGTGATAGGTCGCCAGATGCCGATCGGCGGCATCCCCGAGCAGCGACACCACCGTGCCGGTCTCGCCCCTGGCCCGCATGCGCTCGACCAGCTCCAGCGCCGCCCAGAGCGCCGTGCCCGACGAACCGCCCACCGGCAGCCCCGTGACCTCCCTGATGTGCCTGGCCGCCGCCACGCTCGCCGCGTCGGGCACGGGAACGACCAGGTCGACGAGGTCAGGCCGGAACCCGGGCTCGATGCGGGGGCGGCCGATGCCCTCGATGCGCGACGGCATCCCGGTCGCGTAGTCGGGCACGTCGAGGGTCCATCCCGGGAAATATGCCGAATTATCGGGATCTGCCACCGCGACCCGGCACGGCACATCGTGGTCGCGGATCCAGCGGCCGAGCGTCGCCGACGTGGCGCCCGTGCCCGCCCCCGTCACCACCCAGTCGGGCCGCACCTGGGCGAACAGCTCCTCCCCCAGGTCGTGCTCGGCCGCGCGCCCGAACTGGTCGAGGAAATGGCCCGGGATCTCGCGCGCCGCGTCGTAGATCGCCAGCGGCGGCGTCACGAACCTGCACTCCCCGCCGAGCGCCTCCACCGCCCGGGCGCGCAGCTCGCTCCGCTCGCCCGGCATGACCACGATGTACGGCAGCCCGAGCCGCCGGGCGAACCAGGCCTGCGCCACGGCCGCGTTGCCACCCGTCGCCTCCACCACGGTCGTGCCCTCGGTGACCAGCCCGTCGAGGACGGCCCGGCGGAACAGCGCCCTGGCATGGCGGTGCCGCAGGCTCCCGCTGGGCTGCGCGGACTCGTCCTTCAGCAGCAGCCTGATCCCGGGCGCCTGCACCGGGAAGTCGATCAGCGGGGTGGGCTGCCCCGCCGCCAGGACGTCGAGCGCACGCGCGTTCCAGCTCACCGCTTCACCCTGCCAGGCGTAGGCGGGGCAGGTCGCGCCCGTTCGCCAAGAGCCAAGCCCAGGGACAGTCAGAGAAGTCGGGTGCTCTCGCCTGGAGCCAGCAGCCGCAGCCGGTCCCCGAACCCGGCGAACGCCTTCTCCACCGTCTCCCGCCCCTGCGTGAAGTGCGCCCAGTGCTCGAAGTGCAGTGGCACCACGTACCTGGCGTCCAGGATCTCGGCGGCCGCCACCGCGTCGTCGCTGGTCAGCGTCAGGTAGCCGTCGACCAGCGGCGTACGGGCCCCGCCCGCGAACAGCAGCGCCACGTCCACCGGGCCGACCCGCCCGGCGACCTCCCGCACGACGTCCAGCGAGGCGTTGTCCCCGCTCACGTAAACCGTCGGCAGCCCCTCACCGCTGAGCACGAACCCGGTGACCTCGCCCACCAGGTGCCCGGTCCCGTCCGGCCCGTGCTGCGCGGGGACCCCGGTCACCCGCAACCCGTCGCCCACCGTGACAGACGTCCAGTTGGGCAGCGCACGTACCGAGCCGCCCAGCCGCGCGGCCGCCGACCCCGTGGACAGGATCAGCGGCACGGACGCCAGGTAGTCCCGTCCGGCCTTGTCGAGGTTGTCCGGGTGCTGGTCGTGCGAGAGCAGCACGGCGTCCACCGGCCCGAGCGAGGAGACCTCGGCGGCAGGCCCCGTGGTCTTGGTGAGCGCCCTGTTCCCGATCGGGTAGTCGCCCGGCGCGTCGAACGTGGGGTCGGTCAGCAGGCGCACCCCGCCGAGCTCCAGGACCGCCGTGGGTCCTCCGACGTAACGAATCTCCATGGTCGTCAACGACACCGCGCCATGAGCGGTTATTCCGCGCGGAGCCCGTTGATGATCCGCCACGTCGAGCGGTGGCAGAGCGCGCGGAAGTCGGCCTCGTCCATCCCGATGCGCCGGCTCAGGTACTGGTGGACCAGCCCCTGCGCGCTCGACGTGACCGTGATCGCCGTCTCCAGCGGGTCGTCCGCGCGCAGCCGTCCCGTACGCATGCCCTCCTCGACGAGCCCCGTGACGACGCTGAAGGGCGGGCCCTGCCCGTCGCGGAAGTCCTCGGGGAAGCGCCGCGCCCCCGCCCAGGCGTCCAGGGTCAGGAACCGGTACAGATGCGAGCTCCCGAGCGCGAAGTCGAGGAAGTCGTCGAGGGCGGCCGAGACCCGCTCGTCCCAGGACCCCGAGGGAGCGCGCCGCGTCCACATCGTGGCCAGCTCGCCGGCGCTGCGGTCGGCGACGGCGCGAAGCAGGGCGTCCCTGTTGGGGTAGTGCCGGTAGATGGCCATGGCTGTGATGCCCACGGCGTCGCCCACGCGCCGCATGCTGACCGCGTCGGCGCCCTCCTCCATGAGGATCCGCTGCGCGACGGCCACGATGCGCCCGGCCGTGCCCTGGTCGTTCATGTTTACAGCGTAGACGTCACTTGAGGCGCAGCCGCCGCATGGTCTTCAGCGTGGTGGCCAAGGTGGCGGCCCACTTCTCGTACGGCAGCCCGAACGGCGGCTCGAAGCCCAGCCAGCCCGCCTGCGCGGCCACGGTCTTGGACTCGGTGTAACGCAGCAGGCCCTCCGCGCCGTGCCGGCGGCCCAGGCCGGACGCCTTCATGCCGCCCATGGGCGCGTCGTAGGAGGCGTAGGCCGAGGCGTACCCCTCGTTGATGTTGACCGTGCCTGCCCGGACACGGGCGGCGAGCGCGCGGCCGCGCGGGAGGCTGGCGGTCCAGATGGCGGCGTTCAGGCCGTAGATGGTGTCGTTGGCCAGCTCGACCACCTCGTCGTCGGAGGAGAACGGGTAGAGCGCGACCACCGGTCCGAACGTCTCGTTGCGGCACAGCTCCATGTCCTCGCCGACGCCGGTGAGCACGGTCGGCTCGTAGAACAGCGGGCCGAGATCGGGCCTCGCCTTGCCGCCGGTCAGCAGGGTCGCGCCCTTGGCCAGGGCGTCGTCCACGTGGGCGCTGACCGTGTCGAGCTGGCGCTGCGAGGTGAGCGAGCCCATCTGCACCGACCAGTCGTGCCCCGCGCCCAGCTTGAGGCCCCTGACCTGGGCGACGAAACGCTCGGCGAACGCGTCGAACACGGACGCGTGCACGTACAGGCGCTCGATCGACAGGCAGAGCTGCCCGGCGTTCGCGAAGCAGGCCCGGATGGCCCCCAGCACGGCCGCGTCCAGGTCCGCGTCGTCGAGCACCACCATCGGGTTCTTGCCGCCGAGCTCCAGCGAGCAGCCGATGAGCCGTTTGGCCGCCTCCTCGGCGATCTTCCTGCCGCCGCGCGTGGAGCCCGTGAACCCCACGTAGTCGGCGTGGTCGAGCAGCGCGTCGCCGATCTCGGCCGGCTCGCCGAGCACCACCTGCCAGATCTCGCGCGGCATGCCCAGCTCGGCCAGCAGGTCGATGGTCCACAGCGTGGACAGGGCGGTCTGCGTGTCCGGCTTGTGCACGATCGCGTTGCCGGCCAGCAGCGCGGGCACCGCGTCGGTGACGCCGAGCGCGAGCGGGTAGTTCCACGGGGAGATCAGCGCGACCACGCCCTTGGGCTGGCGCAGCTCCGCCACCCGGGTGGCCACGGGGAAGATGCCCTTGCGGGCGCGCGGGGCGAGCAGGCCGGGCGCGCGGCGGGCGTAGTAGAGGCTGCAGCCCGCGACGTCGAGCACCTCCTCGAAGGCGTGCTTGCGGGCCTTGCCCGTCTCGTTCTGGACGATGTCGAGGATCTCGTCCCTGCGGTCGAGAATCGCGTCGTGCAGCAGCAGGAACGGTTTCGCCCGCTCCGCCGCGGGCCTGCCCGCCCACTCGGCCTGGGCCGCCCTGGCCTTCTCGTACGCCCGGCGGACGTCGTCAACGTCAGATATGGGCAGATCAGCAAGGGTTTCGCCGGTGAACGGGGCGATGATGTGCCGTGTCCTACCGCTGGACGTCACGTGCATGGCAGCAGGATATTCCGCCGGGCTACCGGCGGGTAGTTTTTGCGGATGCGCGGCATAGGGCCAGAATCCCTTTCATGGCAACCTTCGCTCCGCTGCGCCCCGGGGATCCACAGCGGCTGGCGGGCCTGGATCTCCTCGGCCGGCTGGGCGAGGGCGGTCAGGGCGTCGTCTACCTCGCCCAAGGCCACAATGACGCGCGCGTGGCCGTCAAGTGGCTGCGGCCCGACCTGTCGGGCGACCAGGTGAGTGCCGACAGGTTCCTGCGCGAGGTCCAGGTGGCCCAGCAGGTGGCGCCGTTCTGCACCGCGGCCGTCCTCGGCACCGGGGTGGAGCAGGATCGGCCGTACATCATCAGCGAGTTCATCGAGGGGCCCTCGTTACACCGGGTGGTGCAGGAGGAGGGGCCGCGCAGCGGCTCCGTCCTGCACCGGCTGGCCATCGGCACCGCCACCGCGCTGGCCGCGATCCATCAGGCCGGGATCGTGCACCGCGACTTCAAGCCGGCCAACGTGATCATCGGCGCCGACGGGCCCCGAGTGATCGACTTCGGCATCGCACGGGCACTGAACGCCACCGCGACGATCAGCAGCATGGTCGTGGGCACGCCCGCGTACATGTCGCCCGAGCAGATCATGGGTCACACGGTCGGCCCGGCCTCCGACATGTTCGCCTGGGCCAGCACGATGATCTTCGCCGCCTCCGGCCAGGCGCCGTTCGGCAGCGACACGATGCCCGCGGTGATCAACCGCGTCCTCAACCACCATCCCGACCTGGGCGTGCTGGACGCTCAGCTGCGTGACGTGGTGGCCGCGTGCCTGGCCAAGGACCCGGCGCAGCGGCCGACGGCCGAGCAGGTCATCATGCGCCTGCTGCGGCACCCCGCGCCCGGCTCCGCGCCGAGCTCGGCGCCGAACCCCGGCATCCTCGCGCAGGCCGCCGCCGAGGCCGCCCCCACACCCGCGCCCGCCTCCCCCTTCGCATCGCCCTCGGGACCTCCGTCAGGGCCTCCGTCGGGACCTCTGTCGGGGCCTCTTTCGGGGCCTCCTTCGGGACCTTTGTCGGGGCCCACATTAGGACCGTACGCGGGCCCGCCGTCCGGACCCGCCCCGTACCCGGGCCCGGTCCCGCACACGGGCTCGGTCGCGCCGTCCCCTCAGCCCTCGTGGCATCCTCCGGGCCCCCACGGGCAGCAGCCCACCCACCCGAGCTGGCTGAACCAGCAGCGCCCACCGCAGAAGAAGAGCAGGGCCCCGCTCATCGCCGGCATCACGGTGGCGATCGCGCTGCTGATCCTGGCCGGCGTGGTCGTGGTCATCCAGGTCGACAAGGGCACGCTGGCCGACCCTCCGCGCACTTCGACGCCCGGCCCGACCAGGTCCAGGACGAGCACCAGCCAGACCCCGGGCCCGTCGCCCGTGCCGACGACGGGCACCAGGGTGTCGATCCCCGGCGCGAGCGGCATGTACCTCTACGAGAACCGGCGCGACGCGGTCGTCCTGACGTCCTACGAGGTCTTCGACAAGAAGAAGGACGACTGGATCGACTACGCCAGGGGCGCGCTGCACGGCTCGTTCACGAAGTACGCCGCCAACTGGGAGTCCATGGTCTCCCCCGACGGCCGCTACCTCGCCACCAGGGGCCGGAGCTACAGCTCGGACGACTTCGACTTCCTCGTCGTCACCGACCGGCAGACCGACGAGCGTACGACGATCAAGACCGTCAAGGAACCGCTGATCAGCAGCATCAGGGCGTGGTCGAGGGACGGCTCCAAGATCCTGCTCAACGTCGAGAAGAAGAACGGCAAGGACTGGATCTACATCGGGTTCGTGCTGGTCGACGTGGCTGAGAAACAAGCCAAAACGGTGACCGTCTCCGACACCTCCATCCGCCAGACGGCCTTCGGCTTCGACGGCGACGACGAGGGCACGGTGAACGTCTACGGCGACGAGAAGAACCGCGGCCTGCGCTTCTTCAACACCGAGGGCAAGGCCACGCGCTCCCTGCCGGGCATCGGCACACTGTCCGCCGGCACGCAGGACATCTTCTCGCCCTCGGGCAAGACGTTCGTCACCAACTGCCCCAACGGCGGCGACGGCGACCACTGCATCTGGGACTCCCAGTCGGGCGACCGCCTGCGCAAGTTCTCCTCCGACTGTGACAAGGCCCTCGGCTTCTACGACGAGACCCACCTCTACTGCTGGGAGCAGGACAACGGCGCCAACGACGAGATCCAGGTCGTCGACTTCAACGGAAAGCTGGTGCGCAAGCTGCTTGAGGTGCCCGACGAGATCGACTTCAGCCCGGTCTTCACCGTCAACCCCGACGGGGGCTCCTGAACCATCCGGCCGGGACAGCCGTCAATGAGGGCATGAAGACGCTGATCCGTACGGCCGCGACCGCCGCGGCGCTCGCGACGGTAACGGCCGCCTGCACCTCCACGGCCGCAGGACCGCCTCCGGAGCCGAAGACGAGCCCGCTCGGCGCGATCCGCCTGGTGGCCTACACCAGCTGCGACGACCTGCTGTCCGGACTGCGCGAGCACGCCGCCAGGAACGTCTCCGCGTACGGCTTCGGCGGCGGCATCATGCCCTACGCGGTGGCGGAGGACGCCTCCCGCTCGGCCGTCGCGAAGGCGGACACGCCAGAGCACTCCACGACGAACGTGCACGAGGCCGGCGTGGACGAACCCGACATGGTCAAGACCGACGGCAACCGGGTCATCACCGTCTCGAACGGCATCCTGCGGATCATCGACACCGCCACCAGGAAGGTCACCGGATCGCTCAAGCTGACGGAGAAGGACCAGCCCGGCCTGGCCGCCGACCTGCTGGTCTCGGGTGACCGCGCGCTGGTGTTCATGCGCGGCGGCGACATCATGTACAGGGCGAGGAGCTTCGTCCAGCCAGGCGAGACGAGGTACGTGCTGGTCGATCTCTCGGGGCAGCCCAAGGTGCTGAGCACGATCAAGCCGCAGGGCTCGTACGTGGACGCCCGGATGGTCGGCTCCACGGTCAGGCTGGTCACCCGCAGCCAGCCGGACATCGCGTTCCCTGAGATCAAGGAAGACGTCCCGGAGGCCGAGCGCGTCAAGCGCAACCAGGAGGCGGTGCGCAAGGCCCCGGCCGACGCCTGGCTTCCCAAGATCGAGATCACGGACGCGTCGGGGACCGTCAAGAAGGACTCCGTGAAGTGCGAGCGGATCAGCCACCCCGCCGACTACACCGGCACGTCGCTGCTCACCGTGCACACCATCGACCTCGCGCAGGGCGTCACCGCGGCCGGCACCGACCCGATCAGCCTGGCGGCCGACGGCGACACCGTGTACGGCACCGGCAGCAGCCTCTACGTGGCCAGCAACCCGCGCTGGTGGATGCCGGCGCCCCAGCCGGTGGCGGACACCCCGGCGACCACGCCGACCTCGTCGAGCCTGGCCCCGGCCGAGGAGCCCACGCCCGCGGATCCCTCCGTGTCCGCATCCGCCTCCACTGAGCCCAGCCCGACGCCCACCGTCCCGCCGGAGGAGACGGAGGTCCACCGGTTCGACATCGCCTCGCCCGGCGCGCCCTCCTACGTGGCCTCGGGCAAGGTTCCCGGGCGGCTGCTGAACCAGTACTCGTTGTCGGAGCACGACGGCCACCTCCGCGTCGCGACCACGCTCGCCACCCAGGACGGCCAGAACAGCTCCAGCGCCGTGTACGTGCTCAAGGCCGACACCTTGGCCAAGACGGGCGAGGTCGGCGGCCTCGGCCGGGGCGAGCGCATCTACTCGGTCAGGTTCATGGGGCCGGTCGGCTACTGCGTCACGTTCAAGCAGGTAGACCCGCTCTACACGCTGGACCTGCGCGACCCTGCGGCGCCCAAGGTGACGGGCGAACTGAAGATCACCGGCTACTCCGCGTACCTGCACCCCGGCGCCGAGGGCCGGCTGATCGGGATCGGCCAGGAGGCCAGCGAGAAGGGCAGGACGCTGGGCACGCAGGTCTCGTTGTTCGACGTCAGCGACCCGGCCAGCCCACGCAGGCTGTCGCAGTTGTTCCAGAAGGACTCGGGCTCGACGGCCGAGTGGGAGCCGCACGCGTTCCTGTACTGGCCCAAGACCGGCCTGGCGGTGATCCCGCTGTTCCAGCGGACCGAGTCGGGCGCGCTCGTGCTGAAGATCGACGACTCCGCCGTGTCGAAGGTGGGCATGATCAAGCATTCGGCGAGCCAGTCGGGGATCGAGCGCGCGATCGTCATCGGCGACTCGCTCTGGACGCTCTCGTACGACGGCGTCCAGGTCAACGACGCCGCCACGCTGGCGCGACAGGCCTGGATCCCGCTGCGTTAAGCAAGAAGGGGTGCTGATTTCGTACGAAATTGGCACCTTTCTCCATGGACAGCCCTCGACACGTGATGAAAACTTTACTAACCATGTAATGTCGGATTGGCCGGGTTTGTCATCCCGCAGGCCTCGCCAGTCCCATCACCAGGAAGGGCCCACGCTGCCATGCGATCACGCACCCCCCTGCTTGCATTGCTCGTCAGCGCGCTGGCGTTAGCCCTGACGCCGCCGGCCGCCTCCGCCGCCGCACAAGAGACCCAGGCCGCGCAGGAGACCTACATCGTCCAGCTCAAGCCGACACTGCGGGCGGCGCCCCGCTCCGCCGCCCAGGACCAGGTGTCCCAGCACGGCGGCGAGCTCGTCGGCGTCTACGAGCACGCGTTCAAGGGCTACACCGCCCGCCTCAGCGCCACCGCCGCCGAGCAGCTCAAGCAGAACCCGAACGTGCTCAGCGTCGAGCCCGACGCCGTGGTGACGACGTTCGCCCAGACCACGCCCACGGGCGTCAAGCGCATCTTCGCCCCCAGCAACCCGAACCTGGACATCGACGGCGTCGATGACGTGCGCGTCGACGTGGACGTCGCAGTCGTCGACACCGGCGTGGACTACACCCACCCCGACCTGAACGTGGTCGCCCGCGCCAACTGCGTGAGCGGCATCTGCCTGAACAACACCGGCACCGACGACAACGGCCACGGCTCTCACGTCGCGGGCATCGTCGGCGCCAAGGACAACACCGCCGGCTCGGTCGGCGTCGCGCCCGGCGCCCGCATCCACGGCGTGAAGGTGCTCAACGCGGCCGGCTCCGGCACCCTGTCCGGCATCGCCGCCGGCATCGACTGGGTCGTGGCGCGCTCGTCCACGATCGAGGTCATCAACCTGAGCCTGGGCTGCAACGGCTGCTCGAGCAGTGCCATCAGCAGCGCGATCACGAACGCCGTCAACCGCGGCATCGTGGTCGTCGTGGCCGCGGGCAACAGCCACGCGAACACCTCCGCGTTCTTCCCCGCCAACCACCCGGACGTGGTCACCGTCTCGGCGCTGACCGACAACGACGGCCTGCCCGGCGGCGCGGGCGGCAGCACGCTCTCGTGCCGCAGCGAGACCGACCAGGACGACACCTCGGCGTTCTACTCCAACTTCGGCGCCACCGTCGAGATCACCGCACCGGGCACCTGCATCTACTCGACGTGGATGAACGGCGGCTACAACACGATCAGCGGCACCTCGATGGCCAGCCCCCACGTGGCGGGCGCGGCCGGCATCCTGACGGCGGGCACCCGCAAGCCGACGACCAGGGCGGGCGCGCTGGCCGTACGCACCAAGCTGATCTCCACCGGCAACTCCAACTGGACCGACGACTCCGGCGACGGCGTCAAGGAGCCGCTGCTCGACGTGCACGACTCCACGCAGTACTAGAGGACCATCCCGGAAGGGCGGTACGCGGATCCCGCAGCACCGCGTGCCGCCCGCCCCCCTTTCAGTTCTCGGCCAGCTCGCGGGCGATGTCGAGGTGCCCGGCGTGCCGCATGTACTCCTCCAGGACGTGGAACATGATCCAGCCCAGCGTCGGAGGCTCCTTGGGCGGCTGGAACCTGCCGATCTGCGAGGCCACGTCGGACAGCTGCGCCCTCGCCACGATCTGCCTGGACCGCTCGCACGCCGCCAGGTAGACGTCCTTGAGCTCCTCCAGCGACTCGGTCGCGACGAGTGCGCCCTCCTCGTCACGGTCTCCCATGTGGTCTGCCACCTGCTCGCCCGCGAAGTCCCACTGGAACCAGCGCCGCTCCACGTACGCCAGGTGCTTGAGCATCGCGGCAGGCGTCCACCCCGTGGGCACCCGGCTCACCTCGGGCTCGGGGAACCCGTCCAGCTTGCGCAGAATCTCCTCGCGGTAGTAGTCGAGATAGCCCTCCAGCAACTGGCGGGGGTCGGACAACTTCTTCGACGGTTCACTCATGAATGCTCCGGAAGGACGACGGGGACGATCTCCGGCGCGCCGAGCCTGATCGCGTCGGCCTCCTGGTCGGAGTCCTGCTCCTGCGAGCGCCGCTCGGCCTCGACCCGCTTGGCGTAGTATTCCACCTCCCTCTTCACCTGCTCGCCGTCCCAGTCGAGCGGCCCGGCCAGCAGCTCGGCCGCCTCCTGGGCCACCGCCAGGCCGCGGTGGAAGGTCTCGATGGAGATGCGCGTACGCCGGGTCAGCACGTCGTTGAGGTGCCTGGCCCCCTCGTGGGTGGCGGCGTAGACGATCTCGGCGCGCAGGTAGTCGTCGGCCCCCGACAGCGGCCTGCCCAGCGACGGGTCGTGCTCGATCAGCTCCAGCACCTCGTCGATCAGCGAGCCATAGCGCTGCAGCAGGTGCTCGATCCTGGCCACGTGCAGCCCCGAGGTCTGGGCCAGGCGGTGCCTGGCGTTCCACAGCGCCTGGTAGCCCTCGGCGCCGGCGAGCGGGATGCGGTCCGTGCACGAGCCCGGCACCCGCTGGTCGAGCCCGTGCACCACCGTGTCCACCGCGTCCTTGGCCATGACCCGGTACGTCGTGTACTTCCCGCCGGCGATCATCACCAGGCCCGGCACCGGGTGCGTCACCACGTGCTCCCTGGACAGCTTGGACGTGTCGTCGGACTCGCCGGACAACAACGGCCGCAGCCCCGCGTAGACGCCTTCGACGTCGTCCCGGGTCAGGGGGACGGACAGGACGGCGTTCACGTGGTCGAGCAGGTAGTCGATGTCGAGGCGGGAGGCGGCCGGGTGGACCTTGTCGAGGGTCCACTCGGTGTCGGTGGTGCCGATGATCCAGTGCCGGCCCCAGGGGATCACGAAGAGCACCGACTTCTCCGTACGCAGGATGATCCCGGTCAGTGAGTGGATCCGGTCCCTGGGCACCACGAGGTGGATGCCCTTGGAGGCGCGTACGTGGATCTGACCGCGGCCGCCGACGAGCTGCTGGATGTCGTCGGTCCAGATGCCGGTGGCGTTCACCACCTGCTGGGCGCGTACCTCCAGCTCGTCGCCCAGCTCCAGGTCGCGCACGCGTACGCCGGTGACCCGCTCGCCTTCCCGCAGGAACCCCACCACCTGCGCCCGCGGCGCGATGCGGGCGCCGTAGGTCGCGGCGGTGCGCAGCAGGGTCGTCACGTAACGCGCGTCGTCGACCTGCGCGTCCCAGTACTGCACGGCGCCCGTGAAGGCGGTCTTCTTCAGCGCCGGGGCCAGCCGCAGCGCCCGCGACCTGGACAGGTGCCGATGCCCCGGCACGCCGCGGGTGATCCCGGTCGCGATGCCGAGCGTGTCGTAGAGCGCCACGCCCGCGCCGACGTACGGCCGCTCCCACACGAAGTGGGTCAGCGGGAAGAGGAACGGCACCGGCCTGACCAGGTGCGGCGCGATCCGCTGCAGCAGCAGCGCGCGCTCCTGCAGGGCCTCGCGCACCAGCTCGAAGTTGAGCTGCTCCAGGTAACGCAGGCCGCCGTGGATCAGCTTGGACGAGCGAGACGACGTGCCGGAGGCGAAGTCCCTGGCCTCGACCAGCGCCACGTCGAGCCCCCGGGTCGCGGCGTCCAGCGCGATCCCCGCCCCAACGACACCGCCGCCCACCACGACCACGTCGAAGTCCTGCGCGGCCATGCGCTCCAGCGCCTCGGTCCGCTCCGCGGGCCCGAGCCGAGCCACGCACCTTCCCGGTGTCATATTTCCCCCTGGTACGGCTTTGTCGCCTGCGCTCCATACCTACCCTCGGGCCCCTCGCCCTGTAACGCCACCGCCCAAGTGCGGACCCGCCCCAGCGCCGCGCGAACCGCCGCACGCGTCCAACCCACCGCCTCCCGCTACGTCGGGACCCCCAAGGCCCTCACTCCTTCAATGGGACGGAAGGGACAGACACCGGGTCAGGCGCGGATGACCTTCACGCCCGCGTCGGTGAGCTCCGCGGCCAGCGCATCCGAGAGCCGGGCGTCCGTGACCAGTGTGTCGATCTGGCCGATCGGGCAGATCCGGGAGAAGGCCCGCTTGCCGATCTTGGAGGAGTCCGCCACCACGACGACCTGCGCCGCCCGGCTGATCAGCAGGTGGTTGACGCTGGCCTCACCCTCGTGGTGCGCCGAGGCCCCCACCTCGACGTCCAGCGCATCCACCCCAAGGAACGCCACATCCAGCGTCACCTGCTCCAGCACCCCGGTCGCCAGTGGCCCGATGAGCTCGTACGACTGCTGCCTGGCCACCCCACCCGTCACGACGATCTTGACGTGCTGCCGGACGGTCAGCTCGGCCGCGATGTTCAGCGCGTTCGTGACGACCGTGAACCCGCTCTCCAGCGTCGACATCGTCGCGAGCGTGCGTGCCAGCTCCGACGTGGTGGTGCCGCCGTTGAGCCCCACCACGGCCCCGGGCGTCACCAGCTCGGCCGCCGCGTCGGCGATGCGGTGCTTCTCGTCGGCATGCCTGGCCGTCTTGTACCGCAGCGGCAGGTCGTAGCTCACGCTCTGCGCGACCGCCCCGCCCCGCGTGCGCATGAGCATCTGCTGCTGCGCGAGCTGATCGAAGTCCCGCCTGATCGTCGCGGTGGAGACGTCGAGCGCCTGGGCGGCCTCCTCCACCGACAGCCTGCCTTCCTGGGCCAGCAGCTCAAGGATGGCGTTCCAGCGGTCGTAGCGGGACACGAGGCCTCCTAGGCGATGGGGACAAGGGCAAGCGTGGCACAACGGCACAGGACAGAGCCACCAGTGTTCATTAATGCACTTTCCTGGTATAAAACCAGCAGAAACAATCAATATGCGGGGAGGCAAGTGGTGACCACCAACACCGAGGCCGAGATCGCGTCGCAGCCGTCGTGCTGGCGCCGCGCCGTCGCGAGCGTTCCCTCCGACGCGCTGCCGCGCCAGGGCGAGCGGGTCGCCGTCGTCGGCTGCGGCACGTCGTGGTTCATCGCGATGGCGTACGCCACGCTGCGCGAGCGGGCCGGGCACGGCGAGACCGACGCCTTCGCCGCCTCCGAGGCCCCGATCGACCGCTCGTACGACCGCGTGCTCGCCCTGACCCGTTCCGGCACCACGACCGAGGTGCTGGAGCTGCTGGCCAGGACCGCCACGAAGACCACGGCCATCACCGCCGACCCCAACACGCCGATCATGGAGGCCGCCGGAGAGGTCGTCGTGCTCGATTACGCCGACGAGCGGTCGGTCGTGCAGACCAGGTTCGCGACCACGCAGCTCGCCCTGCTGCGCGCCAGCCTCGGCGAGGACCTCACGCAGGCCGTCGCGGACGCCGAGGCGGCCCTGGCCGCGCCGCTGCCGGACGAGCTGGTCAAGGCCGAGCAGTTCAGCTTCCTCGGCACCGGCTGGTCGGTCGGGCTGGCTCAGGAGGCCGCGCTGAAGATGCGCGAGGCGTCGCGCTCGTGGACGGAGGCGTACCCGGCGATGGAATACCGGCACGGCCCGATCAGCATCGCCGCCCCCGGGCGCGTGACGTGGATGCTCGGCGCCGCGCCCGAGGGCCTGCGCGCACAGGTCGAGGAGACCGGCGGGACGTTCTTCGAGACCACGCTCGACCCGATGGCCGAGCTGATCAGGGCGCAGCGGGTGGCCGTGGCCAGGGCGTTCGCCCAAGGGCTGAACCCCGACGAGCCCATGCACCTCACGCGATCTGTGATCCTTTCTTCATGAGCCTTACTCTTGCCGACGCCAGGATCGTGACTCCCGAGGGAGTTCACGAGGGGTGGCTGACCATCGAAGACGGCCGCATCACGCATGTCGGCCGCGGATCCGCCCCAGGCCAGGGTCTGAGCGTGGGCGGGCGGCACGTCATACCGGGGTTCGTGGACATCCACAATCACGGCGGGGCGGGCGGCTCGTTCCCGACCGGCGAGCAGGACAAGGCACGTGAGGCGGTCGAGCTGCACCGGCGCCACGGCACCACCACGACGATGGCCAGCCTCGTCACCGACTCGCTCGACGGTCTGACCAGGGCCGCTTCGGCGCTGACCGAGCTGTGCGAGGAAGGGCTGCTGGCGGGCATCCACTTCGAGGGCCCGTACATCTCCAAGGCCCGCTGCGGCGCGCACGACCCGACGCTGCTGCGGGAGCCGTCGCCGCGGGAGTTCGCGGGGCTGCTCAAGGCGGGGCGCGGGCACGTACGCATGGTGACCATCGCGGCCGAGCTGCCCGGCGCGCTCGACACGATCCGCATGGCCGGCGCCGAAGGCGTGATCGCGGCGCTCGGCCACAGCGACGCCGACTACGACACGACGCTCGACGGCATCGAGGCGGGCGCGAGCGTGGCCACCCACCTCTACAACGCGATGCCGCCGCTCGGGCACCGCGCGCCAGGCCCGGTGGCCGCGCTGCTCGACGACGAGCGGGTGACGGTCGAGCTGATCAACGACGGCGTGCACGTGCATCCGGCCATGCTGCGCCTGGCGTACGAGGTGGCGGGGCCCGGCAGGACGGCGCTGATCACGGACGCGATGTCGGCCGCCGGGCTCGGCGACGGCGACTACCTGCTCGGCTCCATGCGGGTGCGGGTGGACGGCGGCGTGGCCAGGCTGGTCGAGGGCGGCTCGATCGCGGGGTCCACGCTGACCATGGACGTCGCGTTCCGGCGCAGCGTCCAGGAGGTCGGGATGTCGCTGCCCGACGCCGTCCAGGTGGCGTCCCTCACGCCCGCGCGGGTGCTGGGGCTCGCCGACAGGATCGGCTCGATCGCCGTGGGCAAGGCGGCCGACCTGGTGGTGCTGTCCGACTCGCTGGAGGTGGCCGGGGTGATGAAGGACGGCGTCTGGGTCACGGAGCCCCGATGATCCTCACCGTGACGCTCAACGCCGCGCTCGACGTGACCTACCAGGTTCCGGAGGTGGACTGGGACGGGGTCAACCGGGTCGGCGCGGTCCACAGGCGGGCGGGCGGCAAGGGCGTCAACGTGGCCCGCGTGCTGGCCGCGCTCGGCCACGACGTGCTGGTCACCGGGCTGGCGGGCGGGCCCACCGGTCAGGCGATCGAGGACGACCTGCGGGCGGCGGGCCTGCCCAGCGCGCTGCACACCATCGCCACCGACTCCCGCACCACGCTGGCCGTCTCGGAGCAGCGGGGGACGCGCACCGCGCTCTTCAACGAGCCCGGTCCCGAGGTCACCCCCGCCGAGCTGGCGGGCTTCGTGCGGCGCTACGGATCACTCCTCGCCACCGCGGACGCGGTCGTCATCTCGGGCAGCCTCCCCCGGGGCGTCCCCGCCGACACCTACGCCGCCCTGGCGGCCATCGCGGCCGACAGGGCGGTGCCCGCCATCGTGGACGCCGACGGCGACCCCCTGCGCCACGCCCCCAAGGGCCGCCCCTCCGTGGTCAAGCCCAACAAGGAGGAGCTGGCCAGGGCCGTGCCCGGCGGCACCCCGGCCGAGGGGGCTCAGGCGCTGCGCAGCCAGGGCGCCGAGGCCGTGGTGGTGTCCATGGGCGCCGAAGGGCTGCTGGCGGTCACCGGGGAGGGAACGTTCACGGCACGCATGCCGTACACCGTGCAAGGCAACCCGACGGGGGCGGGCGACTCGCTCGTGGCCGGGCTGGCGCTGGGCCTGGTGGAGTCGGCCCCGTGGCCCGAGCGCCTCAGGCGGGCCGCGGCGCTGGGCGCGGCCGCCGTGGCCGCGCCCGTGGCAGGCGACTTCGACCCCGACGTGTACGCCGACATACACCCCCAGATCATCATCACGTAAGGAGCCCGGCATGCCCCTCGCCGCCATCGGCGACATCGTCCGCCAATCGCCCGCAGGGGTGGGCGCGTTCAACGTGATCCAGCTCGAACACGCCACCGCCATCGTGGCCGGCGCCGAGGCCCTGGGCCTGCCGGTCGTCCTGCAGATCAGCGAGAACTGCGTCCGCTACCACGGCGCGCTGGAGCCCGTCGCGCTGGCTGCCCTGTCGGTCGCCAGGCGCGCCGAGGTGCCGGTCGCGGTCCACCTCGACCACGCCACCGACCGGGCGCTCGTCGAGGAGGCGGTGGTGCTGGGCCTGGGCTCGGTCATGTACGACGCCTCGGCGCTGCCCGACGAGGAGAACGTACGCACGACCGCCGAGGTCGCCGCCTGGTGCCACGAGCGGGGCGTGTGGGTGGAGGCCGAGCTGGGCGAGGTCGGGGGCAAGGACGGCGTGCACGCCCCCGGCGCGCGTACCAAGCCGCACGAGGCGGTCGACTACGTGGCCAGGACCGGCGTGGACGCGCTCGCCGTGGCCGTGGGCACCTCCCACGCCATGACGACCAAGGACGCGGTGCTGGACCTGGAGCTCATCGCCGAGCTGCGGGCCGCGGTGCCGGTGCCGCTGGTGCTGCACGGCTCGTCAGGGGTGCCCGACGACGTGCTGCGCGAGGCCGTGCGGAACGGCATGAAGAAGATCAACATCGCGACTCACCTGAACAAGGCGTTCACCGGCGCGGTGCGCGACTACCTGGCCCACGACGAGCGCGTGGTCGACTCCCGCAAATACCTCAAGGCGGGGCGGGACGCGGTGGCCAGGGAGGTCAGCCACCTCCTGGGGGTCCTCACAGGTTGAGCTGCTTGCGCAGCATCACCGCGGAGCGGCCCTCGATCCCCTGGCGGCCGGTCTCGATGTAGCCGAGCGACTCGTACAGGGCGATGTTGGCGGCCATCTTGACGTTCGTGTAGAGGCGCAGCGCGGGCAGCCCCAGCCTGCGCGCCTCCTCCTCGGCGTAGGCCATGAGCGCGCGGCCGAGGCCCTTGCCCTGGCGGCCTGGGCGCACCGCGACGTTCTCCACCAGCAGGACGCCGTCCTCGGGGACGAGCACGATGAGCCCGTCGAGCTCGTCTGTGACGTGCACCAGGCCAGCGTCGATGAGCGCGGCGTAGTCGGCCTCCATCGGCAGCGGCCGCATGCCGACGACCTCGATCCACGGCGAGTAGGCGTCGTACACCAGGCGTTCCACGGCGGCCTTGTCGGCGGCCCCTGCCAGTCTCATGCGCCCAATGTTGCCAGCACGCGTTCGACCTGCCGCCGGAAGGTGCCCGGCGGATTGCGTGGGTGCTCGTGCGAGAGCAGGAACAACCAGGCCAGGGCGTGCACCTTGCGGCACTCGCGCAGCCGCCGCTCCTCTTGCGGGCTCAGCTCGAACCGGTGGGCGATCTCCACCTCGCCGTCCACCCACATCGACACGTGCTCGGCCATCTCCGCCAGCTCGAAGGCCAGGTCGCTGCGCCCCGAGTCCTCGTAGTCGACGATGCGGACGCGTGCGCCGTCCCACAGGAAGTTCGCCAGGTTGCCGTCACCCGCACCGAACACGGGCGTGATCCCCGACTCGCCCGGTGACCAGCTCCCCAGCCACCGCAGGCCCTCCTTCACCGCCCGATCCGCCAGCGGGTCCCTGGACTCCCAACTCGCGCCGCGCCGCCGCACCCACTCGGCGATCGCCTCGAGCTGCCACGGGCGCAGCGGGACGGTCTCGAGCACCTGGGACGGCACCGCCGTGTGCAGCTCGGTGAGCGCCTCGACCAGCGCCGCGACGTGCACGGCCTTGGCGAGCAGCCCGCGCAGCGGCACCCCGTCGATCCGGGACATCGTCACCACGCCCGCCTCGTAGCCGATCGGCTCGGGGGCCAGGCCGGGGGCGTACTCGGCCAGCAGGTTCAGCGCGCGCCACTCGCGCTCGGCCGCGCCGGGCTTGCTGTCCATATAGCGCTTGATGACCACGTCGCCGGCGAAGGCCAGCTCGTGCGTGTGGCGAAGGTCGGCCATGCCCGCATGCTAGGGCACCGACCTCTCAACAGCGCAGGTCACGAGCTTGTGGATCTCTTCCTGGCCGAACACGTCGGGCAGCGTGACAGCGATCACCAGGGCAGCGCGCGACCGTCGCGGAAGAACCCGCCGGTCGGACCGCCGTCCGGCAGGTCGGCCGCCCACAACACGCTCTTCGCGCCCTCCGCGACCGGCCGCCCGCCGGGGCCGCCCATGTCGGTCGCTACCCACCCGGGGCAGACCGCGTTGACCAGGATCCCCTCGCCGCGCAGCTCGGCGGCGAGCATCTTGGTGAGCGCGTTCAGCGCGACCTTCGAGACCGCGTAGGCCGGCGTCCCCGCACCCATGGAGGCCAGCGATCCGACCTCGCTGGAGACGTTCACCACCCGGCCGTGCCCGCTAACCCGCAGCAGCGGCAGCAGCGCCTGCGTCAGCCGCCACGCCCCGAAGAGATTCGTGTCCAGCGCCTCCTGCACGACGCCCAGATCGGCACTGTAGGCCCGCTGCCAGGTGTCGTAGTGAATGGCCGCGTTGTTGACCAGCACGTCCACCCGCTCATGAGCCAGCTCGCGGGCGAACCTCTCGACGGACCCGGGCTGGGACACGTCGAGCTGCCTGGGCTCCACCGCCCCGCTGAGCCCGGCGGCGGCCTTCTCGGCCTTGCGCGGATCCCTGGCCGTCAGCACCACGGTGTCGCCGGCCAGGGCAAGCTGCCGGGCCACTTCGAGCCCGATCCCCCGGTTGGCCCCCGTGACCACACAGACCCTCGTCATGATTCCCCCCGGACTGCGGAGAAACTCCCGTTCCACCTCACTACCCGCCCGCGCGATCGCCGCCTCGTACGCCGCCCCGGCCTCCTGCTCGCGCCCCAGCCGCCGCAGCAGGTCGCCCGGCCGACTCCCTGCGCAACCGGTCGATGGCCCGGTTACGCGCGGTCGTGCTGATCCGCCCCGCCGGGCTGGGCGGCACCGCGGCGGACGGCGACCGCCGCGGCCTCGGGGCATGGGCGTCAGCGCTGGATCGGGGCCACCACGACCTCGACGCGCTGGAACTCCTTGATGTCCGAGTAGCCGGTGGAGGCCATGGTCCGCTTGAGAGCGCCCATCAGGTTCATCGAGCCGTCCGCCACGCTCGACGGCCCGTGCAGGATCTGCTCGAGCGTGCCGACCGTGCCGAACTCGACCCGCCGCCCACGGGGCAGGTCCGGGTGGTGTGCCTCCGAGCCCCAGTGGAACCCGTGGCCGGGCGCCTCGGCCGCCCGGGCCAGCGGCGAGCCCACCATCACGGCGTCGGCCCCGCAGGCGATGGCCTTGGCGATGTCGCCGGAGGTGCCCATGCCGCCGTCGGCGATCACGTGCACGTAGCGGCCGCCCGACTCGTCCATGTAGTCGCGCCGCGCCGCCGCCACGTCCGAGATCGCGGTGGCCATCGGCACGGCCACCCCCAGCACGTTGCGGGTCGTGTGCGAGGCGCCGCCGCCGAAGCCCACCAGCACGCCCGCCGCGCCCGTGCGCATCAGGTGCAGGGCCGCGGTGTAGGTGGCGCAGCCGCCCACGATGACCGGCACGTCGAGCTCGTAGATGAACTGCTTGAGGTTGAGCGGCTCGGCCCGGCCCGACACGTGCTCGGCCGACACGGTGGTGCCGCGGATGACGAAGATGTCGATGCCCGCGTCGATCACGGCCTTGTGGTACTGGACCGTGCGCTGCGGGGACAGCCGCACAGCGGTGGTCACGCCGGAGGCCCGGACCTCCTCGATCCGCCGGCCGATCAGCTCCTCCTGGATGGGCGCGGCGTAGATCTCCTGAAGCCGCTTGGTGGCCGCCGCCGCGTCGAGGGCGGCGCACTCCTCCAGCAGCGAAGACGGGTCCTCGTACCGCGTCCAGAGCCCTTCGAGGTCGAGCGGCGCGAGACCGCCGAGCCTGCCGATCTCGATCGCGGTGGCCGGCGACACCACGCTGTCCATGGGGGCGACCACTACCGGCAGCTCGAACCGGTAGGCGTCGATCTGCCAGGCGATCGAGACCTCCTCCGGGTCCCGGGTGCGCCGCGAGGGAACCAGGCCGATCTCGTCAAGCGAGTACGCCCGCCGCCCGGCCTTACCCCGGCCGATCTCCACCTGCTGAGTCATGAACTTACCTTCTGTGATAGTTCGGAGCTTCCACGGTCATCTGGATGTCGTGGGGGTGGCTCTCCTTGAGGCCCGCCGACGTGATCGGCATGAGCTCGCAGTCCGTGTGCATCTGCTCGATCGTGCGGCAGCCGGCGTACCACATGCCCTGGCGCAGGCCCCCGATCAGCTGGTGGGCGACGGCCGCGACCGGGCCGCGGTAGGGCACCTGGCCCTCGATGCCCTCGGGGATGTACTTGTCGTCGCCACCGACGTCGGCCTGGGCGTAGCGGTCCTTGCTGAAGGAGGTGCCGCCGCGCTCCCGGTTGCGCACCGCGCCGAGCGAGCCCATGCCGCGATACGACTTGAACTGCTTGCCGTTGATGAAGATCAGCTCACCCGGCGACTCCTCGCACCCGGCGAGCAGCGAGCCCAGCATCACCGTGTCCGCGCCGGCCGCGATGGCCTTGACGATGTCGCCGGAGTATTGCAGGCCGCCGTCGCCGATGACCGGCACGCCCGCGGGCCCGCACGCCCTGGAAGCCTCATAGATGGCCGTGACCTGCGGCGCGCCGACCCCGGCCACCACCCGCGTGGTGCAGATCGAGCCGGGCCCGACGCCCACCTTGACCGCGTCGGCCCCCGCGTCGACCAGCATCTGCGCCCCGGCCCTGGTCGCGATGTTGCCCGCGACGACCTCGATCTTGCTGTTGGCCTTGATCTTGCCGACCATGTCGGCCAGGCCCTTGGAGTGACCGTGGGCCACGTCGATGACCACCACATCGACCCCGGCCTCGATCAGTGCCTTGGCCCGCAACTCGGCGTCGCCACCGACGCCGACGGCCGCCCCCACGATCAGCCGGCCGTCGGCGTCCTTGGTGGACAGCGGGTACTGCTCGCTCTTGGTGAAGTCCTTGACCGTGATCAGGCCGCGCAGCCTGCCGTCGGAGTCGACCAGGGGCAGCTTCTCGATCTTGTTATGCCGGAGCAGCGCGAACGCCTCGTCGCGCGACACGCCCACCGGGGCAGTGACGAGCGGCATCTTGGTCATGACCTCGCGGACGAGGCGAGAGTGGTCCGTCTCGAAGCGCATGTCGCGATTTGTCACGATCCCCAGCAGCGTGCCGTCCACGTCCGTCACGGGCACACCCGAGATCCGGTACGTGCCGCAGAGCCGCTCGACGTCGGCCAGCGTGTCGTCGGGGCTGCAGGTCACGGGGTTGGTCACCATGCCGGCCTCGGACCGCTTGACCAGGTCGACCTGCTGGGCCTGCTCCTCTACCGACAGGTTGCGGTGCAGGATGCCGATGCCGCCCTGGCGGGCCATGGCGACCGCCATGCGGGCCTCGGTGACGGTGTCCATGGCCGCGGAGACCAGCGGGATGGACAGCGTGATGTTGCGGGACAGGCGCGAACTAGTGTCGGCCTCGCCCGGCTGCAGATCTGAATACGCGGGCACAAGCAGCACGTCATCGAAGGTCAAACCCGTATCGGTGAACTTGGACATGCTGCGGCCCCCTCCTGCCGTTGCTCTGATTGAGCCAAGTCTAGGCCCTGCCTCCAAACCGCGCCCCAGCGCCCATGCCCTGGACACGCCGCGCGCCGGCCGTGCCTCGCGGTGGCGGGCCGGGCCGTAGTGCGAAAGGGATGCCGGGAGCACGATGACCCCCACGGCCCGTCGTACCCCCGGCATGAAAAGTGCCGGGGGATGGGCCGGTCGGTGATCCGTCCCATCCCCCGGCCACCGGCATCCGGGTGAGGCAGCGCCCCGCGCCACCGAACCCCCCTCCGCGTCCTGATGGCCGGTGCCACCGCAGCCCTTGCAGGATGCCGACGCTAGGTAAAGCCTGCGTTACTCAACGGAACAACGCAATGTGAAAACGTGCAAGTGCACGAAGTTGCACACTGCTTCCCTCCAGTCCCGGCAATGGGCGGACACGAGCGTATTGCGGGGTTATTCTCACGGCACGCCCGTGTCCCCCCGACGGAGCCGCCCGTAATGCGCAATCAGTCCCGTACAGTGTCTGATCCCTTTGAGACTCTGGGCCTCGACCCGGCGCAGACCGCTCTGTACTCCGCGGTGCTGCGCCTGCATCGAGCGACACTCACCGATCTCGCCCAGGCCATGGACGGTCCCATCGACAAGGTCGGCCGCCAGCTCGACGACCTCGTCAAGCTGGGCGTGGTCGACGAGCAGTCCGGCGAATACCTGGCCAGACACCCCGCAGCGGCCCTGGGCCGGGTGATCGCCGAGCGGCTCGACCGGCTGGCGGAGGAGAGCCGCAGCATCGACACCGCGCTCGGCTCGATCCGGTCGCTGATCCGCGACTACGACGCCGGGCGCGACTACCAGAGCGGCACCTTCACCGTGGAGTTGGTGAACGGGGCGGACGTGCTGTACGAGAGCGTGGTCGGCATAGCCGTACAGTCCCCGCCAATGGCATTAATGACCGCGCTTCCCGACGAACGCACCATGACAGACTTTGCCCGGAAATTTGCGGATCCATGGATTGACGCGCAGAAACGAAAACTTCTCGCGGTTCATGCGATCGTCCCGGTGGCGACCCTGGTTCTGCCGGGCGTACGCGACCAGCTCACCCGCCTGCTCGAGGCCGGCGGCAAGGTACGCACGCTGGACCGGGTGCCGAGCTGGTTCATGACCGCGGGGTCGGAGGTGGCGGGCCTGCCCCCGTTCTGGGGCGGCAACCTGCCCGATCACGCGTACAACTTCTATCTCGTACGCACGCCCGTCGTCGTGGGCCTGCTCCGGGCGCTGTTCAAGGAGCTGTGGGCCAGGGCCGTGCCGCTGCCGTGGGGCGGCCGCAGGAGCGAGGGGATGGTCCAGGTCCTCCGCCTGGCGGCTCAGGGGATGTGCGACGACTCCATAGCCCGCCAGCTAGGGGTTTCGGTCCGAACGGTCAGGGCGAGGTTCGCGGACGCCATGACCGAGTTGGGTGCTCAATCGCGCTTCCACGCCGGCGTGGAGGCCGCCAGGCGCGGATGGCTGAGGTAATGTCCACCGCTCGGGCCGCTTCGGTCATATGGTGGGAAGGTGCTGGAAGACGTCCCCCGCGACCCGTTCGCGGACGACCCGAATGACCCTTCCTCGGCGATGGGCGCGCTCGACGACGCCGAGCCGCTCACCGCGGCCGAGCGTGACGAGGCCATCACGGACCTCGCCGACGTCGAGGTCTTTCGCTCCCTGCTCGAACCACAGGGAGTGCTGGGTCTCGTACTCGACTGCCCCGAATGCGGCGAGCAGCACTTCTTCGATTGGGAGCTGCTGCGCGGCAACCTACGACAAATGATCGAGAAAGGCCAGCCGCAGGTCCACGAGCCGGCCTTTCACCCCGACCCGGCGGACTACGTCAGCTGGGAGTACGCCAGAGGCTATGTCGACGGCGTCATCGACACGGAGGAGCGCCGCTGACCGACATCATCGAGCAGCGCGGCCAGCAACCGCGCGGCTGGATCGCCTGAGTCAGGCATCTCCCCACGACCGAGCGCATCGAGCAGCGCGTCGGTCTCCTCCTCTGCTGGCGTCAAGCCGACTCCAGCTCAGCCATCTGCCGCAACCTGGCCAGCGCCCGATGCTGGGCGACGCGGACCGCACCCGGTGACATACCGAGTACATTACCGGTCTCCTCCGCAGACAACCCAGACACCACTCGCAACAGCAGCAACTCGCGCTGATTGTCGGGCAGCCTGGCCAGCAGCCTGCGCGCGTGCTCCACCTCGATGTAGCGGACCACCGTCTCCTCGGGCCCCGGCCCGTCGTCCGGGCCGTCAGGCAGATCCTGCGTCGGTACGGCCGAGCGCACCGAGCTCCGCAGCGCGTCGGCCACTTTGTGCGAGGCGATCCCGAACACGAAGGAGGCGAACGGCCGCCCCATGTCCCGGTATCGCGGCAGCGCGGACAGGACCGCGATGCACACCTCCTGGGCTACGTCATCGGCAATGTGATATTGCCCAGAAACCCTGCCCAACCGGGCGCGGCAATACCGCACCACCATCGGACGCAACTCACCGAGCAGGGATTCGATCGCAGTGCGATCCCCCTGCACGGCGAGGCTCGTCAGTTCCCTAAGGTCGGAGTCATCCGTCCGTGCCGGAAGTCTCGACGCGAGCCTTACCCCAATTTTGGCGTCGGCGACGCTTCCCTCGCTCACGATAGGCATGATGCCCGCACTGATCCGGCCTGTCGTCATGGGGAACGGCTACGGATTGGTCACATTGAAGCGACGATAACCAGCAGTAATCAATTGACCACACTAAGCCTTATCAACAGACATAATGTTTCACCACATAACCCGGAATGCACGTCAATTGTCAGACCCCAGACGCTTATCCCCTACTTCCGGTTTACTCCAATAATCCACCTTTTCCCCCAATTCTCCCCAGGCCACCAAGACGAAGCCCGAGACTCCAAGGGGGATCCCATGAGCCATCAAGGCGGCCCAAGGCGGCCCCAGAGGCCCAAGGCGGCCCCAGAGGCCCAAGTGGCCCCAGAGGAAACGCATGGTCCTCCACAGGGGACGCGCTTCGCGCGGACGGGGCTCCGGGCAGCGCCCTGTGGGGAGCAAGCCCCCACACCCCCAGGCGGGGACCTGCCGGTCCCCGCACCCCTCGGACGCAACCCCGATACCGCATTTGGCCGGGACGGTCTCCTACTGGGCGGCGTTCATTTCGGCAGCCAGCAGCCACCGCCGCGAGTGCACCCGCTTGGCTTTACAGCCAGGCGAGCCCTGAGCCGCAAGGCTCCCCTGGGCAACACGGAGACGCCTCAACTACACAGATCGGGTTCGTGTTCTCCGTTGGGAAGCCCGTCACTTTGGACGCAGATTCAGCTGGTCGTCCTGGTTGGCGTTTCTCCGTGGACTGCGCGCTGGGCGGCAAGACGTTTGCCCAGATCCGGCTGGACGTCGTGCTGCGTGGCGAGGAGTTGGCGGCGACCGAGCGGATCATGTTGCCGGGTGTGCTCTCCTTCGCCGATATCCCGCCACGCACGATCGATTCAGTCGACCGTCGTCAGCACTTCGCCGAGAAGCTGCACGCCCTCACCCGGGACTACGACTCCCGGCCGAATACCCGGATGAAGGATCTCGTCGACCTGGTCTTGTTGATCGAGGACGGTCTCCCACCCGATCATGGACTGATCGAGGTAGTGACCCATGTCTTCACCGTACGAGCCAGCGCGGACGGCGGCGAAGCCGTACGAGATCATCTCGGATTCGTATGCGCCGATCGCCTCCAGCAGCGGGCGGTCGGCGGCGGCGAGGTGGCGGGTGAGGAGGGCGGCGTCGCGCAGGGCGGTGTCGGCGTCGATGCCGCGGGCCGGGGTCATGCTGTGGATGGCACCCCCGAGCACAGCGACCGTGGTGGGTCCCCATGCCGGGACGGGAACGGCGCTGCGGATCGCGGTCACGGTCACGGTGTCCGGGTCGGTGTCGCGGATCAAGGCACGCAAGCCGCACGGCCCTCGCCAAAGGGGCGAGCGCAAGACTTATAAAAGCCGCACGGCCCGCACCCCTGACGGGTGCGGACCGTGACGAGCGAAAAGGGGGGACGGGTCAGTGGCCGTGGCCGTGACCGTGACCCTGGCCGGCGGCCGGGGCCTCCTCCTCGGGCTTGTCGACCACGAGCGCCTCGGTCGTGAGCAGCATGCCCGCGATCGACGCCGCGTTCTGCACGGCCGAGCGCGTGACCTTCACCGGGTCGATGACACCCTGCGCGATCAGGTCGCCGTACTCGCCGGTCGCGGCGTTGAGGCCGTGACCGGCCTCCAGCTCGGCGACCTTGTGGGTGACCACGTAGCCCTCGAGACCGGCGTTCTCGGCGATCCAGCGGGCCGGCTCCACCAGGGCGCGGCGGACGACGCCGACACCGGTGGCCTCGTCGCCCGACAGGCCGAGGTCGTCGAGACCCTTGGAGACGTGGATCAGCGCGGAGCCACCGCCGGAGACGATGCCCTCCTCGATCGCGGCGCGCGTCGCGGAGATCGCGTCCTCGAGGCGGTGCTTCTTCTCCTTCAGCTCCACCTCGGTGGCGGCGCCGACGCGCAGCACGCACACACCGCCGGCGAGCTTGGCGAGGCGCTCCTGCAGCTTCTCGCGGTCCCAGTCGGAGTCGGACTGCTCGATGGCGAGCCTGATCTCCTTGACGCGGTCCTCGATGGCCGCCTGGTCACCGGCGCCGTCGACGATGGTCGTGTTGTCCTTCGTGACGACGACGCGGCGGGCCTGGCCGAGCACCTCGAGACCGACGTGCTCCAGCTTGAGGCCGACCTCCTCGCTGACGACCTGGCCGCCGGTGAGGATGGCCATGTCCTGCAGCATCGCCTTGCGGCGGTCGCCGAAGCCCGGGGCCTTGACGGCCACGGAGGTGAAGGTGCCGCGGATCTTGTTGGTGACCAGGACGGCCAGGGCCTCGCCCTCGACGTCCTCGGCGACCACGAGGAGCGGCTTCTTCGTCTGGGCGATCTTCTCCAGCAGCGGCAGGAAGTCCGCGATGGAGGAGATCTTGCCCTGGGTGAGCAGGATGTAGGCGTCCTCGAGGACGGACTCCATCCGCTCGGGGTCGGTCACCATGTACTGAGAGACGTAGCCCTTGTCGAACTGCATGCCCTCGGTGAACTCGAGCTCCATGCCCATGGCGTTGGACTCTTCGACGGTGAGCACACCGTCCTTGCCCACCTTGTCGAACGCCTCGGCGATCAGGTCGCCGATCTGCGCGTCCTGAGCGGAGATCGTGGCGACGTTTGCGATCTCCTTCTTGTCCTCGACCGGGCGGGCGCTGGCGAGCAGCTTGTCGCTGATCTCCCTGGCGGCCTTGTCGATGCCGCGCTTGAGCGACAGCGGCGAGGCGCCGGCGGCCACGTTGCGCAGGCCCTCGCGGACCATGGCCTGGGCCAGGACGGTCGCGGTGGTGGTGCCGTCACCCGCGATGTCGTTGGTCTTGGTGGCAACTTCCTTGGCGAGCTGGGCGCCGAGGTTTTCGTAGCGCTCCTCCAGCTCGATCTCACGAGCGATGGTCACACCGTCGTTCGTGATCGTCGGCGCACCGAACTTCTTGTCGATGACGACGTTGCGGCCACGCGGGCCGAGGGTTACCTTCACGGCGTCCGCGAGGGCGTTCACACCGCGCTCGAGCGCGCGGCGGGCGTCCTCGTCGAACTCCAGGATCTTCGCCATTGCTGAAAGTCCTCTCCTAGCGTCGAAAGCCCCGGCCGCCCTCAAGAGCGCCCGGGGCCCGACACATCCGGCTTACTTCTCGATGATCGCGAGAACGTCGCGGGCGGAGAGCACGAGGTACTCCTCGCCGCCGTACTTGACCTCGGTGCCGCCGTACTTGCTGTAGAGGACGATGTCGCCCTCAGAGACGTCGAGCGGAATCCGCTTGTCGCCGTCCTCGTCCCAGTTGCCCGGGCCCACCGCGAGGACCCTGCCCTCCTGCGGCTTCTCCTTGGCGGTGTCTGGGATGACCAGGCCGGAAGCGGTCGTCTGCTCAGCCTCAAGCGGCTGGACCACGATGCGGTCGCCGAGCGGCTTAACGGGAACCTTAGTGGCGGTCGTCACGATCGGACCTCCCCTTCAGATTTGAATGATCTAGAAGAGGCGACCAGCTGGGCCTGCCGTCGCGGGTGTCAGACCTGCCTCGTCGCACGTTGGCACTCTCAAGGGGAGAGTGCCAACAGGAAACATATGCAAGAGGGGCTTGACAGTCAACACGAACGCGTCTGCTGAGAGCGATCAGACCCCCGGCTGCCCACTCCACAGTACGTCCTCGGCCCGACCTACTCGGGCGTGGCGCTAACGTCGGGTGATGTGGACCTCGACGCCTTCAACGAGCTGCTGACCCCGCGCGGCCAGCGAGCCCTGTCGGAGGCCGGGGCGCTGGCGGGCGCCGATCCGGTCGCGGCCGCCACAAAGCTTCGCAGGACGTACGACGCCGCACTCACCTCCGCCGCGCTGACCCAGGCCGGGCTGAGGGAGCGCGCCAGGGCCAAGTTCGGCGCGGACGCGGAGCGGATGTACTTCACACCGCACGGGCTGGAGCAGTCCACCCGGGTGGAGGTCGCCGAGCACCGCGCCCGCCGGCTGACCGGATCACAGCCGAGTCCGCCCCGCGTGGTGGACGCCTGCTGCGGCATCGGCGGTGACTTCCTCGCGCTGGCCCGCGCCGGCTGCACCGTGACCGCCGTGGACACCGACCCGCTGACCGCCGCCGTGGCCAGGGCCAACGCCGAGGCGCTCGGGCTGGGCGACAGGGTGACGGTGTCCGTGGCGGACGCGGCCGAGGTCAGGCCGGAGGACTACGACGTGCTGTTCGCCGACCCGGCCAGGCGGACGAGCAGGGGCAGGACGTTCGACCCCATGGCCTACTCCCCGCCCTGGCCGGTGGTGCTCGACCTGGTCTCGAGGGCCGCCCGCGCGTGCGTCAAGGTCGCCCCCGGCATCCCGTACGAGTTCATCCCTGGCGGCGCCGAGGCCGAGTGGGTCTCGTACAAGGGCGAGGTCAAGGAGGCCGCGCTCTGGACCGGCCTCCAGGGGGCGACGCGGCGCGCCACCCTGCTGCCCGGCGGGCACACGTTGACCGCCACGGGAGCCGAGGCCCCGGTCGGCCCGATCGGCAGGTACGTCTACGAGCCGGACGGCGCGGCCATCCGGGCGCACCTCGTGGGCGAGGTGTGCGAAATCGTGGGCGGACGCCTGCTCGACCCGTTGATCGCCTACATCACCGGTGACGATGCGATCGACACCCCCTGGGCGAGGAGATACGAAATATCCGACGCCCTCCCGTTCTCGCTGAAAAAGCTTCGCGCGTTGCTCCGTGAGCGGAAAATCGGCAATGTCACCATCAAGAAGCGCGGCTCCGCCGTCGACATCGAGCGCCTCAGGTCCGACCTACGGCTGAATGGCGAAGAATCCGCGGTAATCATCCTTACCAGGATCCTTGATAAGCCATCGGTCATCATCTGCAACACCGGCCTACCTGCATAAACCGGGCATTCGTTCGTTAATAACGATCTTTGAATTCGCGGCTTCCGGACGTTGATCGAAGGACTAAGGTGGGCGGGCGGGAGTTCTCCCCCTGATGCGGCTAACCGCGTTCTCGCTCTTTCATCTGCAAATCGGACCTATCCCCACCGCTGCGCGGCAGACCGTCGGCGAGCCAAAGGAGCTTTCGGTGGACCATTCCAACCACACCACCCTTCTCCAGGCAGGAGGCCAATCCGGCATCTCCGAGAGGATGCGGGATCTGCTCGCGCGTGCCGCGCAGGATCATGTGTACGAGCAGCGCACTCAGGGGGCAGTGCTGGACGAGATCCGCCAGCGACTCGAAGGCATGGAGTGGCTCCTGCGTGAGGTGCGCGAGCGCGAGCTCGGCGGCCTCAGCGGCACGCTGCATGCGGTCAGCGGGCGGCTCGACGACATCACCTCCAAGCCGCCGATGTGGGCCGAAGGGCTGGCCCAGCACGTGGAGGCGGTGCGCGACCACGTGGACGCCGTCGGGGAGAGGGTGGGCCACGTGGACGCCCGCGTCGCCCCGGTGAGCGAGCTGCCGAGCCTGTGGGCCGACCTGGGCACGGTGGGCGACAGCGTGGAGGAAGCCCTCAACCGCCTGCAATCGGTGCTCGACACCACCGATGGCATCACGAAGGGAATGTCCGACTTCGCCGCCAAGCTGGCCACTCTCAACTCCAGCATGGAGGCCGCCGCCAGCCGCTTCACCCGGCTCGACAAGTCGATGGCCGAGCTGACCACCCGTACGGACCGGGTCGAGGTCGTGGTCGGCGACCTGTCGGAGCAGCTGACGGCCCGGCTGGACGAGCAGGACCAGCATCTCGCCACCCGCCTGGACGAGAGCGACCAGCGCCTCAGCACGCGGCTCGACGAGACAGACCAGCGCCTCAACATGCGGCTCGACGAGACCGACCAGCGCCTCAGCACGCGGCTCGACGAAACGGACCAGCGCCTGAGCAAGAGACTCGGCGAAACGGACCAGCGGCTGACCGCGCGGCTCGACCAGACCGACCAGCGCCTCACCACCCGGATGGACGAGACCGACCAGCGCCTGGCCACCAGCCTCGTCGAGGCGGACGAGCGGCTCGCCAGCCGCCTCAAGGAGTCCGACGACCAGCTCTCCCACCTCCTGTCCGACGTCGAGCTGCGGCTCACCACCAGGCTCGACGAGGCCGACCAGCACCTTGCCGTGCAGCTCGGCGAGAGCGAGCAGCGCCTGAGCGCCAGGCTCAGCGGCGTGGACTCCCGGCTCGACCGGGTGGAGGGCAAGCTCATGGGCCTCGACTCCAGGCTCACCGGGTTCGACAGCCGGCTGGAGTCCGCCGACGAGTGCCTGGCCGACATCGACACCAGGCTCGACGGGATCGACGGCATGATGGGCGGCGTCGACAAGCGGCTCACGTCCGTGGACAGCCAGCTCAGCGGGGTCGACAAGCGGCTGGGCACGGTGGACGGCCACCTGGGCCGCCACGACGACAGGTTCGACGCGCTCGACGTACGCATCGACGCCCGCTTCGCCTCGCTCGACGAGCGCATGGCGACGACCGACCAGCGCCTCAACGACACGGCCACCCGCAACGAGGGCCGCTTCAACAAGCTCGACACCCAGATCGACGCCATCGACGAGCGCCTGATCGAGGCCGAGGAGCACCTGAGCAGCCGCTTCGACAGCATCGACACCCGCTTCAACGGGCTCGACACGCACATGAACGGCCTGTCCGCCCGCGCCGAGCAGGCCGGCGCCCACCTGGAGTCCGTGGGCGACCGCATCGAGGCCGTCAGCGAGCGCGTGGGACAGCTCCCCGCCACCCTGGCCACCCAGGGCGAGCTGCTCCAGACGCACGCGGGAGACCAGGCAGAACGCCTCGCCGCCGCCACCGACGCCCTCACGGAGCTCGTCACGACCCGCCCCGACCGCGACCAGCTCGCCGAGACGGTCACCGGCATCGTGCAGCCCGCGGCCGACGACCTCACCAAGCGCCTGGGCGCCCTGGAGGAGACCATGCTGGCCCTGGCCGAGGCCCTCCTGCGCCCGAGCCGGTCCAAGGACTGAGGGCTTGAATGAGCGGTAGCGGCGGTTGCTGATGCGGGCCGAGCCCGGGTGCTGCTGGGACATGGGGCGGCATCCGGGCGGTGGCCCGAGCGGCTGGGGTTCGGCGTCTCCGGACGCACGCCAGGCTTCGTCTCAGGCGAAAACCACCTCAGGTGAAAGCCGCCTCAGGCTAAAGCGCCGGCGATGCTCATGACGTATTTTCCGTATTCTGAATTGCTCATCTCCGCGCCCAGCCGATAACAGGCGTCGGCGTCGATCAGATTTATCCGCAACGCGATTTCCTCGATGCAGGCCACCCGGACGCCCTGCCGGTTTTCCAGCATGCGGACGTATTCACTCGCCTCCAGCAATGACTGATGGGTTCCCGTGTCCAGCCACGTGAAACCCCTGCCCAGTTCGATCACCTTCGCCCGGCCTTCTTTGAGATACGTCTGGTTGATATCGGTGATCTCCAGCTCCCCGCGCTCCGACGGTTGCAGGAACCGGGCGATCTCCGTGACATCGGAATCATAGAAGTACAGTCCGGTGACAGCATTTTTGGACAGGGGCCGCGCCGGTTTCTCCTCGATGGCGACCAGATTGCCGTGCTCGTCCAACTCGCAAACCGCATAACGCTCGGGATCGGTGACCGGATAGCTGAACAGCGTGCATCCGTCGAGAATCTCCCAGCCCCTCTGGAGCAGGCTGCGGAACCCCGAGCCGTGGAAGAAGTTATCGCCCAGGATGAGCGCGGACCGTTCTCCCTCCACATGGGAGGCGCCCAGGATGTATGCGTCGGCAATGCCTCGCGGCTCTGCCTGTGCCCGGTAACTGAGCGACAAGCCCAGACGTGAACCGTCGCCGAAGAGACGTTGGATGTCCGGCAACGACGCGGGCGTGGAGATGACCAGGATGTCCCGGACGCCAGCCAGCATGAGCGTGGCCAACGGATAATAGATCATCGGCTTGTCATAAACCGGCAACAACTGCTTCGATGTGGCCAGCGTGAGCGGCTGCATGCGTGTTCCGCTACCGCCCGCCAGGACGATTCCCTTCATGGTGCCCCCTGTTGCTCCCCCGGCGGCGATCACGCCGTACGAGATCCCGAGAAGAAGCGGGACTGCTGCACCAGCAGGACGCGATTACCGCAGGCCGGGCAGTCAAAGCGTGATGAAGTGACAGGCCGCGAGATATATGTTTATTTCGACGCCATCGCGGTGTTGAGCCAATACGCGGTGTCCACCAATTCTTCCGTTTCCCGATCGGCCAGGAGAATGGACTGGTGCAGCCGCTGGAGCGTGAGTGACGGTTCGAGACCGAGCTCTCTGGTCAGCGTGGTGTGCAGCTCCCGATACGCACTCAGGGCCTCCCGACGACGCCCGGATCGATGCAGAGCGATGATGAGACTCTTGTAGAAACCCTCATGGGTGGGGCATTCCTGGACCAGCTGCATCAGCTCGCCGATGAGCTCGTGATGCCGGCCCAGCCGCAGATCCGCGTCGATGCGGCACTGCAGCACGCTGAGCAGACCCTCTTGCAGCCGTTGGACGTGGACTTTGAGGTGTCGCCCGAGTTGAACGTCCATGAGGACAGGACCGCGCCACTTGTCCAGTGCGCCGGCGAACTTTGCCGCCGCGAGCTGCAGATTCCCCGTCTCCAGAGCGCGATGCCCCTCTTCCGCCAGCCGTTCAAAGTCCCACATGTCGACATTGTGTGTTTCGGCGTTGAGCAGGTAGCCGCCAGGCAGGGTGACCAGAATATCCTTGGCCTGTCCGGCCCCCTCCGGCCGCCGCCGAATGGCGCACTCGGCAAGTTTACGCACCTGCATAACGTAGGTTTGAATCGTGGTCTTGGCACTTTTCGGCGGACTGCGGTCCCACAGCTCTTCGGAGAGTAATTCCAGGGGGACTACTCTGCCGGCGTTCATCGCAAGCATTGCGAGCACGGTACGTGGTTTTGCTGCGGTAGGCGTTATGGATTCCCCGTTGTGCGCCACTGATAGCGGTCCGAGTAGCTTGATATCCAACGATTCCGTTCCTCTTGCCCTCGGGGGAGTCTCGGATGAGGCTAACTGATCATCAGCCGAAATGTCCACCTTGTCAATCGACCCCGAGGGATATCTCGGATGCAAAACGCAGACCCAATGACTCCGCCCCTTACCAGATGCCTGCGTACCACCCGAATCCCCCGTGCTTCGCGCCGCGCCCCCATCTACACCCCGAGGAGCGGCGCTGAGATCAGCCTACAATGCCCTTCGCAGTCGAGGGCCGAAATGGCAAGCTTTGTCCGATTTTTCGGTTATATCAACAAGTGACGAGTCTTGCGGTCAGGGCCGGCACCGCGGGAAATGCGCAAATGGCTCAGGCGATGTGGCCGGCGGCGACGGAATGAGGTTCAGTCAGACGAGTGGCGTCGGTCAACGCGGAGTGCCGAACTGGTGGCTGTCAGCCACCGCCGCGGTAAATGGGCGTGCTCCGGACGGCAGCCTCCGATGGCGCGGAGAGCAGGCTCATCCGCCCGGCTGGGCGAGTTCGAGCAGTCGGGGGAGCAATTCCGCGGGAGAAGGCAGGGACGCCCACTCTTCACGCACTTCCATGGTGGCCTTGCGTAGTTTCTCGTCAGTGATGAGCCGCGTCAGCATTTCCGGCGTGACCTCGTCCTGCGACGCCACAATGCCGATGCCACACGACTGTACGGCGGCGCCCATGGTCTGGTTGTCCAGGAAGCGGGGATCGCCCGCGAGCAACTGAGGTGTCCCCGCTGCCACGGCCGCCATCGTGGTGCCTCCGCCGCCGTGGTGGATGACCGCCGTGGACGTTCTGAGCAGGAGGTTCATCGGCGTCCATCCGATCGGAAGGACATTCGGCGGCAACTGGCCGGGGTCGACGCCGCCGAGTGCGAGCAGGAACTCGGCGTCCAGTTCTGCTGCGGCGGCGAGGGTCTGCGAGAGCCCGTGGAAGCGGTGTGCCACCGATTTGGTCGCGCCCATCGTGATGACGACGCGCGGCCGGTCGGGGCGCGGTTCGGGCAGGTCCGTCATGCCACCGCCGACGTAGGGCAGGTATCGCATGAAGACGCCCTCGGGCTCAGAAAAGGGCAGCATGCTGGGAGGCACGTACTCAAGGATCAGCCCGGGCCGCGGCAGTGCGGGAGCGCCGA
Source organism: Nonomuraea sp. B19D2 (assembly GCF_040137845.1). Taxonomy (NCBI): domain Bacteria; kingdom Bacillati; phylum Actinomycetota; class Actinomycetes; order Streptosporangiales; family Streptosporangiaceae; genus Nonomuraea; species Nonomuraea sp. B19D2. The sequence goes on along the minus strand of NZ_JBEFAK010000001.1, from coordinate 273,109 downwards.
GCATCTCACCCGTCGTGGCATGCAGGTCGTTCGTCCGGATGATGCCGAGGTTGCGCTGCACCGCAGGCACTCCGACATGAGCCGCCACAACGAGCCCGTACGTCGCGGTCTGCTCGTAGACGACGAGGTCAGGGCGCCATTGCCGGGCGGTTTCCACGGCCCGGTCGACGAGCGGCCGGTTCATCGCGGCCACCGTCATCGCGTAGGCGGTGTTCTGGTCCATGGGCGCGTGCGCGGACGTCACGCTCTCCCGGGGGACGCTGCCCTTGGGCCCGCGGAACATGGCCGCCCAGTCGAATCCGGGAGCGACGTCGACGACCTGGAGACCCGTCGTCGCGGCGACGTCGGCCTGCTGGGCGAAGGTCACCAGAACGTCGTGGCCGGCGCTCTGTGCCGCCCAGGCGAGCGGGACCAGCGAGAACAGCTTGCTGGTCCCGGGAGTGCAGCAGAACAGCACGCGCATGGTCAACGTCGCCTTCCGACGAGGTAGCCCGGGTGGTTCGCCGGGCCGGGCAGCCGTTCGGCGTCGAGGCCCGCGCGCTCGAACGCGGCCGTGTACTCGTCGTCGGTGAACAGGGTGACGACCTCCACCTCGGAGAACTCGCGGATGCCCGAGGCCTCCGCCACCACGAAGTGAATGGTCATCTTGGTGGCGTTGCCCTGCCTGGTGGAGTGGGTGATCCGGGAGATCACCCGGTTCGGCTCGTGGACCATGTGGCCGCCGACGTACCCTTCGATGAAGCGCTCGGGAGACCACCACGGCTCGACGATCAGCACGCCGTCCCGCGACAGGTGGGCGGCCATCCGGGAGATGGCGGTGTCCAGTTCGTCCTGGGAGGTCATGTAGCCCACGGCGAATCCCAGACAGGTCACCGCATCGAAGGTGCGACCCAGGTCGAACGTGCGCATGTCGCCCGCGTGCACCGAAGGGCCGGACAGCCTCGCTTCGGCCTCCTCCCGCATCGCCTCGGCCGGCTCCACCCCCTCCACGTGCGCGAACGCCTTGACGAAGTGCTCCAGATGAGCTCCCGTACCGCAGGCCACGTCAAGCAGAGACGCCGCCGCAGGGTTCCGTGACTTGATCATCTGGCCGAGCAGCTCCGCCTCCTTTTCCCAGCTCTTCCCCCGGCTCAGGAAAACAGTGTCGTAAAGCTCCGCGTGCTCGTTGCTGTAGCTCACCCTGTCGTTCCTCCCCCTCAAACCCCGTTGTCGGCGATCTTGCCGAGCACCGCCATGGCGTCCACATCGAAGATCAATTCGCAGGCCCTGCTCATCGCGTGACAGAGGAAGTAGCGTTCCACCAGGGTGACGCCCATGCCGTGCAGGCTGAGATAGAGCATGCTGGTGAGCAGCCGGCCGGCGAGAAAAGCCGGGTCGTTGCGGAGGAAGCGCTGCAGCTCCGCGGATGACCCGGCCGCCGTGTGGAAGGCGCTGCCCGCGAAGTCGTCCCGCTCCCTCAGTTGGTCATCCACGTAGGCGGTGTCCGCGGTGATGCCACCGGTCCTGATGTGCTCGGCGATGACGGGTTTGGTGTCGCGCGCAGCCCCGTACCACGCGCCGGCCTCGGCCGAGACCTCCGGCCCCGCCCCCTTGAGCTGCTGAAAGACGGCAAGGATCCGGTCCTGGATGGCGGAGCGGTTCGCTTCGAACCGTTCGTCCATCCGCACCCGTGTCAGCCCGGGATTCGCACTCGTCGCGAAGAACGCCTCGGCGTGCGAACGGAAGCTGAGGAAGCCCAGGGGGACCTCGAGGGGTATCCCGTCGATGCGCAGCGCGCCGCTGACGGCCATGAGGTGCGCGGCCATCAGGTCAAGCGCGGCAGCCAGCCGGTCGGACCGGTTGGCGGTCGATGCGCGGAGCAGGTCCAGGAGCGCGGGGCTGACCTCGGACAGGAACCTGCGCGTGACCGGAGCCAGGTGCGCGCCTTCGAACACCAGTCCGGTCACCGGATCGCCGGCAGGCGAGGAGGACTCCTTGAAGCCCGCCGTCCTCAGCCGGGCTCTGATCTCTTCACCCGGGTCCGGGACCTGGACTGCCACCGCGTTGTCCTTGCGCAGAAAGAATCCGGCGCCGGGCAGAGAGGCGACGACGTCGATCAGGACCCGGTCGTGGAGCGCCGCGGGCGCCTCCAGCTCGAACTCGACCCAGGTCATGCCAGCTCCGGCTGCGACATCGCCATCTCGAAGGCGAGCTCGATCAGGGTCAGGCCGGCGCTCTTGGGGTCCAGCCGGATGCCGCGCTCGTCCTCGACCAGGCCCCGGGTGCGCAGGAAGTCCACGAGCGGGGCGATGGCCGGACGGGTGAGCACCTCCCCCAGCTCGGTTCCCGTCGTGATCTGCCATTCCGTCCGCAGGATCCCGTCGAACATCGCCAGCCCGGCCTGCAGGAAGGAGACGAGCACCCGGTCCTGCCCGGCATCGACCGAGATGTCGAAGCCCGTCGGACGGGCGATGTAGTCGTGGAGACGCCCCTTCGTGTGCGAGAGGAAGCGCTTGTTCACCACGGAGATCGCGCCTGAGCCCAGGCCGACGGTGTCGGCGCGCAGCTGGAAGTACATGGCCGCGAACGGGGAGACCTTGCCGAAATAGCCCGAGGCGTATTCGCTGAGTCCCGACTCCTCGATACGCCGCCTGGCGACCGTGAACAGGATCTTCTGCCGCTTGAGGTACTCGCGTTTCTCCGCGGCATCCACCTTGCGACGCATGAAGGTGCCGGGCGTGGGACGGTAGGAATACAGGGACAGATGGCTGAGCGGCAACGCGAGGGCCCGTTCCACCGTGTGGTTGAGCTCGTCCAGTTCCTGGTCGGGGAAGCCGGACATGATGTCGATGGAGACCTCGTCGAAGCCGGCCTCGCGCGCCGCGTGGACCACCCGCTCGGCCTGGCCGGAATTGTGACGTCGGCCGAGCCGCCGCAGCCGGGTGTCGTCGAAGGACTGCACCCCGCTGGACACGCGGTTGAATCCGAGCTCTCGATAGAAGCGCAGCTTACGCTCGTCCAAGGTGTCGGGGCTGCACTCGATCGTCGCCTCCCTGACCGTGCTCAGGTCGAAGGACTCACGCAGCGCCGTCATGATCGCGGCCGACTCATCCTCGGTCAGGCTGCTCGCGGTGCCGCCGCCCCAGTACACCACGTACGGAACGTGGCTGCCGGCCGCCGCGAGCTCGGCCCCGCGGAGTTCGATTTCCGAGCAGAGGGCGCGAATGTAGTTCTGCCGCACCGAATCTTCCGGCTTACGCAGCAGATCAGCAGTCGGGATGGCCTGGACCCAGTCACAGAAGGTGCACTTGGAATGGCAGAACGGCACGTGGACGTAAATCATGAGCGCGCGCTGCTCTGGCGTGCTCGATGGCAGATCAAGCCGTTGCACGTCAACTGTCGCGGGCATTGTGGTCCTCCCAGCAGGCGCGTGTCAGAAATGTTGCAGCGCGCGAAGACGCCTCTTGCCCGGGGGCCGTTCAGGCCGAGAGGCGTCTTCGCAGTGGAGCTGTTTACTACTCAGTGGATGACCGCTCTACGGCGGTCCATGCTCAGGAGGAGCAGCTGCAGCAGCACTCGCAGGTCGTGCAGGAGGCTGACATGACCTTGGCGACGACCTCCCCGTCCTGCAGGTGGTTGTCGTTCAGGAACTCCGAGATCTCGAGCGCCTCAATGTTCAGGCTGGCCAGGTTGGAAGCCATGGAACACCTTCTTTCCCCTATTATTCCTCGGCGGCCCCGAGGGATGAAATTAATGAAGGAGCGGGTTGAGGTCAAGGAAATCGGGTGGACAAGCGCCATAGCAGCGCCAGAGAAGTGCTAGAAGAACCCTCAAAAGTCACTATAAAGCCACTAGAGAACCGCTCGTGCACCGCTCAGGAAAGTTGCGAAAATGCAGGTCGAGCACGTTTTCCGAATTGCCTTGAATTCCTTGTCATTGCTTTGCCGGGGCAGGTAGAAATGAGGCCGTGAGCCTGCGGTCGACGAATTTCCGTCGGCTCCCTTCATCGATCAGCGCCATTCCCTCTGGAAGGGGCCGCTCCATGACAGGATCGACCGATTTCGTGCTGCCCGAGCTGGCGGACATCCAGGCCGAAGCGAGCACGATCGACACTCGTGCCGTGCTGGCCGCGGCGGCGGACGAGGAACCGTCCCACTCCAGGCCGGCCATCGCCCTCGCACTGTGGCAGGACCGCGAGATCAGCACCGCGGAGTTGCAGGCCGCGGCCGAGCAGCGAGTCGCCACCCGGATGCCCCGGCTGCACACGTTCGTGCCGCTGTACACGACCAACCACTGTGACTCCGAGTGCAAGATGTGCTCGATGCGCAAGGGGAACGCGCGCCTGGAGCGCAAGTTCGCCGGCAAGCGCGAACTCGAGGAGCAGCTCGAGATCCTCTACCACCACGAGGGCGTACGCGGCGTCGGCTTCCTGACCGGCGAGTACGAGGACAAGTACGTTCGCCAGACCACCGCATTCCGCATCGGCTGGGCGATCCGCACCGCGCTGGACATGGGCTTCGAGCGGGTCTACTTCAACATCGGCAGCATGGAGCCGGACGAGATCGACGTGCTCGGCGACTGGATCGGCAAGGAAGAGCCGGTCACGATGTGCGTCTTCCAGGAGACCTACCACCGCGAGTCCTACCGCAAGTTCATGGGCAAGACCTCGATGGGCGTGCCCAAGGCCGACTACGACCGCCGGATCGTCTCCTTCGACCGCTGGCTGGACGCCGGTTACCGGTATGTCAACCCCGGCGTGCTCGTGGGGCTGCACGAGGAGGTGGAGCTGGAGATCGTCCGGCTGGTGGCGCACGGGGCCCACCTGCGCGAGCGCGGAGCTGTCGTCGACCTGTCCCTGCCCAGGATGCGGCCGGCGATGTCGTCCAAGGACACCACGCGGGTCAAGGACGACGACTACCTGCGGATGATGGCGGTCATCGCCTTCACCTGTCCCGAGCAGCGCCTGGTGCTGACCACCAGGGAGCCACAGGAGTTCCAGGACCAGGCGATCGGCCTGGCCGGCGTCATCAGCCCGGGCAGTCCGGACGTGGCGCCGTACCGCCGCGACGGTCAGGCGCGCAACGACGAGAAGAGCTCCCAGTTCCTCATCGCCGACCTGCGCAGGCCGCGGCACATCCTCAGCAGGATCGAGGAGCGCGGGACCAAGGTCGCCCACTTCGACGCCCCGGTCAACGCTCCCGTCGGCTGACCCGCCATGCTCCCCAAGCGTCCCGTCTACATCCTGCACGGTCTGCTCGGCACCGCATACGGACACTTCGGCCAGCAGATCAAGGCATGGGGGCAGGACCACAATCTGGTGCCCATCGATCTGCCGGGGCACGGGCGCTGCCCGCTCCATGCGAGCGAGGACTATTTCGACGACGCCTACGCCTACGTCCTGGCGTTGATGGAGCGTTTCGGCAGGGGGCGGCTCGTCGCCGCCTCCTACCTGGGCGGGCCGCTCGCGGTGCGATGCGCGGCCGAGCGGCCCGACCTGGTCTCCTCCCTGGTCCTCACCGGATTCGGCACAGGCATGGACAAAGAGGCGTTCCTTGGCCAGGTCGCGGGATTCCACCGGCTGACCAGGGACAACCCTGAGCTCGTCGCGGAGTTCGAGCGCCTGCACACCCCCCGCTGGAGAGACACGCTGGCCGCGTTCACCGCACACACGGCTCTGGCCTACGACGAATGGATAGGGGTGAGCGCGGAGCAACTCGGCAAGCTCAGCGTTCCGACCTTCATCATCAACGGGTCTCTCAAGTCGATCGAGCGTATCACCGCCGAGCAGGCGGCCGACTTCGGTGACCAGATCCGCGGCCTCGTGCTCGAAGGCGCGGGCCACATCGCCGGTCACGACGCTCCGGAGGCGTTCAACGCGGCGGTGCAGGCGTTCTGGACGGAGGACCCCGAACGGTGAAGCCGTTCCCCGACACCACGAAGGTCCGCCAGGACCTGCACGAGCTGCTCCAGGAGAGCGACCCGCAGCGTCCTCTGGACTCCCTGGAGACCGTCGTGGTCCTGAGCTACCTCGACAAGAACCGGCTGGACGTCGGCGCCGATGCCGTCGAACGCCCCCAGACGATCGAAGGGTGGGTTGCATGGGTCGCCCGGCATTCACCAGATTCCTGACGACAGACCGCGAAGGCTCGGTTCGCTGGGGCGAGCGGACCGCCTCCTGGCGCACGCTGCTGGCGCAGGGCCGGGAGCGTTCCCGCCAGGTGCGCCCGCAGGGCAGCTATCTCGTCGACCCCAGCATCGGCATGGAGGCGCTGATCTCCCTGTTCGCGGTGGCGACCGTGCCCGACACGATCTTGCTGTGGTCGGCGGCCGACGGCATCCCCCGTAAGGAGCTGGCCCCCGGTCTGTACGAAGTCGACTCGCCGCTGCCCGGGCCCATCGACCGGCCGATGTGGGGCGTGGCCACCTCCGGCAGCTCCGGTACGCCCAAACTGGCCATCGGCCACGCGGACGTGTGGGAACTGATCGCGCTCCACTACGAGAGCGCCATGTTCCGGCCGGCGTTCGGCGGCGGCACTCCCACGACGCTGGCCACGTGCCTGCCCCTGCAGTTCTCCGCGGCGTTCTTCATGACCGTCCTGCCCGCGATGTTCCTCCAGCGGGACCTGCTGATCTTCCCCGCGCACAACTGGCGCCCGGTCCAGCAGGTCGCGTCGGAGCACGAGGTGTTCGTCCTCGGCGTCCCCGCGCTCGCCGCCGCGGCGTGCCTGAACACCGACGAGCCGGTGGACATGTCCAGGGCGGCGCTGTTCCTCGGCGGCGGACACGTCAGCGAGAGCCGGGTCCGGCTCATCGAGCGGCACTTCACCGGGATCTCCATCGCCAACCTGTACGGCACGGCCGAGACCGGCGCGATCAGCGTGGACTACCGGCCGGGACACAACCGGCACGTCGGCCGGCCCATCCCCGGCAAGGCCGTCTGGCTCGAAGAGGTCAGCGAGCACGGGGTGGGCAAGGTCACGGTGGCCGCGCCCGACTGCTGCCAGTTCATCTGGACGCCTGGGCACGATCCCGTGCCCACCGCGGGCCGCGTGGCGAGCACCGACTACGGACGCTTCGACGACGAGGGCAACCTGTGCCTGGAGGGCCGGGTCGACGGAGGAGAGAAGCTGAGGGGGATCCTCGTCTACCCGCGTGCCATCGAGCGGCATCTCCTCACGCTGGACGGGGTGGCCGACGCCCGGGTGCTGGTCCAGCGGACCGAGGCCGGCCTGGAGCATCTGCTGGCGAAGGTGGTGGGCGAGGTCGCCGAGGCGGCGGTCCGTGAGCACTGCCTCGCGCTGGCGGAGATCGAACGCCCGACCCGCATCGAATGCGTCTCCGAACAGCAGGCCGCGACGGTCTACAGCGCCAACGGAAAGCTCTGAGCATGTTCAAGATCACCGCTGACGCCTTCTACGTACGGACCGAGGAAGGGGTGTGGCTGCGCAACAACACCGGCTCGTTCTCCGTCCGCGGCGCGGACAGCTACGAGCTGGTCCACACCCTGCTCACCGCCCTTGAGGAGGGACTCGACGCCGAGGAGATCCTGGAGCCGCTGCCGGACGGCGCCAAGCGCGCGGTGTCGCAGCTGATCGAGAAGCTTCAGGCCAATGGGTTCATCAAGAAGGTCGAGCACGCTCCCGAAGAGGTCCCCGAGTGGATGGCCGAACGGTACCAGGCACATCTGGCCTACCTGGACCATCACGCCGACCGGCCCGTCGCGCGGTTCCTCCGGGCCCGTTCCACCCCCGTCGCCTGCGTCGGCGAGGGCGCCGCGCTGCGTGCGGCGGTCGGCGCCCTGTCCGAGTTCGGCTTCGCGGACGTGCTGGTCGCCGGCGCCGCCGAGGACCTGGCGGAGCTCTCCGACCTGCTGGAGGAGGGGTGGCGGACACTCGCCATGGAAGAGGCAGGACTGAGCGCCGCGGCCCGGCATCCCGAAGTCAGGCGGGCCCAACAGGTCCTGCTGGCCGTGGACGGGGGCGACGCGGCCGATGTGGCCGACGCGCAGGAGCTGTTGTCATCCCGCGGGCAGAGCGTGGGCGTGCTGGGCCGGTGCGGCGAGTTCGTGACCTCGGTCTCCGACTGGTGCTGGGAGTGCGTGACGGGTTGGTTCTCCGCCCCCGTCACGGGCCAGCCGACCGGGCTCCCGCCTGCCGCGGCCCCCGCCACCATCGCCGCGCTCCACCTGGTTCAGAACGCCTTCACCCGGGCCGCCGAGGTCGTGCTGGGGGGCCGCGACACCATCACCTCCGTCGAACCGCTCGCCCCCGTGGTGCGCTCACACGCCAGGCGGCGCCACCCCGGCTGCCGCCGGCACGAGTACGGCGCGCCGCGCGAGGCGGGCGACCTGGAGTCGCTCGACGGGGAACTGGTCAGGCCCGACATACCCGCCTCCCACGATCCCGAAGAGCTGGTCGCGATCAATGACCGGATCGTCACGGTGACCACCTCGTGGCTGGACCGGGTCACCGGCCCCTTCCTGGCCCTGGGCGAGGAGGACGAGCAGCAGCTGCCGCTGGCCGCCAGCGCGTGCCGCGTCTCCGACGGGAATGTCGCCAGGGACGTGGTGTGCCGGGCGATCTCGGCGCGCGAGGCACGCAACCAGGTGGCGCTGCTCGCGCTGGAGTGGCTGGCGGGACGGTACGGGGAGGCGTCATCCGCCCCCGAGTGGCCGGGGAAGGCGTACTTCGGCGCCGGATGGACCCCGGCGGAGGCCGCCTACCGCGCGTTGCTTGCCGCCTCCGCGGCCCTGGACGGTGACGTACGCGTCTGGGAGCCCGCCGCCCAACCGGCAGAGGCCACCGTGCGTCGCTTCCTCGCCGGCACCCTGCGCGACGGCGGCCGCCCGTGGTCGGCGACGGCTGTGGAGCGGCTGCCCACCGGGCTGTTCTCCGCACACGTGCGCACGGGCGACGCGACCGCACGGGGCCTGGGCGTCGACGAGGAGCACGCCGTGGACAACGCGCTGCTGCGGGCCGTGGCGGAGGAGGAGGCCGGGCACCTCGCACCACCGACGGCGACTTGGGGTGACGTGGTCGCCGCCATCGCCAAGCAGGCGGACCTCCGCGGCCTGCGCGTCCTGGATGCCGGGGCCCTGCTGCCCTTCCTCGACGGCCGGGCACACCTGATCGCGGTCGTGCCCGCTGGGGAGGCCGGATGAGCGTGCAGGGAACGGGACTGCTCGCCGATCACCTCGCCCGCGAGCTGGACACGGACGCCACGGTCATGGTGGCCGAGCTGGGCGATCTCACGCCGCTGCTGGCGGAGTCGACGCGAGACGGCCGCCCGGTGTGCTTCGTCGGCACCTGGCGCTCCACCGTCTACGTGGGCCCCATCTGGCGGCCGGGCACCGCGGGCTGCCCGATGTGCCTGGTCAGCAGGGTGGCCAACTCCGCCTACGGCCCGGACAGGTCAGGAGATGACTTCAGCCGGCCGGCACGATCGGGACGTGGCGCGTCCGTGCTCGGGCCGGGCCTGTTCCACCAGATCCTGCTCGGCGTCCGCGGCGGGCTGGCCGGCCAGTTGCTGGACGACGGGCAGGTCCTGGTGGTGGACGGCTCGGCGGGCACCGCCGAGCTCCAGGTCCTGCTTCCCGACTCGACCTGTCCCACCTGCGGCGAAACCGGCGCGGGCAGCCTGCCGGAGCTGACCGGCGATCCCTTGCCCAAGAGCGACCCGGGCACGCTGCGCGTCAGGCGGATCGACCCCGACATGATCACGCGGGACTACCTCTTCCCAGGCCTCGGCCTGTTCAAGGAGCTCAAGCAGGACCTGCAGAGTCCGTTCGGCGCCTGCTCGGTCGAGCTGCCCACCCAATGGGGCCGGCGGGAGCCCGCGATCGGCCGGGCCACGACCTACCGCGACAGCCGGGCCATCGCCGTGCTCGAAGGCCTGGAACGCTACGCCGGGCTGCACAGGGGCGGCGGGCGGCGGACGGTCCGCGCCAGCTACGCGGAGCTCGCCGATCGTGCGCTCAACCCCCTGGAGCTGGGCGTTCACCCGGAGGAGTGCTACCGGAGCGAGGGGTTCAGGTATCGCGAGTTCCACCCCGACACCGTGGTGGACTGGGTGGAGGCCTACTCGTTCGAGCGGGACGGCCCGGTCCTGGTGCCGGAACGGGCGGCGTTCTGGGGGCCCAGGCACGATGGCGAGACCTCCTTCTTCTACGACACCTCCAACGGCTGCGCCCTGGGCTCCTCCGTGGCGGAAGCGGTCCTGCACGGCCTGCGAGAGGTCGCCGAGCGCGACTCGTTCCTGCTCACCTGGTACAGGCGGCTGGCCGTGCCGGAGGTCGATCTGACCGAGGTCACCGGACCGCTGGGTGACCTGCTGCGTAAGGCGAGCCTGTTCACCGGCTTCGACCTGCGCGCCTTCGCCACCACGATGGAGTACGGCATGCCGTCCTTCTGGCTGCTGGCGGAGAACCGCACCGGCCGGGGACCGGCGACCTTCGCGGGATCGGGCGCCCACCCCGATCCCGTCCAGGCGCTCATCGGTGGCCTGCACGAGCTCGTCGGCATCATCCTGGCGACCCGGCACTCCTACGAGGAGCGCAGGCCGGAGGCGCTGCGCATGCTGGAGGACCCGGCGCTGATCCGGCGGATGGAGGACCATTCGCTGGTCGCCGCGCTGCCCGAGGCGCGGGACCGCTTCGCGTTCCTGCAGCAGCGGGAGCGGATCCCCCTGGAGGAGGTCTGCGCGACGATCCGCCGGGACGAACCCGATCTGCGCGCGGACCTCGACGTCGCGGTGGGCGGGCTGCGCGAGGCCGGCATGGACGTGCTGGTCGTCGACCAGACCATGCCGGAGCTGCGGCGCAACGGACTCACCTGCGTACGGGTGCTCGTCCCCGGCCTGGTGCCGATGACCTTCGGACACCGCAACAGGCGCACCCGCCGCCTGCCCCGGCTGACGGAGGGCGCCGGTCTGCCCTACCCCGGCCGGCTGGAACCGGACGAGGAGGTGGGATGCGTTCCCCATCCGTTCCCCTGACCTTCACCGCGGACGAGGCCCACGAGCATCTCACCGCCCTCCTGCGCGAGCCCACCTCGGTGAACCCGCCGGACTGGCGGGTCGACTGGGCCGACGGTCCCTGGCCGATCAAGGTGTACGCACGAGGAGAGCGCGTGCCGCTGAGGCCGGGACGGCTGAGCAGGCTGCTCAACCTGAGCCTGGCCGTGACCCGCGTCCGCTTCGCCCCGGGCGGGCTCGCGCCGACGCCCTCCGGCCGCAGCACCGCGCCCCAGGGCCCGCGGCTGGTCATGCGCCGGCCCATCCCGTCCGGCGGCTCGATGTACCCGACCGAGTGCTACGTGCTCGAGTCCGGCTCTCGCGCCTGGCACTACGACCCCTACCGTCACGAGCTCACCGGCCTGGGGCGGCCGGAGGCGGCGAGCGCGCTCCGGCGCTCGCTGGGACTGGACGACCGCGCCCTCCTGCCCACGACGGTGCTCATCCTGACCAGCCGGTTCTGGAAGAACTTCTACAAGTACGGGGGGTTCGCGTACCGGCTGGGCACGATCGACGCCGGAGTGGCCCTGGGCAGGCTGGTCACGCTGGGCCGGGCCGAATACGGCGCGGTGGACGTGCGTACCGAGTTCGCCGACGCCGTGCTCAACGACGGCCTCGGGCTGGACGGCCGCGATGAGAGCGCCTACGCCGTGATCGGACTGGGCCCGGCCCAGGCCTCGCCCGCCACCGCCGTGAACCAGGAGCGGCCTCCCGTCCTGATCGAGCGCTCCCGGCGGATCAAGAGGTCGCCGGTGTTCGAGGCGATCCAGGCGGCGGCGCGGCGGCGGGAGCCGCCGAGCCCGAAGGACTTCAGCGAGGAGAGCGCGGGCCGGTCCGCCGCTCCGCCGCCGGCCGACATGGTGCGGCGCACCTCGAACGGCAGCCTGTTCAACGGCCGGACCGCGGGCCGGGCGGCGCTGCTGACCGTGTTGCTGCGGGCGGAGCAGGCGCTGGAGCAGCTGCGGGCCGTCAGCGACGTGCCGGACCTGGTGACGCTGCACTGCGCCGTCCGCGCGGTCGAGGAGGTGGCCCCCGGGTGGTACCACTACCGCCAGGGGCGCCTCACGCTCGCCGAGGACGGCGACCCCGCACACGAGCTGCAGCGGGCGGTGTTCGCCGACAACATCAACGTCGAGCTGGCCGCGTTCACCGTGCACATCGCCGCGCCCGCAGACGTCCGGCCGCTCGGCGGCGCGCGGGCCCACCGGCAGCTGCAGCTGGGTGTGGGCGTGGCCGTCGATGCTCTGACGCTGGCGGCGACGAGTGCCGGACTCGGCAGCCACACCCTGCTCGGCTTCGACGTGAACCGCGTGGCCGAGCACTACGACCTGCCGGATGACCGGGCCGTACAGGCACAGGTATGCGCCGGGCCGACACGGCGCACCGTCACGTGGGAGATCTCGGTGACCCAGCGATGAACAGATTCAGTCCATATGTCCTGTTCCGCAGGGGCACCCTGGGGATTTCCGCCCTTGACGGTCTGGTCCCCGTCCGGACCTGGGCGCTGCTGGAGCAGGCCGAACACGTCAGGACCCGCCGTGCCGCGGTCGGCGAGCGGCTCGCCGACGAGCTCTACCAGGTGATCCCCTCGATGCCCGCCGAGGACCGTCGTGAGCTCCTCCGGATGCGCAGGGACCTGCACAACGGCCGCCGTCCGCGCGTCCGGCTCGACCACGGGAGGCTGCCCGGGCACTGCCGGGACCTGCTGGCCGAGTGGGAGCGGGAGCACGAGGCGGAGGCGGCGCTCCTGGCCGAGGTCGAGGAGACGCTGGCGGCCGAGTCGGAGGCCGCGCGGAAGACGCTCGCCGAGGTGGCCAGGGACGAGAACATGCAGCGGGGCATCCAGATGTCCGGCGAGGACGTCTACCGCGAGGTCATGGCCTACGCCGCCGACCCGCTCGGCTACGGGCGCAAGCCCAGCAAGCGCCGGCGCGTGGAGAGCACGATCACCAGCTACGCCTACCGGGTGGTCTTCAAGCCCTCGCCCTTCGGCGCGTTCACGGAGATCGGAGCGGGACCGTGGGAGTCGGCCACCGGCACGGGTGCGGACCGGCGCCGATCTCTGGTGCGGTTGAGCACCGGGTTGCTGGCCTGGATGGCACATCGGCTCCACCTGACGGAGGGTTGGCAGGACCTGCTCAAGGTGCGGCTGAACAACAGCCTGCGCACCGACGGCGAGCGCGCGGTCTTCATCCGGAGGCCGCTGGAGGGCGAGGAGGACGTCTTCTCCTTCGCCCAGGACCAGGTCGTCAACGCAAAGGAGACGGATCTCGTACGGCTGCTGGTCGAGACCCTCGGCGCGGGCGAGGTGACTCAGCGGGCGCTGTGCGAGCGGCTCGTCGAGGCCGGGCTCACCCCCGAGCAGGCCACCACGACGATCGATCAGCTCGTCCGGCTGGGCCTGTGCCACCGCGGCATCGGATTGCCCGACCAGACGATCGGGTTCGCCGGCGAAGTGGCCGCGCTGTTGAGGCAGGCGGGCAGCGCGTTGGCCGAGACCTTCGAGTCGCTGCAGCGGATCGAGGACTCGTTCGGCCGGGCCACGGCCGAAGAGCGCGCCGGACTCCTGGCCGAACTGCGTGACCTGGTGCGTAACTACGCCGCCACCCTCGGCTGCCGGGCACCCGGCGAGGAGGCGCTGCGTGCCGTCGTCTACGAGGACGTCGGCACCGGATCGGCTCCGGCCGTCTGGCAGCCGGACCTGCTGGAGGCCAATGGCGAACACCTGGAGTTGTTCCAGCGGATCCTGCCCGTCCTCGACAGCTCGACTCTGGAGAAGGAGTCGCTCTACCGCTTCTTCACCGAGCGGTATCAGGGACAGGCGGACCTCATCGACTTCTACGCGGCATTCGCCGCGCTGCCACCCCAGCAGGCGGGCGAGCTCATGAGCGGCGTCGGCTCCCCCAAGGCACGTCAGGTTCTGCACCTGCGCCAACGCTTCTTCGACCTGCTGGACGACGATCCCGCCCGCGAAGAGGTCAGGATCGATCCCGACCGGCTGCGTGCCTTCGCCGACGAAGTCACGGCCGTGCTCCCGCCCTGGCGGTCGGCCGCGTACCGGGTGCAGTTCAGCCGTACGGCGGGACGCCGCCTGGCCGTCGTCAACGGGGTCACGACGGGTCACGGTGTGTTCTTCTCGCGTTACTGCCATCTGCTCGCCGAGCCGGGCGGCTGGGATCTCGGGGAAGAGCTGGCCCGGACGATCGCCGAGACCAACCCGCACCAGGTCGACCTCAACGCTGTGCTCGCGTTGAACTTCAATCTGCATCCCCGGCTGACGGATCTTGAACTCGTCTATCCCGGCGCGATCGCGCGCGATGACGGCCGGCCCTCACTCACCCTCGGCGACGTCGCCGTGCGGGCCGATGCGACGACGAGGCGCCTGCGCCTGGTCTCCAAGATCGACGGCGAGACGCTTGACCTGGTCCCGCTCAACTTCCTCTATCCCGCGGCCGCGCCGCCGCTCTATCGCTTCCTGTGCGCCTTCGCGCCGTCAAGGACCTACCGGGGCGGGCTGTGGGAGCAGCGCGACCGGTTCGGCCCGCCGACCGGCCGGCCCCGGGTGGTGCTCGGCGATCTCGTACTCGACCGGCGTTCGTGGTGCGTCCCCTTGGCTGAGGTGCCCGCGCTCGACGGGCTCGAACGCGGGGAGCCGGCGGCGCTCGATCGCTTCGACCGCTGGCGGCGCCAGGCGGGCATCCCGCGCTACGGCTTCTTCCGGATCCTGCGGCCGGTCAAGCCGCCGGTCGAGCCCGGCGACTTCCTGGAGGAGACCAGGCGCTGGGCCCTTGAGGCCAGGAGCGCGCGACTGCACAAACCGCACTTCCTGGACGCCCGGCAACCGCTCCTGCTGCACGTGCTCGCGAAGCAGGCCACCGCGGCGCCCGGCGGCACGCTCGTGATCCACGAGTGCCTGCCCGCCCTGGCCGAGTACGGCCAGGGCGGGCCGCACAGCGCCGAGGAGTTCTTCATCGAATACACGCTGGGAGGAGCAGGCCATGTCATCGGGTGAGTGGCACGCGCTGCACGTGTACAGGCACGAGCGCCAGGACGAACTCCTGGTCGACGGGCTGGCGCCCGCGCTGACCTCCATCGAGGACTTCTTCTTCCTGCGCTACTGGCAGGGCGGCCCGCACATCCGGGTCCGGGTGAAGCTCGACGCCGACATCGCCGAGCCGGCGCTCGACCGGCTCTCCGAGCGGCTGGCCGGCTTCCTGGCCTCCCGGCCCGTCGCCGATTTCGACGTCGAGGGATTCCGCCAGGCCCAGGCCACCATGGCTGAGCTGGAGAGCGCCGACACCGAGGAGGTCTACCCCGGCGACACCATCCGCCGCGTGCCGTACGAGCCGGAATATGACAAGTACGGCGGTCCCGAAGGAGTGGCGATCGCCGAGCGGCTGTTCGCCGCGAGCAGCAGGATCGTGCTGGATCTGCTTCGCGACGTCGGCGGCAGATCACCGGCCCGCCTGGGCACCGGCCTGTCCATGATGGTCCGCGGGCTGTGCGCCGCGGGCTTCACCGCAGAGGCGATGGCCGGCTTCTTCGCCCATTACTGCGTCCTGTGGTCGCCCTACGTCTTCACCCGGTTCCTGGAGGCCTGGCCTGACCTGCTGAAGGAGCGCCACGACGCGACGCGCGCGCACGTGGAGACCTTGCTCTCGCACGCCGCGGAGCTGCGCGGCGATCCGTTCGGCGCCGCGGTCGCCACCGCGTGGGCCGGCGTGACGGACGCGGCGGAGGTCGTCCTGCCCCAGGTCGTACTGGCCGGGGCCGACGCGTCGAGAGAGCGCCGCGAGCGCGTGCTCATGGCGAGCTACCTGCACACCCACAACAACCGGCTGGGGCTCATCCCGGAACAGGAGGCGTTCCTCGGCTTCCTGGGACACCACGTGCTCAGCGAGTGTGCCGGCCGGCCGCCGGTGAGCGACCTGATCGAGAGCGTCCGCAGGCACCGCGAGTCCCGCCTGGGCGCGTACGCGAGCTACTGACCAGTGGAGGTTGACATGGATGTGACGGCCAAGACCTACCCCTTCCAACGGCACCGCCCCTTCGACATGCCGGAGGAGTTCGGCTGGCTCCGGTCGAACGCCCCGGTGAGCCAGGTGAAGCTGGCCAGCGGGGACCCCGCCTGGCTGGTGACCAGGTACGAGGACGTGCGGGCCGCGCTCGCCGACCCGAGGTTCAGCCGCACGATCAACAGAGAGGGCGCGGCCCGGGTCAACACCGGCTTCAACGTGGGCAGATCCAGCCCGGTCTTCAACTTCGGCGGCTCGATCTCCATGCCTCCCGGACACACGCGCTGGCGGCGCATCGTGAACAAGGCCTTCACCCAGCGCCAGGCAGACGGGATGCGGGAGAGCATCGCGGCGCACGCCGACGAGGTCCTGGAGGACCTGGCGGCCAAGGGCGCGCCGGCCGACCTCATGGCCGACTACGCCTATCTGCTGCCGATCCGGGTCATCTGCGACCTGCTGGGGATCCCGCGGGACGGACATGACGAGTTCATCGCCTTGGCCAGCAAGCTGACCCGCCGCGACTTCAAGACGGGACACGCGGCCTTCGGCGAGGCGCTGCAGGGCATCGGCCGGTACGCGGCCACGCTGATCTCCCGCAAGCGCCGCAACCGCGGCGACGACCTCCTCAGCACGCTCATCGATCTGCACGACGAGGACGAGAGCACCCTGACGAACGAGGAGCTCGTGTCCACCGTGATCCTGCTGCTCACCGCAGGTTACGAGAGCACGGCGGTGCAGTTCGGCAACGCCTTCTTCGCCCTGTTCCACAATCCCGGGCAGTTGGAGCGGCTGAAGAGCGAGCCGGAGCTGATCGAGACGGCGGTCGAGGAGATTCTCCGGTACGCGCAGATGGGCACCGGCTTCGCGGTGGCGAAGTTCGCCACCACGGACATCGAGCTGTCCGGGACCACGATCCCTGAGGGCTCGACGGTCTTCATCTCGCTGGGCTCGGCCAACCGGGACGAGGAGCTGTTCGGCTCCGACTCCGAGGTGCTGGACCTGGGGCGGCGCTCGGCCCAGCGGCAACTCGCCTTCAGCGCGGGCCCGCACTACTGCCTGGGCGCGGCCCTCGCCCGGGTCGAGCTCCAGGAGGGGATCTCCCGGCTCCTGGCCCGTTTCCCCGGGCTGCGGCCCGCCGGCTCGTTGGAGGACGTCGTACTGGCCAGCAACCTGTTCACCTACTACCCCCGCGAGCTGATGGTCGCCTGGTGATGGACGGGATTCGCTGGGACTCCGCGCGTAACCGCCTGATGGTGCTCTCCCCCGAGCTCGCCGAGGTCGCGCTGAAGGATCCGCACATCGTCACCGGGGTGAGCCACGGCCGTGGCGAGGGCGCCGGGCGGCTGCCGCGGGAAGGCGAGGCGCCCGATGTGGCCGGCTTCTTCGAGATGTGGTACACGGTGGGCGACGACTATGCGCGCTTCAACAGTGAGCTCCGCAAGGCTTTCACCACGCGGGCTGTGGAGCGGTTCGCCGACGGTATGGCCAGGCTGGCCGACTCGCGTCTGGACGGGCTCCCGGGCGAGGGCGATCTCGCGGCCGACTACCTCGGCCCGTACATCATGGACAGCACCTTCCTGCTGCTGGGCGTGCCGGAAGAGGAGTGGCCGCGGCTCGCCAAGGTCTCCCAACTGGTCATCCACCTGTTCAAACAGCAGCTTCGCGGCTACACGGAACCTTCCGAGAAGGAGCGGTCCGCGTTCGCCATCGCGATGACCTATCTCAAGGCGCTGACCGACGAGCTCCTGGCCGGGCCCGCCGACACCCCCTTCGTGCAGGCGGCGAGAAGGCTGGTGCGGGCGGAGGACGGGAACTGGCCGATCGCCGCGCTGATCGGCCAGCTGCTGATGGCGGGCATCGAACCGATGATCACGGGAGCGAGCGTGACCTGCCGGCGGATCTGGTCCGATCCGGACCTGCTGGCCGGGCTGCGCACGGGCGCCCTCGATCCGGGGGAGGTGGCCGAGGAGGTCATGCGGCACCACCCGCCGTTCGGGAACATCTTCCGTTTCGTCGCCGAACCCTGTGACTGCCTCGGCGTGCCGCTCTCGCCCGGCACGGTCCTCGCCATCGACGTCGCCGCGATCAACCAGGAGCGCGTGCCTCCTCGCCCCCTCGGCCAGGGCTGCCCGCTGCGCTCCAGCGACGTGCTGACTTTCGGCAAGGGCCTCCACTACTGCCTGGGCGCCAACAGCGCCCGGCTGCAGATCTCCATCGCCGTCCGCCGGCTCGTGACCGCCGAGCCCGCGATCGCCGTCGAGGCGGACCGGATGGTCATCGACACGATGAACAACCTCAAAGAAGTGCGCTCCCTCCCCTACGTGAAAGGAGGGCCGATGAGCCACGCCAACCACCCCAGCCACCAGGGACAGCCGACCGGCGTGGACCCGGACGAGATCCCGGACATGCCCAACTTCGCCATCCTCGTGGTCAGCGACCTGAGCAAGTCGCTGGAGTGGTACGTCGACGGCCTGGGCTTCTGGGTCGAGAAGCAGGTGGAAGGCCCCGACGGGCAGCTCGCGGTGGTTCACCTGCGTCGCGCACAGTATCGGGACATGCTGCTGCGCCCTGCCAGGGAGCCGCTGGCGGGGCCGCTCGGGCGCGGCGTCCGCCTCAGTTTCACGGTCAACGCCGAGACCGAGGCGTCCATGCGGGAGATCGCCGAGCGGCTGGAGAAGCTGCCCCAAGGCACCGTCAAGGGCCCGCTGGCGACTCCGTGGAACACGGTGGACGTCGAGGCGACCGATCCCGACGGGTACGTGGTCGTGCTGACCACGGTCGCCGACCGGGCGCGGACCTGGACCGAGCTGAAGGAAAGCGTCCGCGCGTCCGATGGGGGCGCCGGGGCATGACCGCCAAGTCATCCAAGCTGGTCTCGGCCACGTACGACGCGGTCTACATGGCTCAGCAGGGTTGGCGGGTTACCGGTGTCGACCTCTCGCCCGAAGCCATCAAGAAGGCGGCTTCCTGCCGGGAGACCGCCGCGGCGCTGGCCGGCGGAGGCGGCCCCGTCGATCTGGTGGGCGACTACGCCAAGCCCGTCGTCACCGGCCTGCTGGCCGGCCTGATGGGGGTGAGCCCGCAGGAACTGCCCGTCTTCAGCGCCTGGGTGGACAGCGGCTACGAGCAGGACCTCGACGAGGAACGGCGGCGCGCCATCGCTGCGGACATCCGCCGGCTGTTCGCCCAGCGTGCCGTGGACCGGCTGCGGGAGCCGAAGGACGACTTCCTGGGGTATCTCGCCGCCAACCCCATGCGGGAAGACCTCAGGCGCCATCTGGAGTCCGTGCTCGGCGCGGCGCTGATGATCTCGATGGTGCCCCACCAGGGGCTCGTGCTGAGCTTCTCCACCCTGGCCAACGCCCTGCTCACCCGGCCGGACCAGTACGCGCTCCTGCGCAAGGAGAGCGACCTGGTGCCGCGGGCCGTCGAGGAGGGACTGCGGTACGACTCCTCCACCCAGGCACTGGGCCGGCTGGTCAGGGAGGAGGCCACGATCGGCGCCGCCCGCGTGCCGGCCGGAAGCCTGCTGGTGCTCATGGTCGGGTCGGCCAACCGGGACGAGCGGCAGTGGCCGGACGTCGCCACCTTCGACGTCACCAGGCGAGTTCATGACGAGAGGATTCACCATTGCCCGCAGAACTGCGGAGGCCGTGAGCGATGGCGCTGCCCGATGGGCTGGAGTGGGACCAGGAAACCCGGCAGTGGCTGGTGCGCACGCAGGCGCTCGCGGACATCGTGCTGCGAGATCCACACGTCGGCACGCTGCCCGCCAACGGGGTCGCGGACACCGATCACACGGACGAGGTCCCGTCCGTGTCGCGGTTCTTCAATCTGTGGTATCTGCGCGGGGCCAATCACCCCGAAGTCTCCCCAGAGCTCCGCAGGGTCTACAACGCCGGTCCGCTGGCCGGCTTCCGCCCGGTCCTCGGCAAGATTGCCGCCGAAAGGCGTGCCCGGCTGCTCGGCAGCGGGAATCTGGTCGAGGATTTCGTGGCGCCCTACTGCCTGGACAGCACCTTCGCCCTCATGGGCTTCGCCGAGGAGGACTGGGCGACGCTGGCCAAGGTCTACCACGTGCTCATGTTCGCCGTTCGGAAGCGATTCCGCGGCGAGCGGGAGCTGGGGGAACGGGCCGGGCAGGCGTTCGAGAGCGCCCTGGTGTTCCTGCGGTCCGCCCTCGGCCGAGCGCAGGACGTGCCCCTCATGAAGGTCCTGCGCGCGCCCGCCGCGTATCCGTGGGCGGAGGTCGCCCTCATCGGTCAGCTGCTGGCGGCCGGGGTACCCCAGGTGACGACCGGCCTCGCTGTCGGCTGCCACGCGCTGCTCGGCCGGCCCGAGGTGCTGGACACGGTCACGCGGGGCGAGGTCGCGGTCGAGCAGGTGGCCGAGGAGGCGATGCGGATCCATCCGCCCTTCCTGACGATCCATGGCTGGACCACCGAGGACTGCGACTGCCTCGGCGTACGGCTCGAGCCCGGCACCGCGATCGTGGTGGACGTCCAAGCCGTCAACAACGACCCCGCCGGCGTGGCCGACCCGGAGAGCTTCTGCCCGGCCCGCGGCAGGACCACCACGTTCACCTTCGGCAAGGGCGCGCACTATTGCCTCGGCGCGACCAGCGCCCGCTATCAGATCGCGGAGGCGCTCGGCGCGCTGGCGGCCGACCCTCTCCGCGTCGACGCCGCGGCGATGCGGGTCACCAGCGACCCCTTCTCCCAGACGGTCAGCGGATTGCCCTACACGCAGTACCACGGGAGGACTTGATGCGTTCTTATCCGTTCGCCAGGAAATGCCCCTTCGAGCTGCCAGAGGAGTTCGTGTGGCTGCGCCGCAACGCGCCGGTCAGCCAGGTGGCCTTGCGGAACGGCGCCACCGCCTGGCTGGTGACCCGCCACGACGACGTGCGCCAGGTCTTCGCCGACGAGCGCTTCAGCCGCCGGGAGGACCGCGAGCGGGCCGCCGGCGACGGGCCGTTCGACTTCGGCCTGTCCATCGCCGACCCGGAGGCGCACCTGCGCTGGCGGCGCACGGTCGGGGCCGTCTTCAGCCCGGGACAGGCCGAGACCATGCGAGGTCCCATCGGCGAGCTGGTCGAGGACGTGCTCGACGAGATGGCGGGGCTGCCCGCGCCCGTGGACCTGATGGCGGCGTTCGCCTTCAACCTGCCGCTCAAGGTCATCCTGCGGCTGTTCCGGGTGCCGCCTGACCTGCGGCCGGGATTCGAGTCCTGGGCCCGCGCGCTGCGGGGAGCGGGAGCGTCCATGGCCGCCTTCGGCGAGGCGATGCGGCACCTGCACGGCGCCGCGTCCGAACTGGTCGCGCGAGTCGACGAGGGTCCGCTCGCCGACCTGCGGCAGGCCGGGCTGTCCGAGAAGGAACGGTGCACCACCGTCATGCTCATGACCGTCGCCGGCTACGAGACCGCGGCCGTCCAGTTCGGCAACGGGTTCCTGGCGCTGTTCCAGCATCCGGATGAGCTGGCGAAGCTGGCCAAGGATCCCGCGCTCATCGTGCCGGCGGTGGAGGAGATCCTCCGCTACGCCCAGTCCGGGACCGGGTTCGCCGGCAAGACGTACACCACCGCCGACGTCGAGCTGGGCGGAGTCACCATTCCGGCCGGCTCCGCCGTACTGATCTCGGTCGACTCCGCCGGCCGTGACGAGGCGCACCTCGAACGGCCGGAGGAGTTCGACCTCAGCCGCGGCGCGGCCCGGCACCACCTGAGCTTCGGTTACGGACGGCACTTCTGCCTGGGCGCCCCGCTGGCGCGGGTGGAGCTGCAGGAGGGCTTCGGGCGGCTGCTGGCGCGATGGCCGGGCCTCGCCCCGGCCGTGGACGTCGGGCAGGTGCCGATGAACGCCAATCTTTTCAACCAGTACCCGCGCGAGCTGTTGGTCACGTGGTAGGGAGACAGAGTCCGATGGGGCATCACATCGCCTTCGTGGCCATGCCTGTGCACGGCCACGTCCTTCCCACCTTGGGAGTGGTGGAGGAGCTGGCCCGGCGGGGGCACCGGGTCAGCTATCTGATCGCCGACAAGTACGCCGAGGCGGTGCGGGGCGCGGGCGGACACCCCATCCGCTATCCCTCGGAGATGGCCGCCAGCGACCTGTCCGCGATGCTGGCCAAGTCCGACCCCATGAAGGGTTTCGAGCTGATGGTCACCGAGACCGCGGCCATCGTGGCCGCGGCGCGGGAAGGGCTGCCCGGCGGCCCGCCGGACGCGGTGGTCTACGACCAGATGGCCTCAGGTCCCGGCCGGATGCTGGCCGGGTCCTGGGCGGTGCCCGCCGTGCAGACGATCCCCACGCCCGTCTACGCCAGGCAGTTCTGGGCGCAGAACACCAGCGGCGGCAGGCCCCGCACCCGGCAGGCGGCGCCCTCGGCCTTCGCCGACACACGGGCGAAGATGACCGAGGTGTTGCGGGCCCACGGGATCGACCTGGCGATCGAGGACTACCTCAGGACCCCGGTGGAGGAGCACAACCTGGTCTTCCTGCCCCGCTCCTTCCACAAGGGCGAGGCGGACCCCCGCTACGTTTTCGTGGGGCCGTGCCTGGGCACACGGTCCTTCCTCGGCGAATGGCAGCCTCCGGGCAACGGGCTGCCCGTGATCCTGATCTCGCTCGGCACCGTCTACAACGCCCACCCCGGCTTCTTCCGAGGTTGCATCGAGGCGTTCGCCGACGCCCCGCTGCACGTGGTGATCTCGCTGGGAGAGGGAGTGGACCCTGCCACCCTCGGACCGCTGCCGCCCAATGTCGAGGTGCACCGCTGGGTTCCGCACCTGCGGGTGCTGGAGCACGCCCGCGTGCTGGTCACCCACGGCGGGCTGGGCAGCGTGATGGAGGCCTTCCACTGGGGACGGCCGATCGTGGTGGCGCCCGTCACCCCGCTGGTGGACATCCACCAGCGGGTCAAGGAGCTGGGCCTCGGCTACGTGCTCGAACCCGAGGAGATCCGGGGCGACCTGCTGCGAGCGGCCGTGGAGCGGCTGCTCGGCGACGAGGAGACCACGGCACGTGCCGCGGCGATGCGGCAGGCCCTGCATGACTCCGGTGGCGGTGAGCTCGCCGCCGACCAGATCGAGAAGGTGCTCGCGGAGGCAAAATGATCAACGTCTTTCAGCCGATGCTGGGCGAGGCGGAGCTCGCGGCGGTCAAGGAGGTCTTCGAGAGCAACTGGATCGGCAAGGGCCGGAGAGTGGAGCAGTTCGAGCAGGCCTTCGCCGAACACATCGGTGTCGGCACCGAACACGTGACCTCGGTCAATTCCTGCACCGAGGCGACCTTTCTGGCCGTGCAACTGCTGGGGCTCGGCCCCGGTGACGACGTGGTGCTGCCGACGGTGAGCTTCGTCAGCGCGGCCAACGCGATCGCCGCCCACGGCGCCCGTCCGGTCTTCTGCGATGTCGCGGAGCGGACGCTCAACCCGACAGTGGCGGACATCGAAGCGGCGCTGACCCCGGCCACCAAGGCCGTACTGGTGCTGCACTTCGGCGGATATCCCGGCGAGATCGCGGCGATCGCCGAGCTGTGCCGACGGCGCGGAATCCACCTCATCGAAGACGCCGCCAACGCCATCGCCTCCCGAGTGGACGGCCGAGCCTGCGGAACCTTCGGCGACATCGGGCTGTGGAGCTTCGATCACGGGAAGATCGCTGTGGCGGTGGACGGCGGAATGCTCTACGCGAGGGACGCCGAGCTCGCCGAACGCGCCGCGAAACTGGCCTATCTCGGATTGGAGCACTTCACCGGCTTCTCCCAGGCGGAGAAGAGCGCCAACCGCTGGTGGGAGATCGAGGTCTCCTCCTTCTCCCGCCGTTCGATCATGAACGACGTGCTTGCCGCGATCGGCGGGGTCCAGCTGGGCAGACTGCCCGACTTCCTGCGCCGCCGCCGATTCGTGGTCGACTACTACGACCGCGAGCTGGCCGGCATCGACGGGCTGGAGCTGCCCCCGCCGCTGCCGGCCGGGCACGAGGGCTCCCACTACTTCTACTGGGTACAGCTGCCCGCGGAACTGCGTGACGCCGTCGCCCGCGACCTGTACGAGCGGGGCGTCTACACGACGTTCCGCTACCCGCTGCTCCACAAGGTCGCGATCTACGGCGCCGACCGGCCTCTGCCCGGGGCCGAGCAGGCCGCGGCCCGGACCCTCTGCCTGCCGCTGCACCAGGCCCTGAGCGACACAGACCTGAAGACGGTCGTCACCGCGCTGCGTGAATCCATCGCCAGGAGGTCGCGGTGATATCGCGGCGGATAGCCGAATCCGTCCTCACCCGGTCGGACCTGGAGGACTTCCACAGCTGGTACGAAGCCCGCCATCGGATCGGCTCCATGCACGTGGAGCCGATCCCGCTGGAAGAGCTGAAGGGGTGGGACACCGATCCGGTCACCGGCAACATCGGGCATGAGAGCGGCGGCTTCTACACCATCGAGGGCCTCGACATCCACGTGCCCGATCGCCCGATCTCTCACTGGGACCAGCCGATCATCCACCAGCCGGAGATCGGCGTGCTCGGCATCCTGGTCAAGGAGTTCGACGGGGTCCTGCACTGCCTGATGCAGGCCAAGGCCGAGCCGGGCAACCACAACGGAACCCAGCTCTCCCCCACGGTCCAGGCCACTCGGAGCAACTACACGCGGTTACACGGCGGGCGTGAGGTGCCCTACCTGGACTACTTCCGCAGGACCGAGGGTCACCTCGTCATCGCCGACGTCCGGCAGTCCGAGCAGGGCGCCTGGTTCTACCACAAGCGCAACCGCAACATGGTGGTGGAGGTCCGCGAGGACGTCGAGGTCCTGGACGGGTTCCACTGGCTCACCCTGGGCGAGCTGCACCAGCTGCTCGGAAGAGATGATCTGGTGAACATGGACACGCGGACGGTGCTGTCCTGCCTGCCGTTCGCCGGGACCGGCCTGCTGCCCTCGTTCTCGCCGCCCGCCGACAGCTTCCAGGATGCCCTGATCCGCTCCTACGACGGGGACGCCCACAGCCGGCACGGCACGAACACGATCCTGAGCTGGATCACCGAACTCCGCTCCCTCACCCGGATCACCGCGAGGCGTGTGCCCATCAACCGGCTGACGCAATGGCGCCGCACCGACGGGCGTATCTCCCATGAGCGCGGCCTGTTCTTCGAGGTGGTCGGGGTGAACGTCACCGCGGCCGGCCGCGAAGTCGATCGGTGGATGCAGCCCATGATCTCGGCTGTCGAGCCGGGGCTGGCGGCGCTGATCGTCACCAGGATCGACGGCGTGCTGCACGCCCTCATGCAGGCCCGGGTCGAGCCCGGGTACGTGGACGTGATCGAGCTGGCACCGACCGTGCAATGCACGCCCAGGAACCACGAGCGGCTGCCGCCGTTCGTCGCCGAGGTGCTGTCGACCCACCCCGACCAGATCAGGCTCGACGTAACGCTGTCGGAGGAGGGTGGGCGCTTCTATCAGACCCGCACGCGCTACCTCGTCGTCGAGGTGCCGTCGGCCGAGGGCCTCGAAGGGCCGGCCTTCCGCTGGATGACGCTGGCGCAACTGGTCGATCTCCTCCGGCACAGCAACTACCTCAACATCCAGTCACGCAGTCTGGTCGCATGCCTGCACAGCCTGTCGGGCTCCGTCGAAAGGCTCTCCCATGTCTGAGAACACCTTGGTGAAGCTGAGCACGATCCAGGAGACCATGCTCATCCCCCTGTACGGCAGAGCCGTGGAGACCGCGAAACCCCGCGGTGTTCTGCACGACCCCAAGGCAGTGGAGATGGTCGCGGCGATCGACTACGACTTCGCCAGTCTGGATGCCAATCCCCACTCTCTGTTCGCCTGCGCGCTTCGTACCGCCGTCCTGGACGAGTGGGTGGGAGTCTTCCTCAAGGAGCACCCTTCCGGCACCGTGGTCGAGATCGGCGCCGGGTTGAACGCCCGGTTCGAGCGGGTGGACAACGGCAGCGTGCACTGGATCGACCTGGATCTGCCCGACTCGATGGCATTGCGCCGCCGCTTTTTCGAGGAGTCCGACCGGCGCGCGCTCGTGGCCGCCTCCGTGCTGGACGACTCGTGGCTGGCGGAGGTGGCGAAGCGGCCTGGGCCGTACTTCTTCGTCTCGGAAGCGGTGCTCGTCTACCTGGAGGAGGAGCAGGTCCGCTCGCTGGTGCGGCGGATGAGCGAGCGCTTTCCCGGCGCCCGGTTCGCCCTGGACACGTTCGGGCGCACCATGGTCGAATTCCTCGGCGCCCGCGACGTGGCCAGGCGGGCCAACGTCACGATGAGCTGGGTGTGCGACGACCCCGCCGAGGTGGAGCGGTGGGATGTCGGCGCCACGCTGCTGGAATCGTGCAACCTGGCCCAGTTGCCCCCGGCCGTCAGCAAGAGGCTGCCGACGCTGCACCGGGTCGGATGGGGGCTGGCGGGAGGCGGAAGGAACCGTGACAGCTACAAGCTCAACCTCTTCGCGCTTTCCTAGGAGACAGTCGTGAAATGCCGCATCTGTTCCGGAAATGTCAGCAAATTCTTCGACTTGGGGCCTCAGCCCATCTCTGACGCCTTCCTCCTACCGTCCGCGCGTGAGAACGAGTTCCTCTATCGGCTACAGGTGGGGGTCTGCGAGTCCTGCATGATGGTGCAGCAGGCGGAGGAGATCCCGCGGCAGAAGATGTTCCACGCCGACTATCCCTACCGATCCTCCGGGTCGGCCCTCATGCGCAAGCATTTCGAGGCGGTCGCCCGGCGCTTTCTGGCAACCGAGCTGTCCGGCCGCGATCCGTTCATCGTGGAGATCGGCAGCAACGACGGCGTCATGCTGAAGACGATCAGCGAGGCCGGGATCCGGCACCTCGGAGTCGATCCGTCCGGCGGCGCCGCCGAGGCGTCCGCCGAGTGCGGAGTGCGGGTCCAGGTCGACTTCTTCGACGAGACGACGGCCGGGACCATCCTCGCCAGGGACGGGCAGGCAGACGTCATCTACTCGGCCAACACGGTGAGCCACATCTCGTATCTCGACTCCGTCTTCCGCGGCGTGGACAAGCTCCTGGCCGAGAACGGAGTCTTCGTGATCGAGGACCGGTACCTGGGCGACATCCTCGAGCAGACCGCCTTCGACCAGATCTACGACGAGCACTTCTACCTGTTCTCGGTCCGGTCGGTGCAGGCGCTGGTGCAGCTGCACGGCTTGGAGCTGTCCGACATCGAGCACCTGCCCGTGCACGGTGGCACGATTCGCTACACGATCAGCCGCCCGGGCCGGCGTGTGGTCGGCCCGGAGGTGGGCAGGCTGCGTGCGTCGGAGCCCGTCGACTTCTCCGTCTTCGATGACTTCGCGCGGCGGGCCGCGGACATCCGTGACGAGTTGGTGACACTGCTCGCCCGGCTCCGCGATGAGGGCCGCCGGGTGGTCGGCTACGGCGCGACGGCCAAGAGCGCGACCATCCTGAACTACTGCGGCATCGGGCCTGACCTGATCCCGTACATCTGCGATTCGACGCCGGGCAAGCAGGGACGGCTGACTCCCGGGTCCCACATTCCCGTGCTCGCTCCGGAGAGCTTCGCCGACCCCTACCCGGACTACGCCCTGCTCTTCGCCTGGAACCACGCCGAGGAGATCATGGCCAAGGAGCAGGCGTTCAGGCAACACGGCGGTCAGTGGATCATGTACGTGCCCGGGGTCCACATTGTCTGACAGCGTGCGCTTCGGGGTGCTCGGCTGCGCCGACATCGCCGATCGCCGGTTCCTGCCCGCGCTGGCCCGCGTGGCGGGCGCCGAGCTGGTGGCGCTGGCCAGCCGATCGCCCTCCAGAGCGCGGGCGTTCGCCGAACGCTTCGGGGGCACGCCCGTCACGGGGTACGAGCGGCTGCTGGAGCGGGACGACGTGGACGCCGTCTATGTGCCCTTGCCCGCGGGACTGCGCACCCGGTGGATCGAGCGTGCCCTGCTGGCGGGCAAGCACGTCTTCGCCGAGAAGCCCCTGGCCACTGGCGGCGAGGAGGTTCACCGGCTGGTCAAACTGGCACGGGCCAGGAAGCTGACGCTCATGGAGAACTTCGCCTTCGTTCACCACTCGCAACATGCCGAGGTGCGTCGGTTGCTGGCCGGGGGCGAGATCGGCGAGGTACGCGGGTTCACGGCCGCCTTCGCGGTGCCGCCGCGCCCTCCGGGGGACATCCGGCTCAAGCCCGAGCTCGGCGGAGGCGCATTGCTCGACGTCGGCGTTTATCCCATCCGCGCGGCACTTCACTTCCTCGGCACGGACCTGAAGGTGACCGACGCCGTGCTGAGGTACGACCACACCCTCGGGGTGGACCTGATCGGCGGTGCGCGGCTGGCCACACCGGACGATGTGGACGTACGGCTGCTCTTCGGCATGACGACGCGATACGCCTCCGGGTACCAGTTCCTGGGCAGCCGGGGATCGCTCACCGTGGAGCACGTGTTCACCACTCCGTCCGAGCACCGGCCGGTGATCCTGCTGGAGAGCAAGGGGCGGCTGGAGCGGAGGACGGTCGCACCGGACGAACAGTGGGGGAACGTTCTCCGGCACTTCACGGGCATGGTCACGTCCGCGACTCCGGTCGGCGGGGATGCCTCGGTCGGAGAGCTGCTCGTGAGACGGGCCGAGCTGGCCGACCAGGTCTCCGACCACGGAGAGCCGTCCCGTGGCGGGTGATCGAACTGCAGGAATGCCCATTCAGCCGCGGAGCGCATGCAGGCCATGCGCCCCTTGCGCGCCAATCAAGCGGACCGTGGGAAGGAAGTAGGCCGATGTCCGACAGGGCACCAGTGCCGCGGGCGGCGGCTTTCTCTCGGGCGGGCGGCGTACCCGCCGGAGACGGCCGCCGCCGGTTATGCCCTGGACTTCTGCGGAATTGACGAACGACCTCGTGGCCGGCGACAGGGTCGTCGGAGGTCTGCTCGACCCGAACGGCGCCCAGATTCACCCTCCTTTGCTGGGCACGGCTCTGGCCGAACTCCTCCTCGCGCGGGGTGGCGTGATCGACATCCGCAGACCCGTTACCGGCCTGCGCCTCAACGGTGAACGCGTCGTGGCCGTCGACACTCCAACCGGGCTCGTGGAATGCGATTCCGTGGTCCTGGCGACCGGAGCTTGGAGCAACCAGCTGCTCAAACCGTTGGGCGCCTTCCTGCCCCTGGATCCGCGGACAGGACGGCGCACTGCTGTGGGGCGGCACGTACAGGAGCTATCCACGGGACATCCTCCTCGATGCCGAGGTCCCCGACCGTCTCGACGAGATCCCCCTCGACGGCGTGATGCAGGTGCGGCGGGTCGGAGAGAAGGCGGCGAGCTTCATCCCGGTCCTGGGGCAGGCCACGAGCATACGGCTCAAGCACGGCGCGCCCTGCTACACCCCGGACGGGCGCGCGCTCGTCGGCCAGGTCCCGGGTTTCACCGGACTGCACGTGCTGACCGGCGACAACGAGGAGGGCATCACTTTCGGACCGGGGTATGCCAGGGTGCTGGCCGAGTTCATCGCCCACGGCACAGCGGACCAGGAGTCCCTCGACGCCTGGCAGGTCGGCAGGTTCGGCGGTTCCTTCACCGCGGAGTCCGAGGTGATCAAGGCGTTTATGCCGCGCGTCACCGCCTGATGCGCGAATTAGTCACCGATTGGCTGCGAAATTTCGGCGAATCCTAGCATGTAGCGCAATCCCCACCGAAACCGAGACATTGAGGGACTCGGTGGAGCTGATCATGGGAATCGAGACCGAGGCAGAAGACGCTTCACTGAACAGGTCCGACGGCCCGCCTTTTTCGCTGCCGAACACCAGAGCCAGCTGGTCCTCGTTGTCACCGAGGTCGTTCACCTCGAGTTCGCCTTCGGCATCGAACACCATCAACGGCATGCCCCGGTCTCGCATGAAGGCGATCGCGTCCTCGCGGCTGGCGAGGACTATGGGAAGTGAAAAAACATAGCCTCGGCTGGCTCTCAGCAGACGCCGGTCGGCGATGCTGGTGAGATCGCTGTCGACAAGTATGATCCCCGAAGCGCCGAGCGCGAGCGACGTCCGCACTATCGCGCCGATGTTCCCGACGATCTTCACTCCGTCGAGAACGACGACGTCCCCACCGTCTTTTGCGATGTCACTGAATCTGGCGGGGCGGGGGACACGCGCGATGCCGAACGTCTTGGCCTTACGCTCCGCCTTGAACAACTGATTGACGATCGACGAGTCAATGAGGCGGACCGCTATCTTCTGGCGCCTGCACAGCTCGAGCAACTCATCAGGGATCGGACTGGTGTCGCTGCTGTATATCTCAATGAAATCCACCCCGGTCCTGATGCACTGCATGAGAGGCTCGACGTCCTCGATCAACGTGGTCCTGATGCTGGACCTCGAATGCTTGGTGACATCGATAATTCTTTGCACCGCGGGGTCAGAGATATTTACAATAGTTTCCAAATCTGTCATGGGTCGATTCTAGCCTTGCAGGGCCCCCACGGGCTCACACGTGGACTGTCGTGATCGGCAGCGCCGAGTCGGCGGGGATCTCGAGGGTCGACGGGGAGATCCCGGCGGCGACCAGATCGGAGCCCAGGGCGGCGACCATGGCGCCGTTGTCGGTGCACAGCCCCGGACGGGGCACCCGCAGGCGCACGCCGGCCGCGTCGCACCGCTCCTGGGCCAGCGCGCGCAGCCGTGAGTTGGCCGCCACGCCGCCGCCGATCAGCAGGTCGTGCACGTCGTACTTCCGGCACGCCTGCAGCGCCTTGCGGGTCAGCACGTCGACCACGGCCTCCTGGAACGAGGCGGCCACGTCGGGCACGTGAACGGACTGCCCTGACGTCTCGCGGGCCTCGACCCAGCGGGCCACGGCCGTCTTGAGCCCGGAGAAGGAGAAGTCGAGCGTGCCGTCGTCGACCTTGCCGCGCGGGAACGTGATGGCCGTGCCCGAGCCGTCGCGGGCGGACCTGTCGATGTGCGGGCCGCCGGGGAACGGCAGCCCCAGCACCCGGGCCACCTTGTCGAACGCCTCGCCGGCCGCGTCGTCGACCGTCGAGCCGAGCGAGATCACGTCCTGGGCCACGTCGGGCACGAGCAGCAGCGACGAGTGGCCGCCCGACACCAGCAGGGCGATGCACGGCTTGGGCAGCGGCCCGTGTTCGAGCTGGTCGACGGCGACGTGGGCGGCCAGGTGGTTGACGCCGTAGAGGGGTACGTCGAGGCCGAGCGCGTACGACTTGGCCGCGGCCACCCCCACCAGCAGCGCGCCCGCCAGCCCCGGACCCGCGGTGACGGCGATGGCGTCGATGTCGGAGAACTTCAGGCCCGCCGCGGCCAGCGCGGCCTCGACGGTCGGCGTCATGGCCTCCAGGTGGGCGCGCGAGGCGACCTCGGGCACCACGCCGCCGAAGCGCGCGTGCTCGTCCATGCTGGAGGCGATCGTGTTGGCCAGCAGGGTGTGGCCCCTGACGATGCCGATGCCGGTCTCGTCGCAGGAGGTCTCGATGCCCAGGACCAGGGGTGCGTCAGTCACCAAGCTTCCTTCTCATCATGATCGCGTCGGTGCCGTCGTCGTAGTAGCGGCGGCGGGTGCCGATCTCCTCGAACCCGTAATGCCGGTAGACCGCCTGCGCCTGCGGGTTGTCGGCGCGTACCTCGAGGAAGATCTCCCGCGCCCCCCTCCGGCTCGCCTCGGCCAGCAGCTCGGTCAGCAACGCGCCGCCGATGCCGGTGCCCCGGTGCTGTTCGAGCACCGCGATGGTCTGCACGTCGGCCTGGTCGGCCGCGGCGGCGAGCCCGGCGTACGCGACGATCTCGTCGTCCACGACCGCCACCACGTAGTGGCGGGAGCGCGGCATGTCGGCCAGCTCGCCGCGCATCATGCCCTCGCTCCACGCGTCGAGCGGGAACGTGGCCCGTTCGATCGCCATGACCGCCGGCAGGTCGGCCTCGATCATCCGCCTGAGTTTCACGCCGTCACCTTCTTGGGCGCACCGGGCACCACGGCGTCGGGCCTGCGCAGGTAGATCGGGCGCGGCGGGCCGAGCGGCGTGCCCTCGGCGAGGCGCTCGGCGGCCAGCGCGGCCAGGGCTCCCGCGTAGGGGTATGGCGGCGCGTCGTTCTTCCCGAGGATCTCGGCGTAGAGCGCGGCGCCGGCGCCCACCACCGGCAGCCCCTCCACCGGCACGTCGGCGGGCCGGTCGACGAAGGGCCCGTCGAGCCTGGTGCGCATATCGGAGTATCGCCCCCAGAACACCTCTTTGCGCCGCGCGTCGGTGGCCACCAGGAACGGCTCGGCAAGCCCGCTGCCGTAGGCGACCGCGTCGAGGGTGCACACGCCGTACGCGGGAACGCCCAGCGTGGTGGCGAGGCCCTGCGCGGTCATCAGCCCGACGCGCAGCCCGGTGTAGGGGCCGGGGCCACTGCCGGCCACGATGGCGGTCACGTCGCGCAGCGCCGCGCCCGCCTCGCTCACGACGCGCTCGATGGTGGGTACGAGCAGCTCGCCGTGGCGCCGGGCGTCGATCGTCGTGTGCTCGGCGAGCACCCGCTCGCCGTCGTGGAGCGCGGCGGTGACGGCGGGTGTCGCGGTATCAAAGGCCAGGACCAGCACGACTGTCTAGCCTACCCGCCGAACGGGTCAGACCCAGCCCGTACGGATTTTCAGCCAGTCGAGCGCGACCACTCCCTGGGCACGCTGGAACGCCCTGAGCGTCGGGAGCCCCGGCGGGTCAGGCAGGCGGCCGTGACGCACGAAATATCCGGTGACTGCGGCCAGCACCGCGGTCACCGCCGGATCAGGCTCGGCGAACAGCTCGTGCGGCGCGGGTCCGCCCTGCATGCCCACCGAGGGCAACATGCACAACCGGTCGATCCACGGGGCGCCCACGCAGGCCCACGGCCAGTCCACGAAGTAGACCCGGTCATCGGTGAGCAGGATGTTGTCGGCCCGCACATCGGCGTGGAGCAAGGTGTCACCCGCCGCCGCCTCGGTCCACCCGGACTCCAGCTCGGCCAGCTCGGCGAGGTGGCGCACCGCCCACGGGTCGAGCCCGTCGGTGTCCTCCTCCAGCAGGTCGCGCCAGCCGTGGAACGACGAGCCGAACACCTCGCCGACCGGCGGCGCGTCGATCGGGGCCGGGGTGAGCGCGGCCGACATCTCCTCGACGGCCGTCAGCACCCGGTCGAGCTGGTCACGCCGCCACGGCATCGCGGGATGCTCCCCCTCGACGTCCTCGAAGACCAGCACGACCCAGCCCTCCAGCTCGAAGCCGGTCAGCAGCCTGGGCGCGGGCGCGGTCTCCGGCAGGGCGGCGGCGATCTCGAGCTCGGCGCGGTAGATGCGGACGGCGTCGGGGTTCGGCTCGGGGCCGACGGCCTTGACGAAGGCGCGCCTGCCGTCCTCCGTGCGAAGTCGTACCGCGGCCGCCGGGGAGAAGCCTCCTGACTGGGTGACCGCCTCGGCCACGCGCCCGCCCAGGAACTCCTCCACCGCCGCGCGCGCCGGCGGGTGCACGTCGTGCCAGGGCACCCGGACGCCGGACGCGGGCGGGTTCGTGTCTGCGCTCATGCCTCCATGATCTCGGAACGCGCAACCGTTTTTCAGGCGCGGGAGGCGTACACGATGATGTTGTCCAGGTACTCGCCCTTGGCGTAGTCGAACTTGCCGCCGCAGGTGACCAGCTTGAGCCCGTCCTCGACGTACACGCGCCTGGCGGGGAAGCTGTCCTTGTGCACCTGCTCGATCGAGTCGACCTTGAAGCTCACGACCTTGCCGTCACTGCGCTCGACCTTGACGGTCTCGCCCTTGCGTAACTGCTTGAGCCGGTAGAACACGGCGGGGGCCGACTTGGTGTCGACGTGGCCGATGATCACCGAGGCGCCCTTCTCGCCGGGCACGGCGCTGCCGGTGTACCACCCGGCCACCTTCGGCTTCTCGTACGGTGGCAGCTCGACCTCGCCGTTCTTGGCCAGGCCGAGCTTCATCAGCGGCGCCTCGAGGTCGATCGCGGGGATGTCGATGCTCTTGGGCACCACGGCCGCGGCAGGGATGGTGCCCGTCTGCATGCCCTTGCCGAACGCCACCAGCACCAGGCCCGTGACGGCACCCGCGAGCACCACCCGTCCAGGGCGGGCCATCGCCTACGCCCGGCTGCGACGCTTGACCGCCACGCCGATGCCCACGGCCAGCGCCAGGCCGATGAGCACACCCGCGGGGCCGATCGGGATCGAGGAGTCGTCGGTGGCGTCCATCCCGTACGTGCCGCCGCCGCCCGCCTTGGGCGCCTTGCTCGGCACGGTGGACGGCACCGGCTCGGCCGCGCCGACCCTGAGCGTGGCCCGGCCCATGTCGTTGGTGCCGTCGCACTTGACGTCGACCCGGTAGGAGCCGCGCCGGACCGTGCCCGAGACCTGCGCCTCGCCGCGCACCCAGGGCGACCCGCCGGTGGCGGGCGTGGCGGTCGCGGTGGCGGTGGCCGACGCCGCGGGGACCGGGTTGAGCACGACACCGTTGACGAACGCCCTGGACGTCCCGGTGCCGGTGTGCGCGGGGCCGCCGGTCGGGACGGGGCAGTTGGCCAGGATCCAGACCTTGGAGGTCTCGCCGGCGGTGACCCGGTCGGGGTTGAGCTGGACCGAGATGGTCTGCCGGGTGGCGGTCGGCTTCGGGCTGGTCGTCGCGGTGCCGGTCGGCGATGCCGTGCCGCCGGGCGTGAGGGTGGACGTAGGGGTGGACGTGGGTGTGCCCGTCGGATTGGTCTCGGCGGAGGCCGTGCAGCCGGTCAGACCGACCATGACGATGGCTCCCGCGTAAGCGACTCGCCTGATCCCGAGCACCGGCCGCACCCCACTTTGCCGTCCTGCAACCCAGCATCCATCAGAACTATGGATGTCGCCCCTCGTGATACCCAGAAAATCTGGGCCAATCCCTGACCAACGATCATGATTTATGCCGTCGGCCTGGTACGTCAAGGGTGCCAGTGTTGCCGAAAAATGACCGGGATTTTAATCTTCGGCCGGTTCAGACGGCGTGTCGGCCCACCTGGGGCCCACACCTCGAAGGGTCACGACACGGGCCTCCTCGCCCGCCTCGCGGTCGATGTGGATCTCCAGCCGGTCGTCGGCCAGACCCTCGACCAGCCCCTCGCCCCATTCGACGACGGTGATGGACTCCTCCAGCGAGGCGTCCAGGTCGAGGTCGTCCACCTCGAGGTCGCCGCCCAGCCGGTACGCGTCCACGTGCACGAGCGGCGGCCCCTGGCGCAGCGAGGGATGCACCCTGGCGATCACGAACGTGGGCGACGTGATCGGGCCGCGTACCTTGAGCCCTTCGGCGATGCCCTGCACGAGCGTGGTCTTGCCCGCGCCGAGCGCGCCCGACAGGACGAGCAGGTCGCCTGGGCGCAGCAGCGCGGCCAGGCGGGCGCCGTACGCGCGCATGTCTTCGGGGGTCGCGAGCCTCACTGCAGC
Organism: Nonomuraea sp. B19D2; assembly: GCF_040137845.1. Taxonomy (NCBI): domain Bacteria; kingdom Bacillati; phylum Actinomycetota; class Actinomycetes; order Streptosporangiales; family Streptosporangiaceae; genus Nonomuraea; species Nonomuraea sp. B19D2. The sequence continues at coordinate 237,677 of NZ_JBEFAK010000001.1, read as the reverse complement.
TCCACCCTCTTGAGCAGGTCGCGCAGCGCGTCATTCACCACGCCCGGCCGCTCCAACTGGATCAGGTGGGACGTGTCGGGCACCTCGGTGAGCTGTGCCTTCGGCAGCGCGGCCGCGATGGCCTTGCTGTGGTCGGGCGGGGTCAGCCAGTCGCGCTCGCCCACCAGGATCGCGGTGGGCACCGGGTCGAGCATGTGGAGCGCGGAGAGCTTGTCGTGGTTCATCAGCGCGGGGTAGAAGTCGGCGAACACCTCGGTCGGCGTCGCCCTGATCATCGACTCGGCGAAGTCGACCACGGTCGGGCTGATGTTCTTGGAGTCGCCGAAGCCCATGTAGCGGGTGATCAGGAACGCGATGTCGCTGCCCGCGTCGCGGGCGCGGTCGGCCAGCGCGCCGCGCTTGCCCAGCATCGAGACCGTGGTGGGCGCGATCTTGTGCACCGCCTTGGACACCATCGCGGGCAGGCCCAGCGTGAGCTCGGCCAGCTTGCCCGCCGAGGTCGCGATGAGCGCCACCCCGCGGATCTTGTCCTCGAACAGCGCGGGATGGCGGTCGGCCAGCGCCATGATCGTCATGCCGCCCATGGAGTGGCCGACCAGCACGCACGGCCCGGGCACGAACCGCTCGATCACCTCGGCCAGGTCGTCGCCCAGCCGGTCGATCGTGCTGCCGTCGGCGCCCGCGCGCTGCGAGCGCCCGTGGGAGCGCTGGTCCCACAGCACGACGCGGTAGTTTTCGCGCAGGTCCTTGCGCTGGTAGTGCCAGGACTCCAGGCTGAGGCAGTAGCCGTGACAGAGCACGACGGTCAGCGGCGCATCCTCGGGGCCGTCGATCTCCACATGCAGCGCCTTCCCATCGGAAGTGATGAGCGTGCGCTCCCGGCCCCGCAGCTCGCCGAACGGCTCACTGGCCTCATTGTCGGGGCGCAGCCTGATCCGGCCGACCGCGTAGCGCTTCGCCAGCGCCGCCGCCGCGACACCGGCGGAAGCCGCACCGACGAGCGCGCCGGCGATTCCTACCCTGCGCCGTGTTGTCGTCGTCATGTCCCCGATCCTTCTCCGCTCATGCCCGCCGGGAAGTGCCCGTCGTCACTCCGAACGCCTGTGCTCGTAGACCCGCGGCACGCGCGAGCCGATCCTGGTCACGATCTCATGCGTGATCGTGCCGAGATTATCCGCCCACTCCTGAGCGGTCGGCTCGCCCCCGTCACCTGGCCCGAACAGCACGACCTCGTCCCCTGCCGACAGCGCGTCGTCGCCCATGTCGATCATGAACTGGTCCATGCACACCCGGCCGGCGATCAACCTGCGCCGCCCGCCCGCCAGCACCTCGGCCCGCCCCGTCGCGTGCCGGAGAATGCCGTCCGCGTATCCGAGCGGCACAAGGCCGAGCGTGGTCTCGCGCTCGGTGACGTACAGGTGAGCGTATGACACCCCCGAACCCTCCGGCACCCGCTTGACCAGCCCGACCCGTGCGACCAGCGTCATCGCCTGCCGGAGGCCGAAGTCGCCCAGCTCCGGGATGGGGCTCAGGCCGTACATCGCGATGCCCGGCCTGACCATGTCGTAGTGCGCCTCGGGGAGGGTCACGATGGCGGCGGAGTTGGCCAGATGCCTGATCACGTGGGAGCCCGCCGCGCCCGCCTGCTCGGCCAGCTTCAGCGCCGTCTTGTACGCCTCCAGCTGCTGCCCGATCGACGGGTGGCCGGGAATGTCGGCGCAGGCGAAGTGTGACCAGAGCCCGACGATCTCGATGACGCCCTCGGCCCGCAACCGCATCGCCCGATCCAGCAGCCCCGGCCAGCCGGCCAGCGGGGCGCCGCCCCTGCTCATGCCGGTGTCGGCCTCCAGATGCAGCTTGGCGACGCGTCCCGTACGCCGTGCCGCCGCGGCGATCTCCTCGAGCAGTTTCTCGTCGGAGGCCGACAGCTCGATGTCGTTGCCGAGCGCCTCGTCCAGTGGCTCGCCCGGGGTGATGAGCCACGCCAGGATCGGCGCGGTCACGCCGCCCTCCCGCAGCGCGAGCGCCTCCCTGACGAACGCGGTGCCCAGCCGGCTCGCCCCTCCCTGCAGCACGGCCTCGGACGCCGGCACCAGGCCGTGCCCGTACGCGTCGGCCTTGACGGCGCCCATCAACTCCGCGCCGCCGGCCCGTTCTTTGAGCAGGGCCACGTTGCGCCTGATCGTGTCCAGGTCGACCCGCGCCTCGGCGGGGGTGGCCATCGGGTGGTACATCCTTCTAGTGTGGCAGCTCACGCACGTGGTCGAGCGCGATTCGCACCCCCTGACCACCCCGTAAGACGAACGATTCCCCGGCGCCCGGCGCCGTGCGCTTACGTGCCGCTCACCGCGCGGATCGCCGCGGGGATCGCCGTGGCCACGTCGGCTGCGGCCAGCGGCGCGCCGTCGGCCGCGAGGCGGCCGGCGAGCCCGTGCAGGTACGCCCCGCAGGACGCCGCGTCGTAACAGCCCAACCCCTGGGCGAGCAGCGCCCCCGCCACCCCCGACAGCACGTCCCCGGTCCCTCCGGTGGCCAGCCAGGACGTCCCGGTGGCGTTCACGCGTACCGGCCGGGAGTCCTCGGCCACCACCGTGGTGGACCCCTTGAGCAGCACGGTCACCCCCAGCTCGCCCGCGGCCCGCCGAGCGTGCTCCAGCCGGGCCGCCTCGATGTCGTCGCGGTCGGCGCCGGTGAGCCGCGCCAGCTCCCCGGCGTGCGGCGTGACCAACACAGGCGCGGACCGCCTCAGCAGCGCCCGGTCCCGGGCCACCAGCGTCAGCCCGTCGGCGTCGATCAGCACGGGCACGTTGGACGCGAGCACGCCGGCGGCCAGCTCGTGCGCCCAGTCCCCGGTGCCCAGGCCGGGCCCGAGCACCCACGCCTGCACCCGCCCCACGTCGTCGATCGAAGGCCGGTCCAGCTCGGTGACCACCGCCTCTGGCCAGTGCGAACGCACCTGCGCGACCGGCGCGCTCGGCCCCACGTACCGCACCATCCCCGCCCCGGCCCGCAGCGCGCCCCCCACGGCCAGCACGGCGGCGCCGGTGAACAGGTCGCTCCCCGCGGCGACGCCCAGCACGCCCCTGCGGTACTTGTCCGACTCCTTGCCCGGCCGCGGCAGCAGAACGTCCACGTCTGCGGGGGTCAGGGCCGCCACGTCGGGATCGGGCAGGTACGCCCCGAGCCCGATGTCCACCAGCTCGACCCTGCCCGCGTGCTCGGCGCCCGGATCGACGAGCAGCCCCGTCTTGTACGCCCCCATGGTCACGGTCACCCGCGCCCGCACCGCCGCGCCGTCCACCCGCCCGCTGCTCGCGTCCACCCCGCTGGGCACGTCCACCGCCACGATCGGGCCGCGGGCGGCGTTCGCCTCCTCGACCAGCTCCCGGTACGGCTCCCGCAGCGCCCCGGAGGCCCCGATTCCGACGAGCCCGTCGATGATCAGGTCCGCCCCCTCCAGAAAGGCCCGGTCGGCGACCCGCCCACCGGCCTGGCGGAACGCGGCCAGCCCCGCCTCATGCGTCTTGGACCCGGCCAGGATCGCGCCCACCAACGCGCCGCGCCTGGCCAGGCGCTCGCCCGCGTAGAGCGCGTCACCGCCGTTGTCGCCGCTGCCGACGAGGAGCACGACGCGCTTGCCGTACACCCTGCCCAAGAGGTCGGCGCAGACGGCGGCGAGCCCGGTGGCGGCCCGTTGCATGAGCGTGCCCTCGGGCAGCCGCGCCATCAACTCGTGCTCGGCGCCCCTGATCTGGTCGGCGGTGTAGGCAGTCCTCATGATCCGAAGCTATCCCTCCGCGATCACATAGGCCACGGCCACACCCGCGTCATGGCTGAGGGAGATGTGCCACCGCTTGACCCCGAGGTCGTAGGCGACCTCCGCGGCTCTGCCGGTGATCCGCAGCTCCGGTTTGCCGGCTTCGCCGCGGCGCACCTCGGCCTCCCGGTGGTCCAGCCCCGCCGGCGCGCCGAGCGCCTTGGCCACGGCCTCCTTGGCGGCGAACCTGGCCGCCAGCGACTGCACCGGCAGCCCCCGCTCGGCCTCGGTGAACAGCCGCTCCCTGAGCTTCGGAGTGCGCTCCAGCGTCGCCTCGAAGCGGGCGATGTCCACCACGTCCACGCCGATGCCCAGGATCATCACCCAAGCGTACTCAGAACAGCCCCCGCTCCCACGGCCCCCAGATGGCCAAGGACCTGCCCTGTTTGGCCTGCACGTTGACGTACAGCGTGTGGCCGCCGGGCCCGAACGTCGAGCCCGCGAACTCCGCCCCCGAATCGCCGGAGATCGGCTCCAGGCGGCAGAAGTCGAAGATCTCCCCCGACTTCGTGAGCCCGCGAAGGTAGTTGTCGCCGTCGCCGTCCTCGCACAGCACGAGCGTGCCGCGCCTGCTGACGGTCACGTTGTCCGGCAGGTCGAGCGCGGCCGAGCGCGGCGACTCGTAGACGAGCTTGAGCCGCCCGCTCGACGTCTCGTACGCCCACACCTGCCCCCGCCCCTTCCCGAACCCGGACGGCGGCGTGTCGCCCGGTGCGGTGTCCCCGCCCTGGGTGGAGACGAAGTACACGACGCCCTGGTGGAAGACGGCCCCCTCCAGCCTGGAGAAGATGGCCGCCCCCTCCTCGCGCCCCTGCCGGCCCACGGCCTGTACGGCCTCGTCGTTGGCCGGCTTGCCGGTGAAGGCCGGGTCGGGGTCGTCGATGTCCACCCAGACCGTCTCGTACGCCGTACCCGCCCGCTGCCCTGCGGACAGGTCCTTGCGCTTGGCGCCCTTGACGGCGAGCATCTGCAGCCTGCCGCCGTCGAGCAGCCGGCCGGCCTGGACGGGGTGCCTCGGCGGCAGGTACCGGTAGAACCCGGAGGGAAAGGAGAAGTTGTCCTCGGTCATGTAGAGCGCGCCCGTCGAGGGGTCGAACGCCACCGACTCGTGCGGGAACCGACCGGCCGACCTGATCGGCCTGGCGCTGGCGGCCCGGTTGACCGGCACCTCGAAGAGGTAGCCGTGCTTCTGCGTGAGCTTGGAGTTGTCGCCGCCGGAGAAGTCGTCGGCCACGTCGGGGCCGTTGACCGTCTCCTCGCAGCTCACCCAGGCCCGCCACGCCATGGGACCGCCCGAGCAGTTCATCATGGTGCCGTTCAGCGAGGGCGCGCTCTTGATCACCTCGCCGTAGCGGGTGACGCGCAGGGTCGAGGTGCCGCCCCCGGCCATCGGGTCGTACGCCTTGGCCTTGTCGCCGAACGCGCCGACGGGGCCGTTGACCTCGTGGTTGCGGATCAGGATGGCGCTGCCGTCCGGCCCCGAGAAGGCCGCCATGCCGTCGTGCCTGCCGGGCACGGCCGAGCCGTCGCTGAACTTCTCGCCCGCGGCGCTGAACGAGCGGTACTTGAACCCGTCGGGCAGGTGCAGCCGCACCTTCCCGTCACGCAGGTCGGCTACCGGCTTCAGCCGTCCGTACCCGGGCACGGGCTTGACGCCCCCCTGCGCGCCCGCGCAGGCGACGCCGGCGAAAGGCCCGGCGACGGCGATCACATTGGCGATGAAGCGACGACGGTCCATGAGACCTCCCAGCCCCGAACAGTAGCCGCCGGCACATCGTCATATATGTCTTTCAGCAAGACGCCTCATCTTTCCCCGAACTGAGTCTCGGTAATCCCCCGTCTTTATCCACAGGCTGTGGATCTCGCGGGGAGTGCCCCGGCCATGATCCGGTTTGTCGCTCATCGCTACGCTGCCTAGGTGAACAACGGCTACGTGGAACTGAGCAGGGAGCAGTGGAGCGAGCTCCGCAAGAACACGCCCTTGACTCTCACCGCAGACGAGCTGGAAGAGCTTCGCGGCGTCGATGATCCCATCGATCTCGCCGAAGTCACCGACATCTACCTCCCCCTCACCCGGCTGCTCAACCTGCACTTCACCGGGTCCAAGCAGCGCAGCAGCGTGCTGAGCGCGTTCCTGGGCCATCCCGAGCAGCGCGTCCCGTACATCCTGGGCATCGCGGGCAGCGTCGCGGTGGGCAAGTCGACGACGGCGCGGCTGCTGCACACGCTGCTGGCCCGCTGGCCCGAGCACCCGCACGTGGAGTTGGTCACCACCGACAGCTTCCTCTACCCGAACGCGGTGCTGGAGTCCAAGGGCATCATGCACCGCAAGGGCTTCCCGGAGAGCTATGACCGCAGGGCGCTGGTCAGGTTCGTGGCTGAGGTGAAGGCAGGAACGGCCGCGGCCCACGCGCCGGTCTACAGCCACCTGGAGTACGACATAGTGCCCGGCGCCACTCAGGTTGTGAAAAATCCGGATATCTTGATCATCGAAGGGCTCAACGTCCTCCAACCCGCCCCGCCCACGGCCCTCGCGGTCAACGACTACTTCGACTTCTCCATCTACGTGGACGCCAAGGCCGAGGACATCCGCACCTGGTACGTCGACCGCTTCCACAAGCTCCGCCGCACCGCCTTCGAGGACCCGAAGTCGTACTTCCGGCACATCGCGGAGCTTTCCTACGACGAGGCCACCACCTTCGCGGTCAACGTCTGGCGCGACATCAACGAGCGCAACCTGGTCGAGAACATCGCCCCCACCAGGGGCCGTGCCGACCTCGTGCTCCAGAAGGGCGCCGACCACTCGGTCAGGCGAGTACGCCTCCGCCAGACCTGACCGCCCCGAGAACTCGGACAAGACGGCGTCAACCTCAGATAGACCACAATGGCCTGCGTGCTTCATCTTCGACTGATCAGCCCCACCGCACGCACCGAAGAGGCGACGGCGGTGTTGGGGGACTGCACAGGCGTCACCAACATCGTCGTCCTGCCCGGCGCGGCCCGTGAGCCGGTCGGCGACGTGATCCTCTGCGACGCGGCCCGCGAGTCGGCGAACGAGGTGCTGGACAGGCTCAAGTGGCTGGAGACGGAGGGCTCCATCGCCATCGAGCAGGTCGATCTGTCGCTGTCCAAGGCCGCGGCCGACGCGGTCGACGAGGCGCCTGGCGACCCCGACGACGCCGTGGTGTGGGAGGAGCTGGCGCACAAGGTGCGCGCCGACTCCCGCATCACGTGGGCGTACCTCACGTTCCTGGCCATCGCCACCCAGCTCGCGGGCATCGGCGTGCTGCAGAACTCGCCCATCCTGATCGTCGGCGCGATGGTCCTCGGGCCGGAGTTCGGCGCGGTCGCGGCCATCTGCTTCGGGCTGCTGCACCGCAGGTGGCACCTGGTCATCGGCTCGTTCAGGACGCTGGTCGTCGGATTCACGGTGGCGATCGCGATCACGTTCGCCTGCGCGCTGGTCTCGAACTGGCTCGGCTGGATCGACATCGGCCACCTCGTCAGGAACGAGGAGGTGCAGTTCATCGTCAAGCCCGACCGGTGGTCGTTCATCGTGGCGCTGCTCGCCGGCGCGGCCGGGGTGCTGTCGATCACGGCGGGCAAGTCGTCGGCCCTGGTCGGCGTCTTCATCTCGGTCACCACGGTGCCCGCGGCCGGCTACGTGGCCGTCGCGCTGGCGCTCGCCGACTGGAAGGAGGTCGCCGGCTCGGTGTCGCAGCTGGCGGTCAACATCCTCGGCATGGTCATCGCGGGCACCGGCACACTGCTGGTCCAGCGGAAATTCTGGCCTCAAGTAGGACGGCGTTCATCCGTCTGAACGAGGCGGCGGCCCCGCCCGCCGGGTACGGTCGGGCACATGCACATCCTCGCCACCGAGGGGCTGACCAAACGCTTCCCCACCGTCACCGCGGTCGATCAACTCACGGTCACCGTGGGGCCCGGGGTCACCGGTCTGGTCGGGGCGAACGGCGCGGGCAAGTCGACACTGATCAAGATCCTGCTCGGCCTGCTGCCGCCCACCGGCGGCACCGCCAAGGTGCTCGATCTGGACGTGACCGCGCAGGGCGCCGAGATCCGCAGGCTCGTCGGCTACATGCCCGAGCATGAGTGCCTCCCGCCCGACGTCTCCGCCACCGAGTTGGTCGTCCACCTCGCACAGATGTCCGGCCTGCCGCGCACGGCCGCCCGCGAGCGCGCGGCCGACGTGCTGCGCCACGTCGGCCTGGCAGAAGAGCGCTACCGTGCCGTCGGGGGCTACTCCACGGGCATGAAGCAGCGCGTCAAGCTGGCCCAGGCTCTCGTACACGACCCCAAGCTGATCTTCCTCGACGAGCCCACCAACGGCCTCGATCCGCGCGGCCGCGACGAGATGCTGACGCTGATCAGGCGCATCGGCACCGAGTTCGGCATCAGTGTGCTGGTCACCTCCCACCTGCTGGGGGAGCTGGAGCGGATCTGCGACCACGTGATCGTCATCGACGCCGGGCGGCTGCTGCGCTCGTCGGCGATCGGCGAGTTCACCCAGGCTACGCAGACCGTCACGGTCGAGGTCGAGGACGGCCTGGAGCCGCTGGCCGCCCGCCTGGCCGAGGTCGGGCAGACCGTCTCCCAGCAGGGCCGCCTGCTGGTGGTCAAGGTGCTCGGCACAGAGACGTTCGACGCGATCAGGGACGCCGCCGTCGACCTGGACCTCTGCCTCATCCGCCTCGAACAGGGACGTCACCGCATCGAGGACGTCTTCAGGGAGGAGGCCGCAGGTGTCTGAGATCTACGACATCGGCTACCGCCACTACGATGGACCCCGGCTCGGCCGCGGCTACTCGACCAGGGCGCTGACCGTCCACAGCCTGCGCGGCATCTTCGGCCTCGGGCGCACGGCCCGCAGCAAGATCATGCCGTTCTCCCTCTTCACCATCATGCTGCTGCCGGCCGTCGTGACCATCGCGACGATGGCCCTGGCCCAGCAGCGCATCCTCCCCTACAGCGGCTTCGCCGTCATCATGCAGGCTGTGGTGGCGGTCTTCCTGGCCTCGCAGGCGCCCACCGTCGTCGCGCCCGACCTGCGCTACCGCGTGCTGCCGCTCTACCTGTCCCGTCCGGTCTCGATCGCCGAGTACGTGGGCGCCAAGGTCGCGGCGATGACCCTGGCGCTCTTCCTGCTGGTGGCGGTGCCCCTGACCTTGATCTACGTCGGCGAGCTGGTGGTGGACATGCCCGGGCCGCCGGCCACCGGGGAGTACCTCGGCTCGGTGGTCATGGCGCTGGTGCTGGCCGTGCTGCTGTCGGCGTTCGGGCTGGCGCTGGCCTCGTTCACGCCGCGGCGCGGGCTCGGGGTGGCCTCGGTGATCGCCGTCTACCTGCTGTCGTCGGCTTCGGTGCCGATGATCTACGGGACGCTCTACAGCTCGGGCTACGAGGACGCGGCCGCGTGGGCCTGGCTGGCCAACCCGTTCTGGCTGGTGGACTCCGTGCAGTCCTGGCTGTTCGGCACCCCGCCGCACTCCATCGAAAGCGCCGCCTACCCGAGCGGGCCCGCCTCGGCCGCGATCCTCGTGGTGCTGGTGGCGCTCGCCCTGGTCGCCCTCGCGCTGCGCTACAGGAAGGCGGCCTCGCGGTGAAGATCGAGCTGTCGCAGGTTTCCCGCTGGTACGGCAACGTGGTGGCGGTCAACGACGTCACCATGACGATCGGCCCTGGCGTCACGGGCCTGCTCGGCCCCAACGGGGCAGGCAAGTCCACGCTCCTCCACATGATGGCGGGCTTCCTGGCCCCGTCAGGCGGCTCTGTCACGCTGGACGGCACTCAGGTCTGGAAAAACCACCACATCTACCGAAATATCGGTCTGGTTCCGGAGCGGGAGGGCGTGTATGGCTTCCTCACCGGGTGGCAGTTCGTCCTCTCCGCCGCCCGCCTGCACGGGCTGAGCAATCCGATCGAAGCGGCCCGCAAGGCCCTGGCGACGGTCGAGATGGAGGAGCCCAAGGACCGGCGCGTGGAGACGTACTCAAAGGGCATGCGCCAGCGCGTCAAGGTGGCCGCGGCGCTCGTCCACGACCCGCCGGTGCTCCTGCTCGACGAGCCGTTCAACGGCATGGACCCCCGCCAGCGGCTCCACCTCATGGACCTGATCCGGGCCATGGGCACGGCAGGCAAGACGATCCTGTTCAGCTCCCACATCCTGGAGGAGGTCGAACGGGTCGCCCAGCACATCGAGGTCCTGGTGGCGGGGCGGCACGCGGCGTCGGGCAACTTCCGCGAGATCCGGCGCCTGATGACCGACAGGCCCCACCTGTTCATGATCCGTTCGAGCGACGACAGGAAGCTCGCCGCCGCCCTCATCCGCGACCACTCGACGGGCGGCATCACCCTCCGCCCCGACGGTATCGAGGTCCAGGCCGCCGAGTTCCGCCGCTTCGCCTGGTTGCTCCCCCGGGTGGCCCAGGCGGAGGGCGTACACCTGCACCAGGTCTCCCCGGCGGACGAGGACCTGGAGAGCGTCTTCTCCTACCTGATCAACCGGAGCACCTGATGAACCCGCGACGGATACCAGCGACCGAGCCGCCGAACGGAGTGAGGCCATGAACACAGTCGTTGCGGGCATCACGTACCGGGCGTTGCTCGGTCGCCGCCGGATCATCCTGCTGCTCCTGCTCCCCTTGGCGCTGCTCGGCCTGGCCGTGCTGTTCCGCGTGCTCGGGGAGAACGACCAGAGGATGGCCGTGCAACTGGTGCAGAGCTTCGGCATCGGCACCATGCTGCCCCTGCTGGGCCTGATCGCGGGCACGGGCGTCATCGCCCCGGAGATCGACGACGGCACGATCATCCACCTGATGTCCAAGCCGATCTCCCGCCCGGTCATCGTCCAGACGAAGTTCCTGGTGGCGGTCTCGCTGATGGCCCTGTTCGGCGCCGTGCCGACCTACCTCGCGGCCTGGCTGCTGGTCAGCAACGAGGACGGCATCGCTCCGGGCTTCGCGCTGGGAGCCCTGGTGGCCGGCGTCGCCTACGCCGCCGTCTTCTTCCTGCTGGGCGTCATCACCCGGCACGCGGTGACCATCGGCATCATCTACGCCCTCGTCTGGGAGAGCGTGGTGGGCGGCTTCATGCCGGGCGCCCGCAAGTTCTCGATCCAGGAGTGGGCGAAGTCGATCGCCGACCAGCTCTCCGACTCGGCCTTCCTGCAGGCCGACGTCGCCCTGAGCTTCGCCGTACCCGCCCTCATCGTCGTCACGGTCGTCGGCGTCCTGCTGGCAGGCCAGCGGTTGCGGGTCTTCTCGCTCACCGGAGACGAATAAGCGAACGGCCCGCGGGATCATCCCGCGGGCCGTCACGAAGAGACGCTCAGGCGCAGACCTTGCGTACGACGTCGGCGAGGCGGTCCGCCACCTGGGTGGCGTGCTCCTCCGACGCGGCCTCCACCATGACGCGGATCATCGGCTCGGTGCCGCTCGGCCTGATCAGGACCCGGCCCGTCTCCCCCAGCTCCGCCTCCGCCTCCGCGACGGCGGCCAGGAGGTCGGGCGCCGAGGCCTTGCCCTTGTCCACGCCCTTGACGTTGATCAGGATCTGCGGCATCGGCGTCATCACCGAGGCCAGCTCCTTCAGCGGCACGCCCGACTTGGCCACCACGCCCAGCAGGTGGAGCGAGGTGAGCAGGCCGTCGCCGGTGGTCGCGTGATCGAGCATGATGACGTGGCCCGACTGCTCGCCGCCCAGGTTGTAGCCCTCGGACTTCATGCGCTCAAGCACGTAACGGTCGCCCACCGCGGTCTCCACCACGGTGATGCCCGCCTCGCGCATGGCCAGCTTGAAGCCCAGGTTGGACATCACGGTCGCCACCACGGTGTCCTTGGCCAGCAGGCCCTCGCCGTGCATGGCGGCGGCGAGGACGGCCATGATGTGGTCGCCGTCGATGATCGCGCCCGTGTGGTCGACCGCCAGGCAGCGGTCGGCGTCGCCGTCGTAGGCCACACCGAGGTCGGCTCCGCGCGACACGACCACCTGCTGGAGCTTGTCCAGGTGGGTGGAGCCGTGGCCGGCGTTGATGTTGAGGCCGTCGGGCCGGGCGCCGATGGACTCGACCCTGGCGCCCGCGCGCACCAGCGCCTCGGGAGCCACCATGTGCGCGGCCCCGTGCGCGCAGTCGACCACGATGCTGAGCCCGTCGAGCGCGGCGCTCATCGTGGTCAGCACGTGAGAGATGTACCGGTTGGCCTCACCGTACGCCTCCCGCACCCGGCCCACGCCGGAGCCGACGGGAAAGGTCCACTCATCGCCCAGCCGCCGCTCGATCTCGTCCTCGACCGCGTCGGACAGCTTGAAACCGCCACGGGCCAGGAACTTGATGCCGTTGTCAGGCGCCGGATTGTGCGAGGCCGACAGCATGACGCCGAGGTCGGCGCCGAGCGCGGCGGTGAGGTGGGCGACGGCCGGGGTGGGCAGCACGCCGAGGCGTAGCACGTCCACACCAGACGCCGCGAGGCCGGCGACCACGGCGGCCTCGAGAAACTCTCCCGAGGCACGCGGGTCCCGGCCTACGACCGCCACCGGTCGGCGCCCGGTGGCGGCGAACGCGCCGGCATCGCCGAGGACGTGAGCCGCCGCGACCGAAAGGTCCATGGCGAGCTGCGCCGTGAGGTCGCGGCCGGCGACCCCACGTACCCCGTCGGTGCCGAAAAGGCGCGCCAATTTAGCGCTTGCTGTACTGCGGAGCCTTGCGGGCCTTCTTGAGGCCGTACTTCTTCCGCTCCGTGGCGCGGGCGTCACGGGTGAGGAAGCCGGCCTTCTTCAGCGGCGGACGGTTGACCTCGACGTCCAGGATCGCCAGGGCGCGGGACAGGCCCATGCGCAGCGCGCCGGCCTGGCCGGTCACGCCACCGCCGTCGATGCGCGCGATGACGTCGAACGCCTCCTCGGCGCCGAGCACCACGAAGGGCTCGTTGACGATCTGCTGGTGGACCTTGTTCGGGAAGTAGACGTCCAGCGAACGACCGTTGATCGTCCACTTGCCGGTGCCGGGGACGATGCGCACGCGGGCGATCGCCTCCTTGCGGCGGCCGGTGCCGTACGAGTTGCCCGTGGTGACGGGCTTGCGGACGGGCGCGTCGGCGCTGGCGGCGGACTCGGTGGTGTACTCGGACGGGAAGTCCTCGCCGGAGAATTCCTCCAGCTCGGCCTCGACGACGGCCGTCTCGACACCGGTGGGCTCAGCCACGGTTCTCCTCTAAATCTTTCGAACTACTACTGGGCGATCTGGGTGATCTGGAACTGCACCGGCTGCTGGGCCTGGTGCGGGTGCTCGGAACCCGCGTAGACCTTCAGCTTCTTCGCCATCTTCCGGCCGAGGGAGTTCTTCGGAAGCATGCCCTTGACGGCCTTCTCGACGGCCTTGTCCGGCCGCTTCTCCATGAGCTCGCCATAGCTGACGGAACGCAGACCGCCCGGGTAGCCCGAGTGGCGGTACGCCTTCTTCTGCTCAAGCTTGTTGCCACTGAGCGCGATCTTGTCCGCGTTGATGACGATGACGAAGTCACCGGTGTCGACGTGGGGAGCGAAGATCGGCTTGTGCTTGCCGCGGAGCAGGGTCGCGACGTGGCTGGCCAGCCGGCCCAGCACGACATCGGTCGCGTCGATGACGTACCACTGACGCTGGACGTCGGCGGGCTTCGGTGAGTACGTGCGCACGGTCGTAGCCTTCTTTATGCTCGCGTCTTCGGCGCTGTCAGATGTGACAGCTACATTGGTCGGTCGGTGCGGGCACACGACGGCCCGGACCTTCCGTCTCCGCAACACGGGAGATGACGCCGGACGCGCCGCGCATTGGTCTCGCGGGACCTATGCACACAACGAACCTAAGCTACCCGCCCATAGGCGCGCAGGTCAAAATGACCGGTAACCCGGAGTGAGTTTACCTGACCGCAGAACGGTTCGGTTTCGTTTCCCTGGGACCTCTTCTTTCCCAAGACCAGACATCCCTATCGTTAGCGGCGGTATGTGGCAGAACTCTCACCCCCGGCCAACCCAGCGAGGCGCTCGGCGCCGGAATCACCTGGGGGTGCTCGCCTGCCTCATGGCCGTGCTCTTCACGGGCGTACTGATCGGCCGGCTGACCGACGACGCCGACCCGGCCCGCCACGTCTACCTCAACGAGACCATCCCGCCCGCCGCCGCCACCGTCAACCCCGCGCCGACGGCGGCCAAGAAGGCGCAGCAGCAGGCCGAGATGATCCCCAGGAAGCTCACCACCAAGAGCACGCCGCACGGCAGGACCACTCCCAGGGTCACCAGGACGCCCGAGGGCCAGATCCCCGGGTTCAACAGCCAGGACAACCCGGCGATGCTCAGCGACGGCAGCACCGGCGTGCAGGTGCTGCCGGGACTGGCGGCCAAGGTCGTCTCGCTCACGAACTCCGCCAGGTCCAGGCACGGCTGCGGGCCGCTCAGGGTGGACGCGGCGCTCACCCGCTCCGCGCGTACGCACTCGCTGGAGATGGCGAGCACCAGGCAGCTCGGCCACAACTCCCCCGACGGCTCCTCCCCGTGGGACCGGATGGAGCGCGCCGGATACCACTGGGGCGCCGCGGAGAACATCGGCGCCGGATACAGCACCGCCGAAGAGGCGGTGCGCGGCTGGCTCGACAGCCGTGACCACCGCAAGAACATCCTCGACTGCGACCTGAAGGCCATCGGCGTGGGCGTCGCGTCAGGCTCGGACGGGCCATGGTGGACTCAGGACTTCGGAACCCGATGACGAACATCACGGTAATGTCGCCGCATGGGTTTTCCCGAAGGACGTGAAAACGGCGCCCCCTACGGGATGGGGAGCATGTTCCAACCTGCGGGCAACGGCCGGGGCGCTCAAGGCGGTCCCCGCACGCCGGGCGGTCCGGGTGTTCCCCCTGCTCAGGGCTTTCCCGGCGGCCCTGAGGGCCCGGGGGGTCCCGGCTTTCCCGGCGGCCCTGAGGGCCCGGGCGGCCCCGGCGGCCCAGGAGCTCCAGGCTCGCACGCCGGTCCCCCCGCGCCCGGTGGCCCGGACGGTCCGGGCTGGCTGGACGGGCCCGGCGAGCCGGATGCTCCCGGTGGCGCCGAAGCTCCGAAGCGTTCCCGCCGTTCCCGCAAGGAGCGCGCCGCCGGTGACTCCGACGAGCCGCCTCAGAGCAAGTCCGAGAAGACGTCTCAGAGCAGGTCCGACAAGGCGCCGCAGAGCCGGGTCGGCTGGAGCCCGTACGACGAGGGCCCGCGCTCGCGCGCCCCGCTGTGGTTCGCCATCGGCGGCATCGCCGTGCTCGGCCTGCTCGGCGGCGGCCTCGTGCTGATGTGGAACGCCGACGGGCCCGTCACCGCCCAGACCTCCACCCCGCGCCAGACCTCCGCGCCGCTCCCGTCGGCCCCTCCCGGCAAGTACGGCTTCGCGGCCGAGCGCTCCACGGACCCCGAGCCGATCACGGTCAAGGAGATCTTCGGCAAGAAGAAGAAGTTCACCGTCTCGGGCCGGGCGTACGAGATGACGATCACCAGCAAGGACAAGAAGTGCAGTGACGGCGCCCTGGGCGACGCACTGAAGAAGGCCCTCAAGTCCGGCAAGTGCACCCAGCTCGTACGCGCGAGCTTCCGCGACAAGTCCGGCAAGGTGATCGGCACGATCGGCGTGGCCAACCTCAAGACCAGCAAGTCCGCGGCCAAGGTGGCCAAGGTCGGCAGCACGACCAACTACGTGAAGCCGCTGGCAGGCAAGGACAGTGTCACCAAACAGCTCGGTTCGGGTGCCGGCGGGGCCAAGATCTGGACGCACGGCCACTACGCGATCATGGTCTGGTTCCAGAACAAGGACGGTACAAAGCCGGACAAGAAGGGCTCCAAGCAGCTCTTCGCCGCCATCAACGACATCACCAAGGCGACGGTCTTCAAGGCCCTGGACAACCGAACGCTGACCGGAAGCCCCCTGTAGCGAATCGGTCTTTGAGCGCGTTAGGCAGCCAAACGGGATGCGGGATCCCTCTGGGAACGCTCATACCGACATAACGATCTCGCTACTCTCGCTAGGCTCCCCCTTATGCGTGGCCAGGAACCCGGGTCCGAGCACGATCGCAGGGAAGCCGATGACTCGGCCGCCCCAGTGACGCCACCGCCGAGCTTCGGGCAGACCAGCGGGCAAGACACGCCATCGGCGTTCGCTCCTGCCGACGAGGCAGCGCGCGGCTCCGCCGATGGCGCGGCGCGTAGTACCGCCGAGGACGCGGCAAGTGACTCCGCCGACGACGCGGCGTCCAGCCCGCCCGGCAAGGCGCCGGACGCCGGGGAGCGGCCTGCCATTCCCATCTTCCAGGGACCGCCGCCGGACCTGCCCGATCCGGACGAGCCGCCCGGCACGCAGCCGTGGGAGATCTCGGCAGACGACGCCGCACCGTACGACTGGTTCGCCGACGAAGCCGAGCCCACCCGGCCGGGCGGGCTACGGCCGTTCATCCCGCTCTCCGACCAGGCCCGCCCAGGCCTCCCACCAGCCGACCGCCCAGGTCGCACGCCCTCCGGCCAGTCGGAGCATCCGCCGGTCGATCGGGAGAGGGCCGACCAGGCACGCACGATCCGGCCGTGGGCCGAGCCGGAGGCGGATGCGGAGCCCGGCGCCTGGCCAGGCGAGCCCATCGTGCCCGGCGCGCCGCCCTGGGAGCCCCCGCCGGCGTTCACCGCCGCCGCGGCGGGCATGCCGGCATGGCCCGCGCCCATCAGCGACCCGCACGCCATGCCGCCCTGGCCCGCCGCAACGGGCGAGCTGGTGGCCGAGCCCGACAACGACGAGCCGGGCGCCCTCTTCGACCCGAACGCCACCAACCCGGAGGGCTTCACCGGCCCGGCCCACTACTCCGACCCGGAAACAGCGCGACAGGAAGCGGCCCAACAGGCGTCCGCCCAGCAAGCGTCCGCCCAGCCGTCCGCTCAGGAAGCCGCTCCCAACGCAGGAGCCGCCTCCCCGCAGCAGCCCGAAGGCACTCAGCACTCGCCCGCCTCCGGCGCCGCCAAGCCGGACGACGCCCCTCCGTCCAAGCAGGCGAGCAGCGTCCCCCTCGCCGCCCCGGTCGCCCCGCCGCAGGAGGAGACCCGGCCACTGGCCCACGAGGGCCCCGCAGGACCACCGGAGAAGTCCCCCCACAACACCAGGCAACCGGCCCACTACTTCGACCCCAAAGCCGCCAAACGCGACACTCCGCCGATCTCGCTCTCCGACCCGGCCAACGCGCTGGTCCGGCCGGCGGAGCCCGGCGACGTAGCCGTCTGGCCGCCGACCTCGCCCGACGAGGCCAAACTGCCCGACCTCCCGTTTCCCCGGGACACCTGGGGGCAGAAGTCGCCTCCCCCAGGTGGCGGCCCCGCGTACCCGACTGGAGCGTTCAAACAGCCTCCGTTCCAGACCCCGCCCCCGCCGCCCGCACCGCCCGGCAGGAGCAAGCGCGCCCTGTTCGTCACGTTGGGCGCCCTCGCCCTGGCCGGGGTGGCCACCGGCGGGTTCTTCGCCTACCAGGCCGTGAGCTCCCCCGCGCCCACCACGGTCGCCGCCCGGCCCAGCGCGTCCGGGCAGGCGAGCTCCGAGCTGCCGTCCACCGGGCCCACAGACGCTGCCGGCGGCACGTCGATCCTCAACTCCGAGCAGACCGACCCGCAGAAGTTGTCACTGTCCGAGGCGTTCCCGAAGAAGAAGGTGAGCGCGGCGGGCACGACGTTCACCAGGGTCAAGGCCGACATGGAGACGAGCTGCGACAAGGTCGCCATGGGGGCCTTCGCCGACGCGCTGAAGGAGCAGAAGTGCGGTCGCGTGCTCAGGGCCACGTACGTCGACAGCAAGCGCCGCTACGCCGTCACCACCGGCATAGCGGTCCTACCGGACAAGGACGCGGCGGCAGCCGCCGACCAGGCCAAGAACCTCACCCGCAACATCTGGTTCCGCCCGCTCCCCGGCGCCGCGGGCTCAGGCGGCGAGCGGGTGCACATAGCGGGCGGCTACGCGGCCGGCATGGTGTGGGGCCGCTACATCGTCTTCAGCTACGCCACGTACGCCGACGGCCACACGCCCGAGTCGAAGGACAAGACGCTACCCAAGGTGAGCCAGGCGTTGCGCGACCAGACCTCACTCGTCCTCGAACGCCGCGTCACCAAGGGCTGACGCCAGTCACAGTCCCCCGAGCGGAGCTGGGCGATCAGCAGCAGTGCGCACTCGCCGCGTGGCCTCGGCCCGCGCGGCGAGCTCCGCCTCCGCCGGGTAGCCGACCTCCTCCAGGCACAGCCCGTGCGCGGGCGCGACGTGCACGCCCGAGTCGCGTACGGCCCGCGCCAGCACCTCGCCGGGCCACTCCACGGGCCGGCTGCCGTCGCCGGCCGCCAGCAGCGACCCGACCAGCGCCCGCACCATCGAGTGGCAGAACGCGTCCGCCACGACGGTCGCCACCAGCACCCCGTCCGGCTCGCGTACCCACTCCAGCCGCTGCAGCTCCCTGATCGTGGTGGCCCCTTCGCGCTTCTTGCAGAACGCCGCGAAGTCGTGCTCCCCGAGCAGCCGCGCCGCCGCCGCGTTCAGCGCGCCGACGTCCAGGGACCGGTTGTGCCAGACCACCTCACGCCGCCGCAGCGGGTCGACGCCGCCCATCGCGTCGCTCACCCGGTACGCGTACCGCCGGAACATCGCCGAGAAACGGGCGTCAAAGCCCTCAGGAGCCACGGAGACGCGATATACACGCACATCTGAGGGCAACACCCCACCGAGCCGTCTGACAAGCGCAGAGAGCCGCTCATCGACGCTCAGCGGCCCGCGGTTGCCGTCGAGCTCGGCCAGCGAGCCATCTGGCACGTCCACGTGGGCGACCTGGCCGCGCGCGTGCACCCCGGCGTCGGTACGGCCGGCCACGGTCAGCATGGCAGGCCCATCGAGGCGCAGGATCCGGCCCAGTGCCTGCTCGATCTCGCCCTGGACCGTGCGGCGTCCCGGCTGCCTCGCCCATCCGGAGAAGTCGGTCCCGTCGTACGCGAGGTCGAGGCGGAGCCGTACCACGATGATCCTCCTTGAACTGAAAACGGGCCCGCACCCCTCAGGGGTCCGGGCCCGTCTCATGTGGCCTGAGAGATCAGGCCTCGTCCTTCTTCGCCTCGGCCTCGGCGGCCGGAGCCTCCTCAGCGGCGGCCTCAGCGGCGGGGGCCTCGGGAGCCTCAGCGGCCTCCTCGGCCTTGGGGGCCTCGGTCTCCTCCGCGGCGGGCGCCGGGGCCGTAGCGGCGGCCGGAGCCTCGGTGCGGCGGGTCGTGACGCCACCCAGCGGCTCGGTCACCAGCTCGATGACCGCCATCGGGGCGTTGTCGCCCTTACGCGGACCGATCTTGGTGATCCGGGTGTAGCCACCGGGACGCTCGGCGAACGTCGTCGCGATCTCGGTGAAGAGGTGGTGTACGACGCCCTTGTCCTTGACGACGGTCAGGACCTGGCGACGGTTGTGGATGTCGCCCTTCTTCGCCTTGGTGATCAGGCGCTCCGCCAGCGGACGCAGGCGCTTGGCCTTCGTGACCGTCGTGCGGATCTTGCCGTGGCGGAACAGATCGGTGGCCAGGTTGGCCAGGATCAGCCGCTCGTGCGCCGGGCTGCCGCCAAGACGTGCACCCTTGGTGGGCTTGGGCATGGTCTTTCTCCTCCTGGATTAACCCGCCCCGGCCGTACCAGGTACCGGAGTCGGGCCGGATCGCAGTCGCTCTGTGTGCGATCCGTTACTGTGGCCCCGCGCCATGACACTGCGCGGGGCCCTCGAAAAGCGGGATCAGTACTGCTCGGTCTCGACGTAAGCGCTGTCGTCGTCGTCGTAACCGCCACCGGCCACCGCGCTCGGGTCGAACCCGGGCGGGGAGTCCTTGAGCGCCAGCGACATCTCGTGCAGCTTCTGCTTGACCTCTTCGATCGACTTGGCGCCGAAGTTGCGGATGTCCAGCAGGTCCTGCTCGCTGCGGGCGACGAGCTCGCCCACGGTGTGGATGCCCTCGCGCTTGAGGCAGTTGTAGGAGCGGACGGTGAGGTTCAGCTCCTCGATCGGCAGCGCCAGGTCGGCGGCCAGGGCGGCGTCGGTCGGCGACGGGCCGATGTCGATGCCCTCGGCCTCGACGTTGAGCTCGCGGGCCAGGCCGAAGAGCTCGACGAGGGTCTTACCTGCGGAGGCCACCGCGTCGCGGGGCTTCATGGCCGGCTTGGTCTCGACGTCGAGGATGAGACGGTCGAAGTCGGTGCGCTGCTCGACTCGGGTCGCCTCGACCTTGTAGGTGACCTTGAGCACCGGGGAGTAGATCGAGTCGATCGGAATGCGGCCGATCTCCTGGCCGGGCTGCTTGTTCTGGGCGGCGGAGACGTAGCCGCGACCGCGCTCGACGGTCAGCTCCATCTCCAGCTTCGCCTTGCCGTTGAGCGTGGCGATGCGGAGCTCGGGGTTGTGCACCTCGACACCGGCCGGCGGCGCGATGTCGGCGGCGGTGACCTCACCCGGGCCCTGCTTGCGCAGGTACATCACGACCGGCTCGTCGTGCTCGGAGGAGACGACCAGTTCCTTGAGGTTGAGGATGATGTCGGTGACGTCTTCCTTGACCCCGGGAACGGTCGAGAACTCGTGCAGCACGCCCTCGATGCGAATGCTCGTCACGGCCGCGCCCGGGATGGACGACAGCAGCGTGCGACGGAGCGAGTTGCCGATGGTGTAGCCGAAGCCCGGCTCCAGCGGCTCGATGACGAACCGGGACCGGGTGTCGTCGATCGACTCTTCGAGAAGAGTCGGGCGCTGAGCGATCAGCATGTGTGGGTCTCCCCTTTTTTCGTGTGGCGCCCGCTATATGACGCCACTCCGATAAACAGCGTAGTTGAGGTGCGGAAAACCGCACCTCAACTCAGGCTCACTTCGAGTAGTACTCGACGATGAGCTGCTCCTGGACCTGGGTGTCGATCTGCTGGCGAACCGGCAGCTGGTGAACCAGGACGCGGAGCTTGTCCGGCACGACGCCGAGCCACGCGGGAACGGTGCGCTCGCCCGCGGTCGCCCTGGCGACCTCGTAGGGCATCAGGTTGCGCTTGTTCTCGCGGACCTCGATGATGTCGTGCTCGCGAACGCGGTAGGACGGGATGTCGACCTTCTTGCCGTTCACCAGGAAGTGCCCGTGACGGACCTGCTGGCGGGCGGCGTCACGCGACTGCGCGAAACCGGCGCGGTAGACCACGTTGTCGAGCCGGCTCTCCAGGATCTGGAGCAGCACCTCACCCGACTTGCCGGTCTTGCTCGCGGCCTCCTCGTAGTAGTTGTGGAACTGCTTCTCGAGGACGCCGTAGATGCGGCGGGTCTTCTGCTTCTCGCGAAGCTGAAGCTGGTACTCGGACTCCTTGGGGCGTCCGCGGCCGTGCTCACCCGGCGGGTAAGGACGGATCTCGATGGGGCACTTGGCGGACTCGCACTTGCTGCCCTTGAGGAAGAGCTTGGTCTTCTCGCGACGGCAGAGCTTGCAGTCCGCGCCCGTGTAACGAGCCATTTCTCTCTATCTCCTGGGATTCAGACGCGGCGGCGCTTCGGAGGCCGGCAGCCGTTGTGCGGAACCGGGGTGACGTCCTGGATCGAGCCCACCTCGAGGCCGGTGGCCTGCAGCGAGCGGATCGCGGTCTCGCGGCCGGAGCCGGGACCCTTGACGAAGACGTCGACCTTGCGCATGCCGTGCTCCATGGCGCGGCGGGCGGCGTTTTCCGCGGCCATCTGCGCGGCGAACGGGGTGGACTTACGGGAGCCCTTGAAACCCACGTGGCCGGCGCTGGCCCAGGAGATCACGTTCCCGCTGGGGTCCGTGATCGAGACGATCGTGTTGTTGAACGTGCTCTTGATGTGGGCGTGCCCGTGAGCGACGTTCTTCTTTTCCTTGCGGCGCACCTTCTTCGGGGCGCCCTGACGGCTCTTAGGAGGCATTGCTTGCCATTACTCCTGAGGTCTTCGGTCCGCGGCTGTGGACTACTTCTTACCGGGCTTCTTCTTACCGGCCACGGTCTTCTTCTTGCCCTTGCGGGTGCGCGCGTTGGTCTGCGTGCGCTGACCGTGGACAGGCAGGCCCTTGCGGTGCCGGATGCCCTGGTAGCAACCGATCTCGATCTTGCGGCGGATGTCGGCCTGGACCTCGCGGCGCAGGTCACCCTCGATCTTGAAGTTCGCCTCGATGTAGTCACGCATCGGGACGAGCTCGGTGTCGGTGAGCTGGTGCACGCGGAGGTCGCCGCTGACACCGGTGGCCTGGAGGATCTCCTGGGCGCGGGTGCGGCCGATTCCGTAAATGTAGGTGAGAGCGATCTCCAGCCGCTTCTCGCGGGGGAGGTCGACGCCAACCAGGCGAGCCATGGTCGGGCATTCTCCTTCTCTGTGGCGGAGGTCTTGCGCCGCACTACCCCTCCCCAATGCCCGGGGTGAGGGCCCCGGCCTCCGACCGGGGGTCTCCTGAGTGGTTCGGGCCTTCGAAAAAGAGCCCGCCTGCTCAGGTGCGAGACGCGATTACTGACTCAGGCTCCTCATGCGTCGAGCCCGCTCCCTGATTTCGGGGCGGACTCGGGGGAGCCTTGCGGCGACTAGCCCTGACGCTGCTTGTGGCGCAGGTTGTCGCAGATCACCATGACGCGACCGTGCCGGCGGATCACCTTGCACTTGTCGCAGATCTTCTTGACGCTCGGCTTTACCTTCATTGTCCTTCGTGATTCCTCAGACGTCTTACTTGTATCGGTAGACGATCCGCCCACGACTCAGGTCGTAGGGGCTCAGTTCAACGACTACCCGGTCGTCCGGCAGGATCCGGATGTAGTGCATCCGCATCCGCCCGCTGATGTGGGCCAGGACCTTATGGCCGTTGTCGAGCTGCACCCGGAACATCGCGTTCGGGAGCGACTCGACCACAGTGCCCTCGATCTCGATGGCGCCGTCTTTCTTGGCCAAAATTCCTCGCGTTTCACTGATCGATCGTCTGAGGCTCCGGTTCACTAAGCAGCCGCGACCTCACGCTTCGGAGAGAGCGGCGACCGGCAAGGGTCACCGACGCGTGATAGTCATAGTGAGCCGACTAAGGAGTGTACGACACCTGGGCCCAAAACGCGAAACGCGTGCCAGGCGTCCTGACACAACCATGTAAGAGTTTACCCTATCTTCGTCCCGCACTACGCCGCACAACGAAAGGCCCGCCAGGAAAGAGATCCCGGCGGGCCGTCAAGGGGGACAGGGGCCTCAGTAGATGCGGTGCACCGAGCCGCAGTATGTGGACGGGCTGCCCCAGCAGGTGTACGTGTACAGCTTCTTGATCCCGCGCTTGGACCAGGTCGCGTGGTACGAGCCGTCCCAGTCCTCGACGAACTTGTGCCAGCTGCCGCCGGAGTAGTACTTGAACCAGACGTACCCCTTCTTCGGGGTGAACTCCTTGCCGTACCAGTGGGTGTGGACCTTGCCGTTCTTCTTCCAGGTCATGCCGTAGGTGTAGGCCTTGTGGTTGCTCGAGTAGTACTTGCCCCACTTGCTGATCGACGTGGTGGTCGACGCGGTGGCGGTGGCAGCCTGGGCGGCGGGGGCGACGGCGAGGCCGGTGACGGCGATCGAACCGGCGAGGGCGGCGGCTGCAAGGATCTTGCGCATTTGGGTTCCTCCGTGAGTCGTGTTCTCGACACCGCTCACGTTAGAAATCCAGACATATCCGTACTGCGGAGGAATGCACACAGTGCACTAGTGCACAAAGCCCTACCGGTGCTTCTTGGGCGGAGGGCCGCCGAAGATGGTGCTGACCAGGAGGATGACGCCCCACGGACCCATCACCCACAGCGGCCAGGGATAGATCATGTGCTCTGCCGTGATGCTCACGATCAGCCAGATCACCCAGTTGATGCCGCTGGCCGTCGCCCAGGCGCCCCAGGCCGCCCGCATGCCGGGATGCATGCCACCGCGCCGCTCGGGGCTCTGGGACACCTTGGCGGGCGGCCGGCGCAGGTCCACGTCGGGCAGGTCCGCCGTCAGCTTGGCCAGCTCTCCGTACGTCTTGCTCGCGTAGAGATTCTCAAGCCGCTCGTTGAACTCGTCCATCGTGATGCGCCCCTGCGCGGCGTGCTCGCGGAGGATGGCGGCGACGCGGTCGCGGTCGGCGTCGGAGGCTCGCATCTCGGGGCTGTTCGCCATCCCACCCACTCCTGGGGGCTAGTTCTGAAGTTGGGCCAGGCGCTCTTTGCCCCCGTCCAGGGCGGTTAGCACCCAAGGACCATTATGTGTCACCGCGACGCTGTGCTCGAAGTGTGCGGAGTGCTTGCCGTCGATCGTCACCACGGTCCAGTCGTCGGCCAGCACGCGGGTGCGCTCGGTGCCCAGGTTCACCATGGGCTCGATGGCCAGGCACATGCCCTCTTCCAGCACCGGGCCCTTGCCGGGCCGGCCGTGGTTGGCGATCCACGGGTCCATGTGCATCTCGGTGCCGATGCCGTGGCCGCCGTACTCCGGAGGGATGCCGAAGCGGCCCTGCGACCTGACGTACCGCTCCACCTCGTAGCCGATGTCGGAGAGGTGCCGGCCGGCCTTCAGCGCGGCGATGCCGCGCCACATGGCCTCTTCCGTGATCCGCATCAGCTCGGTCAGCTTCGGGTCCACCTCGCCGACCGGGACGGTGACGGCCGAGTCGCCGTGCCAGCCGTCCAGGATCGCGCCGCAGTCGATCGAGATGATGTCGCCCTCGCGCAACTTCCGGGCGTCGGTCGGGATGCCGTGCACCACCTCGTCGTTGACCGACGCGCAGATCGTCGCGGGAAAGCCCTGGTAGCCCTTGAACGACGGGATCGCGCCCTCGTCCCTGATCGCCTTCTCGGCGATGACGTCGAGGTCGAACGGCGTCATGCCGGGCTCGACCGAGCGCCTGAGCAGGTCGAGCGTGCGCCCGACCACCAGGCCCGCCGCCCGCATCTTCTCCAGCTGCTCCGGCGACTTGATCTGGATGCCGTGTCTGTTGCGTTTGAACATCTTCTGCCCCCCTGGGTCACTCAACGGGCCACGATGGGGGCCCAATTCCCCCCACAATAACCGCGAGGTGGCACGGAAACCCGTGCCACCTCCGCAAATCGGTCGTACTTGGTACTAACCCATGTACGGGCGGATCGCCTCCATGGCCCGCTGAGTAACCTCCTCGACCGGACCCGTCGCATCCACCCCCACGAGAATGCCCTCGTCGGCGTAGTAGGAGACCAGCGGCGCCGTCTGCTCCTGGTAGACCTCCAGGCGGTGCCTGACGGTCTCCTCCTTGTCGTCGTCACGCTGGAAGAGCGCGCCCCCGCACGCGTCGCACCTGTCGTCCTTCTTGTCGTCGAACTCGACGTGCCAGATGCGGCCGCACTGGCTGCAGGTGCGCCGGCCGGCCAGCCGCCTGACCACCTCGTCGTCATCGACCACGAGCTCGAGCACGAGGTCGAGCGCCTGGCCCCAGTCCTTGAGCATGTCGCGCAGGATCTCCGCCTGCGCCACGTTCCTCGGGAAGCCGTCGAGCAGGAACCCGTCCTGCGCGTCGGCCTCGGACAGACGGTCACGCACCATGGCGATGGTGACCTCGTCGGGCACCAGATCACCACGGTCCATGTACGTCTTGGCCAGCTTGCCAAGCTCCGTGCCTCCCGAGACGTTGGCACGGAAAATGTCACCTGTCGAGATCTTCGGGATGGACAGGTTCGATGCGATGTACTGGGCCTGCGTCCCCTTACCCGCTCCGGGGGGCCCGACCAGAACGAGACGCACTACCGCAGGAAGCCTTCGTAGTTGCGCTGCTGCAGCTGGCTCTCGATCTGCTTAACGGTGTCCAGGCCGACGCCTACCATGATCAGAATGCTCGTCCCTCCGAACGGGAAGTTCTGGCTCGCACCGGACACCGCCAGCGCGACGATCGGGACCATGGAGATCAGACCCAGATAGAGCGAGCCAGGCGCGGTCAGACGAGTGAGCACGAAGTTCAGGTATTCAGCCGTCGGCCGGCCGGGGCGGATGCCCGGAATGAAACCACCGTACTTCTTCATGTTGTCGGCGACTTCAGCGGGGTTGAACGTAATGGACACGTAGAAGTACGTGAAGAAGATGATCAGCAGGAAGAACGTGGCCATGTAGATCGGGGTGTCGCCCGTGGCCAGGTTCTGCGAGATCCATTGGATGACCACGTTGTCGGACGTCTGGAAGAGCGACGTGATCAGCTGCGGCAGGTAGAGCAGCGAGGAGGCGAAGATGACCGGGATGATGCCGGCCTGGTTGACCTTCAGCGGGATGTACGTGGACGTGCCGCCGTACATTCTGCGCCCGACCATCCGCTTGGCGTACTGGACCGGGATGCGCCGCTGCGCCTGCTCGACGAAGACCACCGCGGCGACCATGAAGATGCCGACCACCAGGACGACCGCGAAGGTGAACTTGTTCGCCTTGAAGATGTTGGTCAGCTCGGCCGGGAAGACCGCGACGACCTGCGTGAAGATCAGGATGGACATGCCGTTGCCGACGCCGCGGTCGGTGACGAGCTCGCCGAGCCACATGATCACCGACGTACCGGCGGTCATGATGACCACCATCGTGATGATCATGAAGATGTTGTCGGGGTCGAGCAGCACGTCCCGCTGGCACTCGGGGAAGAGCTGCCCGGTGCGGGCCAGCGCGATGAAGGCGGTCGACTGCAGGATGGCGAGTCCGATGGTCAGATAACGCGTATATTGCGTGATCTTCGCCTGACCGGCCTGCCCCTCCTTCTTCAACGCCTCAAGACGCGGGATCACGACGACGAGCAGCTGAAGAATGATGCTCGCGGTGATGTACGGCATGATGCCCAGCGCGAACACCGACAGCTTCAGGAGCGCACCACCACTGAATAGCTGCACCATCCCGTAGATGTTGCCGGCGGCTCCGTTACGGGCCTGGTCGAAACAGGCCGCGAGGTTCTGGACGTGAACTCCCGGAGTCGGAAGAACCGAGCCGAGACGGAAAAGCGCGATGATGCCCAGGGTGAAGAGCAACTTCTTGCGCAGGTCCGGTGTCCGGAACGCCCGGGTAAACGCGGTCAGCACGGTCCCTCCTGCGCGCCTTTACGGCGGTGTGAGTATGCGATGGTGCGGGGATCTGCCATCTCAAGTCTTAGGTCTGACGAGCCGGACAGAATCCTGCCGTCTCGCGAACTCTAACGCACTACGGGCGTGGGGGCATTTGTCAAAGCCCCCACGCCGCGTAATAGCTCTTACAGCTCGGTAACGGAACCACCGGCAGCGGCGATCTTCTCCTTCGCGGAGGACGAGAAGGCGTGAGCCGAAACGTTCACCGCGACCGAGATCTCGCCGGTGCCGAGCACCTTCACCAGCTGGTTCTTGCGGACAGCACCCTTGGCGACCAGCGCCTCGACGGTGACCTCGCCACCCTCGGGGAACAGCTCACCGATCCTGTCGAGGTTGACGACCTGGTAGGTCGTCTTGAACAGAGCGTTGGAGAAGCCCTTGAGCTTCGGCAGACGCCTCTGCAGCGGCACCTGGCCACCCTCGAAGCCGAGGGGGACCGTCGTACGGGCGTGGCTGCCCTTGGTGCCGCGACCGGCGGTCTTGCCCTTCGACGCCTCGCCGCGACCCTTGCGGATCTTGGCCTTGTTGGCGCCGGGGGCGGGACGCAGGTCGTGAATCTTGAGCGGAGCCTTGTCAGTCATGACTAGTCGACCTCTTCCACCTCGACGAGGTGCGTCACCACGGAGACCATCCCGCGAATCTCGGGCCGGTCCTCCTTGACGACGACGTCGCCGATTCGCTTCAGGCCAAGCGAACGCAGCGAGTCACGCTGGTTCTGCTTGCCACCGATCTTCGAGCGAACCTGAGTGATCTTCAGGCGTGCCATGACTAGCTCACCGCCTTCGCGGCCGCCGCCTCGGCGAGACCCTCACGCTGAGCCTTCAGCATGCGGGCCGGAGCGACGTCCTCGATCGGCAGGCCACGGCGGGCGGCGATCTCCTCGGGCCGCGAGAGGCCCTTCAGAGCCGCCACGGTGGCGTGCACGATGTTGATCGGGTTGTCGGAGCCGAGCGACTTCGACAGCACGTCGTGGATGCCGGCGCACTCCAGCACCGCGCGCACCGGACCGCCGGCGATGACGCCGGTACCGGCCGAGGCCGGACGCAGGAAGACGACACCGGCCGCCTCCTCGCCCTGCACGGTGTGCGGGATCGTGCCCTGGATCCGAGGCACCTTGAAGAAGTGCTTCTTCGCCTCTTCGACGCCCTTGGCGATGGCCGCGGGCACTTCCTTGGCCTTGCCGTAGCCGACGCCGACCAGGCCGTTGCCGTCACCGACGATGACGAGGGCGGTGAAGCTGAAGCGACGACCACCCTTCACGACCTTGGCCACTCGGTTGATCTTCACTACGCGCTCGATGTACGAGACGCCCTTGTCGGCGGCGCCACCGCGGCGATCGTCACGACGGTCCCGCCGCTCGCCACCGGTGCCGCCACCGCGACGCGGAGCTGCAGCCATCAGTGGTTCCTCATCTCAATTGCGGTCATCAGAACTCGAGCCCGCCTTCGCGGGCGCTGTCCGCCAGAGCGGCGATGCGCCCGGCGTAGCGGTTGCCACCGCGGTCGAAGACGACCTTGGTGATCCCGGCTTCCTTGGCCCGCTGAGCGAGGAGCTCGCCGACCTTCTTCGCCTTCTCGGTCTTGTCCGCCTCCAGCGTGCGCAGCGAGGCGTCCATGGTGGACGCGCTCACCAGCGTGTGGCCGACGGAGTCGTCCACGATCTGGACGAACATGTGACGCGTCGAGCGGTTGACGACCAGGCGCGGACGCTCGGCCGTACCGACGACGAACTTGCGGACGCGGCGGTGACGGCGGGCCCGCGAGACGGTGCGGGCAGCCGTGTGCTTGCTGAACGCAGTCTTCGGAGCCATGCCTACTTACCAGCCTTTCCGACCTTGCGGCGGATCTGTTCGCCCTGGTAGCGCACGCCCTTGCCCTTGTACGGGTCGGGCTTGCGCAGCTTGCGGATGTTGGCCGCGACCTCGCCGACCTTCTGCTTGTCGATGCCGTCCACGTGGAACAGGGTCGGCTTCTCGACGCGGAAGGTGACGCCCTCGGGGGCGTCCACGATGACCGGGTGACTGAAGCCCAGCGAGAACTCCAGCTGCGTCGGGCCCTTGGCCTGGACGCGGTAACCGACGCCGACGATCTCCAGGGACTTGGAGTACCCCTGGGTGACGCCCTGCACCATGTTGGCGATGAGCGTCCTGGACAGGCCGTGCAGCGCACGGACCTTGTTCTCGTCGCTGGGCCGGGAGACGGCGATGGCGCCGTCCTCGTCGCGACCGACCGTGATGGGCGTCGCAACCGTGTGAGAAAGCGTGCCCTTCGGGCCCTTGACCTGGACATCCTGGCCGTCGATCGTGATGTCTACGCCGCTGGGCACAGGGATGGGCAGCCGTCCGATTCTCGACATGCTGTGTTCCTCCCCTCTACCAGACGTAGGCGAGGACTTCCCCGCCCACACCACGCTTGCCGGCCTGCTTGTCGGTCATGAGACCGGCGGACGTCGAGATGATCGCGACGCCCAGCCCGCCCAGGACTCGAGGCAGGTTGTCCTTCTTCGCATAGACCCGCAGACCGGGCTTGGATACCCGGCGCACTCCCGCGAGCGACCGCTCACGGGTGGGCCCGAACTTGAGCTCCACCACGAGGTTCTTGCCAACCTTGGCGTCCTCGACGCTCCAGGACTGGATGTAACCCTCCTGCTGGAGGATCTCGGCGATGTGCGCCTTGATCTTCGAGTACGGCATCGACACGCTGTCGTGGTACGCCGAGTTCGCGTTGCGCAGACGTGTGAGCATGTCTGCGATCGGGTCGGTCATCGTCATGGCCAGTGGCCTTCCTCGCCGCGGTTTCCAGTCGGCCAAGCAGCGCTCTGCCGGTGGACCTTCGGCGTGGTCATGGACGCTCGTAAAAGCGTCCGGTCTTCTACTGAAAAATATGATCGCCTTCGGGGCGACCTGAGGCCGCCCCTAAGGGTATCTACCAGCTCGACTTGGTGATGCCGGGCAGCTCGCCCCGGTGCGCCATCTCGCGGAAGCACACGCGGCAGAGCCCGAACTTGCGGTAGACGGCGCGCGGCCGGCCACAACGCGAGCACCGGGTGTACGCCCGGACCTCGAACTTCTGCTTGCGCCCCGCCTTGGCGATCAGCGACTTCTTCGCCATTGGATCAGGCCTCCTTGAAGGGGAAGCCGAGGAGCTTCAGCAGCGCCCGGCCCTGGTCGTCGTTCTTCGCGGTGGTCACGATCGTGATGTCCATGCCCCGCGGACGGTCGACCTTGTCCTGGTCGACCTCGTGGAACATGACCTGCTCGGTCAGACCGAACGTGTAGTTGCCGTTGCCGTCGAACTGCTTGGGCGACAGACCGCGGAAGTCCCTGATACGGGGCAGGGCCAGCGCCAGCAGCCGGTCGAGGAACTCCCACATGCGGTCGCCGCGCAGCGTGACGTGCGCGCCGATCGGCATGCCCTCGCGCAGCTTGAACTGGGCGATGGACTTGCGCGCCCGGACGACGGCCGGCTTCTGGCCGGTGATCACGGTGAGGTCGCGGACGGCACCCTCGATGAGCTTGGAGTCGCGAGCCGCCTCGCCGACGCCCATGTTGACCTTGATCTTGGTCAGCGCGGGGATCTGCATGACGTTCTCGATGCCGAACTGCTCGCGAAGCTGGGCCGCGATCTCCTCGCGGTACTTCGTCTTGAGTCGCGGCGTCGGGCGCTCGGTCTCAGTGGTAGTGGCAGTCATCAGCTGTCCTCACCCGTCTCGTCGGCCTTCTTCTCGTCGGCCTTCTTCTCGGCGGGCTTCTCGTCCTTGAGCTTCTTCACGTTCGAGACGTGGAGGGGAGCCTCCATGGTCTGCACGCCGCCGGTCTTGGCGCCACGCGGGCCCTGGTGGGTCTCCTTGGAGTGCTTCTTGATCAGGTTGACGCCCTCGACCACCACGCGGTCCTCGCGCGGCAGCGCGGCGATCACGCGGCCCTTGGCACCCTTGTCCTTGCCGGCGATGACCTGAACCAGGTCACCCTTCTTCACATGCAGCGACTTCGGCATCACAGCACCTCCGGGGCGAGCGAGATGATCCGCATGAACTTCTTGTCACGCAGCTCGCGGCCGACCGGGCCGAAGATACGAGTGCCGCGAGGGTCACCGCTGTCCTTGATGATGACTGCGGCGTTCTCGTCGAAGCGGATGTAGGAGCCGTCGGGCCGGCGGCGCTCCTTGACCGTGCGGACGATGACGGCCTTGACCACGTCGCCCTTCTTGACGCCAGTGCTGCCGGGCAGCGCGTCCTTGACAGTGGCGACGATGACGTCGCCGATACCGGCGTAGCGTCGGCCCGAGCCACCGAGCACACGGATGCAAAGGATCTCCTTCGCTCCCGTGTTGTCGGCGACCTTGAGCCGCGACTCCTGCTGGATCACTTGAACTCCTGTTAGTCGCGCCGGTTCTCATCTCTGAGCCTGGCGGAACCCGTCGTTGTCTTGTTCCCACGGCCACAGCGCCCGTAGGCGCCGCACCGCAGGCGACGCGAGACCACACGTGGCCCCGCGTCCTTGGACGCCGTCATGGGGGCTCTGAGAGCCCCCACGAGGCGCGGCATATGTCGAGAAGGAAGGGTTACTTGGCCTTCTCGAGGATCTCCACGACCCTCCACCGCTTGGTGGCGGAGAGGGGGCGGGTCTCCATGAGCAGCACGCGGTCGCCCACGCCACAGGCGTTGGCCTCGTCGTGCGCCTTGTACTTGGTCGTACGGCGGATGACCTTGCCGTACAGACGGTGCTTCACGCGGTCCTCGACGGCGACGACGACGGTCTTGTCCATCTTGTCGCTCACGACGAGGCCCTCACGGACCTTACGGAAGTTCCGCTCGTTCGTGGTCTCGGTGGTCTCGGTCTCAGCCATCGCTCGTCTCCTTCTCGACCGTGACGATGCCCAGCTCGCGCTCGCGCATCACGGTGTAGATACGGGCGATCTCGCGGCGGACGGCGCGCAGCCGCCCGTGGCTCTCCAACTGACCGGTCGCCGCCTGGAAGCGGAGGTTGAACAGCTCCTCCTTCGCCTCCTTCAGCTTCTGGACGAGGGTGTCCTCGTCCTCGAGCCGCAGCTCGCCGGCGGTCAGGCCCTTAGCCATCACGCCTCACCCACTTCACGCTTAACGATCTTGCACTTCATCGGGAGCTTGTGGATCGCACGCTGAAGCGCCTCGCGAGCGATCGGCTCCGCCACGCCGGACAGCTCGAACATCACGCGTCCGGGCTTGACGTTGGCGATCCACCACTCCGGCGAACCCTTACCGGAACCCATGCGGGTCTCGGCAGGCTTCTTGGTGAGCGGACGGTCGGGGTAGATGTTGATCCACACCTTGCCGCCACGGCGGATGTGACGGGTCATGGCGATACGGGCCGACTCGATCTGGCGGTTGGTCACGTAAGAGTGCTCAATCGCCTGGATGCCGAACTCGCCGAACGTGACCCTGGTGCCGCCCTTGGCGGCTCCGCTGCGGTCAGGCCGGTGCTGCTTGCGGTGCTTGACCCTGCGCGGGATCAGCATGGTCAGCTCCCTTCAGCACCCGGCTGCGCAGCCGGGCCGGTCTCGGGGGCAGCCTGTGCGGCCGCCTCGGTACGGGGGGCGCGGCCACCACCGCGGCGGGGACGGTCGCCGCCACCACGACGGGGACGCTCGCCGCCACCGCGACGGTCGTCGCGCTCGCGACGCTGGCCGGCACGGGCGCCGGCGGCGGCCGCCTCGCGCTCGGCGCGGCTGGTGGGAGCCTCGCCCTTGTAGATCCAGACCTTCACGCCGATGCGGCCGAAGGTCGTGCGGGCCTCGTAGAAGCCGTAGTCGATGTCCGCGCGGAGGGTGTGCAGCGGCACGCGGCCCTCGCGGTAGAACTCCGACCTCGACATCTCAGCGCCGCCCAGACGGCCGGAGCACTGGACACGGATGCCCTTGGCGCCCGACTTCATGGCGGACTGCATCGCCTTGCGCATGGCACGGCGGAACGAGACACGGCTGGACAGCTGCTCGGCCACGCCCTGCGCGACGAGCTGCGCGTCGATCTCCGGGTTCTTGACCTCGAGGATGTTGAGCTGGACCTGCTTCTTGGTCAGCTTCTCCAGGTCGCCACGGATACGGTCCGCCTCGGCGCCGCGCCGGCCGATCACGATGCCGGGACGCGCGGTGTGGATGTCCACCTGCACGCGGTCCGTCGTGCGCTCGATCTCGACCTTGGAGATGCCGGCCCGCTCCATGCCCTTCTGCAGCATGCGGCGGATCGCCACGTCCTCGGCGACGTACGACTTGTACAGCTTGTCGGCGTACCACCGGCTCTTGAAGTCGGTCGTGATGCCGAGGCGGAACCCGTGCGGGTTAACCTTCTGGCCCACTATCGGGTCCTTCCCTTCGGCTCGCGGGACTCCACGATCACGGTGATGTGGCTCGTCCGCTTGTTGATCCGATAGGCACGACCCTGTGCACGCGGGCGGAACCGCTTCAGCGTCGGGCCCTCGTCGACCCACGCCCGGCTGACGACGAGCGTCTGCGGGTCGAGGTCGAAGTTGTGCTCCGCGTTCGCCATGGCGCTGCTGAGCACCTTGTAGATCGGCTCGCTCGCCGACTGGGGAGCGAACTGCAGCACGGCCTGCGCCTCCGAAGCGGGCAGCCCGCGAATGAGGTCCACCACACGGCGGGCCTTCTGGGGCGTGACACGGACGAACCGCGCCTGAGCCCTGGCTTCCATCGCTTTCTCCTACTTCCGGGACGCTTACCGCCGGCTGCGGCGGTCTTCCTTGACGTGGCTGCGGAAGGTCCGCGTGGGGGCGAACTCTCCGAGCTTGTGGCCGATCATCGACTCGGTGACGAAGACCGGGACGTGCTTGCGGCCGTCGTGCACGGCGATCGTGTGCCCGAGCATGTCGGGAACGATCATGGAGCGCCGCGACCACGTCTTGATGACGTTCTTGGTGCCCTTCTCGTTCTGGACATCGACCTTCTTCTGAAGGTGATCGTCCACGAAGGGACCCTTCTTAAGGCTACGTGGCATTTCGGCTGCTCCTACCGCTTCTTCCTCTTGCTCCGACGACGGATGATCAGTCGGTCGCTGGCCTTGTTGGCCTGGCGGGTGCGCCCCTCGGGCTTGCCCTTCGGGTTCACCGGGTGGCGACCACCGGAGGTCTTGCCCTCACCACCACCGTGCGGGTGGTCGACGGGGTTCATCGCGACACCGCGAACGGTGGGGCGCTTGCCCTTCCACCGCATACGGCCGGCCTTGCCCCAGTTGATGTTGGCCTGCTCGGCGTTGCCGACCTGGCCGACCGACGCCCGGCAGCGCACGTCGACCATGCGCATTTCACCGGACGGCATACGCAGGGTGGCGTACTGGCCTTCCTTGGCGAGCAGCTGGATCTGGGCGCCCGCGGAACGGCCGAGCTTGGCGCCGCCGCCCGGACGGAGCTCCACCGCGTGGATGAAGGTACCGGTCGGGATGTTGCGCAGCGGCAGGCAGTTGCCCGGCTTGATGTCGGCAGCGGGGCCGTTCTCGATACGGTCGCCCTGCTTGAGGCCCGTCGGCGCGATGATGTAGCGCTTCTCGCCATCGGCGTAGTGGAGCAGAGCGATGTTGGCGGTGCGGTTCGGGTCGTACTCGATGTGAGCGACCTTGGCCGGGATGCCGTCCTTGTCATGCCTACGGAAGTCGATGATCCGGTAGGCGCGCTTGTGACCGCCGCCCTGGTGGCGAGCGGTGACTCGGCCGTGTACGTTGCGGCCGCCCTTGCTGTGAAGGGGCGCAAGCAGCGACTTCTCGGGCGTGCTGCGGGTGATCTCGGAGAAGTCCGAGACACTCGACCCGCGGCGACCCGGAGTCGTCGGCTTGTACTTACGGATGCCCATCTTTTTCGTTCATCCTTCGTCGGTTACATGGGTGAGCCCGCCGCACCGAAGTGCGACGGTCTCAGCCCCGCACGGACCATGCGATCCGCACTCACTTCTATGGCTTTCAGCCGATCTGACCGAAGATGTCGATCCGATCGCCCTCGACCAGGCTCACGATCGCGCGCTTGGTGTCGGGACGCTTGCCGTAACCGGTACGGGTGCGCTTGCGCTTGCCCTGCCGGTTGATCGTGTTCACGCTGGTGACCTTGACCCCGAAGATCTGCTCAACGGCGATCTTGACCTGGGTCTTGTTCGCGGTCTTCTTCACCAGGAACGTGTACTTGTTGTTCTCATCGATCAGGCCGTAGCTCTTCTCAGAGACGACCGGCTTGATGATGATGTCGCGCGGGTCGGCGATCTTCTCCATCAGGCCTCTTCCTTCCCGCTGTTGCTCAGGCGAGCCACGACCTGGTCGTAGGCCTCCTGGGTGAAGACCACATCGTCGGCCACGAGCACGTCGTACGTGTTGAGCTGCCCGGCGTCCAGCAGGTGGACCTCGGGAGCGTTACGCAGGCTCAGCCAGGTCAGCTCGTCGGCCTCGTCGACCACGACGAGAACGCGCGGAGCCTGGGTGACCTTGCGCAGCGCCTCCAGGGCGGCCTTGGTCTTGGGGGTCTCGCCCGCGATGAGCGAGCTGACCACGTGCACGCGGCCGCCGCCGGCCCGGTCGGAGAGGGCGCCACGCAGGGCGGCGGCCTTCATCTTCTTGGGCGTGCGCTGCGAGTAGTCACGCGGCACAGGACCGTGGACGGTGCCACCGCCGGCGAACTGCGGCGCGCGGGTCGAGCCCTGACGGGCGCGACCGGTGCCCTTCTGGCGGTACGGCTTCTTGCCGCCGCCGGAGACCTCACCGCGGGTCTTGGCCTTGTGGGTGCCCTGCCGACGAGCGGCGAGCTGGGCCACGACCACCTGGTGGATCAGCGGCACGTTGACCTTGGCGCCGAACACGTTCTCCGGCAGCTCTACGGTGCCGGTCTTCGCGCCGCTGGCGTCGAGGACGTCAATGGTGGTGCTCACTTGGCAGCCCCCTTCTTGGCAGAGGTGCGAACGAGGACCAGGCTGCCGTTGGCGCCGGGGATCGCACCCTTGATCAGGATGAGACCGTTCTCGACGTCCACGGAGTGAACCTTGAGGCTCTGCACAGTGGTGCGGACGTTACCCATCCGACCAGCCATGCGCAGACCCTTGAAAACGCGGCCCGGGGTGGCGCAGCCACCGATGGAACCCGGCGAACGGTGCTTGCGCTGCGTACCGTGCGACGCGCCCAGACCACCGAAGCCGTGCCGCTTCATGACACCGGCGAAGCCCTTGCCCTTGCTCTTGCCCGTCACGTCGACGAACTGGCCGGCCTCGAAGGTGTCGGCCAGCAGCTCCTGGCCCAGGGTGTAGTCGCTCGCGTCGTCGGTGCGGATCTCCGCGAAGTAACGGCGCGGGGTGATGTCGTGCTTACGCAGGTAGTCGCCGAGCGGCTTGTTGACCTTCCGGGGGTCGACCTGCCCGAAGCCGAGCTGGATGGCGGAGTAGCCGTCCTTCTCGGCGGTGCGGACCCGGGTCACCACGCACGGACCGGCCTCGACCACGGTCACCGGCACCATCCGGTTGTCCGCGTCGAAGACCTGGGTCATGCCGAGCTTCTTGCCCAGGACGCCCTTGATCGTCTTAGCCATGTCAGTGCGTTCCCTCAGAGCTTGATCGAAATGTCGACACCCGCGGGGAGGTCGAGCCGCATGAGCGAGTCAACCGTCTTGGGGGTCGGGTCGATGATGTCAATCAGCCGCTTGTGCGTGCGCATCTCGAAGTGCTCGCGGCTGTCCTTGTACTTGTGCGGCGAGCGGATGACGCAGTACACGTTCTTCTCGGTCGGCAGCGGCACCGGGCCCGCGACCTTCGCGCCAGTCCGCGTCACCGTCTCGACGATCTTCTTGGCCGAGCTGTCGATGACCTCGTGGTCATAGGCCTTAAGCCGGATGCGGATCTTCTGTCCCGCCATAGTGGCCTCGGTGTCCTTCGCTGTCGTCTGAAAAAGTATCGTGCGGCCTGTTGCCGCTGTATCTGGTGCAGGTCGGAGCCTGCTTGACCCCACGAGGCAGACGCAGTCGATCTGCCTTTTCTTCCGTGATCCGGCAGTTACTTCGGTCACATGCGCTTCGGCCGAAGCGACTGCTGGATCACGGCGCCATGCGTGGGGCTGAACGTGGTTCGGCGGTCGGCTCCGAGATTCGGGGCCGACCGCCGCCCCGACGGTCTAGCTACTTGATGATCTTCACGACCCGGCCGGCGCCGACGGTGCGGCCACCCTCACGGATCGCGAACTTGAGGCCTTCCTCCATGGCGATGGGCTGGATCAGCTCAACGCGCATCTCGGTGTTGTCGCCCGGCATGACCATCTCCGTGCCCTCGGGGAGGTTCACGACACCGGTCACGTCAGTCGTACGGAAGTAGAACTGCGGGCGGTAGTTGTTGAAGAACGGCGTGTGGCGGCCGCCCTCGTCCTTGGACAGGATGTAGACCTGGCCGGTGAACTCGGTGTGCGGGGTGGTCGTGCCCGGCTTGATGATGCACTGGCCGCGCTCGACGTCGTCGCGCTTGATGCCGCGGAGCAGCAGGGCGGCGTTGTCACCGGCGTGACCCTCGTCGAGCATCTTGTTGAACATCTCGATGCTGGTGACGGTGGTGGTCGTCTTCTCCGGCTTGATGCCGATGATGTCGACCTGCTCGTTGATCTTGACGACACCGCGCTCGATACGGCCGGTGACGACGGTGCCGCGACCGGTGATCGAGAAGACGTCCTCGACCGGCATGAGGAACGGCTTGTCCGTCTCACGCGGCGGCTCGGGCACGTTCTCGTCAACGGCGTTCATCAGCTCGATGATGCTGTCGGCCCACTTCTCGTCGCCCTCAAGAGCCTTGAGCGCGGAGACGCGGACGACGGGCAGGTCGTCGCCGGGGAACTCCTGAGCGGAGAGGAGCTCACGGACCTCCAGCTCGACGAGCTCGAGGATCTCCTCGTCGTCGACCATGTCGGCCTTGTTGAGGGCCACGACGATGTAGGGGACGCCGACCTGGCGGGCCAGGAGGACGTGCTCCTTCGTCTGCGGCATCGGGCCGTCGGTGGCGGCGACCACCAGGATGGCGCCGTCCATCTGGGCGGCACCGGTGATCATGTTCTTCACGTAGTCGGCGTGACCGGGGCAGTCAACGTGAGCGTAGTGACGCTTCTCGGTCTGGTACTCGACGTGCGCGATGGAGATCGTAATGCCGCGAGCCTTCTCCTCCGGCGCCTTGTCGATCTTGTCGAACGGGGTCGCCTTGTTCAGCTCGGGAAAACGGTCGTGGAGCACCTTGGTGATCGCCGCGGTCAGCGTGGTCTTGCCGTGGTCGATGTGCCCAATGGTGCCGATGTTCATGTGCGGCTTGGTCCGCTCGAACTTGGCCTTAGCCACTGGTTCTCTCCTTGAGAATCTGACTGACTTTCGTCTACACACTCGGGCCCGGGAACTCCCGAACCCCTAGGCGGCGGGGTGGCTCGCACCACCCCACCAGGGACCAGGACTTGAGTCCCGGCCTCCATCGCTAGAGGCCGTGAACTACTCGCCCCGGGCCTTCGCGACGATCTCCTTGGCGATGCCCGGGGGCACCTCCGCGTAGGAGTCGAACTGCATGCTGTAGCTCGCGCGCCCCTGCGTCTTGCTACGCAGGTCACCCACGTAGCCGAACATCTCAGACAGCGGCACGAGCGCGTGGACGACACGGGCACCGGCCCGCTCGTCCATCGACTGGATCTGCCCGCGGCGACTGTTGAGGTCACCGACGACTTCACCCATGTAGTCCTCGGGCGTGGTGACCTCTACGGCCATCATCGGCTCGAGAAGCACGGCGTCCGCCTTGCGCGCGGCCTCCTTGAAGGCCATCGAGCCGGCGATCTTGAAGGCCATTTCCGAGGAGTCGACGTCGTGCGCGGCACCGTCCTGGAGCGTCACCTTCACGCCCACCATCGGGTAGCCGGCCAGCACGCCGAACTCGGCGGCCTCCTGAGCACCCGCGTCGACCGACGGGATGTACTCCCTCGGGACACGACCACCCGTGACCTTGTTCTGGAACTCGTAGCCGTCGTTGCCCTCACCGAGCGGCTCGAGGTCGATGATCACCCGCGCGAACTGGCCGGAACCACCGGTCTGCTTCTTGTGGGTGTAGTCGACCTTCTCCACCTTGCGGCGGATGGTCTCGCGGTAGGCGACCTGCGGGCGGCCGACGTTGGCCTCGACCTTGAACTCGCGACGCATACGGTCGACGAGGATCTCCAGGTGAAGCTCGCCCATGCCCCAGATGACCGTCTGACCGGTCTCCTCGTCACGGCGGACCTGGAAGGACGGGTCCTCCTCGGCCAGCCGCTGGATGGCGGTCGACAGCTTCTCCTGGTCGCCCTTGGTCTTGGGCTCGATGGCGACGTTGATGACCGGAGCCGGGAACGTCATCGACTCGAGCACGACCTGGTTCGACGGGTCGGACAGCGTGTCACCGGTCGTGGTGTCCTTCAGACCCATGACGGCGACGATCTGACCGGCGATGGCCGTCGGGCGCTCCTCGCGCTTGTTGGCGTGCATCTGGTAGATCTTGCCGATCCGCTCCTTCTTGCCCTTCACAGAGTTGACGACCTGTGAGCCGGCCTCGAGCGTGCCCGAGTAGATGCGGATGTAGGTGATCTTGCCCAGGTGCGGGTCGCTGGCGATCTTGAAGGCCAGAGCGGAGAACGGCTCGGTCGGGTCGGCGTGCCGCTCGATGACCTTGTCCTCGTCGCCGACCGCGTGGCCCTTGAAGGCCGGGATGTCGGTCGGGGCGGGGAGGAAGGCGACGATCGCGTCGAGCAGCGGCTGCACGCCCTTGTTCTTGAACGCGGTGCCGCACAGCACCGGGTTGATGGCGCTGGCCAGCGTGGCGCGGCGGATGGCCGCGACCAGCTGCTCCTCGGTGGGCTCGACGCCCTCGAGGAAGAGCTCCATCAGCTCGTCATCGTTCTCGGAGACGGTCTCGACCAGCTTGTCGCGCCACTCGCGAGCGGCCTCGGCGTGGTCGGCCGGGATGTCGACGGTGTCGTACATCTCGCCCTTGGCCGCCTCGGCGCTCCAGATGTAACCCTTCATCTTGATGAGGTCGATGACGCCCTTGAAGTCGGCCTCAACGCCCCACGGAAGCTGGATGACAGCCGGGGTCGCGCCCAGGCGGCTGATCATCATGTCGACGCAGCGGTGGAACTCCGCGCCGACCCGGTCCATCTTGTTCACGAAGCAGATGCGGGGGACGTCATAGCGGTCAGCCTGGCGCCACACCGTCTCCGACTGCGGCTCGACACCCGCGACGCCGTCGAACACGGCGACGGCACCGTCGAGGACGCGGAGCGAGCGCTCCACCTCGATGGTGAAGTCAACGTGACCCGGAGTGTCGATGATGTTGATGGTGTGACCGAGCCACTCGCAGGTCGTCGCGGCAGACGTGATCGTGATGCCGCGCTCCTGCTCCTGCTCCATCCAGTCCATCGTGGCAGCGCCCTCGTGGACTTCACCGATCTTGTAGTTGATGCCGGTGTAGAACAGGATGCGCTCGGTCGTGGTGGTCTTGCCCGCGTCGATATGGGCCATGATCCCAATGTTGCGGACCTTGGCCAGGTCAAGAGCGGTCGTGGTGGCCACTTCTCTCGCGTCCTCGTCGTCTCGTCGGATCCACTACCAGCGGTAGTGGGCGAAGGCCTTGTTGGACTCGGCCATCTTGTGGGTGTCCTCGCGCTTCTTGACACTCGCCCCAAGGCCGTTGCTGGCGTCGAGGAGCTCGTTCATGAGGCGCTCGGTCATGGTCTTCTCGCGGCGGGCGCGGGAGTACTGCACCAGCCAGCGCAGGGCCAGGGTGGTGCTGCGCGCGGCGCGCACCTCGACCGGCACCTGGTAGGTCGCGCCACCGACACGACGGCTGCGGACCTCGAGGGTCGGCTTGACGTTGTCAAGCGCGCGCTTCAGGGTGACGACCGGGTCGTTGCCGGTCTTCTCCCTGCAGCCCTCAAGGGCGCCGTAGACGATCGACTGCGCGATGGAGCGCTTGCCGTCCAGGAGCACCTTGTTGATCAGGGCGGTCACCAGCGGCGAGCTGTAAACCGGGTCAGCCATGAGCTGACGACGGCCAGGAGAACCCTTACGAGGCATTGTTAGCTCTTCTCCTTCTTCGCGCCGTAGCGGCTACGGGCCTGCTTGCGGTTGCGGACACCCTGGGTGTCGAGCGAACCGCGGATGATCTTGTAGCGAACACCGGGCAGGTCCTTCACACGACCGCCACGCACGAGCACGATGGAGTGCTCCTGCAGGTTGTGACCCACACCGGGGATGTAGGCCGTGACCTCGACGCCGTTCGTGAGGCGAACGCGGGCCACCTTGCGCAGTGCCGAGTTGGGCTTCTTCGGAGTCGTCGTGTAAACGCGCTGGCAGACGCCGCGCCGCTGCGGACTCCCGTTGAGGGCAGGAGTCTTGGTCTTGGAGACCTTGTCCTGCCGGCCCTTGCGGACCAACTGCTGAATAGTGGGCACTGCCACTCCGTTTCGTGCTTGGCCGGTGCTTCGTCAGTTGTGATGCATTTCGCAGGTACTGCCGGTGTCATGACCTGCTGATTTTTCTCGACCCGGTGCCCCCGCGCTCGGGCGTGTCGCGCTATTCACGCAGACGTCCCGCGAGGTTTACGAGCCAGGAAGCCGTCCCACGCCCGTAATGAGCGCACGGTCGAGAGCCCGCATAGAGACGGGCACGATGCACAAGACTACCCAGGCCCATGCGACACGTCAAAACGGCGCGGCAAAGCGGACAAGCCTTGCCACTCCGTGTCGCTGCGGCCTACTTCATCCAGCCCATCTACAGCTCCAGACGCCATGATATCGGGCCACCCGACCACTCCGCAC
Source organism: Nonomuraea sp. B19D2 (assembly GCF_040137845.1). Classification (NCBI taxonomy): domain Bacteria; kingdom Bacillati; phylum Actinomycetota; class Actinomycetes; order Streptosporangiales; family Streptosporangiaceae; genus Nonomuraea; species Nonomuraea sp. B19D2. Next base: position 195,921 of record NZ_JBEFAK010000001.1, on the reverse strand, counting down.
GACGTTCCCAAACCCGCCCCACGACACTTGGCGGCAAGCGCACGGGACGCCGGCCCCGTCGCCACGAGGGCCATTGAGCGCCGGTCCCACCGCACGGCGGGCAATCCCGGGCGAGGTGTCGCACTCAGGCCGTCTCACGGGCCTTTCACGCCCGCACAACGGCCGCCACGCACAGCCAGGGGCCGGTGAACAGCAAAGCGCCCGGGCCTCTCGACGAGAGACCCGGGCGCATCACTTGGCGCTATCGGTTGTACTGGCCGAAGTCGTACTCCTCCAGCGGGACCGCCTCGCCGCTGCCGGTGCCGAAGGTGTAGTCGGCGGCGGAGCCGTCGTAACCACCAACGGTGTACATGGCGGCCTTGGCCTCCTCGGTCGGCTCGACCCGGATGTTCCGGTACTGCGGCATGCCGGTGCCGGCCGGGATGAGCTTACCGATGATGACGTTCTCCTTCAGGCCCAGCAGCGAGTCGGACTTGGCGTGGATCGCCGCGTCCGTCAGCACCCTGGTCGTCTCCTGGAAGGAGGCCGCCGACAGCCACGACTCGGTGGCCAGCGACGCCTTCGTGATGCCCATGAGCACCGGACGGCCTGCGGCCGGCGCGCCGCTCTCCGCCACCGTCTCGCGGTTCATCTGCTCGAAGCGCGGCCGCTCCACGAGCTCGCCGGGCAGCAGGTCGGTGTCACCGGACTCCAGCACGTTCACGCGCTTGAGCATCTGCCGCACGATGATCTCGATGTGCTTGTCGTGGATCGACACACCCTGCGACCGGTAGACCTGCTGGACCTCCGCCACCAGGTGCAGCTGCACGGCCCGCGGGCCGAGGATGCGCAGCACCTCGTTGGGGTTGACCGCACCGGCGACCAGCTGCTGGCCGACCTGCACGCGCTGGCCGTCCTGCACCAGCAGGCGCGAGCGCATCGACACCGGGTACGCGATCTCCTCCGAGCCGTCGTCGGGGGTGATCACGACCTTCCTGGTCTTGTCGGTCTCGTCGATGCGGACCCGGCCCTCGGCCTCGGAGATCGGGGCGACACCCTTGGGGATGCGCGCCTCGAACAGCTCCGTGACACGGGGCAGACCGTGGGTGATGTCGGCGCCGGCCACACCACCGGTGTGGAACGTACGCATGGTCAGCTGCGTGCCGGGCTCACCGATCGACTGGGCGGCGATGATGCCGACCGCCTCGCCGACGTCCACGAGCTTGCCGGTGGCCAGCGAGCGGCCGTAGCAGGTCGCGCAGACACCGATCTTGGCCTCGCAGACCAACGCGCTGCGGGTGCGCACGGTCTCGACGCCAGCCTCGACCAGCTTGGTCACGTGGATGTCGTTGATGTCGACACCCGCCGCCGCGATGACCTTGCCGTCGACCTCGACGTCCTCGGCCAGGATGCGGCCGTGCACGTTGGACTCGGCGTTCTCGGCCTTGACCAGGTTGCCCGACGCGTCACGCTCGCCGACGTGCAGCGGGACCGCGCGGTCGGTGCCGCAGTCGATCTCGCGCACGATGACGTCCTGCGCCACGTCCACCAGACGACGGGTCAGGTAACCCGAGTCGGCGGTACGCAGGGCGGTGTCGGCCAGACCCTTCCGCTGACCGTGGGTGGAGATGAAGTACTCCAGCACCGACAGGCCCTCGCGGAACGAGGCCTTGATCGGCCGCGGGATCGTCTCACCCTTGGTGTTGGACACCAGGCCGCGGATGCCGGCGATCTGCCGGACCTGCATCTTGTTACCACGGGCGCCGGAGTTGACCATCATCCAGACCGGGTTGGTCGCCGGGAAGGCGTTGACCATGTCGGTCTCGACGTCGGCCGTCGCGTGCGTCCAGATCTCGATGAGCTCCTGACGGCGCTCCTCGTCGGTGATCAGACCGCGCTCGTACTCGCGCTGGACCTTGTCGGCCCGGCGCTCGTAGTTTTCCATGATGTCGGTCTTGTTCGGGGGCGCGACGACGTCCTCGATCGAGATCGTGACACCGGAGCGCGTGGCCCAGCGGAAGCCGGCGTCCTTGAGCGCGTCGAGCGAAGCGGCGACCTCGATCTTGGGGTAGGTCTCCGCCAGCTCGTTCACGATCGTGGACAGCTGCTTCTTGCCGACCTGGAAGTCGACGAACGGGTAGCTGTCGGGCAGCGTCTGGTTGAACAGGCACCGGCCGAACGTCGTCTCCAGCCTGATCGCGTCGCCCTGCTCCCAGCCCTCGGGCGCGACCCAGTCACGCGGCGGCAGGACGTCCTTCAGCCGGATCTGGATCTTCGCCTGAATCTCCAGCTCGCGGCGGTCGAAGGCCATCTGCGCCTCGGCGATCGAGCCGAACACGCGGCCCTCGCCCCGTGCGCCCTCCTTCATGGTGGTCAGCCAGTAGAGGCCGATGACCATGTCCTGGGTCGGCATCGTCACGGGCTTGCCGTCGGCCGGCTTGAGGATGTTGTTGGTCGAGAGCATCAGGATGCGTGCCTCGGCCTGGGCCTCAGCCGACAGCGGCAGGTGCACGGCCATCTGGTCGCCGTCGAAGTCCGCGTTGAACGCGGTGCAGACGAGCGGGTGGATCTGGATGGCCTTGCCCTCGACCAGCTGCGGCTCGAACGCCTGGATGCCCAGGCGGTGGAGCGTCGGAGCACGGTTGAGCAGCACCGGGTGCTCGGTGATGACCTCTTCGAGCACGTCCCACACCACGGGGCGGGCGCGCTCGACCATCCGCTTGGCCGACTTGATGTTCTGGGCGTGGTTGAGGTCAACCAGCCGCTTCATCACGAACGGCTTGAACAGCTCCAGCGCCATCTGCTTGGGCAGGCCGCACTGGTGCAGCTTGAGCTGCGGGCCGACGACGATGACCGAACGGCCGGAGTAGTCGACTCGCTTGCCCAGCAGGTTTTGCCGGAAGCGGCCCTGCTTACCCTTGAGCATGTCGCTCAGGGACTTCAGCGGCCTGTTGCCGGGACCGGTGACCGGGCGACCGCGACGGCCGTTGTCGAACAGCGCGTCGACGGCCTCCTGCAGCATCCGCTTCTCGTTGTTCACGATGATCTCGGGCGCGCCGAGGTCGAGCAGACGCTTGAGGCGGTTGTTCCGGTTGATGACCCGGCGGTAGAGGTCGTTCAGGTCGGAGGTCGCGAACCGGCCACCGTCGAGCTGCACCATCGGGCGCAGGTCCGGCGGGATGACCGGGATGCAGTCGAGCACCATGCCGCGCGGCGAGTTGGTGGTGTTGAGGAACGCCGACACGACCTTGAGCCGCTTGAGCGCACGGGCCTTCTTCTGGCCCTTGCCGCTGCGGATGGTCTCGCGCAGGTTTTCGGCCTCGGCGTCGAGGTCGAAGGAGATCAGGCGGTCCTGGATCGCCTGCGCGCCCATGCCGCCCTTGAAGTAGCGGCCGAAGCGGTCGCGCATCTCGCGGTAGAGCAGCTCGTCGCCCTCGAGGTCCTGGACCTTGAGGTTCTTGAAGCGGCTCCAGACCTCCTCGAGCCGGTCCAGCTCACGCTGGGCCCGGTCGCGCAGCTGGCGCATCTCGCGCTCTGCGCCCTCGCGGACCTTGCGGCGCTGGTCACCCTTGGCACCGGCGGCCTCGAGCTCGGCCAGGTCGGCCTCGAGCTTCTTCTGCCGGGCCTCGACGTCGGCGTCACGGCGCTGCTCGATGTGCTGCCGCTCGACGGAGATCTTCGCCTCCAGCGAGGGCAGGTCACGCTCACGCATCTCGGTGTCGACATGCGTGATCATGTACGCCGCGAAGTAGATGACCTTCTCCAGGTCCTTCGGGGCCAGGTCGAGCAGGTAGCCAAGACGCGACGGGACGCCCTTGAAGTACCAGATGTGCGTGACCGGCGCGGCCAGCTCGATGTGGCCCATCCGCTCACGGCGCACCTTGGCGCGAGTCACCTCGACGCCACAGCGCTCACAGATGATGCCCTTGAACCGGACGCGCTTGTACTTGCCGCAGTAGCACTCCCAGTCGCGGGTCGGACCGAAGATCTTCTCGCAGAAGAGTCCGTCCTTTTCCGGCTTGAGGGTGCGGTAGTTGATGGTCTCGGGCTTCTTCACCTCGCCGTGCGACCACTGACGGATGTCGTCGGCCGTCGCGAGGCCGATCCTGAGCTCGTCGAAGAAGTTGACGTCCAGCATTTGTGCGATCTCCCCCTCAGACTTCTTCCACGCTGCTCGGCTCACGCCGGGACAGATCGATGCCGAGCTCTTCCGCGGCGCGGAAGACGTCCTCGTCGGTGTCGCGCATCTCGATGGACATGCCGTCGCTGGAGAGCACCTCGACATTCAGGCACAGCGACTGCATTTCCTTGATGAGGACCTTGAAGGACTCCGGGATGCCAGGCTCGGGGATGTTCTCACCCTTGACGATGGCCTCGTAGACCTTCACGCGGCCCAGGACGTCGTCGGACTTGATGGTCAACAGCTCCTGCAGGGCGTAGGCGGCGCCGTAGGCCTCCAGTGCCCACACCTCCATCTCACCGAAGCGCTGGCCACCGAACTGGGCCTTACCACCCAGCGGCTGCTGGGTGATCATGGAGTACGGGCCGGTCGACCGCGCGTGAATCTTGTCGTCGACCAGGTGCAGCAGCTTGAGGATGTAGATGTAGCCGACCGAGATCGGGTACGGGAACGGCTCGCCGGAGCGGCCGTCGAACAGCTGCGCCTTGCCGCTCTGCTGCACCATCCGGTCACCGTCACGGTTGGGGATGGTGCTGTCGAGCAGGCCGACGATCTCCTCCTCGTGAGCGCCGTCGAACACCGGCGTGGCCATGTTCGTGCGCGGGGCCACCTTCTCGAAGCCCTTGTCGCGGAGCCGCTCGGCCCAGGCCTCCTGGATGCCGGAGATGTCCCAGCCGCGGGCGGCGATCCACCCCAGGTGGGTCTCCAGGACCTGGCCGACGTTCATCCGGCCGGGCACGCCCAGCGGGTTGAGGATGATGTCGACCGGGGTGCCGTCCTCCAGGAACGGCATGTCCTCGACCGGCAGGATCTTGGAGATGACGCCCTTGTTGCCGTGGCGGCCGGCGAGCTTGTCACCGTCGGTGATCTTACGCTTCTGGGCCACGTAGACGCGGACCAGCTCGTTGACACCCGGCGGCAGCTCGTCGCCCTCCTCACGGGAGAACACGCGCACCCCGATGACCTTGCCCTGCTCGCCGTGCGGCACCTTCAGCGAGGTGTCACGCACTTCACGGGCCTTCTCACCGAAGATCGCGCGCAGCAGCCGCTCCTCCGGAGTCAGCTCGGTCTCGCCCTTGGGCGTGACCTTGCCGACCAGGATGTCGCCGGGCACGACCTCGGCGCCGATGCGGATGATGCCCCGCTCGTCGAGGTCGGCCAGGACCTCCTCCGACACGTTCGGGATGTCCCGGGTGATCTCCTCCGGGCCCAGCTTGGTGTCACGGGCGTCGACCTCGTGCTCCTCGATGTGGATCGAGGACAGGACGTCGTCCTGGACCAGCCGCTGGGACAGGATGATCGCGTCTTCGTAGTTGTGGCCCTCCCACGGCATGAACGCCACCAGCAGGTTCTTGCCGAGCGCCATCTCACCCTTGTCGGTGCAGGGGCCGTCGGCGATGACCTGGTTGACCTCCACCCGGTCGCCCTCGGCGACGATGGGCTTCTGGTTGAACGAGGTGCCCTGGTTGGAGCGCTTGAACTTGGCGACACGGTAGGTGGTGCGGGTGCCGTCGTCGTTCATGACGGTGACGTAGTCGGCGGAGACCTCCTCGACCACACCGGCCTTGTCGGCGCTGATGACGTCGCCGGCGTCGGTGGCGGCACGGTATTCCATGCCGGTGCCGACCAGCGGCGCCTCGCTCTTGAGCAGCGGCACCGACTGCCGCTGCATGTTGGAGCCCATGAGCGCGCGGTTGGCGTCGTCGTGCTCGAGGAAGGGGATCATCGCGGTGGCCACCGACACCATCTGGCGCGGCGACACGTCGATGTAGTCGACCTCCTCGGCCCGCATGAGCTCGGTCTCACCGCCCTTGGTGCGGACCAGGACGCGGGGCTCGGCGAACGAACCGTCGGCGTTGAGCACCGTGTTGGCCTGCGCCTTGACGTAACGGTCTTCCTCGTCGGCCGTGAGGTAGTCGATCTGTTCGGTGACCCGGCCGTCGACGACCTTGCGGTAAGGAGTCTCGACGAAGCCGAAGGCGTTGATCCGGCCGTAGGAGGCCAGCGAGCCGATGAGGCCGATGTTCGGGCCTTCAGGGGTCTCGATCGGACACATCCGGCCGTAGTGGGACGGGTGCACGTCACGGACCTCGAAGCCCGCCCGCTCACGGGACAGACCACCGGGACCGAGCGCGGACAGACGCCGCTTGTGCGTCAGGCCGGCCAGCGGGTTGGTCTGGTCCATGAACTGCGACAGCTGCGAGGTGCCGAAGAACTCCTTGATCGACGCCACGACCGGGCGGATGTTGATCAGGGTCTGCGGCGTGATCGCCTCGACGTCCTGCGTGGTCATGCGCTCGCGCACGACGCGCTCCATCCGGGCCAGGCCCAGACGGACCTGGTTCTGGATCAGCTCGCCGACGCTGCGCAGACGGCGGTTGCCGAAGTGGTCGATGTCGTCGACCTCGACGATGACCTCGCGGTCATTGGCGCCCGGCATCGACTCCTCGCCCGCGTGCAGGCGGACGATGTACTCGATGGTGGCGACGATGTCGTCCTCGGTCAGGGTGCCCTGGGAGATCTCCGAGTCAACGCCGAGCTTCTTGTTGATCTTGTAGCGACCGACCTTGGCCAGGTCGTACCGCTTGGCGTTGAAGTACAGGTTCTCCAGCAGGGTCTGCGCCGACTCCTTGGTCGGCGGCTCACCCGGCCGCAGCTTGCGGTAGATGTCCAGCAGCGCGTCATCCTGGCCGGCCGTGTGGTCCTTCTCCAGGGTGGCCCGCATGGACTCGTACTGGCCGAACCGCTCGAGGATCTGCTCGCTGGTCCATCCCAGTGCCTTGAGAAGCACGGTGACGGCCTGCTTGCGCTTGCGGTCGATGCGCACACCGACGCTGTCGCGCTTGTCGATCTCGAACTCCAGCCAGGCACCCCTGGACGGGATGACCCGGCAACCGTAGAGATCCTTGTCGGACGTCTTGTCCACGCTTCGTTCGAAGTAGACGCCGGGCGAACGGGTCAGCTGCGAGACCACGACACGCTCGGTGCCGTTGATGATGAACGTGCCCTTCGGCGTCATGAGCGGGAAGTCGCCCATGAACACCGTCTGGCTCTTGATCTCACCAGTGGTGTTATTGATGAACTCCGCCGTCACGAACATCGGGGCGGAGAAGGTCATGTCCTTGTCTTTGCACTCATCGACTGAGTACTTCGGCGGCTCGAACCGGTGGTCGCGGAACGACAAGGACATGGTCCCCGAGAAGTCCTCGATCGGACTGATCTCTTCGAAGATCTCTTCGAGGCCCGACTGGGTCGGGACGTCCTTGCGCCCGGCCTGGCGAGCCGCCTCTACCCGGGCCTTCCACTTCTCGTTTCCGAGCAGCCAGTCGAAAGACTCGGTCTGCAGGGCCAGAAGGTCAGGAACTTCGAGGGGCTCCTGGATGCGCGCAAAAGACACGCGACGGGGACCAGCGGGTACGGCGGAGGCGTTGCGCGAGGCTGCCAACAGATGTCCTTCCGAGGGCTCGCGGCGGACTGACTACACGCACGCCAGACAACCTCGCAACGTGAGCAAGCATCGCGGGTCGTCAAAGGGCAGCGCAAAGGGGCAGTGTAGCCGAACGGCACACGCCTGTCCACTTCGCTCTCGCTGCATGCTCCACGTTGGTCGCAGCATCGCCCGTTCAGGCGGAAACGTCAAGCCCACAACCCCGACTTTTAGCCGACTAGGGGGCCGGACGCTGGGTTTTCTCCCCTGTGTGACCGGTCGCCTACCGCCAGGCCCAAGACGATACCCGCGAACGGGGGCGGTTAACGCTCTGTCACACCGGGGGTCGAACCCATGCCGACAACCGGTGTATCTGTGACTGAGGTACCCGTTCCAAAGGCTTCGCTAAACCTGATTTTTGGTAACAATTGAAAGAAGCGGCACGCTGAGGCGTCAAGCGGTGCCCAGGAGGGTCGACATGTCGCCCACCAGCCAGCGCGAGTCTTGCCGGACCATGACGAACCTGGCCCTGTTCTGGGTGAACTGTTGCTGAAGCCCGGTCTTGCCCGCGCCCTCCTTGACCGTACCCGTGTTCACGAAGAGCAGAACCTCTACTCGATCACGCTCGGCCCGCTCGATCGCGGCCCCTGCCACGGCCACGCTCTGCACGATCTTCTGCGCCTTGGCCCTGGACACCAGGGACGTGGTCAGCTCCTTGTACTGCTTCGTCAGCTCGCCGGTCGTATGTGTGCCGGCCCGCGCCAGGTCGGCCTCCACCGTCCGGTAGTCGTACGAGAGCAGGTCGGGCGCCACCTCCTTGGCCGCCGCCATCGCCTCCGTCCCGGCCGCGTCCGCCGCGCGCAGGTCGCGCAGGTTGAACCACATCGTCGGCACCAGCACGCCCGCCACGACCACGAGGACGCCCAGCATCACGATCGCGAACGTCCTCACTTCACCTGCACCGCCTTCGACACCAGCCAGACGCCGCCGACCTTGGCCATCTCCATCGACCACCGGTAGTACCGCTCCTGCGGCGGGCTCTTGGAGCCGTCCCAGCGGATCTCCACGTCGGCCACGACCAGCACCTTCGCCGTGGCGCCCGCCATGGAGACCAGGCCCGTCGCGCGCAGCACCCCGTGCTGGACGACCTTGTTCTCGACCGTGGTGGACTTGAGCTTGGCCGCGTTGGCCTCGTACTCCGCCCTGGCCGTCCCGGTCGAGGTGTCCATGATGCGTTTCACGTCGTCGTCGACGGTCTTGTAGTCGAGCGAGATCAGGTTCTTCGCGTGGGTCCCCGCGGCCAGGAGCGCCGCCTGCTTGTCGCCTGCCCTGCCCTGCTCCTCGCGCGCCTGCGCGGCGATCCACACGCCCGTGCCGACCAGCACCGCGAGCACTCCGCTGAGCGCCGCGATCAGGATGCGGGCGGGCCGGGCGGCAAGTCCTGCCACGTCTGCTCACCCCTCCCTCGGCCGGTCCGCGGATCATAACGCGCCGCCCGCTCCTGGAGCCCCCGAATCAACCGAGGCGGTTGGGAACTCGGTGCGAATCGGGTCAAGGTGCCTAGATCCCCACAAATGCCCTACAGGCGGCCCTCAGATGCCCGCTGAGCGTCCCGCACGCGTTTCCGGACCCCGAGAAGGGCCGTGGAGCGTCCGTGCCGCACGCGCTGGATCAAGTGATAGCTACCAGCAGGCGCACCCCTGCCGAACGCCGGAGTCAGCGCATGCCGTGGAGGTAGGCGTTGACCAGCCGGGGATATTCCTCCAGCCAGTTACGACCGCGTTCGTCCACGAACGACCCCGGCGGCGGGATCACCCCGTTGGCCGCCAGCCACGTGCCCGGCGGCTGCTGCGAGCGGCGGATCCTGTTGTCGCTCGGCATGAGCTGCGGCGGGATCGGCGGCAGCGCGCCGGGATCGAGCCCCATCTGAGCCTCGGCCTCCAGCTCGGAGAGATCCTTCTCCTCCGACATGCCGATCGGGCCGTGCCTCCTGGCGTTCAGGAACTGCCGCACCACCGGCTCCTCGCTCGACAGCAGCATCTCGCGCGGGCCGAACATGACCAGCTCGCGCCTGAACAACATCCCGATGTTGTCGGGAACCGTACGGGCGGTGTTGATGTCGTGCGTCACGATCAGGAACGTCGCCTCGATCTCGGCGTTGAGGTCGACGATGGTCTGGTTGAGCAGCGCGGTGCGGACCGGGTCGAGGCCGGAATCGGGCTCGTCGAACAGGATGATCTCCGGATCCAGCACCAGCGCTCTGGCCAGCCCCGCACGCTTGCGCATGCCGCCGGAGATCTCCCCGGGCAGCTTGGACTCCGAGCCGAGCAGGCCGACCAGCTCCACCTTCTCCATCACGATCTGGCGGATCTGCGCCTCGGTCTTCTTGGTGTGCTCGCGCAGCGGGAAGGCGATGTTGTCGTAGAGGTTGAGCGAGCCGAACAGCGCGCCGTCCTGGAACAGCACGCCGAACAGCCGGCGCAGCTCGTACAACTTGTTCTCGGTGCAGTTGGCCAGGTCGTAGCCGTCGATCCAGATGTGGCCGCGATCGGGCCGCAGCAGGCCGACCAGAGTCTTGAGGAAGACCGACTTTCCGGTGCCCGAGGGGCCGAGCAGGACGGAGATCTCGCCCGCGGGCAGCGTGAGGGAGACGTCCTCCCAGATGACCTGCCGGCCGAACGACTTGGTCAACCCGTCGACCACGACTTCGACTCCCACTGGACACCTTCCGATCGCAGTGAGTATTCGCCGGATAACGTGACGTCCTCACCGTAGTGAGGTTCCGTCGAATTGGAACCAGTTCCAATAACTTGTTACTTCCCGGTTATGAAACCGCGGATCCGGCTCCCTGTGCACCGCCGGTCAGGGCCCGCAGGCTGGGCCGCAGCAGCCGCGCGATCTCCTCGTGCGGCACCCCGCGCAGCTCGTCGAGGTCGAGCAGCTGATGCCCGACGGTCACGCCGAGCATGGTCATCATCATCAGCGCCGCCCGCAGCCTCGCGTCCTCGCCCGGTACGGCCTGGGCCAGCCGGTCGATCTGCTCGCCGAGCACCTTGCGCGCCGACACGGCCGCCTCGGGGTGCGTGAGCATGGACCGCATCATGGCCAGCGAGCTCTGCGGCAGCTCGCCCAGCTTCACGCCGAGCGTGCCGAGCATCTGCTCGACCACCTCGTCGCGCCCAGCTCGCCGTGCGCGACCGGCGCCGCCTGCACGGCCCACTGGAAGAGCTCCTGCTTGCTGCCGAAGTACTGCATCACGAGGGCGGGATCGACTTCGGCCCGCTTGGCGATGGCCCTGATGGTGGCCCGCTCGAACCCCACCTCGGCGAACAGCGCCCTGGCCGACTCCTCGTGCTCCGGATCAGAAACGGCCAGATCATTCACACCAGGGACTACATGGACACCAGCGCCGTAGCCCAGGTAAGAGCCGCCGCCGCCTCCTGACCTCCGCCACGCCCGCGCTCAAGGAATGGCCGAGGAGCAAGGTGGGTCAGGTCTGAGTGAGGTCGAAGACGGTCGTGCCACCGACGGTGGTGCCGGTGAAGGTCTCCTGCACCCAGGCCGCGATCTGCGCCGCGTCATCGCTGCCACCCGTGCTGCGACGGCCCCCTCCCATTCCGGCGCCGATGAAGTAGTGGATCTTCTTCTCGGCGACGTACTGCTTGAACTGCTCGAGCGTCGGCGCGGGATCGGTGCCGTTGAACCCGCCCACCGCCATCACCGGCTGGCCGGCGGCCAGCTGGTATCCGGCCGCGTTGTTGGAGCCAACCGTCGCCGCCACCCACGTGTAGGCGGAGGCGTTGGTCTTCAGCAGCGCGGTCAGCTCGGCGGCCGGGGTGCCCGCGTTGAGCAGCCCGCCCATGCCCATTCCGCCGCGCCCCATCCCACGGCTGCCGGACCCGTCACCGGCCTGCCCCTGCCCGCCGCCCGGCGGTTGCCCCAGCGCCTGGCCGTTTCCAGGTTGCCGGCCGGGCGTCCAGCCGTTTCCTGACGGCTGCCGGAACTGCTGGCCGCCTCCCCCGGCCGCACGCGGGAAACCGCCACCGAAACCCCTCCCGAAGCCACCGGTGGAGGGCCCGGCAGTCGGTATCGCCCCGCTGTGCGGGGAAGCGGCCGTATCGACGGCATAGGCCGCCGGACCCGCCAACGACGCCAGGCACGCCACCAGGGCGACGCCCACCACGGCCAGGGCCCGGCGGGTGAACAGCATCGCCAGCGCCGCCCCCAGCCCGGCCACCAGCACGGCCACGCCCAGCCACGGGTTCCAGTCCGTGCTGCGCGACAGCAGCACGTACGACCACACCGCCGTCCCCGCCGTGACCATGGCCAGCAGCCGGAACGAGCGCCGCTCCCACAGCACGGCCACCCCCATGCCCACCAGCACGGCGATCGCCGGGGCCAGGGCCACGGTGTAGTACGCGTGGAAGATGCCCTGCATCAGGCTGAAGACCAGCCCGGTCACGATCAGCCAGCTCCCCCACACCCAGAAGGCCGCGCGGACCGGATCGACCCGAGGCGCCCGCCGGGTGAGCCAGGTGGCGGCGATCAGGAGCGCCAGCGCCGCCGGAAGCAGCCAGGAGATCTGGCCGCCCGCCTCCGTGTCGAACATCCGCAGCCATCCGGCCTGCTGGTTGAGATTGCCGAGCCCGCCGTAGTCGGCGCCGTTGAGCCGCCCGATCCCGTTGTAGCCGAGCGCCAGCTCCAGCACGCTGTTGCTCTGCGAACCCCCGATGTACGGCCGCTCCGACGCGGGCACCAGCGCCACCGCGAGCAGCCACCACCCGGCCGAGACCACCATGGCCCCGCCGGCCAGCAGCAGCTGCCACACCCGCCGCCAGAACGCCACCGGCGCGGTGATCAGATAGACCAGCGCGAAACCGGGCAACACCAGGAACGCCTGCAGCATCTTCGCCAGGAACGCGAACCCGATCGCGGTCCCCGCCAGCACCAGCCACCGGGTGGCCCCACGCTCCTGCGCCCGAACCACGAAATATCCGGCAGCCGTCAGCAGCAGGACGAGCATCGCGTCCGGATTGTTGAACCTGAACATCAACACGGCCACAGGAGTGAGCGCCATCACGGCCCCGGCGAGCAGCCCTGCCCAGGCGCTGAACAACCTGCGCACGGACGCGTACACCAACGCCACCGCACCGACGCCCATGAGCGCCTGGGGAACGAGCATGGCCCAGGAGTTGAGCCCGAACAGCCGCACGCTGAGCACCATCGGCCACAGGGAAGCCGGGGTCTTGTCGACGGTTATCGCGTTGGCGGCGTCGGAAGATCCGAAGAAGAACGCCTTCCAGCTCTGACTGCCCGCCTGCACGGCCGCCGCGTAGAAGGAATTGGCCCATCCGGAGGCGCCCAGGCCCCAGATGTAGAGCACACCAGTGCCTATGAGGAGGGCGGTCAGCGCCCATCGAGATTTGGCTTCGGTAACCACATCCCGCACGCTAGGCAGGCCGGTTGGCGAGGCGATGAGACGAACATGAGAATCTTCTGAGCCCACGCGCAGGGGCCCGGAGAACGCGAAAAGAGGCGGCACACCCGGCACCAGGGTGTATCCGCCTCTTCCCGAAGAGCTCGCGTGAAGGGGAAAGTTACTTCACGGTCACGGTGGCGCCGGCGCCCTCGAGGGCAGCCTTGGCCTTCTCCGCCTGCTCCTTGTTGACCTTGTTCTCGAAGACGGCCTTCGGAGCGCCGTCCACCAGGTCCTTGGCCTCCTTGAGGCCCAGGGACGTGAGGGCGCGGATCTCCTTGATGACCTGGATCTTCTTGTCGCCGGCGGCCTCGAGGATGACGTCGAACTCGTCCTGCTCCTCAACGGCGGCGGCCTCGCCACCACCGGCGGCGGCGGGGGCGGCGGCGACCGCGACGGGGGCGGCGGCCTTGACGTCGAAGACCTCTTCGAACTGCTTCACGAACTCGGACAGCTCGAGGAGGGTCATCTCCTTGAACGCGTCGAGCAGCTCGTCGGTGCTGAGCTTCGCCATGATGATTTCCTTACGTATAGGACTTGCAGAAAACTAGGAACGGGACCGCGGTTGTTGCGGCAACCCCCGTGTTACTCGCCCGCCTCTTCGCGCTTCGCGCGGAGGGCGTCGGCCAGCTGAGCCATCTGCGTGGGCAGCGCGGCGAACACAGCGGCAGCAGCGCTCTGCTTCGCCTTGAGCGCGCCAGCAAGCTTCGCGAGGAGAACCTCACGGGACTCGAGGTCGGCGAGCTTGGTGATCTCGGTGGCGTCGAGCGTCTTGCCGTCGAGGACGCCGCCCTTGATCACCAGAAGGGGATTGGCCTTGGCGAAGTCACGCAGACCCTTGGCAGCTTCGACAACGTCGCCGCTGACGAAGGCGATCGCGGTCGGACCGGCGAGCAGGTCGTCGAGACCCGCGAGACCGGCCTCGTTGGCCGCGATCTTGGTCAGGGTGTTCTTCGCCACGGCGAACTTCGCATTCTCACCGAGAGACTTACGCAGATCCTTGAGCTGCGCGACGGTGAGACCGCGGTACTCGGTCAGAACGGCGGCGGCGCTGCCTTCGAACTCGCTCTTGAGCTCGGCAACCGCTGTCGCCTTATCCGCCCTCGCCATGGGCCTCCTTCCAGATGTGCCACCGGCGAAGGCCCAGAAATGAGAACAGCCCCGGACGCAGGGCGCACGGGGCTCACACATATGGATCACACCATATGGGAAACTCGCATCACACCTGCGCGGGCCGTCCACATGATGTGGATCCTTCGGTCGCCGGGCTTTGAGGCACCCGACGACGACCGGCGGTCTTCGGCAACGACCAGAGTACGTGCTGGCCGCCGAGTTTCCAAATCGTTCTCAGTTGGTCGTGCCCTTGGGCAGCTCTCCGATCTGGTCGGCGGGCGGGGCCTCGATGGTGACCGGCTCGTTGAAGCCCTTGAAAAGCAGCGTGGCGTCGAGCGTGGCGCCGTCCCTTGAGCCGTTCAGCGCGAGCTTGCGCGGCAGGCCGTCGCCGGCCACCCAGATGTCGAACTTGACGTCCTTGAGCTCGGCCAGGTTCGTACGGGCCTGCTCCTGCTTGTCCGCGGGCAGCAGCTGCACGGCCGCGTCGACGGGGAACGTGCCGCTGTAGTGCGTGGTGTCCTCGCCGTTGACGCTCTCGGTGCCGACCGACTTGACGTCCTGGGAGGCGGTGACGAGCTTGGTCACGTTGCCCAGGTCGAACTGCTGGATCTGGGCCAGGTACTGGTTCACCTGGCCGGAGTCGCCCATTTCGCTGAGCGGGACCTTGATCCACGGCTTGGTGGCCCCGACGAGGTCCTTGAGCGCCTCGACCTTGACGTAGACGGTGTCGCCCTGCAGCACGGCGCGCACGCCGCCTGGCAGGCTCCTCCCGCCCATGTCCACGGTGTCCAGGGTGAGGTCCACGGCGAGCTGAGGCTTGCTCTGGTAGAGCATGCGCCCCTGCACCTTGCCGGCGCCCTCCTGGGTGTGCGTGACGTTGACCACGGCGTCGACGGTGTAGCTGGTGACCTCTGCGGTCTTCTGCGCGGCCTGCGCGAGCACCTCTGAGGCGGCCAGGTTGACCTGGATGGGCTGTGCGTTCGAGCCACAACCGGCGACCGCCGCCACTACGAGCGCGGCACCGGCCGCGGTGAGACTTATCGTGCGCTTCAGCATGTTTTGACCCTACGTTTAAGTTTCCCCGCCGTAGCGACTTCCCCTCACAATTAGGGGAAAACCCAGGGTTCTCCCCCACACACTCCACACATTCCCTTCACAACTCGCCCGACTCCGGCGAACCACGATGCGGGTGCTGTGGCGGGGGCGACGGATGACGGGCTCGAGTCCAGTGACGACCACCCGGGCGAAAGGCGCGCCCGAAACAAAGAAAGAGCCCCGCCCGGAAACCGGGCGAGGCTCAATCAAAAAGAGAGGTCAGGCCTCGAACTCGGCGGTGAGGCCGCGGGTGACGTTGGGGTCGACCGGGACGCCCGGGCCCATCGTCGTGGAGAACGTGACCTTCTTCAGGTAACGCCCCTTGGCCGCCGACGGCTTGAGACGCAGCACCTCGTCAAGGGCGGCGGCGTAGTTCTCGATGAGCTGGCGCTCCTCGAACGACGTCTTGCCGATGATGAAGTGAAGGTTGGCCTGGCGGTCGGTGCGGAACTCGATCTTGCCGCCCTTGATCTCCGTCACGGCCTTGGCGACGTCGGGCGTCACCGTGCCGGTCTTCGGGTTGGGCATGAGACCGCGCGGGCCGAGCACGCGGCCCAGGCGACCCACCTTGCCCATCAGGTCGGGCGTGGCCACCACGGCGTCGAACTCGTTGAGCCGGTTGCCCTTGGAGATCTCGTCGATCAGCTCGTCGGCGCCGACGATGTCGGCGCCCGCCTCGCGGGCCGCCTCGGCACGGTCACCGGTCGCGAAGACCAGGACCCGGGCGGTCTTGCCGGTGCCGTGCGGAAGGTTGACCGTGCCGCGCACGATCTGGTCGGCCTTGCGAGGGTCGACGCCCAGCCGCAGCGCGACCTCGACGGTGGCGTCGAACTTGGTGGTCGACGTCTCCTTGGCGAGCTTCGCTGCCTCGACGGGCGAGTAGAGCTTGTCGCGGTCGACCTTGGCGGCCGCGTCTTTGTGCGCCTTGCTGCGCTTCATTGCTGACTCCTAGTGGTCCGCGGGCCCGAGGGCCCTCCCACGATGCTTGGGAAAGGTGTTACTCGGCGACGGTGATGCCCATCGACCGGGCGGTGCCGGCGATGATCTTCTCGGCCGCCTCGATGTCGTTGGCGTTGAGGTCGGGCATCTTCGTCTCGGCGATGCTGCGCAGCTGCTCGCGGGTGAGCTTGCCCACCTTGTCGCGGTGCGGGACCGCGCTGCCCTTGTCGAGACCGAGGGCCTTCTTGATCAGCTCGGGCGCCGGGGGCGTCTTCGTGACGAAGGTGAAGCTGCGGTCTTCGAAAATGGTGATCTCAACGGGGATGATGTTGCCCCGCTGGGCCTCCGTGGCAGCGTTGTACTGCTTGACGAAGTCCATGATGTTGACGCCGTGGGGACCGAGCGCGGTACCCACCGGCGGCGCCGGGGTGGCCTGTCCAGCGGGGAGCTGGACCTTCACCAGAGCGGCGATTTTCTTCTTCGGAGGCATTTGTCCTTCTCCGGGTCCTGATTGCGATGCCTGTCAGGGCCGGCGGATTGCAGCCCTGACACGTCGGAGGCCGCCCTCACGAACAGGCGGCCGACCGAACGTCTCAGTGTATGTGATCGTCCTAGATCTTCGAGACCTGGTTGAACGAGAGCTCCACCGGAGTCTCGCGACCGAAGATCGAGACGAGCACCTTGAGCTTCTGCGACTCGGGGCTGATCTCGCTCACCGAGGCGGGCAGCGTCGCGAACGGGCCGTCCATGACCGTGACGGACTCGCCGATCTCGAACTCGACCGTCGGGCCCGTGGCGGTCTTGGCCGCGGCCTTCTTGGTCTCCTCGGTCGGCTCGGGCGCCAGCAGCTTGGCGACCTCGTCGAGGCTGAGCGGGCTCGGCTTGTTGGACAGGCCGACGAAGCCGGTCACACCGGGCGTGTTGCGCACGGCGGCCCAGGACTCGTCGGTGAGCTCCATGCGCACCAGCACGTAGCCGGGCAGCACGCGCTCCTTGACCGGCACCTTCTTGCCGCTCTTGAACTCCTGGACGGTGTGCGTCGGCACCTCGACCTGGTAGATGTAGTCCTCCATGTTGAGCGAGACGTTGCGGCTCTCGATGTTGGACTTCACGCGGTTTTCGTAACCGGCGTAGGAGTGAATGACGTACCACTCGCCGGGAAGGCCGCGCAGCGAGCTCTTGAACTCCTCGACGGGGTCGACGTCGGGAAGGACCGCACCGTCTTCGACGGCGGAAGCCTCGACATCGGCTGCCTCGTCGCTCTCCGCGACCTCGGCCTCCTGGAGCGCCGCCTCGGCGGCCTCCTCAGTGGCCTCTTCCAGCTCGTCGCCCCACTCCTCGCGGGAGTCGCCCCACTCCTCGCGGGACTCGTCGGCCGGAACTGAAGATTCGGACACGGTGACTCTTCCTCTTTCGTCTTTTCGCTGATTCAGCTCGTAACGAATGGCGTATCCGTCAGGCCATACCGGCGGGCGGCTGGATCAGCTGCCGCCGAAGACCTTGAGGACCGCCCATCCCAGGGCACTGTCGAGCCCGTACACGATCCCGACCATGATCAGAACGAATACCAGGACGACCGTGGTGTAGGTGATGAGGTCCTTGCGTGTCGGCCAGATGACCTTGCGGAGCTCGTTGACGACCTGCCGATAGAAAAGGGCAGGTGAAGTGCGTGTCTTCTTCTCGCCACTCGGCTTGCCTGCGGTCTCGCCGCGCGTGTCGATCGCCACAGTCCTCACCTGAAATCTGTCGTATCCAACGCAGTTTTGCGGCGCGCTTACACGCCATTATTGCGCGGACCGCACTCGCAGGGCACGAGGGACTCGAACCCCCAACCGCCGGTTTTGGAGACCGGAGCGCTACCAATTGCGCCAGTGCCCTATGTCGTTAGACCAGAGTACCCTGATCGACCCACTGCCTGGACCGAACCGCTCGCCGACATGCTGTGCGGAAGGACCAGCCGAAAGCATACGGGGGATTGCCCGGCACGTCGAACCCAATACCGATCGCCCAGGTCACAACCGCGTGCGGCTCGCGTGGGAGCATGGACGTATGTCCACCCGACCTCGTGTCTCCGCCAGAATTTCCGCGATTTCCGAGTCCGCCACGCTCGCCGTGGACGCCAAGGCCAAGGCGATGAAGGCGGCGGGCCGCCCCGTCATCGGCTTCGGTGCGGGCGAGCCCGACTTCCCGACGCCCGGCTACATCGTCGAGGCGGCCATCCAGGCGGCCCGCGAGCCGCGCTTCCACAAGTACACCCCGGCGGGCGGCCTGCCCGAGCTCAAGCAGGCCATCGCCGACAAGACGCGGCGCGACTCCGGCTACGCGGTCGAGGCGTCGCAGGTGCTGGTCACCAACGGCGGCAAGCAGGCGGTCTACGAGGTGTTCGCGACCCTGCTCGACCCGGGCGACGAGGTCCTGGTCGTGGCCCCGTACTGGACGACCTACCCCGAGGCGATCAAGCTGGCCGGCGGCGTGCAGGTCGACGTCGTGGTCGACGAGTCCACCGGCTACCTGGCGAGCGTCGAGCAGCTCGAGGCCGCGCGCACCGAGCGCACGAAGGTCCTGCTGTTCGTCTCGCCGTCCAACCCGACGGGCGCCGTCTACTCCCCCGAGGAGACGGCGGCGATCGGCCGCTGGGCGGCCGAGCACGGCCTGTGGGTGGTCACCGACGAGATCTACGAGCACCTCGTGTACGGCGGCGCCGAGTTCACCAGCATCGCCACGGCCGTCCCCGAGCTGGGCGACCGGGTCGTGATCCTCAACGGCGTGGCCAAGACGTACGCGATGACCGGCTGGCGCGTGGGCTGGCTGATCGGCCCGTCCGACGTGGTCAAGGCCGCCACCAACCTGCAGTCCCACGCCACCTCCAACGTCTCGAACGTCTCCCAGATGGCCGCGCTGGCCGCCGTTTCCGGCGACCTGTCGGCGGTGGCGGAGATGCGCACGGCGTTCGACCGGCGCCGCCAGACGATCGTCAGGATGCTCAACGAGATCCCGGGCGTGTTCTGCCCGGAGCCGAAGGGGGCGTTCTACGCATACCCGTCGGTCAAGGAGCTGATCGGCAAGGAGCTGCGCGGCAGGCGGCCGCGGTCGTCCGGCGAGCTGGCCGAGCTGATCCTCGAGGAGGCCGAGGTGGCGGTGGTGCCGGGCGAGGCGTTCGGCACGCCTGGCTATTTCCGCCTGTCGTACGCGCTGGGCGACGACGACCTGGTCGAGGGCGTCAGCCGCTTGGGCAAGCTGCTGTCAGAGGCCCGCTGAGGCCCGCTGCCGTCAGGGCGCCGGGCTGAGGGTGACCCCGGCGGCGATCCGCTTGATGTGGGCTGCCAGGCCGGGCGTCGCGGCGATGTAGACCGCGGTGCCGGGCCGCTCCAGCCACATGAAGTTACGCAGGCCGGTACGCGTGGTCCAGCGCAGCGCCGGCCTGCCCTTGTACACCGTCAGCGTCGACCTGGCGACCAGGGTGGCGAACTGCTCGGCGGTCCGCACCCCGCACACGACGCCGACGTACAGCTCCTCGTCGTTCTCCCGCCAGATCAGGCCGTTGACCTCGAGCCGCCGGGTGAGCGAGCCCAGCCGGGCGAACGAGCCCGTCCTGGTCAGCCCCTCCGGCATGGCGGGCAGCCGCACGTCGGTCGGCCCGCAGGCCAGCGAGCGGCCCTCCTGCGGTACGTGCGTGGGCGGCGGCATGGCGTGAGACTCGGGCTCGGACCCGGGCATGTCGTCGCCGCCGCACGCGGCCAGCGCGAATATGAGGAGCGCCGCTGCCAGACGCCGCATCGGACCCCCCAGAAAAGTCGCGGAAAAGGCTCCTAGTCTCCTACAGGACCTTTGACGGAAGCGGCAATCGCCACCAGTTCGCGGCCGAGCGACTCGCTGACCCGGATCCACGCGCCCGTGCCCGCGCGCTCCAGCCAGACGATCAGCCGGCCGCCGTTCGGATGCCGGCCCGCCACGGCGGGCCTGCCGCGCACGATGGTGGCGCGGGCGTCCAGCACGGTGTCCCGCCTGCGGTAGCTCGCCCAGTCGGCGGCGGGCTCGACCTGGGCCTCGACGTACCGGTCGCCCGAGCCGAACCTGGCCCAGGCCCCCCTGGGCTTGATCGCTCCCCCGCCGCTGCGCGCCAGCCCGGCGGGCAGGTAGGTGATCCAGAAGTCGTGGGAGACCACGGCGGGGGCGGCCTGCGGCGGGGTCCGTACGGGGACGGCGGCGACCCCGGCGGCGGGCCGCGGGCGCCCGAAGCCCGAGGAGAAGAGCCCGTAGATGATCAGAGCCGCCACCCCGAACGCCAGCACCGCGAGCGCCGCACGCCGTCCCTGCCCGATGCCGCCAGGCTCCTCAGGGATCATGCATTGTTGATCCCCAGTTACGCCCCGCCCATCACTTGATCGCCCGGACGCCCTTCGCGATTTTCCTCAGCTCGGCCGGTCGCTCCCCGACGCGCGAACCCCGCCCGAGGTTGAGTGGCAAGATATGTCAATGGCAAGGCCCCTGATCGCGCTACCCAAGGCCCACCTTCACCTGCACTTCACCGGATCGATGCGGCATTCCACGCTGATCGAGCTGGCCAGGGATCAAGGGCTGCATCTGCCGGACGCGCTGGAGGAGGACTGGCCGCCCAAGCTGCGCGCCACGGACGAGCGCGGGTGGTTCAGGTTCCAGCGGCTGTACGACATCGCCAGGTCCGTGCTGACCCAGCCGGAGCACGTCTACCGGCTGCTGCGCGAGACGGCCGAGGACGAGGCGGCAGCCGGGTCGCGGTGGCTGGAGATCCAGGTGGACCCGTCCGGGTACGCGCAGCGCTTCGGCGGGCTGACGGCCACGCTGGAGCTGACGCTGGACGCGGCGCGCCAGGCCGCCGAGCATGCGGGGATCGGGATCGCGGTGGTCGTGGCGGCCAACAGGACCCGCCATCCGCTCGACGCGAACACGCTGGCCAGGCTCGCCACCCAATACGCCGGCAAGGGCGTGGTGGGGTTCGGGCTGTCCAACGACGAGCGCCGGGGCGAGGCCAGGGACTTCGAGCGGGCGTTCCGGATCGCCAGGCGCGGCGGGCTGCTGGCCGTGCCGCACGGGGGCGAGCTGCTGGGGCCGCGGAGCGTCGCGCAGTGCGTGGACGACCTGGGAGCCGATCGCGTCGGGCACGGCGTGCGGGCGGCGGAGGACGCGCGGCTGATGGAGCGGCTGGCCGACCGGCAGATCTGCTGCGAGGTCTGCCCCACCTCGAACGTCGGGCTCGGGGTAGCCGAGGAGGCCGCCGACGTGCCGGTGCGGCGGCTGTTCGACGCGGGGGTGCCGATCGCTTTGGGGTCCGATGACCCGTTGCTCTTTGGCACGCGGCTGTTGCGGCAGTACGAGCTGGCTCGGGAGGTTTACGGCTTCAGCGACGCGGAGCTGGCCGAGCTGGCCCGCCAGTCCATCCGCTCGTCCGCGGCCCCAGATTCGGTCCGCAAGGAGCTGCTCAAGGGCGTGGACGACTGGCTGACGGGCTCACTGCAGTGACATGGCGACGCGGACGGCCTCGTCCTTGGTCTTGAGCCCTTCCAGGCGGTAGCTCAGCGTGTCCTGCTGCCAGATGAGGGTGGGGCCGGCCTGGCGCAGGGACACCTCCGTGCCGTCCTGGCGCCGGATGTAGCCGAGAGGGTGCGATCCCGGCACCCACCAGGCGTTGTACGGGCCGACCTTGACGTAGTCGGGCCACGGTGGACCGAGCTTCTTGAAGAACACCGGGTCCAGGCCGCCGTCGAACTGGTCGAGCCGGACGCCGTCCGGCCAGAACATCGACACGACCCTGCCGTTGTCGGCCACCGTGACGCTCCTGGGGTCGCCGAGCGCCTTCACCGTCTTGACCTGGAACTTCACCTGGCCCCCGACCTGGTCGGGCTGGACGGTGTGCTCGCCCGGCACGGGCGCCGTGGTGGTGACCGGCGGCGGGGTGGTCTCGCCGACCTGCAGCTCGATCCCGGCGAAACGCAGGATCCACACCACGGCCGCCCGGCCCTGAGGGGTGGCCGCCGTGATGGCGATGACGACGAGGACGACGGCCGTGACGATCTTCCACCTCGCCCGCCGGCCACGTCGCGCCGGAGGCCGCCGGCCATCCTCCCGCCGACCCGGCGCCCCGGGGTGCGGCCGGAGAGGCCCATGCGCCGGATCGCGACCTGGGGCGGCGTCCGCGGACGTGGCGGCGGGGGTGTCGTGGATCTCCGCTTCGAGGCGGGCGCGGACGGTGGCGGCGACGTCGGCGGCCGGCGGGTCGGGGACGTCCAGGAGGTCCCCGAGCGCCAGGAGCTCGGCCTCCAGGTCGTCGGAAGGCTCACGCGAGTTCATTGCCCACCTCCTCCCTCAGCCGGGCCAGCCCCCGATGCGTGCTGGACTTGACGGTGCCGACGGGCCAGTCGAGCACCTGCGCCGTCTCCGCCTCGGTCAGCTGTAAGAAGTACCGGCAGACGACGGCCTGGCGTTCCCGTTCGGGCAGCCGCCGTACCGCCTCCAGCAGCCGGGACCGCCGGTCGGTGGCCACCGCCGTGCCCTCGGGATCGTCGGGCGCGCTCACGGCGGCCGTGGCGCCCAGCCGCAGGGTCAGCTCGGAGCGGCGCCCCCGCGACCGGGTCAGGTTGTGGGTCTCGTTGGCCACGATCCGCAGCAGCCACGGGCGGAAGGGCGCGTCCCTGCGGAAGCTCGCCAGGTGCCGGAACGCCTTGACGAACGCCTCCTGCACGACGTCCTCGGCTTCGTCCCCCGCCCCCAGCATGGAAGCGGTACGGTGGGCGAGCGCGCTGTAGCGGGTGACCAACGCCTCATAGGCGGCTAAGTCACCGGCGAGCGAGCGCTCGACAGCCTCGTCGTCGTTCATGGCGAGTCAGATTCCACCTCATCCGAGGCCCGTGCGGAAGAGGCATTCGTGCCTCATGTGACCCCACCGTTGATCGGGGCATTAGACTCGGGCAATCCATGAGCTCCCTCGAAGGAACTGGACAATGTCTTCTGGGTATGACCGTGTAGTGCAACCGGCGGCCGGTGACGAGGCCTTGGAGAACCACCTAGGTGGCGACGAGGCCAAGAACTATCGGCAGTACGAGTTCGACATGGTCGCCCCGCATGTCGGCCGTTCGATGCTGGAGATCGGCTCGGGGCTCGGCCACTTCGCCGAGCAGTTCCTGCCGCGCCTCGACAGGCTCGTCGTGAGCGACTTCGACCCCTACTGCGTCGAGCAGCTGGAGAAGCGCTTCACCGACCGCGACGACATCAGCGTCCTGCAGTTCGGGCTGCCCACCGACATCCCGCTCGAGGACAAGGTCGACACCGTCGTCATGATGAACGTCCTTGAGCACATCGAGGACGACGCCGAGGCGCTGCGCTCGCTGGCCCGCGTCACGCTGCCGGGCGGCCGGATCATCATCTGGGTGCCCGGCTACCCGCAGCTTTACGGCGACTTCGACCGCAAGGTGGGCCACGTCCAGCGCTACACGCCCAAGACGCTGGGCGCGACGGTCGCCAGGGCGGGCCTCGACGCCGAGGTGCTCAAGCCGATCAACTTCCTGGGCGGCATCGCCTGGTGGGCGGCCGTGCGCCGGGGCGGCGTCGGCTACCCCGACCCGCGCCTGGTCAAGATCTACGACCGCACGGTGGTCCCGACGACCCGCTTCATCGAGCGGTTCATCAGGCCACCGTTCGGCCAGACCGTCTTCTGCGTGGCGCGGGTCCCGAAGCCGCTCACTTGATGGAGCCGGCCGTCAGGCCGCCGACCACCTTCCGCTCGATCAGCGCGAAAAGGATGATCACGGGGATGGTGGCGATCACGGAGCCGGCGAACAGGTTCTGCCAGTCCACCTGATACTGGCCGATGAACGAGTTGAGAGCCACCGTGAGCGGCTGGTTCTCCGGCGTCGTGGTCAGGGTAAGCGCGACCACGAACTCGTTCCACGCGGCGATGAACGTGAAGATCAGCGCCGTGATGACGCCGGGCATGGCCAGCGGCAGTGTGATCCTGAACAGCGCGCCGAAGCGCCCGTTCCCGTCGATGAACGCGGCCTCCTCCAGCTCACGCGGGATCGAGGCGAAGTACGCGTTCAGGATCCACACCGCGAACGCCAGGTTGAACCCGGCGTTGACCAGGATCAGCGACCAGGTCGAGTCCACCAGGCCGAACTGGAAGAACTCACGGTAGATGCCGACCAGCATGGCCGTCGGCTGGAACATCTGGGTGACCAGCACCAGGATCAGGAACGCCGTACGCCCTCTGAAGTGATGCCTGGCCGAGTAGTACGCGGCGGGCAGCGCCACCAGCAGCACCAGCAGGGTCGAGCCGCCGGCGACCTTGAGCGTCACCCACAGGTTCCCCGCCAGGCCGCTGCTCCAGAAGTTGGCGAGGTTGGACCAGACCCACTCCTTCGGCCAGAACGTCACCTCGCGCAGCGAGTCCTGGGCGCGCAGCGAGGTGAGCAGCATCACCACGTACGGGAACAGGAAGATGAGCGCGACGACGTAGGCGGCGGCCGCGACGACCACGGTCTTGAGACGCGGCATCCCGCGCCGCGCGACCGGCCTGACGTGCTGGCGCGGCCTGGTGGCGGGCGGGCGCATGGTGTTCACGGTCATCACGCCACCTCCTTGTTCCAGCGCGAGACCTTGAGGAAGATCGCGGTCAGGATGATCACCATGCCGAAGTTGACGACGGACATGGCCGCCGATTCGCCGATGTTGGAGCCCTTGAGGATGAACATGAGGATCGTCGAGGTGGCGGTGGAGTAGCCCGGCTGGCCGTGCGTCATGGCCCAGATGATCGGGAAACTGTTGAAGACGTTCATGACGTTGATGAGGGCCGCCACGGTGAGCGCGGGGCGCAGCAGCGGCAGTGTGATCGACCAGTACGTACGGAACCGTCCGGCTCCGTCCATCTTGGCCGCCTCGTAGACGTCGGCGGGGATCGTCGCCAGCCCGGCCAGCAGCGCGTACGTGGTGAACGGCACCGACACGAAGACGGCCACGAACACCAGCCAGGGCATCGCCGTGGCGGCGTCGCCGAGCTGGTCGGCCGAGGCCCCGCCCATCGCGTCGATCAGCCCCAGCTTCAGCCGGATCTGGTTGATCACGCCGACCTCGGGGTCGAGCATCCACTTGAAGATGATCGCCGTCATCAGCACGGACGCGGCCCACGGCGCGATCAGCGCCCACCGGGCCACCTTGCGCAGCGGGAAGCGCTGGTTGAACAGCTGGGCGAGGGCCAGCGAGATCAGCACGGTGAGCGCGACGACCGCGATCACCCAGATCACGCTGCGGACCATGATGTCGGCGAAGTCCTTCTCGCCGAACAGCTTCTCGTAGTTCGCGAACCCGTTGCTCCCCTGGACCACGCCGAACCGGCTGATCTTGAGGAACGACGACCTGATCATCTCGATCACGGGCCAGAGCACGACCAGCGCGATCAGCACCACGGCGGGCCCCACCCACGCGAGGGGCTCGAGGGCGCGCAACCTTCTCATGAGCAACCTTCCAAGACGGTGCGGCCGGCACCGGTGAGAGTGCCGGCCGCACGGGCCCCCGATCGATCAGCCGGCCGACTCGGCGGTCTTCTGCAGCTCACCGAGGACCTTGGCCGGGTCATCCTTGACGGCCCCGCCGATCGTCTGCTTGATCGCCGGGTTCACCTCGGCCCACTTGGGGTCCTGGAACGGGTAGAAGCTGGCGTTCGGCAGCGCGTCGAGGAACGGCTTGAGCTTCTCGTCGCCTTCCAGCTTCTTGATGCCGCCGTTGGTGACGGGCAGCAGCTTGTAGGTGTCGGAGATCTTCTGCGCGGCGTCGCCGGTGTAGAAGAAGTCGAAGAACTTCTTGATCTCGGCGGCGTGGCCGTTCTTGTTGAACGCCATGATCCAGTCCATGACGCCGAGCGTGGTGTCGAGCGGGCCGGTCTTGCCGGGAATGGGCGCGACGCCGTAGTTCTTCAGCCCGGCCGCGTCGAAGATCGGGATGGACATGGGGCCGCCGTTGACCATGCCGACCTTGCCCGCGCCGAAGTCCTCCCAGACCGTCTTACGGTCCTTGGTGCCCGGGTTGGGGGTGGTCAGGCCCGCGTCGACCAGGCCCTTCATGTACGTGAACGTCTCGACGTTCTGCGGCGAGTTGATCGTCCACTTGCCGGAGGCGTCCTTGTAGCCGCCGCCGTTGCCCAGCATCCACAGGAACGACTCGCCCTGGGCCTCCTCCTGGCCGAGCGGCAGGCCGAACGGCTGCGTGACGCCGGCCTTCTTCAGCTTCTCGGCGTCGGCCTTGAGCTCGTCCCACGTCTTCGGCGGCTCGGCGATGCCGGCCTTCTCGAACAGGTCCTTGTTGTAGAACAGAGCGCGGGCGGAGGAGACGAACGGGATGCCGTACGCGGTGCCGTCGACCTTGCCGAACTCGGCGAACTTCTGCAGCATGTCGCCCGAGACGTTCGGCGACAGCACCTCGTCCACCTTGTAGAGCAGCTGGTCCTTGACGAAGCCGGAGTAGTCGCCGGTCTGCAGGATGTCGGGCACCTGGCCGTTCTGGACCATGGTGGCGACCTGCTTGTCGATGTCGTTCCAGTTGATGACCTGGACGTCGACCTTGATGTTCGGGTTGGCCTTGGTGAACTCGTCGGTGACGCCCTTCCAGAACGTCTCGCCCGAGTTCGGCTTGCCGGGGCCGTCGCCGTAGTCGGCGGCGACCATCTTGAGCGTGACCTGCCCGCCGCCCGACGCCTTGTCGTCGCCACCGGAACCACCGGAGCCGCCCGATCCGCAACTGGACAGGACCAGCATCGCGGCAAGGCCGAGAGCGGCGCCGCCCACAAGCTTCATGTTCACTGGAGATACCGCCTTCTCGTCGGGCGGGTCGCTGGTCCGTACCAGCTGACGGACCCCGCCCTGGGGGATGAGGCGCACGAGCACAAGGCCCGACGCGTTTGCGCCAGCGTAAGCCTGGCCCAAGGAGCCGGTCTATACCGGCTCGTATCAGTTTGAAAACATCCAGACCAGAAAAGCCTCACAACCGGTCTAGACCGGGCGTCAGAGGATCTTTCTCCGCACGCTCTCCCCGCCCTGTGGCGTGCCGATCCACGGCCCCTCAACGGACGGGTCGAGTATGCCCTCCTCGAGGAAGTCGTAGCGGCCGTCGAGCACGTACTCGGCCAGCCGCGCGTCGCCCGCGTCGGTGTTGTCCCAGAGCCGCTCGAACAGCGAGTCCACGCGGCGTCTTGCCTGGTGGCAGAAGGTGTCGGCCAGCTCGTACGGCCGGCGTCCCAGGTCTGCGGCATCCTCCGCCGCCTTGACGCAGGCGGCCGTCATGGCGAACAGCTCGGCCCCGATGTCCACGATCCTGCCGAGGAACGACTGCTTGTGCTCCAGCTTGCCCTGCCAGCGGGACATGCCGTAGAAGGTGGACCTGGCCAGCTTCCTGCTGGTCCGCTCCACGAAGCGCAGGTGCTGGGCCAGCGGGCCGAAGTCGCCGTACGACGTGGGCAGGTTTCCGGTGCCGGCCACCAGCGTGGGCAGCCACTTGGCGTAGAAGCGGCTGGCCCTGCGCAGGGCCTGGGCGCGTTCCTGGCGGGAGGCCTCCGGGTTGATCAGCTCCCCCGCGGCCGACAGGTGCGCGTCCACCGCCTCGCGCGTGATCATCAGGCGCATGATCTCCGAGGAGCCCTCGAAGATGCGGTTGATGCGGGAGTCGCGCAGCATCTGCTCGGCGGGCACGCCGCGCTCGCCGCGCGCCACGAGCGACTCGGCCGTCTCGTAGCCGCGCCCGCCCCTCATCTGGACCAGTTCGTCGAGCGCCTGGTACGACAGCTCCGACGCGTAGAGCTTGGCCAGCGCCGCCTCGATCCTGATGTCGTTGCGCTGGTCGTCGGCCAGGCGGCTGGTGAGCTCGCAGACGGCTTCGAGGGCGTACGCGGTGGCCGCGATGAAGGAGATCTTCGTGGCCACGGCCTCGTGCCGGCCGACCTTGCGCCCCCACTGCACGCGCTCGTTGCCCCACTCGCGGGCGATCTTGACGGCCCACTTGGCGTTGCCCGCGCAGGTGGCCGGGAGCGACAGGCGGCCGGTGTTGAGCGTGGTGAGGGCGATCTTCAGCCCCTGCCCCTCGCGCCCGATCAGGTTCTTGGCAGGCACCCTGACCTGGGAGAACTCGGTGACCCCGTTCTCGATCCCGCGCAGCCCCATGAAGCCGTTGCGCCGTTTGACCGTGATGCCGGGAGAGTCGGCCTCGACCACGAACGCGCTGATCGTCTTGCCGGTCCTGGCCATGACCACGAGCAGGTCGGCGACCACGCCGTTCGTCGTCCACAGCTTGACGCCGTCGATCACGTAGTCGTCGCCGTCGCGCACCGCGGTGGTGGCCAGGCGGGCCGGGTCGGAGCCGACGTCGGGCTCGGTCAGCAGGAACGCGGAGATCTCGCCCCGCGCGCACCTCGGCAGGAACTCCCGCTTCTGCTCCTCGGTGCCGAACAGCTTGAGCGGCTGCGGCACCCCGATCGACTGGTGTGCCGACAGCAGCGTGGCCAGGGCCGGGCAGTACGAACCGACGAGCATGAGAGCGCGGCAGTAATACAGGTATGAGAGGCCGAGCCCGCCGTACTGCTCGCCGATCGTGATCCCGAACGCCCCGAGCTCCGCCAGCCCCTTCACCACCTCGTCGGGCACCTGCGCGGTCCGCTCGATGAGCGCCGGGTCGACGTTCGTGTCGAGGTAGCGCCGCACCGCCCTGACGAACTCCTCGCCTCGCTTGGTCGCCTCGTCGGACAGCGCCGGCACGGGATGCACCAGATCCAGCCGGAAGTCACCGAGGAAGAGCTGCTTGGCGAAGCTGGGCCGCGTCCATTCCTTCTCGCGGGCCTGCTCGCCGACCTCCCTGGACTCCGCGTACTTGGCGTGCTCGGTCATAGCACCTCCCGACGATGCGCCGTCTGTGCTATGAGTACTGCCCGCCTGACGGCGCCCTGCGCTGTTTATAGCCGGAATTTGTACGAACGGCGAGCATTCGCTTTCAGGACCGCGAGCGCGACCAGGGCCAGCACGGCAGGCACCACGAGATACGCGCCACAGAACGTCAGCGCCACGAGCGACAGTCCCGCGCCCACGACGGCGGTGATCCTGTGCCGCCCCGCGGGCAACATCCGCACGGCCGCCGCCACCCCCGCAACCGTGACGGCGGCCAGGCACGCCGACGTGGCCCGCATGAGCAGGTCCAGGTCCACCGCCCACACCAGCACGGGCACGCTGAGCACGGCGAGCAGCCCCAGGCTCCGGTACGGCGTCATGCCCGGCGACCCTCCCCTGGCGAACCAGCCGGGCAGCGCTCCATCCCTGGCCAGGGCCGCGCCCAGCCGGGCGGCCCCGGCGATGTACGTGTTGACGGCCCCGAACGTCAGCAGCACCGCCACCACCCCGGTGACCGGCCGCGCGGCGGGGCCGATGCCGGTCTCCAGCATCGCGGTGAGCGGCACGCCGGGCATGTGGGGGCCGAGCACGCCGACGGAGGTGACGGAGACGCCCACGTACAGGAGCGCGATCACGACCAGGGTCACCGCGGTGGCCCTGACCAGGCCGCTCTTGCCGCCGGCGAATTCCGCCGACAGGTGGCTGGCCGCCTCCCAGCCGACGAAGGCGAACATGAGCACGCCTGCCGCGCTGGCCACGCCCGCGGGGCCGTACGGGGCGAAGGGGGTGAAGTTGGCCGGGTCGGCGTGCGGCGCGGCGGTGATCACGGCGGTCGCCAGCAGCGCGACGAGCAGGGCGACGAAGCCGATCTGCAGCCGCCCCGAGGTGCGCAGCCCGGCGGCGTTGGCGGCGAAGGCCGCGGCCAGGATCAGGCAGGCGGCCAGGGTGGCGTTCATGCCCAGGGTGGCTTCGACGTACTGGCCGCCGATCAGCGCGCCCGCGACGGTGCCGACGGGGACGGCGCCGTAGAACCACCAGCCGACCACGGCGGCGGCGTGCCGGCCGAACGCCAGCCCGGCGAAGCTCGCCACGCCGCCGCCGTCGGGATACCTGGCGCCGAGCGCGGCGAAGGTGAGCGCGACGGGCACGCTCAGCGCGAGCAGCCCCGCCCAGGCCAGCACGGACGCGGGCCCCGCGGCGGCGGCGGCGAGGTGCGGCAGGACCAGCATCCCCGGCCCCAGCACCGCTCCCACCAGCAACGCCGTGCCCTGCCCCGCGCCTATCTGATGTTCCGTCATACGGCCGAAATTAGTGCAGTCATTCGGTCATCATGCCGCCAAACCGAACGAGTGGCCGGAAGTACGTGCAAGCATCCACCTATGGACGAACTTGATTCGGAGATCGTACGGCTGCTCCAAACGGATGCGCGGCAGTCCAACAGGGAGCTCGCACGGCAGCTCGGCATCGCGCCCTCGACCTGCCTCGAGCGGGTCAGGGCGCTCACCAGGCGCGGCGTCATCCGCGGCTACCACGCCGACATCGACCCGGCCGCGCTCAACCGGAGCGTGCAGGCCATGATCATGGTCCAGGTACGGCCGCTGAGCCGGGCGGTGATCAACGCCTTCAAGTCGTCGGCCGCGGCCATGCCTGAGGTGCTCAGCGTGTTCGTGCTGGCGGGCGGGGACGACTTCCTGCTGCACGTGGCGGTGCAGGACCTGGACCACCTGCACTCGTTCCTGCTCGACCGGCTGAGCAAGCGCAAGGAGATCGTCGGCTTCCGCACGTCGGTGATCTTCCAGCAGGTGCACAACACCGTCCCGGAGCGGCTGACCTGACTTTCGTCAGGGTCGGTACTGGACGGTCGGCCGATCCGGAAGGGGGCGGCGCCTTCCTAGGTTTCTCCCGTGAAGTCCCTCCTGATCGGCCTCTCGGCCGCTTTGACGTTCGGCACCGCCCCCGCCGGGATGACGCCCGGCTCCATCGACGCCTTCCTGCGGCAGGCGCTGGAATCCACCGGCCTGCCCGGGTTCTCCGTGGTCGTCACGCACAACGGCAAGGTCGTGCACGCGGCCGGGTACGGCCACGACTCCGAAGGCCACGCGGTCACCGAGAACACCCCGATGCGGGTGGCCTCGGTGAGCAAGTCGTTCACCGCGATGGCCGTGATGACGCTCGTGGAGCGCGGCAAGATCGCGCTCGACGAGCCGGTGGCCAGCCAGCTGCCCGGCTTCAGGGTGGCGGACCCGCGGGCGGCGAAGATCACCGTACGGCAGCTGCTGAACCAGACCTCCGGCCTTTCTGACTCCACGGTCGACATCGCCGCGGTCGACAGCGCCACCTCGCTCGCCGACTACACCTCCCGGCTGGCCGGCTCGGGGCTCCGCGCCGACCCGGGCACCCGCTGGGAGTACTGCAACGTCAACTACAACCTCGCTGCCAGGCTGGTGGAGGCGGCCTCGGGGCAGCGGTTCGGCGACTACCTGCGGCAGCGGGTGTTCGGCCCGCTCGGCATGAAATCCAGCGCCGTCAGCGACCAGGTCGTCAGACCGGCTGACGGCTACAACTCGATCTTCGGCGCCTGGCTCCCGCGCCCCGAATTGTCCGGCTTCCTCAACGGCAGCGGCTCGGGCGGGGTCATCACCACCGCCGCCGACATGGGCAAATGGCTGATCACGCAGACGGGCGGTGGCCGCCCGCTGGTCAAGCGCGAGAGCCTCGACGTCATGCACACGCCCACCAAGCTCCGGGACTACGGCATGGGGTGGGGCGTGGAGCGGGAAACCGGGCTGCTCGCGCATTCCGGGAATCTGTTCACGTACAACGCTGTCGAGGCCATCTCCCCCAAGACCGGCTACGGCTTCGCGGTCATGGCGAACGGCGCCGCCCTGACCGACGACACGTACACCATCATGCAGGGGCTGAACGCGCTGGCCGAGGGCCGGACCCCTGAGCCGCCCGGCGGCGACCGGCAGCTC
Source organism: Nonomuraea sp. B19D2 (assembly GCF_040137845.1). Classification (NCBI taxonomy): domain Bacteria; kingdom Bacillati; phylum Actinomycetota; class Actinomycetes; order Streptosporangiales; family Streptosporangiaceae; genus Nonomuraea; species Nonomuraea sp. B19D2. The sequence continues at coordinate 163,844 of NZ_JBEFAK010000001.1, read as the reverse complement.
TTCGAGCTGGTGCTGGCCGCGATCGCGGCCGCCGCGGCGGGCCTGGGCGTCATGGGCGTGCTGCGCTCCCGGCGCTGGGCGGCCAGGCACGCGGGCAGGCCATGGTGGTGGATCGGGCTGCGGCTGGTACCTGCCCTACTGCCCGCGGTGATGCTGGCGGCGTACCCGGACCTGATCTCGTTCCTGATGAACGGACGGGAGGTCACATGGGCGCAGCTGACGTACTTCCCCGCACCCTTGTCGATCACGCTGCTCGTGACGGCGCTCGCAGGGGTGGTTGCGACGGGGATCAGGATTTGCGTACTACGTACGCTTACCAGGCACACAAAATGAGAGGAGCAGTTACAGCCGCATCAGGCGGCACAGGTTGAGGTGGTAGATCTGCTCGCGCGCCTCCTCGGTGAGGTCGAGCTCGTCGATGACGCGGATGATCTCGCGGATGTACATTGGGCCGCCCTCCGGGTCGAAGGGGCAGTCGGTGCCGAACAGGACGTGGTCGGCGCCGAAGAAGTCCAGCCCACATCGCGTGCCGATGGCCGACCCCGACAGCGCGGTGTCGCCGTAGAAGCGGCGGAAGTAGTCCAGCAGCGGGCGCGGCAGCAGGCGCGTGTAATCCTCATCGGCCGTGCGGCTGCCGAGCTGGTCGCTCCAGCCCAGTCCGATCCTACCCTCCAGATAGGGGACCATCGCGCCCAGGTGGTGAGTGATGATCTTGATGTCGGGATGGCGCTCGAACAGTCCGGAGAAGACCATTCTGGCCATGGCCACGCTGGTCTCGTACGGCCAGCCGAGCGCCCACCAGATCTCGTACTTGGAGGCGTCCTCCGTGGCGTAATCGGAGAAGGCGGCGCTGCGTGTCGGGTGCATCCAGATGGGCAGGTCCCGCGCCGCCATCTCGTCGAAGATGCCCTGGAACGCGGGCTCGTCCAACGGCCTGCCGTTGACGTTGGTGAACACCTGCACACCGCGGGCGCCGAGCTCGTCGATGGCGAAGGCGAGCTCGGCCATGGCGGCCTCCGGGTTGTTCATCGGCAGTGAGGCGACGAACGCCGGGAACCGCTCGGGGTGCTTCTCGCACAGCTCCAGCATCGATTCGTTGGCCAGCCGCGCCAGCGCGGGCGACTGCTCGGGGCCTGCGAGCACCTCGATCGGCGGTGACGACAAGGTGAGCACCTGCTGGTAGCCATCGCCGAACTCCTCCATCACCCGCAGTCGCGTGTCGAGGTCATGGAGCGCGGGTAGTTCCAGCCAGCGTTTGAACTGATCAGTGTCAACGACGAGCTCTCTCATGCGCTCGAAGTATCGTGCGGGCAGGATGTGGCTGTATGCGTCGACCTTCACTGGTCTCCCCTCGATGTTTGCGGAACCCAACGGGTGATCCTGCGGTCCACTGCCTGGACCAGGGCTACGGCGCCGAGCGCGACGACGATGATGACGACGAGCACGGCCAGCACGCTCGCGCCGTCGAACCGCCCGCCCGCCTGGGTGACGATGCGGCCCAGGCCGACGACGGCGATGAACATCTCGCCGTTGATCATGCCGGTGACCGCGCGCCCCACACCGAGCCGCACGCCCGCCATGATCATGGGGGCGGCGGCGGGGAGCATGACGCGCAGGAGCACCTGGGCCTCGCTCGCGCCGTACGATCGGGCCATCTCCACCAGGTGCGCGGGCACACCCTGGGTCGCCGAGGCGGTGTTGATGACGATGACGAACACCGCGTACATGACCACCACGGCGATGATCGAGCCGCGCCCCTCTCCCAGCAGGGAGAAGAAGATCGGCGCGAAGACCAGCGATGGGGCGGTCAGCAGCGCGTAGACGTAGATGCCAAGCGCGGCCTCGACCTTGCGGTAACGGCCCATGGCCACGCCGGTGACCAGGCCGAGAGCCAGGGAGATGACGAATCCAATGACGAGATTGACGAGGCTGTCGGCCAGGCTGGCGACGATCTGGCCGCCGGCGACCATGGCGGCCAGCCGTACCAGAACGGTGGTCAGCGGCGGAAAGAACGGTACGTCGGCCACGCATCCGATCAGCTCCCAGGCCACCGCGCCCGCGGCCAGGCTGATCAGACCTGCTGGAAGGCGCCTCATCGGCGCTCCTGGTGCATCTCGCGCAGCCGGTTCCACAGGTAGCCGGTGATCTCCGCGCGCTCTGCCGCGCCCACGTCGGGGGAGCGGGGCCGTTTCTGGGACACCGGCACGATCTCGGCGATGCGCCCTGGACGGGCGCTCATCAGCACGACGCGGTCACCCAGCAGCACCGCCTCCTCCATGCTGTGCGTGATGAACACGACGGTCAGCCGATGCTCCTCCCAGATGGACAGGAGCTCTTCCTGCAGCAGGCGGCGGGTCTGCTCGTCGACCGCGCCGAACGGCTCGTCCATCAGCAGGACCCGAGGCTGTACGGCAAGCGCCCTGGCGATCCCGACGCGCTGCTGCATGCCGCCTGACAGCTCGCCTGGACGCTTGGCCTCGAATCCCGACAGCCCCACCATGGCGATCAATGACCTGGCACGCTCTTCACGCTCGGCCCTGGCGACACCGCGCATCTTGAGCCCGAACGCCACGTTGTCCAGCACAGTCGCCCATGGCAGCAGCGCGAAGTTCTGGAACACCACGGCGCGATCCGACCCTGGCCCGCGCACGGGCGCGCCATCGATGACGATGTCGCCCTCGTTCCAGGGTGCGAGCCCCGCGATGGCCTTCAGCAGCGTGGTCTTCCCGCAGCCGCTCGGCCCGAGCACGGTCACGAACTCGTTGTCGCCCACGTCCAGATCTACTCCGCGCAACGCGTCGACGGTCGCGCCGTCCTGGCCGACGAAGCTCTTGCTCAGTCCACGTATCTCGATCACCGCACGCTCCTGTTCCTGGTCAGTTTCCTTTCGCCCCACCGCGCGACGGAGATCAGCAGGAGCGCCTCCGCCAAAATGATCACGATGGTGCCGTAGAGCTGCGGAGCCTTGAACAGGCCGCGATACTCCAAGATCAGCCCGCCGAGTGCGGTGGACACCATGAGCAGCTCGACAATCACCATGCCGGTGACCGCACGCCCGAGGCCGAGGCGGATACCCGTCATGATCGCCGGGAGCGCGCCCGGCAGCAGGATGCGCGTCCAGATCTCCCGCTCGCCGGCTCCGAAGGACCTGGCCATCTCGATCAGCGAAGGATCCACCTGCCTGACGCCCGCTCGGCTGTTCACCACGACCATCACGATCGAGAAGATCGTGACGAGGATGACGCGGGAGGCTAGTCCGAATCCCACCGACATCACCAACAGCGGGATGATCGCCGCCATCGGGGTGACCAGCAGGATGTTGAGGTAGACGTCGGCGAACCTCTCCAGTAACCGGTAGCGGCCGAGCATGATGCCGGTCGGCACGCCGACCACGACCGCGACGAGGAAGCCGAGAACCAACGCCTGGTTGCTGACGTACATCGCCTGCCACAGCTCCGCGCTGCCCAGCAGCTTGACGGTGGCCTCGACGGTCTCGGTGAAGCGGGGGATGAGCAGCCCGCCCCGCAGGTGGACGAACAGCTCCCAGGCCGCAACGAACACCACGAACGTCAGGATCTGGTACGGCAGCGCCGATCTGAGGCGGCGTTCCGGCCTCATGCGGCCGCCTTGATGAAGGACAGGTCTGCCGCGTCCTTCGCGGTCATCCCCTTCTCGATCACCCCGGCCCTAACGAAGAAGTCGATGGTGCCCTGCACGTTCTTCTCTGTCAGGGCCGCCGCGTCGAACAGCTTCGCCTCGACGTACCGCTTGGCGATCTCGGCCACCTCGTCGTGCTCCTCGTCTGGCAGGTACTTGTTCACCAGTCCCACCAGGTGCCGCGGATCCTTGTTGATCTTCGCGTGCTCCTGGACCAGGGCGGTGACGAACGCCTGCCCGACGTTCCTGTGCTCGGACAGGAAGTCGCTGTTGGCGTATACGGTCTGCGGGTGCAGATCGGGCATGGTCTTGGTGAAGTCGACGACCTGGGTGAACTTCGACTCGCCCAGGCTGACCACGTCGGCCAGCTCGAGTGGCGTCGCGTCGATCTGGCCGCCCACCAGCGCCTGGGCGCGCACATCAGAACCGCCGATGGTCAGATAGGCCGGTCGCTTGCCCGCGCTGCAACGGGAGGCCACCCACTCCTTGGCCATCGCGGTCGCTACCGCACCCTCGCTGAAGATGCCGAAAGGCCGGCCGTTCAGCGCGTCACACGAGGCGATGCCCGGCTTGCCGTACACCGCCCACTGGTTGCCGATCGCATCGGCGATGATCTTGATGGGGGCGTCACGCTCGACGGCGATCAGTGCCGGGCTCGTCGCCTCTGCCGAGATGGCGTAGTCCCCCTTGGCCAGCCCCTCGATCGCCAGTTCAGGCTCGGCCAGCTCCACCACCTTGACCTTGTGCCCCTGCTGGCGTACGGCGTCGACGGCCGCCAGGATCGGCACCGTCGCGATGTCGGGCTCGATCACCGCGACCGTGAACCCGTCTTCCGCGTCGGCGCCGCCGCACGCCGCCACGGCGGACATGACCACGAGGACGGCGAGCCGTTTCATGTAAGCCACAGCGTGCATGGCCTCCCCTCCCTGCATAGGCTGAGGTCATCAGCTAGGCAAACGTATGCCTGATTGGCAGGTTAGCGATCTGTGCCATGGTCCTGTCAAGGAGGATTTATTGTCCTAAGTTCTCCAGCTGTGGCCTGACGTAGGCAAACGTTGTCCTAGAATGGCGCCCGTGAGTTCACTGGTGGAAGTGGCACGGGCAGCGGGCGTGGCCGTGTCGACAGCGTCGCGGGTGCTCAACGGCTCGAGTCATCCCATCTCGGCGGCGACCCGCGCCAGGGTCATCGCCGCCGCCGAGCGGCTCGGCTATTCGCCGAGCGCGCTGGCACGAGCTCTGGTGTCACGCAGCACCCGGCTCATGGGCGTCCTGGTCAGCGACATCGTCAACCCCTATTTCTCGGTCATAGCCCGCGGCGTGGACGACGTAGCCAGCAGGGCTGGCTACGTCACCATGCTGTCCAACGTCGACAGGCGCACCGACATCGAGATCAACCGGATGAAGACCATGCGCGACTACCGCGCCGCCGGAGTGATCTTCGCGGGCAGCGGCTACGTCGACGACCCCCAGGCCCAGGAGCTGGCCGCGTCCGTACGCCAGGCGCAGGAGCAGGGCATCCAGGTCGTGTCGCTGACCATGCGCGATCTCGACTGCCCAGTGATCACCTCGGACGCCCAGACCGCCGCCTACGACATCACTGACCACCTCATCTCGCTCGGCCACCGCAGGATCGACTTCATCGAAGGACCGCCCGGCATGGTCGCCTCCAAGCAGCGCCGCGACGGCTTCCTGGCCTGCATGCGCGACGCCGGGCTCGCCGAGGCCGCGCAGTGCCACCCGGGCGGCTTCGACTACGAGGCGGGACACGCCGCGACCATGCGGATCATCCCGCGGCCGCCGCTGCCCGACGCCATCCTCGCCGCCAACGACGAGGCCGCGGTCGGCGCGCTCAACGCCCTCCGCCAGGCGCACATCGACGTGCCTGGGCAGGTCTCCGTCGCCGGCATCGACGACCTCAGGGTCGCCCAGTTCGTTGGCCTGACCACCGTGAGCCTGCCTCTGTACGAGATGGGCGCGATGGCCGCTCGCCACATCATCGACAACCCGACAGGGACCGGCAGCGCCACGACCACCATGCTGAGCCACCGGCTCATCCCCAGAGAGACGACCGCCCGCCGCTGATTTCGGGGTAAGAGTGCTTTCAGGTAAATGCAGGGCGTATCAGACTCGACTCTTGCGCCCGCCTACGCCGGCCGACGAGACGGCCGCGGCCTTCTACGACCAGTGGTTCGACGCAGGCTTGGACGCCATAGTTTCGCCGGCTGATTCCACCTGGGATGGCCGCGCAGCCGATGGCTCCGGCCATGGGCGCTTCGATCGGGCGGGTGAGAGAGGGGCCAGGTCACCGGGCCTTCCCAACCAGCCATTCACGCAACTGATCGTCATTGCCTCGTTCAGCCGCGCCCAAGAGTGCTTTCAGATGCGCGCGTGCCTCTGTGTAGCTGTCGAAATGAACGGCAGTCATGGCGGCACCTCCATTGGAGCGTGCCTTCAGGATGCCTTCCACATATAAGTACGCCAAGTACGTCACGTACTTGGCGGAGTGCCGTTTTGTTCAGTCAGCGAGCGCCGCTTCCCCGTGACGCCTGGAGGCGGCGCTCGCCTTGGTTCACAGTCGTTCGATGATGGTGACGTTGGCCTGGCCGCCGCCCTCGCACATCGTCTGCAGCCCGTACCGGCCGCCCGTGCGCTCGAGCTCGTGCAGCAGCTTGGTCATGAGGATGGCGCCCGTGCCGCCGAGCGGGTGTCCGAGCGCGATGGCGCCGCCGTTCGGGTTGACCTTGGCGGGGTCGGCGCCGAGCTCCTGCGTCCAGGCCAGCGGCACCGGCGCGAACGCCTCGTTGATCTCCACGGCGTCGATGTCGTCGATCGACATGCCGGCCTTCTGCAGGGCCAGCCGCGTGGCGGGGATCGGCGCGGTCAGCATGTAGACGGGGTCGTCGCCCTTGAGGGCGAGCTGGTGGATGCGGGCCCGCGGCGTCAGGCCGTGGTCCCTGACCGCCTGCTCGGAGGCGATCAGCAGCGCGCCCGAGCCGTCGGAGATCTGCGAGGAGGTGGCGGCGGTGATCTGGCCGCCCTCCTTCAGCGTCTTCAGCGAGGCCATCTTCTCCAGCGTCGTGTCGGCCCTCGGGCCCTCGTCGTCCTCGACGCCGTTGACGGGGGCGATCTGGTCCTTGAAGTAGCCGTTCGCGATCGCCTTGGCGGCCCGCTGGTGGGACTCGAGCGCGTACTGCTCCAGCGTCTCCCTGGTGTAGCCCCACTTCTCGCACATCAGCTCCGCGCCGCGGAACTGCGAGATCTCCTGCTTGCCGTACCGCTCGACCCACTTCTCGCCGAACGGGAACGGCATGCCCTTCTCCAGCGCGGCCGTGATCGAGGAGCCCATGGGGACGATGCTCATCGACTCGACACCGGCCGCCACCACCAGGTCCTGGGTTCCGGACATGACGCCCTGCGCGGCGAAGTGGATCGACTGCTGCGAGGAGCCGCACTGCCGGTCGATCGTGACACCGGCGGTGGTCTCGGGCAGCCCCGCCGACAGCCAGGCATTTCGCGCGATGTCCATGCTCTGGGGGCCGAACTGCATGACGCACCCCATGATGACGTCCTCCACCGCCGCGGGGTCGACGCCGGTGCGGTCGATCAGCGCCTTCAGCGTGTGAGCTGCCAGGTCAGTGGGGTGGACGGTGGAAAGGCCGCCCTTCTTCTTGCCGACCGGGGTGCGGACCGCCCCGACGATGTACGCCTCTGCCACAGTGCCTCCTGAAACCGAGCATTATTCGGTTACTAAGGGCAGACTACAACAGAACGACGTTCTGCTCACGTGGCGGGAGCTCAGAGGACGGTCATACCCCGGCGCCGGCGTCATCGCTCAGCCCGTGGCGGCCGTTCCACCCGCAGGACAACGCCTAGCCCGAGCCTGCGGTGGCTGCCAGTTCGGTTAGCCGGCGGTCGAGGAAGCGCCGTTCGGCACCGTCGTCGGTGAGCTCCCTCGCACGTCGATAAGCCTCCCTCGCCTCATCGGTCCGCCCGAGCCGTCGCAGCAGTTCGGCCCTGGTCGAGTGCAGGTAGCGGAAGTCGTCGAGACCGAGTCCGTCGACAATACGCAGCCCGGCCTCGGCGCCTTCAGCCTCGGCGATGGCGATGGCGCGGTTCAGCTCCACGACTGGCGAGCCGGTCAGGCGGGTGAGCTCCCCGTACAGGGCGGCGATCTGCGCCCAGTCGCACGGCCTCTCGGCGTGCAACGAGGCGATCGCGGCCTGCAGGACGTAGGGCCCGCGACCGCCCAGGGCGAGCGCGCGGTCGAGCTCGGCGCGTCCAGCGGCGATCTGCATGGTGTTCCACCGTGCCGGGTCCTGATCGCCCAGCAACACGAGCTCGCCGCCGCTGAACCGCGCCTCGCGGCGGGAGTCGTGCAAGAGCATCATCGCCAGCAGCCCGCGGATCTCGGAGTCGTCGGGGAGCAGTTCGGTCAGCGCACGTCCCAACCAGATCGCCTCTGCCGCGAGTTCGTCGCGGCCGCCGTAGCCCTCGTTGAAGATCAGGTAGACGACGGCGAGAACGGCGTCGAGCCGCTCGCGCAGCAGGTGAACCGGTGGCACGCGAAACGGGATCCCCGCTGCTTTGATCTTGCGCTTGGCCCGCACCAGCCGCTGCGCCATCGTGCGCTCCGGTACCAGGAAGGCGCGGGCGATCTCGTCGGTGCTGAGCCCGCCCAGGGTGCGCAGGGTGAGCGCTACCTGTGCCTCGATCGCGAGCGCCGGATGACAGCAGGTGAAGATGAGTTCCAGGCGCTCGTCGGGAAACGCGGTGACGTTCATCGGCACCTCAACACGATCGTCTGCGACGAGCAGGCCGAACTTGGCGGCGAGGGTCCGGTCGCGGCGGATGCGGTCCGTGGCGCGGTTGCGAGCCGTCCTCATCAGCCAGGCGCGCGGGTTGGTCGGCACGCCGTCGCGTGGCCAATGATCGGCGGCGATGGCGAACGCCTCCTGCGCGGCTTCCTCGGCGAGGTCAAAGTCGCCGAGGAAGCCGATCAAGGTAGCCAGAACGCGGCCCCACTCCTCGTGGAAGACCTGTTCGAGCGTCGCTACCAATACACCTCCGAGGGGCGGATCTCGATGGCGCCACCATAGCGTGCCGCAGGGTGGCGGGCGGCCATCTCGATGGCCGCGTCGAGGTCATCGGCCTCGAGGACGAACCAGCCGCCGACGGCCTCCTTCATCCCGACGAACGGGCCGTCGGTTGTCAGGGTCTTGCCGCCTTCGACCCGCACGGTGGTCGCGTTCTCGGGAAGGCCCATCGGCACCCCGGGGGTGACGCCCGGCGTCTGATTGATCCCTTGGTACTCGGCCTGGACCTGCTTCTGCTCCTCCTCGGACAGCGCGGCCTGCCCCTCAAGCGCGGCGCCCTGATAGATCAGCATGACGTACTTCATCGCTGCCTCCTCTTCATGACCAGGCTGGTCGCAGTAAGACGAACCGCGAGCCAAGAAATCGACAACTCCACACCGAAATCTTGTCTCTGGCCCCCGATTTCCCGCCCCGTCCCGTGAGAGTGATCGGCCTCATGAGAGTGGACATGCGCTCAGCCAGCTGCACCGCGGTGGCTGCCGCATGCGGCATCGCCGGATCCAGCGCCTCGATCCGCCGCACCACCGTGTTGCGGGCCGGCACCGGCAGCCCGCCGGCTCGGCACTGGCGTACGACCTCTCAGGCGGGAGGTACCAGGTCCTCCGCGGCGTCGACCCTGAACCGCCACCGGTCCACGACCAGCCCGTTCAGCGCCTCGGCCAGATCGAGGGCCAGCGCGCCGAGCTTGGCGGGCTCGTCGCCGCGCAGCTCGATCGCGGTCAGCTCGGTGGCGAAGGGCAGCAGCTCCTGTACGGCCGGCGGCTGCCCCTTCTGCGGTACGAGCGCAGCTCGGATGTCGCCTGCCATGAAGGTGAACTCGTCGTCCTCGTCCTGCTCGAGCAGCGGCGCCAGCTCGTCGGCGCCGGGCCGTACCGGGAGGATGACGGCGGGGCCGCTCCCCTGGCCGTCGGCCGGATCGCTCACCTCGCCCCGGCACACCGCGAGCCCCTTGAGCCGGAAGGCCAGGCCCTCGGCGAGGTAGCGGTCGAAGTAGTCCAGCGGCAACGGCCCCTCAGCGGCCACCCGGACCGCCCACACCTTCTCCAGCTCGCCGCCGGCCAGCTCGGTGTCGGCCTCCACGGGCGCGCACACCCGCACGTCGGTGGCCACGATGTCGTCGCCGTCCTGCCGCGCGCCCGGGTCCGCGAGCCGTACGATGCGCAGCAACTCGTCCGGGTCCGGTTTCGCGGGCAGGGCCGCCGTCGGGCCAGTACGCAGTCTCCGCTTCGCCATCCAGCCCATAGCCCGCCTCCGCGCTTCAGCTTTCTCAGCTATCTCAGCTTCGATAGGAGCTCGTCATCGTCGCGTAGACGATGACGTTGTCGTTGTAGTGCCCGATGGTCCGATCGTAGGAGCCGCCGCAGGTGATGAGGTGGAGTTGCGCGTTCTCCTGGGGCCCATAGACACGCTGGGTCGGGAACGTCTTCTTGCTCGCCTGCTCGACGCCGCCGACCGTGAACACCGCGGTGGTCTTGTCCTGGCGCTTGACCTCGATCGTGTCGCCGTTCTTGATCTCGGCCAACCGGCTGAACACGGCGCTGCGCGTCCTGGTGTCCTTGTGTCCCAGCATCACGGCCGGCCCCGCCTCACCCGGGGTGGACATGTTCCGGTACCACCCGACCAGGTTGGGGTCATTCGCCGGGGGCACTTCGATCGTCCCGTCCTTGGCCAGCCCGACCGACTTGACCGGCGCGTTGATCCCCAGCCTCTTGACCACGATCCGCACGGGCGTGGAGGGCATCATGGAGGGCGCCGGGTTGATCTGCGGCAGCGGCGGCGGCACGTCCGGAGCGGCCTGGAAAAGCGCCTGCTCGGGCTGCCCGCTCGCCTTTCCGTCCGGCTGCGCCTGCAGCTTGAGGGCGTCGCGGTTGCTGGCCAGGCCGTACTCTTCCGGGGACCTGAACACGATCAGCAGCCCGGCCACGACGGTGACGACGCCGGCGATGGCCGCCACGATCAGCACGGTCCTGAGCGCCGTGCTGCCCTTGTCGTGAGCCGGCGGCAGTGCCCCACCGCCGCCGCCACCGTACGGATAGTGCCCCGACACGTGCGTCAGCCCCGGATGGAACGACGTCGCATGATCAGTCCGCCTACGGCGGCGGCCCCGATCAGGGCGGTACCGGTCAGGATGAACAACCGCCCGTCAGGCCCGATCTCACCGCCCCCGCCCGTGTCAGCACCGGCCTTGGGCGTCTTGGACCTGGTGGTCTTCTTGCTGGAGGGGGTGACGGTCACCGTGTGGGTGCTGGTCTTGGTGGGCTTGGGCGAGGTGGTGGTCGGCGTGGGCGAAGGGCTCGGGCTGGTGGAGGAGCCCACCTGGAAGGTGAACGTCTTGAGCCCGGACGTGGGGGCCGCGCACTTGATGAAGGGCGAGGTCGAGGAGGCGCCGAAGGCCAGATCACCTGGGGTCAGCGTCACGGTGCCCGTGGTGGTGGGCTTGACCTTGATGGTGACGCTGGGGAGCTGCGTGATGTCTTGGCCGATGGTGACGTTGTTGAGCGTCCCTTCGCCAGTGGGGCTCGGGCTGGACGGGACTCCGGCGCCGCTCGCCTTGATCGTGACGAAGATCTTGGGGCTGTTGGTGGGGAAGCCGGTGGGGGCCTTCAGCGGATCGCGGGTGTCCTGAATCGTGCCGGTCCAGGTGATAGAGGCGTCCGCGTTGGCAGAGGCGCTGGTCGGCGTCGTCATGGCGACCTTGATGTCGACGTCGGCCGGGTAGTCGGCATCGCCGCCGTTGCTGGCAAGCGTGCACTTGTAGGCCACGATGTCGGTGCCGTTACCGCCACCACCGCCCGTTTGGACGGCAATCGACAAGCTCGTGGGTGTGGCGGACTTATACGTGCACTCTGTAACGCTTGCCTGCCCACCGGGAGGCGTGGCGGTCAACTTCAGGCCCTTTGTGGTGCTCACGGTCCCCGGCGAGATCGTGATCGGGCCACCGGTGCTCGGCGCCGTCACTGTAGCCGACATCGTCGCGGGCGATGGCGTATAAGTCTGGCCCGCCGCAGCGACCGTGCCAGTGTGCACCTTCTGCAAGGCGGTAGGCGTGCCGCCCCCTCCGACCGTGAGGTCGCCTTGGATGGCAACCTGGGTGTTTGCCACGAGCGACGACGTGGCGCTGAACGGGGGCAACGTCCACTTGATGTCAGCCGTCTGGCTGGGCGCTACCGTGTCAGGTGCGGTGATCGTGACCTTGACGTCAGTCGCCGCGAAGGCACCACCCGCAGCGCAGGTGTAGGTGACCTCCATAGTCTTGTCGGCGGCGGCCTGGGCCGGGGACGACAGGGCTAACACCGAGCCGACAAAGAGGACGAGCGTGCTGACCAGCCCCACGGCCGACGTCTTCTGGGCGAGGCGGCGCCACGCCTGGGACATAAGCACGGGTCCATCTCCGATCAAAGCCAGTATCAACAGTCGTGCCAGAATTCCAGCCGTTGGTCACGGTTAGGTTGAGATCTTACGAACTGTCCCTGTCAACTTCCCGTAAACGACCAAATCGGCCACACCTTACCCTCAGCCCTTCTTCTTCGACAACGTTGCGTACACGACAATGTTGTCCGTGTAACTGTGCGCCGCCTGGTTGAAGACCCCACCACAGGTGATGAGCCTCAGCTGAGAGTCCTTCGTGTTCCCGTACACCCGAGATGTCGGGAACGACGTCTTGCTTGCCTGCTCGATCCCACTCACCGTGAACCGGGTGACCTTACCGTCCGACCGGTACACGTAGATCTGGTCACCCTTCGCCAGCTCACGTAGGCGGTCGAAGACGGCGGGGCCCTTGCGGGTGCTCACGTGGCCGTTGATGATCGCGGGGCCGACCTCGCCCGGCACCGGCGAGTAGCGGTACCAGCCCGTCTGGTTGGGCTTGGTCAGGGGCGGGGTGCCCAGTTTGCCCTTGGTGTCCACGGTGACGGAGCCGATGGGCGAGTTCACCTTGATCTTGGGGATCTTGATGCGGGTCGGCTTGGCCCGGGCGGTCTTGGTCTTGGCCGCGGGGATCGGGGCCGCGACCGGGGCGGCCGCGAGGGGTGGGGGCGCGTCGGGGCGGGCCGGGGTCAGCGGGACGTTCTTGCCGCCGGGGCCCACGGTGGGCGGGAGCACGAACGCGCCCGCGTTCGCCATCTCCACCTGCGTCGGCGTGTCCCGTGCCGCCGCCAGCGAGCCCGAGCCGTCGTCCACGGTGGGCACCAGTGAGAGCAGGGTCACCATGACCAGGCCGACGCCGCCGAGCGAGCCGGCGATCAGCAGCCCGGGCTGCGCCCGCTGCATCGGTGTCTTCTGCTGTTCGGTCATCGGTGAACTCCTCCTGCGTGCGCGGCCCTGCGCCGGCGCAGCAGCAGCCCGCCGCCCGCGCCGCTCATCACGAGCGCCGCCATCAGCCCGTACGGCCGATCCTCTCGTTCCGGCGCCTCACCGGTGTCCACACCGCCCTTGGGCGTCCTGGCAACCTGCGGCGCCTTGTAGTACTTGGTCGCGGTCGGGCCGGTGGTCTTGGGCGTGGCCGAGGCGGTGCCGGTGGCGCTGGGCACCACGATCACGCGTCCGAGGCCGCCGTCGCCGGAGCGGTCGTCCGGGGTGGTGTTGGACGTGGTGGGCATCGAGCTCGGGGTCTCCGACGGGTCGCCGGTGGGCGGGTCGTCCGTGGAGGTGCCTGATGGTGTCGGGCTCGTCGGGGTGCTGCCGGGGATGTTGATGTCGATGGCGCCGGGGTCGCCCTGGAGCGTACAGGTGGCCTCGTTGTAGGTCGGCGGCTCCGGCACGTCACTGATCGTCACCTTGAACGCATCCACATAGGCGTCCTTGGCCTCGGTATTGATGACCTCGAGCGTGTGCGGCCCGTATGCGAGCTGCGGTGACTCCCAGAGAACCTCCTGGCTCTCGGTGCCCGTCATGGGCGTCCCGCTGCGGTCCTTACCCGGCTCGACCAGGGGGTCGGTGATGCTCTTCCCATCGAGCTTCACCTGGATCGCGCCGAGGCCCGGCGCGCGCCTGCCGATGTAGGCGACCTTCGTGCCGGTGAAGTCGAGCGCGGCTTTGGCGTTCTGCGTGCTGGTCTTGTGCACGTCGTAGAGGTGGTCGCCGTACTCCTCCTCGGTGTGCTCAAGCGACCAGCCGGGCGAATAGGTGATGGCCGGCCTGTGGTTGTTGACCGTCACCTCGCCCTCGGCGGGCGTGAAGCGGACGACCAGCGCGCCGGGCTTGAAGCGAATCTTGCCCGAGCGCTTGATGGAGCCCTGGTCGGACAGCCCCTCGGGAAGCTCCAGGTACTCGCCGGGCACCAGCTCGGGTTGGTCCTTGCTGCCCCTGGGCAGGAGCCGGCCGTTCCAGGCGCCGCTGATGTCCACGGTGCCATCCAGGTCGAGCGAGGAGCCCGGGGGGAAGAAGCCCGGCGAGCCGAACTGCCGCCCGCCCGTCTTGTACGACATGTCCCAGCGGACGCTCATCAGCCCGCCCGCCTCGATCTGCGGGGTCATGCGGGCTTCCAGGTCCACGCCGGCGCCCGCGATGCCGCCGGTGCACGTGTAGTTGGCCACCAGCGAGGCTTCGGCCTGGCCCGGGATCGAGGATGTCGCGACTAACGCCGCCGAGGTGGCTACCCCCACCGATAAGGCGATCAACGCCATGCGCCAGCGACTCACGGGAGACTCCGATCACGCCACGAAATAGACCGAGGGTAGATCCTAGAGTCGAAAACCCCCGCAACACATACCGAACGCGGCAACGTACGGCACTTGTGATGAAGCCGTGTCCGTACTCAAAAAGGAGGTATACCTGCTAGTAACAGAACTCTATTCGAGAAGCGAGGCGACCGATGCGGCGAGACCTCTTCGACGAGGAGCACCTGCTCTTCCGCGAGACCGTGCGCGAGTTCATGGCCCGCGAGGTCGTGCCGCACCACGCTCAGTGGGAGAAGGACGGCATCGTCCCGCGCGAGGTCTGGAAGAAGGCCGGGGAACTGGGGATGTTCGGGTTCTCGGTGCCGGAGGAGTACGGCGGGGCGGGGATCAAAGACTTCCGGTACAACGCGGTCATCGTCGAGGAGATCATCCGGCATGGCGCCTCCGGGCTCGGGTTCTCGCTGCACAACGACGTCATGGCCCCGTACCTGGTGGATCTGACGAACGACGAGCAGAAGCAGCGGTGGCTGCCCGGCTTCGTCAGCGGTGAGCTGATCACGGCGATCGCGATGAGCGAGCCGGAGGCCGGGAGCGACCTGCAGGGGATCAGGACCACGGCCCTCCGCGAGGACGACCACTACCTGGTGAACGGCCAGAAGACGTTCATCACGAACGGCATCAACGCCGATCTCGTCGTCGTGGTGGCCAAGACCGATCCGGGCGCGGGCGCGAAGGGGACGACCCTGGTCGTGGCCGAGCGCGGCATGGAGGGCTTCGAGCGAGGACGGAACCTCGACAAGATCGGGATGAAGGCGCAGGACACGGCCGAGCTGTTCTTCGAGAACGTACGCGTGCCCGTCGCCAACCGCCTCGGCCCGCGCGACGGCGAGGGCTTCTTCCAGCTCATGAACAACCTGCCGCAGGAGCGCCTGTCGATCGCCGTAGGGGCGGTGGCCGCGGCGGAGGCCGTGCTGGAGGAGACCATCGAGTACTGCAGGACCCGCAAGGCGTTCGGGCGGAGCATCGGCTCGTTCCAGAACACCCGCTTCGTCCTGGCGGAGCTGGCCACCGAAACCGAGATCGCCCGCCACTACGTGGACAAGTGCATCCTGGCGCTCAACGCCGGCGAGCTCACCGCGGTGGACGCGGCCAAGGCCAAGTGGTGGACCACCGAGCTGCAGAACAAGGTCATCGACCGCTGCCTCCAGCTTCACGGCGGGTACGGCTACATGATGGAATACCCGGTCGCCAAGGCGTGGATCGACAGCCGGGTCCAGACGATCTACGGCGGCACCACCGAGATCATGAAGGAGATCATCGGCCGCACCTTCGGATTCTGACCGCGCGGGACGGCGGTCCGCCCCTCATACTGGACACCATGGACGGCGGCCTGATCCTCCTGGTTTTCCTGGCGTTGCTGTTCGCCTGGGGCCTCAACCGCGTGCGCCGGGCGTTCCGCCTGGGGCCGGTCGGCTATGCCGGCGTGATGATCGTCTTCATCATCGCCATGCTGCTGGTCTGGGGTCAGACCAAGCTGTAGACCGTGAACGCCACGTGGGGATCATGGGCAACGGTTGCGGGGACGGAGTTGTCACTCGGTCGGGGCACAGACCGGATGCCACTAGCTGTGCACAGGTGGGGCAGGCTCCAACGGTCCCGCGTGTTGTACCGCCTTGCGGTCCGCGATCGATATGCCCAACCGGTAGGACACATCCTCGTGGGGACGGAAGGCGACGCGGCGGGCGGCCTTTCCGGGCTCCAGGATGGGATGCCAGGCGTAGATGGCGCGCTTCCTGCTCGCGTCCCAGCCGGTACGCCACCAGAATCCGTCACGGTGACACCAGACTACGAGCCCGACCCACACCGACACGAGCGCGAGTCCGTAGCCGTCGTGAACGTCGCTGCGTCCCGTTCACGCCCGGTTGGGCTGCAGCGACGCTCGTCCTCGCCCAGACCGAGGCTGCCGCACAACCAGGCGACGCCGCGGGACGGGCTCTGGACGTCCTTGAGCGCATCCCCACGGACCGGCTCAGGTCGACGTCTCGCGACCGGCTGAAGAACCTCGTCGGGGCACTGGGAGGCGCGGACATCGCTCCAGTTCGCGACCTGCGCGAGCGGGTACGGTCCTTGCCTCCGCCCACGGACATCCACGGGCGAAGCACCGCCTGAGCCTGGCCCGACCTGAGTGCCGTGAACAAACTGATCGCAGGCGTGCTTACCCCATCGGGAGTAGCCCGCTTGATCTTGGTGGTCGGGTGAGATCTCGTCTTGCGATCAGGACCAATCGCGTCAGATTGGCTCTTGGGGCGAGCTCTGCGGGGGGACAGGATGACGGTCATGGAAATGATCGTTCACAACCCGACTGAGGGTATCTACGCCGCCACCGATGACTTCATACACGCGATTGAGGTGCGGAATCCGTCTCGGTTTCTGTTCATCTCGGGAACGATGGGGCTGGATTCCGATGGCGTCCCCGCCACGAAGCTCGAAGAACAGCTCGAGCTCATCTGGGCGAATCTTCGGGTGATTCTCGCCGAGGCAGGGATGAGTGTGGACAACATCGTGAGGCTCACGAGTTACCTGCGTGATCCCTCCTACGCGGAGGCGAATGCGAAGGCCAGGGTGGCTGCCTTGGGTGGACGGCGGGTGCCCACGACGGCGATCGTGGCACAGACCCTCGCGAGTGGCTGGTTGGTGGAGATCGAGGTGATGGCGGCCGGCTGAGCGGCTGTAACCACTAATCGTTAAGACGATTTACGTCGAACCGTAGCGTGCTGTCCAGCTCGAATGCCGGGATCTCCCCGTGCTTGCCGGGGTTGGCGTGGAGCGCCTTCTCGGCTGAGGCCAAGGCGTCGAACAGCGCCAAGCTCTGTGCCCGCGGCACCGGTTCGGTGGCAACAAATGGAACGCCGAGTCCGCAACCCAACGAAACCCCTAGAGCGCGCTTATCCCCACGTCGATTGACGAGAAGGCCGATCACCCTCTAGACCTCGGTCATGTCCAAGCGAATCTAACCGGGCATGCCCTCAACGAAGCGCGTGAGCAGCCTGGCGAATTCGGCCCGCTCCTCCCCCGACCACCCCTCCATGGCCGCCGCGAACGCCGCCTGCCTGCCACGGTGGGCCCGCTCCAGCGCCGCCTGCCCCGCCTCGGTCAGCACCAGCCACGCCCGGCGCCCGTCCACCTGATCGGCCTCCCGCCTGACCAGGCCCGCCGCCACCGCCGCCGCCACGAGCCTGCTCGCCCTCGGCTGATCGACGCTGAGCGCCTGCGCGACCGCGGACACGGTGACAGGCCCGTCCATGCCCTCGATCACATCAAGCACGTCGAACTCGGGGCCCGGGGCACCCTGCGTCTTCGCCAGCGCCCGCCTGCTCTGCCGTCGCCGGATCGCGATCATCGCCTGTTCGATCGCGACAATTTCATTGTCTGTGTACATATAGTTGCTATTATACATGCATGGAGAAACTCATCGGCCACTGGCTGAAGCATGTCGACAACCTGCTGGAGAGCGCCATGGAGCAGGCGCTCGAGACCCTTACCCGCCGGGAGTGGCAGGTGCTCAACGCGGCGGCCCATGACAGCACCGACCCCATGCCGTTCACCGGAGTGGAGGAGGCCAAGGAGCGGCTCACCGCCAGGGGGTGGCTGGCGGGCGGCAAGCTCACCGATGAGGGCAGTGCCGCGCACGCGCGGATCTACGAGCAGGTCGGCGATTTCCGGCGACGGGTAATGGAGGGCGTGAGCCCGCAGGAGTACCAGGCGATGGTGGACGTGCTCCGCCGCATGTCCGCCAATCTCACGACATAGCGCTGGCTTCCAGCACGACGCGGGCCACGAGCTCGGGATCGTCGCTCATCGGCACGTGACCGCAGCCCTTCAGCAGCTTGACCCGCTGCCCCGACCACCGCGCCGCGCGGATGGCCTGGCGGCGCAGCAGGAGCCGGTCGTGCTCGCCCCACGCGATCGTGATGGGCGACTTGGGCGGCGCGGGCGGCATCAATCCGGCGAACGACTCAAGCGTCTCGTCGAAGCCGCTCGCCTCGCTCAGTGCCTGCGCGGCCGCGGCCAGCGCCTGCGGCTCCAGCCTGGACGGGTGGGCGACCAGAATCCCGGTGGACGCGCTGCTCAGGAGCGGGATGGCGCCGAACCTGGCGCCCGCCCGCAAGGCACGCAGCATCGCCTGGGCGTAGAGCAGCTCGGGGCGGGACCAGAAGCCGGCGGGCGACAGGGCCGTCGCCGACCGTACGACGCCGCGCGAGGCCAGCTCGAGCGCGATGTAGCCGCCGAGCGAGTTGCCCGCCACGTGCGGCTCACGGACGCCGAGTCGCGCGCAGAACGACTCGACCGCGTCCGCCAGTGACTCGGCGGTATAGGGGATGCCCTCAGGCAGCCCCGGCGAGACCCCGAAGCCGGGCAGGTCGATCGCGATCACCGTGCGCGAGGCGGCGAGCCGGTCCAGCACCGGCAGCCAGGCCTGCCAGTGGTGGCCGATGCCGTGAATGAGGATCAGCGGCGCACCGGTGCCTCGTCGCTCGAACGCCAGCTCCATACCGCCAGCTAATCACTCACCTGCCGCGAGTGGGAATCTCGAACCAGACGGCTTTGCCTTCCCTGGTGGGACGTGATCCCCAGCGTCGGGCCAGCTGGTCGACGAGGTAGAGGCCGCGCCCGCCCTCGTCGTTCTCCCCCGCGCTGCGGATGCGCGGAAGCCGCAGGTCCTGGTCGAAGACCTCGACCCAGACCGACTCCTCGCCCCTGCGCAGCCTGAGCGTGAACTCCTTGTCGCCGACCACTTCGTCCTCGAAGCCCGGCATGTCCCAGGACTCCTCGAACGGCAGCGGCGGCCCCTCCACGACCAGCTCCCTGCGCGGGATGCTGGCGGTGGCCGCGTGGAGCACGACGTTGGTCACGACCTCGGAGACGAGCAGACAGGCCAGCTCGGCCCGCTCCTCGGGGACGTTCCAGCTGGAGAACGCCTCCGACGCCATGCGGCGCGCCTCCCCCACCATGATCGGCTGGGCGGGGAACGTGCGCTCCTCGACGTCGAGGTCGACGTCGCTGGAGCGGACGACCAGGATCGCCATGTCGTCGTCGATCTCGCCGGGCACGGCCACGGTGGCGGCGTCGGCGATGCGCTCCACCTCGGCGCCGGACATCTTGGCGAGCTTTTCGCAGAGCACGCCGAGCGTCTCCTCCTCGCTCGCCATCTGGCCGTCGCGGCCCGGGCGGCGGTCGACCAGCCCGTCGGTGTAGAGCAGCAGCGCGGCGCCCGGCGGGAGGGTGCGCGTCTCCTCCTTGTAGACCAGGTCGGCGTGCAGGCCCTTGGCGCGGACGCCGAGCGGCTGCCCGACCTCCTCGATGTCGAGCTCGAGGCACTGGCCGTCGACCAGCAGCAGCGGCGGCGCGTGGCCCGCGTTGGCGAACGACAGCTGGCGCGACCATGCGTCGTAGACCAGGTATTGGCAGGTCACGATGGGCGGGATGCTGACCTCGGCGCCGTTGTCGTCGTGCTCGGGCGTGGCGATGATGCGGGTCCACTCGTCGAGCCTGGCCAGGATGTCGGCCGGCGACTTGTCGTCCTGGGCGAAGGCCCGCAGCGCCGCCCTGAGCTGGCCCATGATGGCCGCCGCCTTGGCGCCCCTGCCCTCGACGTCGCCGATCACGATGCCGACGCGGCCGGCCGAGAGCGGGATCACGTCGTACCAGTCGCCGCCGACCTGGGTCTGGATGCCCTGCCCGTGGGAGGCGAGCGGCGCCGCCGGGTAGTAGCGCACCGCGATCTCCAGGCCGTCGAGCTGCGGCAGCGCCCGGGGCAGCAGATATTTCTGGAACGACTCCGCCGTGTGGCGCTCCTCCTCGAACAGCAGCGCGTTGTCGATGGCGAGCGCGACCCTGGTGGCGATGGCGCCCACGAAGTCACGGTCGAAGGCGTCGTAGTGGGGGCTGCGCCGGTCGGTGAGGTTGGACAGGCCGAGGTACATCAGCCCGAGCGTCTCACCGCGCACCAGCAGCGGAGCGACGATGGCGGAGGTCATGCCGATCTCGCCGCACAGCCGCGCGCTGCCCTCGCTGGGGGCCGGAAAGCCGCCGCTGGAGGCGAAGCTCTCGACCAGGATGGTCTCCTGGCGGCGCAGCGCCGTGTCCGCGTAGTGGCCGGTGGGGTAGCGGATCTCCGCGCCCACCGGCTTCCATGTGCCCGATGGCGGCGTCCACCCCTGCACGTGTTGTGAGACCCGGCGGACGAGCCTGTCGCCCTCCATCAGCTCGATGAAGCAGTGGTCGGCGAACTGCGGGACCAGCATCTCGGCGACCCGCTTGAGCGTCTCCTCGACGTAGAGGGAGCCCGCCAGCCGCTCGCCGATGCGCTCGAGCAGGCCGAACCGGTCCTTCTCCCGCTCGTTGCTGCGCAGCGCCTCGCGGGCCATGATGACGATGCCCGTCACCGAGCCCGAGGCGTGGCGCAGCGGCACGGCCTGGGCGCGTACGTAGACGATGGTGCCGTCGCCGCGCCTGACGTCGAACGTGCCCTCCCACACTCCGCCCTTGAGCACGTGCTTGGCCAGGTCGATGGCGAGCGGGTGGTCCTTCTCCAGAATCCCGAGGGACAGGACGGGAGTGTCACGCGACGGCGACTTACGACCGAAGAGCTTCTCGGCGAACGGGTTCCAATAGAGGAGATTGCTGAAACGGTCGGTGACGACCACCGCCATCTCGGCGTGGTCAAGCACAGATCCGGCATTAAGGTGATCAGCCGTTTCCTGTGACAGATCCCCCCAACGGTTCATCCGGAGACCACACCTTGGGGTGGCATGCACGCAAAGCGGACCACGGGCGCTCCTGCAACAGTCTTGGCCAGGGGAGAGTGGAGGGCCTCCCAGGAGGGATTCAACCAAGCAGCTGCGCGCGCGTCAGCGCTTGGAGACAAAAACGTGCGCGGCGACATCACGCGGAAGCTCCGCGGGAGTGTCGTTTGCGTCACCGTCACCTGTCACCCGCACACCGTCGTCGCTCGCCGCGAGCGTCACCTCGCGTCCGGGTTGTATCCCAACTTGCTTGAGTTTAAGCATCACAGCAGGATCGCTTTGCACTTGTTCGCTAATTCGCCGCACGACGACAGGTGTGTCTCTCGGGCCCGCCACGTCCGACATCGATGTCAGCACGTTGGCGGCGCCCTCGGCGGCCTCCTTGGCGCCCAGCTCGCCCAGACCGGGGATGGGGTTTCCGTGCGGGCAGACCGTGGGGTTGTCGAGCAGCGTCACCAGGCGCGACTCGACCGACTCCGACATGACGTGCTCCCAGCGGCACGCCTCGATGTGCACTTCTTCCCACGGAAGGCCGATCACCTGGGTCAGCAGGCACTCGGCGAGCCGGTGCTTGCGCATCACCCGCGTGGCCAGCGTGCGGCCCAGGTCGGTCATCGACAGGTGCCGGTCGCCCTCGACGCGGACGAGGCCGTCGCGCTCCATGCGGGCGACGGTCTGGCTCACGGTGGGCCCGCTCTGCTGCAAGCGCTCCGCGATGCGGGCGCGAAGGGGGACGATGCCCTCCTCTTCGAGCTCGTAAATCGTGCGGAGGTACATCTCCGTGGTGTCGATCAGGCCGTGTGCGGTCAAGGCAGTCCTCCCAAGTAAATGGTACGCCGGTCGGGTGGGGACTGAGCCCGTCCGCATCGGGCACAGGAGCCTCAGGAACCCTATTGGGAGAACGACCGACGATGGATAAGGACGGCAACAAATCAGCGGCCGATTTCCTTCCCGACAGGCGCGATCTCGACTCGCTGCGCCAGGCGGCGGCCTGCTGCGAGGGCTGCGGCCTTTACCGGAACGCCACGCAGACCGTGTTCGGCGAGGGCCCGCAGGAGGCCAGATACATGCTCGTGGGCGAGGTGCCCGGGGACCAGGAGGACCGGCAGGGGCACCCGTTCGTGGGCCCGGCGGGACGCCTGCTGGACAAAGGGCTGGAGGAGGCCGGAATCCAGCGCGATGACGTATACGTCACCAACGCGGTCAAACATTTCTCCTTCACGCTGCGCGGCAAGCGGCGGATCCACCAGAAGCCGACGGCCGCCGAGATCACCGCCTGCCATCCGTGGCTCGACGCCGAGCTGGCCGCGGTGCGGCCGGAGGTGATCGTGGTGCTCGGGGCGACGGCGGCCAGGGCACTGCTGGGGCGGGAGTTCCGGGTGACGCAGCACCGGGGCGAGCCGGTGCCGCTCGGGGACGCGCTCGCCGTGGCCACCGTGCACCCGTCGGCCGTGCTGCGCGCACCCGACAGGGACCTGGCGTACAAGGGCTTTCTGGCCGACCTGAGGGTGGCGGCCGACCTGACGTGACGCCGACAGGCCGGTGGTCAGGGCTTCTCGGCCGACCTGACGTGATGCCAACCGGCCCGGTGGTCAGGGCTTCTCGGCCGACCTCGGAGTGGCCGGCGTGACGCTGCGGGCCCGGTAGTTGCGGAAGCCGGCCACGGAGAGGCCGACGGCCAGCACCGTGACGGCGCAGGCGATGCCGCCGCCCACCCACGCCCCGGTCAGCCCGAACGCGGTCGCCGTCGCCCCGGCCCGCAGGTCGCCGAGGCGCGGCCCGCCCGCCACCACCACCATGAACGCCCCCTGCATCCGACCCCGCATCTCGTCGGGCGCGTACAGCTGCAGGATCGACTGCCGCCACACCGACGAGATCACGTCCGCCACGCCTCCCACAGCCATGAACGCCACCACCAGCCAGAGCTCGTGCACGAGCCCCGCGGCGGCCACGGCCAGGCCCCAGACGGCGATGACCACGACGAGCGCCACGCCCTGCCGCGAGACCCGGCCCACCCAGCCGGAGAACAGCGCCCCGATGACCGAGCCGAAGGCCATGGCGGAGGTCATCAGGCCGAGCGCCAGGCTGGAGCCGCCGAACCGCTCGGCGGTCAGCTCGGGGAAGAGCGCGCGAGGATGGGCGAACACCATCGCGATGATGTCCACCACGAACGACATCAGCAGCACCGGGCTGCTGACGATGAAGCTGAGCCCCTCGAGCACGGCCCTGGCTCCCGGACGTGCCACCTCGCCCAACGGGGGCAGTGAGGGCAGCCTGAGCGCCGCATAGAGGCTGCCGGTGAAGAGCAGGGCATCCAACGCGTACGCCGCCGCGAACCCACCGGTGCTCAGCGCGACCGCGCCGATCATCGGCCCCAGCACGGCACCGATGCTGAAGACCAGCGAGTTGAGCGCGTTGGCCGCGGGCACCAGCTCCTTGTCCAGGATCCTCGGGATGACCGCGCCCCTGGTCGGGCTCGTGATCGCGAAGCCGGTGGCGTTAACGGCGACCGCGGCGAAGATCAGATAGATGTTCCCCAGCTCGAGCAGCGCCTGCGCGAAGATGAGCAGCGTCGCCGCCCAGGCGATGAGCGAGCCGGCGATGAGCAGCTTGCGCCGGTCCACGGCGTCGGCGACCGCCCCACCCCACAGGCCGAAGACGACCAGCGGGATCAGGTTGGCCATGCCCAGCAGCCCGACGTGGAACGAGGAGTGGGTGAGCTCCCAGACCTGCTGCCCGACCGCGACCACGGTCGCCGCGACACCAACGTGGGAAACGGACTGGCCAAGCCATAGCCGCCGATACTCGGGCACACTGAGCGGCCGGGTATCTACCAGATGACGCTTGACCAGCTCCGCGATCGCCACTCAAGGCACATTAAGGCGCGAGCCTTTCCAGGACCCAGCCGGGTCGCGTACGCCGGTAGCGGAGCCTGTCGTGCATCCGGTCGAGCTGTCCCTGCCAGAACTCCACCTCGATCGGATAGACCCGGAAACCACCCCAGAAGTCGGGCACCGGCGGATCTTCCGGCCAGCGCGCTGCCAGCTCCGCATAGCGGGCGTCCAGCTCCTCCCTGGAGCGCACGACGGCCGACTGGCGCGACGCCCAGGCCCCGATGCGCGAGCCGTACGGGCGGGAGTTGTAGTACGCGGCCGACTCTTCGTGGGAGATTCGCGTCACAGTGCCCTCGATGCGCACCTGGCGGCGGATCGGGTGCCAGGGGAAAAGCAGCGACGCGCGGGCGTTCTCGGCCAGATCGCGGCCCTTGCGCGACTCGTAGTTGGTGTAGAAGACGAAACCGCGTTCGTCATAGCCCTTCAGCAGGACCGTCCTGGCGCTGGGCCGGCCGCCCGCGGAGGCGGTGGCCAGGATCATGGCGTTGGGTTCGGGCAGGCCGGTCTCCAGCGCGTCCTGCAACCACATGGTGAATTGCTCAATCGGTTCTGACGCAAGATCGGATTCGAGCAGCGGCTCGCCCTCGTACGTACGGCGAAGCCCCGCCAGCACGGGCGGGCGCGGGGTGGCATCCACGAGAAGGTATTCTTGCGCGCTTGTGTGGTAGATCCCATGCACCCCCTCTCACCAGCGGGTTTGGCCTTACAGCGGGTCCGGAGACCGAGCACGACCTGGGAAGGGGTTAAATTGACCCGCCGGTATCTCGACATCAAGGCATTGCCCAAACATGGCAAGGGAAAGGGAGGCGGCCGAGTATGTCCGACTTCAAACCCGGGCTCGAAGGCGTTGTAGCTTTCGAGACCGAGATCGCGGAACCGGACAAAGAAGGGGGCGCCCTTCGATACCGAGGCGTCGACATTGAGGAACTGGTCGGCCGTGTCCCGTTCGGGGCCGTCTGGGGCCTGCTGGTCGACAACAAGTTCCAGCCGGGCCTGCCGCCGGCGGAGCCGTACCCCATCCCTGTCCACTCCGGTGACATCCGCGTAGACGTGCAGAGCGCGCTGGCCATGCTGGCTCCGGCCTATGGCTTCAAGCCCCTGCTCGACATCAGTGACGAGGAGGCCCGCGACCAGCTCGCCCGCGCCTCCGTCATGGCTCTCTCGTTCGTCGCGCAGTCCGCGCGCGGGCTCGGCCTTCCCATGGTGCCCCAGAGCCGGGTCGACGAGGCCAAGACGATCGTCGAACGCTTCATGATCCGCTGGCGCGGTGAGCCTGATCCCAAGCATGTCAAGGCCATCGACGCTTACTGGACCTCCGCGGCCGAGCACGGCATGAACGCCTCGACGTTCACCGCCCGCGTCATCGCCTCCACCGGCGCCGACGTGGCCGCCGCGCTCTCCGGTGCCGTCGGCGCCATGTCGGGCCCGCTGCACGGCGGCGCCCCGGCCCGCGTCCTGCACATGATCGAGGGTGTCGAGCAGCTCGGCGACGCCAAGAAGTACGTCCAGAGCGAGCTCGACAAGGGCAACAGGCTCATGGGCTTCGGCCACCGCGTCTACCGCGCCGAGGACCCGCGCGCCCGCGTGCTCCGCCGTACCGCCAAGGAGCTCGACGCGCCCCGCTACGAGGTCGCCGCGGCGCTGGAGCAGGCCGCGCTGGAGGAGCTGCACGCGCGCAAGCCCGACCGGGTGCTGGCCACCAACGTCGAGTACTGGGCGGCTGTGGTGCTGGACTTCGCCGAGGTGCCGTCGCACATGTTCACCTCGATGTTCACCTGCGCCCGCACGGCCGGCTGGGCCGCGCACATCCTGGAGCAGAAGCTCACGGGCCGGCTCGTCCGTCCCAGCGCGAACTACGTCGGCCCGGCCTCCCGTCCTCTGAGCGACGTGCCCGGCGCCGCCGAAGTCGCCGGCACCGTCTGACGCTGATCCGTACGGCTGCCGCCACTGCCGCGGCAGCCGTCCATCAGGTCAAGGATCGGGCAGGTCCCTGACGCAGGTCTCACGAGGCGGACCCCGGTCCAGGGCATTCTTGCGGGCTCAGTACGCTGGGCACGTGGCTGACATCGTGATTCCCGCTGACATCAAGCCCGCCGACGGCCGATTCGGCTGCGGGCCCTCGAAGGTACGCACCGAGCAACTGGCCGCGCTCGCCGCCTCCGGCGCGAGCCTCATGGGCACCTCCCACCGCCAGAAGCCGGTCAAGAACCTGGTCGGCCGCGTACGCTCCGGGCTCGCCGACCTCTTCTCGCTCCCCGAGGGCTACCAGGTCGTGCTGGGCAACGGCGGCACCACCGCGTTCTGGGACATCGCCGCCTTCGGGCTGATCCGCGACAAGTCACAGCACCTGTCGTTCGGCGAGTTCTCCTCGAAGTTCGCCGCGGTCACCCAGAAGGCCCCGTGGCTGGCCGAGCCCAGCGTCATCAAGTCCGAGGTCGGCACCCACCCCACCGCGGTGGCCGAGGAGGGCGTGGACGCGTACGCGCTCACCCACAACGAGACCTCGACCGGCGTCGCCATGCCGATCAAGCGCGTGGGCTCCGACGACTCGCTCGTGCTCGTGGACGCCACCTCCGGCGCCGGCGGCCTGCCCGTCGACATCACCGAGGCCGACGTCTACTACTTCGCCCCGCAGAAGAGCTTCGCCTCCGACGGCGGCCTGTGGATCGCGATCATGTCGCCGCGCGCCCTGGCCAGGGTCGAGGAGATCGCCGCGACCGGCCGTTACGTGCCGGAGTTCTTCAGCCTGCCGGTGGCGATCGACAACTCCGCCAAGGACCAGACCTACAACACGCCGGCCGTGGCCACGCTGTTCCTGCTGGCCGACCAGCTCGACTGGATGAACTCCAACGGCGGCCTGGCCTGGACCACCGCCCGCACGGCCGAGTCCAGCCAGCGCCTCTACACGTGGGCCGAGAAGTCGTCCTTCGCCACGCCGTTCGCCGCGCCGGAGTTCCGTTCGCAGGTGGTCGGCACGATCGACTTCTCCGACGCCGTCGACGCCGCGGCCGTGGCCAAGGTGCTGCGCGCCAACGGCATCGTCGACACCGAGCCCTACCGCAAGCTGGGCCGCAACCAGCTGCGCATCGCGATGTTCCCGGCCGTCGACCCGGCCGACATCGAGGCGCTCACGGTCTGCGTCGACTACGTGGTCGAGCACCTCGGCTGACCCGTCCGGCGCGACAGCTCCTTGGCGCGAGCGCGCCCTCTTCCCCGACGCTCCGCGCGAAACAGGCCGGCGACGGCAGCCTGCCGTTGCCGGCCTCCGGCTCGAACAGTAGGAAACTTCTTGCCCGAAATGCTCAGGTCCGGCCAGAGAATCACCCGGTCGAAGAGCCTCGGTTATCTCATGTTCGCCAGCCGATGGCTCCAGGTCCCCCTCTACCTGGGCCTCATCGTGGCTCAGGCGGTGTACGTGTGGCAGTTCGCGCTGGAGCTCTGGCACCTGATCGAGACGGTGCTCCTGCACGCCGCACCGACCGCGGAGAGCGCGCCGTCCGCCGAGGTCGTGGTCATGCTCACCGTCCTGGCGCTCATCGACGTGGTGATGATCTCCAACCTGCTGATCATGGTGATCATCGGCGGCTACGAGACCTTCGTCTCCCGCATCGACCTCAACGACCATCCCGACGAGCCGGAGTGGCTCTCCCACGTCAACGCGAACGTGCTGAAGGTCAAGCTGGCCACGGCCATCATCGGCATCTCGTCGGTGCACCTGCTGCAGACGTTCATCAGAGCCCAGTCGACGCCCAACGACAAGATCATGTGGCAGACGGTCATGCATCTCGCCTTCGTGGCCTCGGCCATCGGCCTCGCCTACATCGACCGCCTGCTGTCCACCTCGCCAGCCGAGCACACGCGGTCGCACCTCTAGCCGCCATCTGGCAGGGACTGCTCGGTCGGGTCGTTCGTGGGCTGCTGCTGGATCCCGCTCAGCCCGACGTAGGTGGGTTTGCCGGGGAGGTTCTGGTGGATCACCAGGAGCGCCGAGCCGCTCGTCCCGGCTACCGCCGGCTCGAACCACACCTTGAGTGTGCACTCGTCATCGACCTCGAGGTCCTGGTGCGCGCAGGCGTCGTCGTGGCGGAAATCTCCGGCTGATTCACCCGTGAATTCGATGTCGGAGATCTTCAGCGTGGCGGTGCCCGTGCTGAGAATGTGCACTTCTCTCGCGCAGCTCTCGCCGACGCATAATTCCAGGGATTTCGGCGTCACGGCGATGTTCGGCGTCCGTTTCGACCCTCCTGGCCGGCTGCTTGGAACGGTGTTGCGCTTCGTGTCGGACTCCGCCGGATTGCCGCCGATCTTTATCTGGCCGGATGTGATCAGCGCCGCTGTGATCGTCGCGACGGCGGCGATCACAGCCGCGGCGATGGCCGCTCCTCGGGTCGACATGACGCCCTCCCAACAAGTGACCGCGAATCCGGCCGCATCCCGTACGTGCGCGCCGACTCGATCGCATTTCAGTTTTCGCTATCCGCGGGGTCCTGTCCACGAGATTTCAGCACCCTTGATCGCGTACTTTCCAGCAAATGCACGGCGCTCCAAGCGGGATCCGGTCAGGGGGCGTCCACCCAGTCCGCCTCCTCGCCGGTGAGCCGCCGCCACTCGGCCGACACCCCCTCGGGGTCCGCATCCCCGGCGGCGCGCAGCCACACCGCCGCCGCCTTCGTCTCGGCGTCCAGCTCGATCAGCAGGTGGAGGCTTTTCAGCAGCGGCTCGATCGCCTCCACCGGGCGCCCGCACTCGACCAGCAGCCCACCGCGCAACGACAGGCAGTCCGCCAGCGCCTCGGGCTCCCCGATCCCGCCGTCGCGGATCGCGATCGCCTCGTCGATCGGGGCCAGGCCCTCGGCGTGCCGGTCGAGCAGGGCGTACCGGATGGCGTTGTTGGCCAGCGCGGTGGCCAGGCGGTCCAGTCCTCTCCCGTCGCGGGCGGCGGCCGGGCTGCCCGGCCGGGTGCCGGGAGAGGCGGCGGCCAGGCGGCGGAGCACAGCCACCGCCTCCTGTACGACCGCCAGTGCCTCCTCCGGGCGGCCACTGTCGCCGTAGGCGTTCGACAGGTTGTTGAGCTCGGTGGCGAGACTGTCCAGATGCAAGTCAGGGCTGGTGGCGGCGAGGTCGCGGAGCAGGGCCACGGCTCGCTCCGCGCGTTCGACCGCGTCGTCGTGCCGACCCATCTCGGCACGGCTGGATGCCGCAGTCGTCAGCGTCGAGACGAGCCTGGGCACGTGGTTGTCCGGGTCGATCTCGGCGAGCCTGTGCTCGATGGCGGTCGCCTCCTCGCTCGCCGCCACACTTTCTGCGGCGCGGCCGGCCTCCTCGTACAGGGTGGACAGTGTGACGAGGGCGTGCGCCAGCTCCGAGTGCCGGTGCTCCCTCGCGAAAGAGCCCGGCTCGGCATCGGCCACGTGGCGGCGCTGTAGCGCCACC
Organism: Nonomuraea sp. B19D2; assembly: GCF_040137845.1. Taxonomy (NCBI): domain Bacteria; kingdom Bacillati; phylum Actinomycetota; class Actinomycetes; order Streptosporangiales; family Streptosporangiaceae; genus Nonomuraea; species Nonomuraea sp. B19D2. Next base: position 134,343 of record NZ_JBEFAK010000001.1, on the reverse strand, counting down.
GCCTCCTCGGCGGCTGCCAGCGCGGCCTCCTGCCGCCCGGGCGGGCACGCGTCGGCGAACACCCGCAACGCGTTGGCAAGGCCGGGGATGTGGTCCGGGCCGAGGCGGCGGTAGAGGGCAACGGATTCCTCGGCGGCGGCTACTGCCTCCTCCCCCCGGTCCACGACCAGGTAACGCTCGGCCAGGTAGGCCAGCGCCGTGGCCAGATCGCTCACAGCCTCCCGGTGTCTCTTCGGCACGCGGAAGGGCCACAGGCGGCCGGTCGCGGTCGCCCGCCGGGCGTCCTGCCTGGCGACCGCGACCAGCCGCTCCGCCGCCCGTACGCCGAAGTCGCGCAGCACCGATGTCGACATCGGCGTCGCCATCGTCAGGACGAGCAGTTCGCCGTAGGCAAGGCCCTCCTCTTCCTCGACGAAGGACGCCAGCGCGGCACGCAGCGCCTCCGGACGTTCGGCGTGCGTCGTGATGTCGAGCATCGTCACGACCAGGTGCCAGTGCCTGATGCCGAGCAGCGAGCGGAAGATCGAGCGGAAATGTTCCTGTTCGCGGGCCGAGGCTCGGGCCAGCACCTCCAGCGCCCGCTGGCGCTGCTCGACGGTCGCGGCGGGCAGGAGCACGTTCAGCAGGTCGGGGGTGTCCCTGGTGACGGTCGCGACCAGGTGCTCGCCGATCCGGTCCGGCTGGAGGGCGCCCCAATACTCCTCCGCCGGGGCCGGGTAGAGGCCGTGGATCCAGCGTGCCGCCGCCTCTCGCCGGTCGGCGTCGGTGTCGGCCCAGCCCGGCACCGCCTCCAGCGTGGCCCCCGCCTGCGCCGCGTCGTCGGCGCCGCACAGCGCGGCCGCGGCGATCGCCCGTTCGAGCGACTTGGGGTTGAACGTCAGGCCAGCCGCGGCCGCCGTACGCTGCCAATAGCGGCGTTCGTGGTTGAGCAGGACGTCCTCGACCGTGTCCGATCCCGCCACTTCGACCGGATGATCGCCCGACTGCAGCAACTCCACGAGTGCGGCCATCTGGATGGTCAGGATGGACGCGCGGGCGTCGGCGCGCAGCCAGGCGGGCGGATCGATGGCCGTGGCTGCCGAGGCCCATGCGTGGCCGCCGAAGCCAGGGATGCGTTCGAGGTGGCCGGCGAGGTCGCGTAAGGCGTCGCCGAAGGCGGCGCGGCGGCCGCCCTCGTCGGGTTCGAGCGGCTGGAGGGTGTGCACGACGGTCCCGGACAGCGCCGCCTCCAGGTCGGGGTGGCCGGTGCGGAGCTGCGTCCACCACTCCCCGGCGGTGCGGGCCAGCAGCAGGATCCGTACGGCCGGCCCGTCGCCGCCGTGCAGCACCTGCTCCAGCAGGTGCACCACCTGGTCATGCCGGCTCTCGGCGTAGTCCACGACGACGATGAGCGGCACCGTCGTCTGCGCGAAGGCGGCGTAGGCGGCCGGGTCCACGCGCCGGGACAGCAGGTGGCCGCCGACGAAGCCGCGCTCGTACAGGTTGTTCAACAGCCGCCGCGACAGCCTGGTCTTGCCCTGCCCCCCGGGGCCGGCCAGCAGGCGAACGGAGACCCCGCCGCCTTCGCACCAGGCGGTCAGCTCCTCAAGAAGCTCCCGGCGGCCGCGGAAGGCGACCACCTCGGCGTCGGCGCGCAGCAGGAAGGCGGGCGAGCGGAGATCGGTCCGGACCTGCGGCGGGTCCAGCAGTCCGGCCAGTTCCACCGACTCCAGCAGCGGCACGCAGCCGGTCGCGCCCCTGATCAGATCGTGAAAGTCCGGATCGGCCAGGAGGTCCTGAGCGCGGGTGGCGGCCAGGCGGCCGCCGTAAGCCGTGCGGTCCTGGGAGACGACGCCGATCACGAGCCGGCCGTCGGCGGACAAGACGGCCGCACCGGACATGCCCGCCCATGGGGACTCGCCCGGCGCCCCTGGCCTGGGCAGCGAGTCGTCCACGTGGATCTCGTAGCGGCCGGCGGAGGCGGCGGTGCCCGGATTGACGTGACCGGACAGCTGCTCCTCCCACCGTCCGCCCTCCTCGCGCTGCGCCCTCGGGTAGCCGGTGGCCTGACAGGGGACGCCCGGTCTGGTGCCGGTGAGCCGCCCCCACCGCACCGGCCGCCTGCCGGGCCCCTCTTCCGCGCCGGGCACCCGGATCAGCGCCGCGTCCACGGCCCCGGAGCGGCGCCGCCACACCACGATGCCCGCCGACTCCTGCCCGGCCCGCCCGACGGTGACCTCCTGGCCCACGTCCTCGACCACGTGGGCCGAGGTCAGCACCAGCGACGGGGCGACGAGGAAGCCGCTGCCGAACGCCTTGCGGCCGTCGCCCGCCCGGGCGCGCACGTACACAGCTCTCGCGGACTCAGCGACCACGCCTCACCTCCACGTACGATCTAGTTTTCCCCGAAACGTGGGCCGCGATGGGAGGTCGCCGTGAGCGATTCCGAATGGGTGGAGCTGGACGACGCGATCACCGCGTTACGGAGGCAGCTCGACGAGGCACGCAAGCGGGGTGCGGACGAGGATCTGAAGTTCGCGCTCGGCGAGGTGACCGTTGAGTTCGGCATGGAGATCCGGAAGGAGGGATCGGGCAATGCCGGCGTGCGCTTCGGGGTCGTCTCCGTGGGCGCCAAGGGGACGGTGGCCAAGAACGTCACGCACAAGGTGACCATCAAGATGACGCCGCGGACGAGCGCCGGGGAGTCGGTGGACGTCGGCGACGAGGACTGGTAGCCGGCTAGTACGCGGGGATCTCGCGCTTGCGCCGCAGCACCCAGCCGGCCACCACGCCGCCGATGAGCCCGAACAGGTGGCCCTGCCAGGAGATGCCCTGCTGGTTGGGCAGCAGGCCGGCCAGGATCCCCCAGTACGCGATCCCCACGCCGACGGCGATGACGATGTCGAGCAGCCTGCGGTCGAACAGGCCGCGGGCCAGGATGAAGCCGAAGTAGCCGAAGACCAGGCCGCTCGCGCCGACCGTGTAGACGCCGGGGCTGGTCAGCCAGGTGCCGAAGCCGCCGATGAGGATGATCAGCACGCTGGCCCACAGGAACTTGCGCAGGTCGCGCAGCCCGGCCAGGAAGCCCAGGATCAGCAGCGGCAACGAGTTGGCCATGAGGTGGCCGAAGCCGCCGTGCAGGAACGGGGCGAACAGGATGCCGATCAGGCCGTCGGGCTCCCACCCGATGATGCCGAACTCCCGGTCGAGCGTGCCGTTGAGGAAGAAGTCGACGCCCTCCACGACCCACATGACGGCGAGCATGGCGACCACGACGAGGAGGGCGCTCAGCGCACCGGAGAGGAGGGCCCCGGCGCCGCGCCTGGCCGACTCGAACCTGGAACCCGAATAGTCGCTCATGCGCCTCTCCTGGTACGTCGCTTTCTCTTTCTTTACCGTAGCCAGGAACGCTTATGCGCGCGCTAAAGGCGTCCGCTGTCGCGCCGCCCGCGAACCGGTGCGGGGAGTCGTCCAAGAGGCGGGCGGCGCAGAGGTGCGGGGAGGGCGCGGGTGGGGCGCCCTCCCCCGGTTATTCGCCCTTCCACTTGGGTGGGCGCTTCTCGGCGAAGGCCGCGGCGCCCTCCATGGCGTCCTTGGAGCCGAAGACCGGCCCGACGATCGCGCTCTGCTTGGCGAACATCTCCTCCAGCGACCAGTCCGCGGACTCGATGATCACCTTCTTCGTGGCGGCGAGGGCCAGCGGCGCGTTGGCGGCGATCTTGCGGGCCAGCTCCAACGCCCCCGCGAGCGCCTCCCCCGGCGACGTGATCCGGTTGACCAGGCCCAGCTCGTACAGGCGCGAGGCCGGGTAGTGGTCGCCGGTCAGAGCGATCTCCATGGCCACGTGGTATGGAATCCGGCGCGGCAGCCGCATGATGCCGCCCGCACCCGCCACCAGGCCGCGCTTGGGCTCGGGCAGGCCGAACGTGGCCTCCGACGACGCCACGATGACGTCGCACGACAGTGCCAGCTCGAACCCGCCCGCGAGCGCGTACCCCTCCACGGCGGCCACCAGCGGCTTCTTCGGCGGCGACTCGGTCAGCCCGCCGAAGCCGCGCGCCTCGACCACCGGGAAGTCCCCGGACAGGAACCCCTTGAGGTCCATGCCCGCGGAGAAGGTGCCACCGGCACCGGTCAGGACATAAGCGGAAATGTCGGGACGAGCGTCCAGCGTGTCCAGCGCCTCGGCGATCCCCCGCGCCACCGCCCCGTTCACAGCATTACGAGCTTTAGGGCGATTTATCGTGATAACGGCGACGTTCTCGGACTCCTCGACGAGCACTTCGTCAGACAACGAGACCTCACTTGGGCTGGAAGCGGATGCCGCCGTCGAAGCGGATGACCTCGGCGTTCATGTAGTCGTTCTCGATCAACGACCGCACCAGGTGCGCGAACTCGTCGGGCCGCCCCATGCGCTTGGGGAACACCACCGGCGCCACCAGCTTGGCCTTGAACTCCTCCGCGTTGTCCGAGAAGCCGTAGATCGGGGTGTCGATGATGCCCGGGCAGATCGTGTTCACCCGTACGCCGATCGCGGCCAGGTCGCGCGCCGCGGGCACCGTCATGCCCACGATGCCGCCCTTGGATGCCGAGTACGCGAGCTGCCCCGTCTGGCCCTCCAGCGCCGCCACGGAGGCCGTGTTGATCACCACGCCCCGCTGCCCGTCCTCGTCGGCCGGCTCGGTCTTGGCGATCGCGGCGGCGGCGATGCGCATGAGGTTGAACGTGCCGATCAAATTGACCTCGATGACCTTGCGGTAGGAGGCCGGGTTGTGCGGGCTGCCGTCGCGGTTGACCGTGCGCTCGGCCCAGCCGATGCCGGCGCTGTTGACCACCACGCGCAGCGGCTTGCCGGTGGCCACGGCGGCGTCCACGGCCGCCTGCACCTGGTCGTCGTCCGACACGTCGGTCTTGACGAACACCCCGCCGATCTCGTCGGCGACGGCCTTGCCGCGCTCCTCGTTGAGGTCGGCGACGACCACGGTGGCGCCCGCGCGGGCCAGCTCGCGCGACGTGGCCTCACCGAGGCCGCTGGCACCGCCGGAGATGATTGCTGCAGATCCGTTCACGTCCATATCCCGGACCTTAACCCGCAGACCGAATGAAGTTCTACTCGGGGTGCGGTCAAATCTCGCCCACGGCGCTGTCGACGTCGGAGTACACCTTGATGCGCCGGTCGAGACCCGTCGTACGCAGAATACGCGCCACGGGCGCCTGGGGAGCCGCCAGGGACACGCCGCCGCCCTCGCCCGTCGCCAGCCGCCAGGCCTCGATCAGCACCGACAGCCCGCTGGAGTCCATGAACGACAACTGCTGCAGATCGAGCACGAGCTTGGCGCTGTCCTGCTTGATGGCGTCACGCACCTCGTCGCGCAGGAACGGTGCGGTGAACAGATCGAGCTCTCCCTCAACGGCCACCACCACGGCATCGCCAAGAGCGTGTCGCGCAAGCCGCAGCTTCATTTGGCCCCTCCTCGATGAGCCACTGTACTTCGACATCCCCGGGTACTGGGCATGCACAAACTACGAAGATGTGGACGAGACACCAGAAAGCGGCCTCATACCGCAGGGATGGCGAACCCGTACGGAAGCTCCAACCGGTGCTCGGCCAGCAATTCTGTGTCCGCGAGCAGGTCACGCGTGGGGCCGTCGGCCGCGATCACGCCGCCGGAAAGGATCAGCGAGCGTCCACACAATTCCAGCGCGTACGGCAGGTCGTGCGTGACCATGAGCACCGTCACGTCGAGGGAGCGCAGGATCTCGGCCAGCTCCCTGCGGGCGGCCGGGTCCAGGTTGGACGAGGGCTCGTCGAGCACCAGGATCTCCGGTGACATGGCCAGCACCGTCGCCACCGCCACCCTGCGCCGCTGGCCGAACGACAGGTGGTGCGGCGGCCGGTCGATGGCCTCCAGCATGCCGACCCGCTCCAGCGCGTCCTTGACGACGCGGTCGAGGTCCTCGCCGCGCACGCCCGCGTTGGCCGGGCCGAAGGCGACGTCGTCCCTGACCGTGGGCATGAAGAGCTGGTCGTCCGGATCCTGGAAGACCAGGCCGACGCGCTGCCTGACCTCCTTGAGCGTGTCCTTGCGCAACGGGGTGCCTGCCACGGTGACGCTTCCGTGACCGGGGGTGAGAATGCCGTTGAGGTGCATGACGAGGGTGGTCTTGCCGGCGCCGTTCGGGCCGAGCAGGGCCACGCGCTCGCCGCGGCCGATCGACAGGTCCACGCCGAACAACGCCTGCGTGCCGTCGGGATAGGCGTAGGCGAGCTGCCTGACTTCGAGAGAGTTCACCACGAGAGTCCCCATACTGCGAGGGCCATGGCCGGGAGGGCGAGAGCAATGCCCCATTGGCGGGCCGATGCCGAAATATCTTGAATAATCGGCATCCGCCCCGAGTATCCCCGGCTGAGCATCGCGAGATGAACGCGCTCGCCCCGCTCGTACGACCGGATGAACAGCGCCCCGGCGGACCGGGCGATCACCGGGATCTGCTGGAAGTTGCGCGCCTCGAACCCCCGGGACTCCCGAGCCACCCGCATCCGCCGCATCTCCTCCACGATCACGTCCATATACCTCAGCATGAACATGGCGATCTGCACCAGCAGGCTCGGCAGCCGGAGCCGCTGTGCCCCGATGAGGATCACCCGCGGCTCGGTGGTGGCCGCGAGCAGGATGGAGGCGAACACACCGAGCGTGGCCTTGGCCAGGATGTTCCAGGCCGCCCAGAGCCCGGGCACGCTCAGCGACACCCCCAGGACGCTGGTCCGCTCCCCCAGCCCGATGACCGGGATGAGGAACGCGAACAGCACGAAGGGCACCTCGATCACCATCCGCCGCAGGACGTATGTCATCGGCACCTTCGCCGCCACCGCCACGATCCCCAGCAGAGCGGCGTACACCGCGAACGCCCAGAACCGCTCGCGCGGCGTGGCCACCACGACGATGGCGAAAGTGAAGACGGCCAGCAGCTTGCACTGCGGCGGCAGCCGGTGCACGACCGAGTCGCCCGGCAGGTAGAGCTGGTGATGGTGCCCCGCGCCCACGGGTCAGGCCTCGACCTTGGCACGGCTCCGCGCGGCGTGGGCCACGGCCCCGGCGATGAGCAGCACCAGCCCGACGCCGATGATCCCGGCCACGCCGACGGGGATGCCGCCCACCTCGCCGTAGTCGGCCAGTCCCCACGTCACCAGGTGGTCGCTCGCCTGCGAGAGGAAGCCCTTGTTCTCCGCGACCGCCTCCAGCCCGTCAGGCGAGGAGGAGGCGAAGAACGACACGACCCCGGCCAGCACCAGCGTCAGGCCGATCCCCCCGAGCAGGAACGGCTTGAGCCTGCCGGGCGCGGCCGCCGGCTCCCGCTCGCCGGCGGCGGTGGTCGTCGTCGCCCCCTCGGCCCCGCGCAGGACCAGCGGCCTGGCCAGGCCGCGGGCGCCGTGCACGAGGTCGGGCCGGACCGCGAGGACCGCGCCGACCGTCACCGCGGTGATCAGCGCCTCGCCGATCCCGATCAGCACGTGCACGCCGCCCATGGCCGCCGCCACCGCGCCCACCTCGATCGGCGCGGTCCCACCGACCCAGAACAGCAGCGAGAACACCAGCGCGGACGTGGGCACCGAGACCAGCGCGCCCAGGAACGCCGCCACCACGACCTTGCCTCTGGCCACCCTCGTCACCAGCCGGAAGATCCCCCACCCGACCAGCACGGTGACGATGCCCATGATCGTGATGTTGATGCCGAGCGCGGTCAGCCCGCCGTCCGCGAAGAACACACCCTGCACGAGCAGGACCACGGCCATGCACAACACGCCTGTGTACGGCCCGACGAGTATCGCCGCCAGCGCCCCGCCCAGCAGGTGACCGCTGGTGCCGGCGGCGACGGGGAAGTTGAGCATCTGGACGGCGAAGATGAAGGCCGCGACGAGCCCGGCCATGGGTGCGGTCCTGTCGTCGAGCTCGCGCCGCGCCCCGCGCAGGCAGACTGCGACGCCGGCCGCCGCCACGACGCCGGCCGACACGGATGTCGCCGCGTTGAAGAAGCCATCGGGTACGTGCACGGCAAACCTCCTGCAAGAGCCAAACGACCCTACTTTAGGACATCGTCTTGCACCTGCACATAGATGGCAATTAGCGCATGATCCTTCTGATGATCGTCCGCGCCGTCAGCCGCCGCACCACCGTGCTCAGCCGCCCCTTCCCCGAGGTCGCGTACGGCCGCACGGTCCTGAGCAGGCCCGCACCCCACCATATGCGCGGCGCCGCGACCATCTCGGCGTCGGTCTCGATCCTGAACCGCGCGGGCGGCCCGCCGAGATCGAGCTCCAGGTACGCGTCCCAGGTCCCTGGCGGCAACAGGCCGACCGCGACCCTGGCCGCGAAGCCCCCTCCGGGCAGCGCCAGCACGCGCTCGGTCCGCTCACACCCGGTGCGCCGCTCGCGCCAGACGATCTGCTTGACCGCCGAGGCCGCCGGAGCGGTGCCGACGACGCTGAGCTCTCCGTCGATGACCAGCCGGTGCCCCAGCGCCCATCTCGTCCTGATGAGGCGCGCCGTGCCGGGCACCGCGACCACATGGCCGCCGACGTCGATGCTGAGATTGCCGTTGTCCCTGGTGAAGTACGGCAGGGCCACCACGCCGCCGATCAGCCGGGGCGGCGGGAGGCCGGCGCCGCTGTCGCGCTCGGCCCCGAGCCTGCCGAACCGCACCACGCCCTCGATCTCGACCGCCACCCGCAGATCCCAGATCCCCGAGGCGAGCGCGGAGACGTCCACCCGGACGGTGAACTCGCCCCCCTTCCGCTCGGCCGGGACGACGATCTCGGCGGCCGGGTCGTGCCGCGAGCGCAGCACCACGGCCAGGCCGTCGTCCCTGCTGATGCCGTCCAGCCGGGCGGATCCCGTCACCACCAGGCGGTCGCCGTCCCAGCGCAGCCCGGTCAGCCTGCGCCGCACGGTGGCGCTCTCGATGCGGGCCAGGCGCACCAGGCGGTCGATGTCCTCGAGCGCGGTCGCCCGCTGCCTGTCGATGCTGTTGAGCAGTTCGTGCACCCCGGGCGTGTACCACTCGTCGCAGAGGGCGGCCACCTCCCGGGCGATGTCCTTGCGCCGCACGTCGTCGCTCTCCAGGAACACCGCCCCGAGCTGGGCGAACGCGTCGAGCCTGAAGTGCCTGCGCAGCAGGTGGTCGCGGAGCGGGCCGGGCTCGACATGCTCGGCCATCAGCCGGATCGGCCGCCTGATCATGGCCAGCCAGGCCAGCGGGTCCCTGCTGTTCTTCTGCTGCATGATGCTGCTGCCGTCCGGCCTGGACACGAGGTGGTAGCAGTCGTAGTCGGCCACCACGGAGATGACCCCGGCGTGGCAGTAGGCGTGGACGGTGAAGACGATGTCCTCGCCGACGAGCATGCCCTCGCCGAACCTGATGCCGTGGCGCTCGAGCAGGTCCCTCCTGAACAGCTTGAAGCAGCACAGGCTGTTGTAGACGTTGCTGTCGCCGAGGGTCACGCGGTCGGCGCTGTGCTGGAACATCGACACCGGCGCCCGCCGGCCGTGCCCCACGATCTTGCCGAGGACGATGTCGGAGCCGTTCCTGTCGGCCATGGCGACCATGCGTTCCAGCGCCTCGGGACCGAGGTAGTCGTCGGCGTCGCAGAAGAACACGTACCGGCCGGTGGCGTGCTCGATGCCGACGTTGCGCGGCCGGCCCGCGCCGCCGCTGCTCTCGATGTGGACGACCTTGACGCTGTCCTTGTGGTAGGCGGCGTAGAGGTCGAGGAGCTCGCCGCTGCCGTCCGTGGAGCCGTCGTCGACGACGATGAGCTCCTTCTTCACGCGCTGCACGAGCGCGGAGGTGAGGCATCTGTCGAGGTATGCCCGGCAGTTGTGCGCGGGGATCACGACGCTCACGTCAACCGCGTCGTCATCGTTCCCCGTTGCCGACATCGCCACCACCGCCGCCTGAGTCACGTTGTGCTGCTAGTTGGTTTCAGTATGTGACGGGCAGAGGTGTCCAGGGGGGCGGATCGGACGTCTTCCTCCCCGGCTTTTTGCCAGCAACGGAGATTTACGGCATTCCACTAATAGGTATCGAAGTACCACATTTAGTCGGAACCGAACGAGTTTCAGGGACGAGGTTTTCCTACCCGGGAATAGAAACCTCTCCACCAGGATCATTGAGCTACCCCCGGCCGCCGGCGGGTGATCCGCTCCTGAGAGTTGCGCGTCTACAGTTAGGCAACCTTGACCGGGAGGTGGCGGTAAATGGGATCGGATCTCCGCAGGCGGGCGGCGCACGACTCGCCCGGGCACTCTGCTGAGTTCATGGCCTCGACGGCTCGACTGAACGAGCTGCACGAGTGCTCCGCACTGCTTCGCCGTACGAGGATGCGAGCCGAAGAGATAGTGGACGAGGCGCGTGCCTTGCTGGCGGAGGCCGAGCAGCGCGGCGAGGCCGGCCGCGTCCTGGAGCTGCGCGTCCAGCTGGAGCAGGCGCGCGAGCTGTACCGCAAGGTGCTGAACGCGTATGTGACGATCTGCCACAGGATCACCGAGGAGCGCCAGGAGATCCTGCAGGAGCACATAGGGTTGTCAGGTGCGGCCTGACGGGAGTAGTGTCAGGCCATGCCTGACTGGAAGGACAAGATCCGCTGCTCTTTCTGTCACAAGAAGAGTGCGGACGTGAGCAAGTTGATTGCTGGTCCTGGTGTGCACATTTGCGACCAATGCATAGGGCTGTGCAATGAAATCCTCGAAGAGGAACAACTCGTCTCCTCCACCGAGCCCCGGCTGCCGATGTGGGAGTCGATGACCGAAGAGCAAATACTCGACCACCTTCCGAAAATCGCCGCCGTACAAGCACAGGTGGACGACAACCTGCGCGACTGGGTGGCGCACCTGCGCACCCGGGAAGTCAGCTGGGAGCGCATCGGCGCCTCGCTCGGCATGACGCGGCAGTCCGCGTGGGAACGTTTCAGGACCGAGACCTGATCCGTGAACCGTTGAGGCGCCTGGGACGTCCTATAACCAGGGAGGCCCAACATGCGCGCGCCAGACGGTCTCGCGGCGCCCGATCTTGAGGAGCTCCACCTGGAGCTGGTTCTCATCCTGGCGCTGCACGAAGAGGCAGAAAAGCGGGCTCCAGCTCCCCGGGCCGCACCCGGGGAGCTGGAGCAGGGGGACGGATAAGAGCGCTTTCCGAACGCCTCATAGGATTACCGACCATGCTGCGTTGCGCCGTGCTTGACGACTATCAGGGAGTGGCTCTCCGCCTGGCCGACTGGTCGAGAGTGCGGGCGACGAGCTTCCGCGACCACTTCGCCGGCCAGGACGAGCTCGTGGCCGCCATCCACGACTGCGAGATCGTGGTCGCCATGCGGGAGCGCACGCCGTTCCCGGCCGAGGTGCTCGACCGGCTGCCCAACCTCCGGCTGCTCATCACCACGGGCATGCGCAACGCCTCCATCGACCTGGACGCGGCGCGGGCGCGTGGCGTCACGGTCTGCGGCACGGGCAGCAGCTCGACCCCGCCGGTCGAGCTGACCTGGGCCCTGATCCTCGGCCTCACCCGCCACCTGCTGCCGGAGGCGACGGCCCTCCGCACGGGCGGCCCCTGGCAGAGCACCCTGGGCACGGATCTGCACGGCCGCACGCTCGGACTGCTGGGGCTCGGCAAGATCGGGACCCGGATGGCGGAGATCGGCCAGGCGTTCGGCATGGACGTCGTGGCGTGGAGCCGGCACTTGACCCAGGAACGCACGGACGCCCTCGGCGTGCGGCTCGCCCCAGGCAAGGAGGCGCTGCTGTCCGAGGCCGACATCGTCTCCATCCACCTCGTGCTGAGCGACCGGACGCGCGGCCTGATCGGGGAGCGGGAGCTGTCGTTGATGCGGCCGGGCGCGTACCTGGTGAACACCTCGCGGGCGGGGATCGTCGACCAGGCGGCGCTGGTGGCGGCGCTGAAGGCGGGGCGGATCGCGGGGGCCGGGCTGGACGTGTTCGAGACCGAGCCGCTGCCCGCCAGCCACGAGCTGCGCACGCTGCCCAACGTGCTGGCCACGCCGCACCTGGGGTACGTGACGGAGCTGAACTACCGCACATTCTTCCGCGGGGCCGTCGAGGACATCGACGCCTTCCTCGACGGCGCCCCCATCCGCCGCCTTCAGTGAACCTTGCTCCTGGCGCCTTCACCGAGTCTTGCCCCTGGCGCCTTCAGTGAGTCTTGCCCCTGGCCCTGAAGGCCGCCGTCTTGACGCGGTTCTGGCAGGCCGTGGAGCAGAACCTGCGGGTGCCGTTGCGTGACACGTCCACGTAGACGCGGTCGCAGTGCGGCGCCGTACAGACTCCCAGGCGGTCGCTGAACTCGCTGCCCAGCACGATCGCGAGCCCGGTGGCGCAGCTCGCCCCCCAGTCGCCCGCCATGGTGCCGCCGCGACCGTGGAAGTGCAGGTGCCACGGCTCGCCGTCGTGCCGCTGGAGCGTCGGCCTGGCGTGGGTCTCCTCCAGCAGGGCGTTCACCTGGGTGGCCGCGGTGTCGATGTCGCCGTCGGCCACCGCGGCGAAGACCGCTCGCAGGCGGGCGGCCACCTCGGCCAGCTCGGCGCCCTCCCGTTCGGTGACCTCTCGATGATCCGGATAGACGGCACGCAGGCCCTCGGTGGCGGCCGCGGCGGGCCTGTCCGGCGCCGGATGGGCGCGCCCCCGCTGCTCGCCTGGGGTCAGCACGTTGACGAGCGCCACCGCCGCCCTGACCACTCCATCTGTGTGACTGTTGAAATCCAATTGACCGGTTACACCTTCATGTTCTAGCTTGTAACTGCCCAAAGCATAAACGACAGTCACAAGGAGACCTTCGTGCTCACTCACGATGCCGCATCGCAGTGGATCGCGCGCTGGGACCGCCAGCAGGAGGGTTACCTGCCGGACCGCGAGGAGCGGTTCACCGCCCTGATCGACGCCGTCGAGGCGCTGGGACGACCGGACCCGGTGGTGATCGACCTGGGCTGCGGCCCCGGCTCGCTGTCCGCCCGGCTGCTCGACCGCCTCCCGAAGGCGAAGGTGATCTCGGTGGACGCCGACCCGCTGCTGCTCGGGCTCGGGCGGGCCGCGTACCCGCAGCTCACGTTCGTCTCCGCGGACCTTCGCACCGGAGGATGGACGGGACTGCTCGAGCTCGACGGGCCCGCCGACGCCGCGATCAGCACGACGGCGCTGCACTGGATCTCCCCGTCCGACCTCAAGGCGGTGTACGGAGAGGTCGCGGCCGTGCTGCGCCCGGGCGGGCTGCTGCTCAACGGCGACCACATGGACACCGACGACGCCACCCCGGCCCTCGCCCGCCTGGAGCACGCCGTTCACGACCGGGAGACGGAGCGGACGTTCGGCGTGAACCCGCCGGAGGGCTGGCGGGCCTGGTGGGACGCGGTCGAGGCGGACCCCGCCTTCGCCGAGCTCAACGAGGAACGGCGCACCACGGCCGGGGCCTCGCACCACGGCTCGGAGTCCCGGCTCCTCTCGGATCACGTCCAGGCACTCCGGGAAGCCGGTTTCTCGGAGATCGGCACGCTCTGGCAGCGGGGCAACAACCGCCTGCTGTGCGCCGTACGAGGGTGAGGCATTCGACCCCTATACACTCAACCAAGCGCTTGCTACGCTCCGCCCATGATGTCCACGGTCGTCTGGGGCACCGGCAACGTCGGCCGCGCGGCCATCCGTGCCGTCGCGGCCCACTCAGGACTGAAGCTCTCGGCCGTACTCGTCCACGACCCGGACAAGGTCGGCCGGGACGCCGGCGAGCTCGGCGGGCTCGGCCACGAGCTCGGCGTCGCGGCGACCGACGACATCGAGGCGGTGCTGGCCGCGAGCCCCCGCGCCGTCGTGTACGCGGCCTCCGGCGACCTCCGCCCCGACGAGGCGCTCGCCGACGTCACCCGGGCGATCCGGGCGGGGGCCATAGTCGTCACCCCCTCGCTGTACGCGCTCTACGACCAGCGCGGCGCCCCGCCCGAGCTGCGCGAGCCGGTGCTGGCCGCCATCGGGGACGGCGGCGGCTCGCTGTTCGTCTCAGGGATCGACCCCGGCTGGGGCAACGACGTGCTGCCGCTGCTGATCAGCGGGCTCGGCACCACCATTGACGCGATCCGCTGCCAGGAGATCTTCGACTACTCCACGTACGACCAGCCGGACTCGGTCCGCTACCTGGTCGGCATGGGCCAGCCGATGGACTACGAGCCGCCCATGATCGCGCCGACCGTCCCCACCATGGTCTGGGGCGGGCAGATACGCCTGATGGCCAGGGCGCTCGGCGTCGAGCTGGACGAGATCCGCGAGACCAGGGACCGGCGCCCGCTCGACGCCACTGTGGGCGAGTTCGAGGCGGGGACCCAGGGCGCGGTGCGGTTCGAGGTGCAGGGCATCGTCGGGGGCACGCCCCGCATCGTCATCGAGCACGTCACCCGCATCCACCCGTCCTGCGCGCCGGACTGGCCGACGCCGCCGAACGGCGTGGGCGCGCACCGGGTGATCATCGAGGGCCGCCCGCGCATCGAGGTCACGGTCGAGGCCACGGACGAGGGCGGCAACAGCTCCGCCGGCGGGAACGCCACCGCGGTCGCCCGGCTGGTGGGCGCCGTCGACTGGCTCGCCGAGGCGGAGCCAGGACTGTACGACGCGCTCGACGTCCCGCTGCACCCCGGCAGACTCGGAGGGAACCGGCCGTGAACATCGACATCCCCCAGGGCAAGGACCCGATCGCGTACGTCTGGGGCGAGATGGTGCCCGGCATCGGGATCGCCGCCTCGAAGTTCTCGATGTCGGTGTACGCCCACAGCACGCTCGGGCTGCGCGAGTTCGAGGCGGCCCGGCTGCGCATCGCCCAGATCAACGGGTGCGCCTTCTGCCTCGACTGGCGCACGGAACGCGACGGGGAGAAGGTCGAGGAGGAGTTCGCGGAGGCGGTGACGCAGTGGCGCACCACCGCCGCGTTCGACGAGCGCACCCGGCTGGCCGCCGAGTACGCCGAGCGGTACGCCCTCGACCACCACGGACTTGACGACGAGTTCTGGGCGCGGATGACCGCGCATTACAGCCAGCTCGAGATCGTGGAGCTGAGCATGTGCCTCGGCTCATGGCTGGCCTTCGGCCGCCTCAACCACGTGCTGGGCCTCGACACCGCCTGCACGCTGACCGGCGGCTCCTCACCCACACCTCAGCCCAGGAAGTGAGGACCACATGAGCAGCAACCCCTCGGGCGGCATCTCCCGCCGCGGATTCCTCGCCGGAGCCGGTTCCGTCCTGGGGGTGGCGGCCCTCGGCGAGCCCGCCGCCGCGGCGGCCCCGATCGCGAGCGGGGCCCACGTCCAGGTGCTGGTGATCGGCACCGGGTACGGCGGCTCCGTCGCCGCCCTCCGCCTGGCCCAGGCGGGCGTGGACGTGCACATGGTCGAGATGGGCATGGCCTGGGACACCCCCGGCTCCGACGGCAGGATCTTCTGCAACACGCGCGCGCCCGACTACCGCTCCTACTGGCTCCGTACGAGGACGAAGGCCCCGCTCAACTACTTCCTCGGCTTCCCCATCGACCGGGACATCCCCCGCTACACCGGGATCCTGGACGCGGAGGACTTCAGCGGCATCACGGTCTACCAGGGCCGCGGCGTCGGCGGCGGCTCGCTGGTGAACGGCGGCATGGCGGTCACCCCGAAACGCGCCAACTTCGCCGCCGTCCTCCCTTCCGTGAACCCCGCGGAAATGTACGACACTTACTACCCCCGCGCGAACGCCGCCCTCGGCACCGCCACGGTGGACCCGGCCTGGTTCGACTCCACCGACTGCTACCAATACGCCCGCGTCGGCCGCAAGCACGCCCAGCGCTCCGGCTTCCCGTTCGTCTTCGTGCCCGACGTGTACGACTGGGACTACATGAAGCAGGAAGCCGCGGGAACGGTCACCAGGTCCGCGCTGGCCGGCGAAATCCTCTACGGCAACAACCACGGCAAGAAATCGCTGCAGAAAACGTATCTCGCCCAGGCCAAGGCCACCGGCAGGGTCGCCATCTCGCCCCTGCACAAGGTCACCTCGGTAAGCCAGGCGACCGGCGGCGGCTACACGGTCGTCATGGACCAGCTGAACACCAATGGCGACACCACGACCACCAAGACCGTGACCGCGGACCGCGTGTTCTTCGCCGCCGGCAGCGTGGGCACCAGCAAGCTGCTGGTCAAGCTGAAGGCCACCGGCGCGCTCCCCAACCTGAACAACGAGATCGGCAAAGGCTGGGGCGACAACGGCAACGTCATGTGCGGCCGCGCCAACCACATGTGGGACCCGACCGGCGCACTCCAGTCGGCCATCCCGTGCTCCGGCATCGACAACTGGACCGCGGGCGGCGCATTCGCCGAAGTGGCCCCGCTGCCCACCGGGATCGAGACCTACGCCTCGTTCTATCTGTCGATAACCAACAACCCGAACCGCGCCCAGTTCTCCTGGAACGCCGCCACCGGCAAGGTGGATCTGAGCTGGCAGGCGTCCTGGAAACAACCGTCCATCGACATGGCCAGGACCATCTTCGACAAAATCAACGCGAAGGAGGGGACGATCTACCGTACCGACTTATTCGGCGTCTACAAGATCTGGGGCGACCACCTCACCTATCACCCGCTCGGCGGCGCGGTGCTGAACAAGGCCACCGACAATTACGGCCGCCTGACCGCCTATCCCGGCCTGTACGTCATCGACGGCGCACTGATCCCCGGCAACACTTCGGTAAACCCGTTCGTCACCATCACCGCGCTGGCCGAACGGAACATCGAAAGGATCATAGCCGCCGACCTTTGAAACAGATGACCGGCCACCACAAACCTCTTTGTCCCAAGGCCGTGCCGGCGAGGACGGCGGCGGCTCTGGATGGGGGCGAGACGCAGCTCATGCCGATCGGGGCGGGGAGCCGGTCGTGCTCGCCCCCTGCCAAGCCCTGCTTCTCGCCGATCCTTCATACCCGCGGGCAGCCCCGCGAGACAGCGCTTCGCGGGGCTGCGGTCGTCCGTCGGGACTAACCGATGCGGCTAGCGGCAATACTGGCGCTCCCAGGTTGCGCTCCGGTAGGAGTAGCAGTAATAGCAGCCATCATCTCTCCACTTGCAGTCCTGGGCCGTGGTGGTGCGGTGGTGGGCCGGCGCGCAGATGCTCGGGCTGGAGGCCTGCGCGGTGCCGGTGACAGTCCCGGTGACGAAGAGCGTGGACGCCGCCAGCGCGACGCCGAGGAGCAAACGCTTGAGCATCAGAGATCACTCCCTGAGTGAGGGCCCAACCCCGGTTCACGGGGATGACGAGAGTCGGTTCCGGGTCTCGGGATACGCCGATGCGGCGCTGGACATCACTCAGATTAATCGCGGCACCCGCCGGAATGTCCCAGCCGGCGGCAAAGCATTATTTCTGCCGCATCGCCGCATATTCGCGCCTATCCACACCACCCGCCAAACACGGTATTACGCCCAGGGCCGACGCGAGCCCTCAGTCCACACATTCATGCCGTTGACGAAATTTCGGACCGCACTTCCCTGACCGTTTCAATACAGCGCCTCGAGTACGGCAAATAACAGGAAAGGGAACTAGTCCCGGGGCTACGCTGGAGCCCATTGGGCCTGTCGTCGCATGGTCGTACATAAGGGACGCTAGGGGCAGGATAGCGACTTGTAACCAGATTGACGGCACCGCCTGACATGCTCACCTCCAGTCGGACTGCGGGCAGCGAGACGCTCGCGGGGAAGCGGGGAGAAAGCAGTTGCACGACGACCTTCGCCTGTTGGAAGCCAAGACCCTTCAGCAAACGCTAGAGCGCCGGCTGGCGGAGTTGTCAGCGAGTACGGGCATCGCCGTGGAGGTGTGGGCCCTGCCCAAGGGCGACATTCCCGATCCCGTCGCCCGTAACGTGTACGCGGCGGTGAGCGAGGCGCTGGCCAACGTCGAGCGGCACAGTGGCGCCGGTACCGTCTCGATCGCCCTCACGCTGGCAAAGAGCTGCCTGCGGCTGACGGTGAGCGATGACGGGTGCGGCTTCCCCTCTGGGACGACCGGTCGAGGGCTGAGCGCGATGAAGGCGTACTTTGCCGAAATCGGCGGGGACCTCACGGTCAACGGCGTGCCCGGCGGGGGGACCACCGTCAGCGGCATCGTCCCTCCCAGAGCGCTCAGGCGATGACTCCCTGAAGCACGCGGCCGTGGTCAGACCCCGGCGGCCAGCTTGAGGGTGATGGCGCCGAGGATGATGGCGGCGAAAGACAGCACCTTGGGCAGGGTGATCTTCTCCTTGTAGATCAGCGCGCCCAGGATGACGGTGCCGATGGAGCCCAGGCCGGTCCAGATGGTGTAGCCGACGCCCACGTCCAGCGTCTTCAGTGCCAGGCTGAGAGTGAAGATGCCGCCGCTTGCGGCCAGCAGCGTGAAGACCGAGGGCCACAGCTTCGTGAAGCCCTGGGTGGCGTTGGTGCCGAGCGCGAAGGCGATCTCGAAGACGACGGCGAGCGACAGATAGAACCAGGCCATGACGGTGTGCTCCTTCTTCGGAATGGGTGTTGGGCCGGTCAGCCGGCGACGGGCTGCTTCTTGGTGAGTTTGTCGGCGAGCTTGAGCCCCAGGACGCCGCCGATGATCAGGACGAAGGCGAGCGCCTTCCAGATGTTCATCGACTCGTGGAAGATCACGGTGCCGAGCACCACCGTGCCGACTGAGCCGATGCCTGTCCACACGGTGTAGCCGACGCCCACGTCCAGCGTTTTCAGCGCCTGGCTGAGGAAGAAGATGCCGCCGGCGGCGGCCCCTGCGGTGAGGAGGGACGGGCCGAGCTCGGTGAAGCCGTTGGTGGCGTTGGTGGCCAGGGCGAACACCACCTCGAAGACCGAGGCGATCAGCAGATAGATCCAGGCCATTGAAGCAGCTCCCTATTTGTATGTATATGCAAGTTCTTTGCGACTCGAAAGAGTATGCATGTACAAGTAAGCTTGTGTCAATCAGCCTGAATCGTCCGGCGAAGGAGACCACGTGATGTCGTCAGCCGCGCAGATCGCCCCGAGCGACATCGGGGATGCGCTCATGTGGAACCAGCTGCTGACCCTGTACGCGCACGTCGAGCACCGCCTCGGCACCGCCCTCCAGCGCCAGCACGGCCTCGGCCTGTCCGAGTACCGCGCCCTCGACCTCCTGGCCGGCGCCGACGACGGCGAACTTCGCATGCAGGACCTGGCAAGCCGCCTCGGGCTCAACCAGAGCTCGGTGACCCGCCTGGTCAGCCGGCTGAACGCCGCCGGATTCACGTACCGCGACCTGTGCCCCGACGACAAGCGGGGCGTCTACACCGTCATCACCGATGCCGGGCGCGCCCGCCACCACGAGGCGCGGACCACCTATGCGCGGATTCTGTCGGCCGCCCTGGACGAAGCCGCACAACAGAACCCGCTGATCGGCACCCTCCTGACCACCGCCCGTCCCCTGTTCTTGACCACCTCACAACCGGCCCCGCCGGAGGTCAGGACGGGCATCGACCGTCCAGAGCGCTGACGACCCCGTCGATGAACACCTGAGACTTCGGCTCGTCGGCATGCGCCACCCCGGGAAGGTGTTCTTCGCAGGGCCGCGAACAACAGGCCAGACGGTTCGGTGGTCGTCGGCACCCTCCGCCCGCAAGGACTCGTTGCCCCAGGCGACCGTGACCGGCCGCTGGAAACAGTCCGGGCTCGCGCTCTCGCGATCGCGGGACATCCGTCCGTGCGAGCAGCAATGCGGCCTCAGGGGGTCGTCGCGACCCGCTCGGACTCGCTGCGGAGGACACAGAACTCATTGCCCTCGGGGTCAGCCAGAACGGCCCAACCCGTGCCATCGGAGTTGCGCCGGTCAGTCACGAAGGTGGCGCCGAGACCCAGCAGGCGGTCGATTTCCGCCTCGCGCGAGGTCTCCGGTCGCAGGCAGAGATGGAGCCGGTTCTTGACCGTCTTGGGCTCCGGCACTTGGTTGAAGTGCAGCAGTGGTCCCTGCGGTAGCAGGACCTGCGTCTCCTCGTCCCCAGGCCGGTCCTCGGGATGCATGGGACAGCCGGTCACCTCGCTCCAGAACCGGGCGAGTTCATAGGCATCCACACAGTCGATCGCCACATTCTGCACCATCGAGACCATGGGCCTATCCTGCCCCATCTGAGAAGAGGACCGATATCGCGCCTCGGGTGAGTTGGAACGAGTGGCGGCCGGGGCCACGAACCGGGAGGCGGCGGCGAAACTGTTCATCACCGAGGCCACGGTCAAGTCCCACCTGCTGAACATCTACGGCAAGCTCGGCGTCGGCGACCGCGCCGCCGCCGTCACCGAGGCGTTCAACCGGGGACTGCTCGTCCCGCGCGCGCCGGACCAACCCTGACGCCGGCGGCTCAGGGGCGCCGTGCACTCGGACGGGGATCCCGGCTAGGCCGTGGCGACGATCGGCGACTGTTCCACGGCCAGGACACAACCGGACCGAAGGCCATGGTCACCGCACTATCTGGAGAACCTCTTCGCGAGATCCCGGGCCCATTGCGCGGCCTCGGCCGCCTGGTCGCCGGTGAGGGGCATGCCAGGTATCCGGCTCCAGCGCTCGACCTGGTCGGCGAAGCGCAGGTGCTCCTGGTGAGCGTGTTCCCGGCAGGCGAGGCAGGTGACGCTTTCCGGACGAGGAGAGGTCATCGCATAGGGCACCTGGAGTCCGCAACCGGTGGTGACGACACTCGGTGCGTCGGGCACGAAGCCCAACGTCGACACGATCGCGTTGCGGACGGCGGCCCCGGCCTGCACCACCTTCTGCTCGACGTGGATGTGCGGATCGGTCTGGCTCATCTGCGTCCACGCCTCCGTCCGAGTCGTCCAGGAATCAGACTAATGCGTTGACCACTCAGGCTTCGCCGGGTTGGTCAGGTGCTAGTTGCCGGCTCCGGCGTTGGCGGCCCCGGCGTTGCCGACGGCCGCTACGGACCCGCCTCGGTACGGTCCCTTGCAACGACTGCGGCCAGGCCATGATCGGGGCCTGCCTGTTCGATCATGGCCGCCTCCAAAAACGACGTCCACTCCGAGCTGGTCGGCGGCGGCGGTTACACGCACTGGAACCCCACCGACGGAAACGTGCCTTCGTCCCCGGCCCTCACAGTCGCCGGGGACGCCGCCACCGACCCGGCGAGGATGCCCAGCAGGGACTCCATGACCGCGTCGGCGAGCTCGAGCACCTTGTCGAACTCACCGGGTGCGAAGCGCGGCACCTCGTGACCGATCCGCTCGACGTGGTAGTCCATGCGGGTCCGGTTCGTGTCGCACCGAGCGACGATGGTGCCGACGTCGCGCCACTCCCCGAGCAGCGCGTCGACGTACATTTATGCGCGGTGCCCGAGCCCGACGAACGCGTACTATATGTCGCTTTTCTAGCCTGCGATGAGGGCGTTGGCCTCCGTGATGAGCTTCTGCGCGGCATCGTCAGGGGACATCCGGAGGAACAGAACCTCGTTCGTATACCGTTTGAGGATGTTCTCGATGGCGCTGGCGTGCTTCGGCGGCGCGGCGGGCGCGTCCGTGAGCTCGCCCTTGATCTTGTCGAGGAAGGCCAGCGTCTTCTTGTCGGTCTCCGGAAGCTTGTCCCTGACTGCCGCCAGCACCTTGGAGCTGGCCGGCAGGCCCCGGTCGCTGAGGATGACCTGGCCCGCCTCCGGGTCGTTGATCATGAAGTCGATGAACTTGGCGGCCTCGGCCGCGTGCTCGGACTTCGACGAGGCGGTGTAGAACATCGCGGGCTGCAGGAACATGCCGCCGGTGGTCGCGCCCGGCAGCTTCGGCATCCGGAGCAGGTCCACGTTCTTGCCCGACTTCTTGGCGATGGCGCCGAGCTGGTTGCTCCACCACATGCCCATCGCGCCGGTGCCGGTGGCGAACAGCGACCGGTCCTCGCCCAGGGCCCCGAGCTCGACGCTCTTGGCCGCCTCAGGAGAGCCCTTGGTGTTGATCAGTTTCCGGTGGACGGCCCACCATGCCTTGAGCGTACTGGGCGAGATGCCGATCTTGTTGCCCTTGTAGAAGGACTCGCCCCGCTGAGCGGCGAAGATCTGCAGGAAAGCCGGGTTGAAGCTCTGCTGCGTGCCGTAGACCTTGCCACCGGTCCTTGCGGTGATCTTCGCCGCTAAGTCGACGTATTGTTCCCAGGTCCACATGGTGTCGTCGGGCAGTTCCTGCCCCGCATCCTTGATCGCCTTCGGGTCCACGACCAGGGACCAGGCGTTGACGCCGGTGGGGATGGCGTACTGCTTGCCGTCGACGGCACCGGTGGCCAGCACCTTGCCGTCGATGTCGGCGGTGTTGACCTTGCTGGCCAGATCGGACAGCGTGCCGCGGTCGGCGTATTCGCGCAGGCCGCGGATCTCGAGGGTGATGACGTCAGGCGCTTCGCCGCCCGCGACCTTCGTGGCCAGCGTTTCGTAGTAGTTGCCGAAGTCGGTGAACTCTTCCTCGATGTCGATGTTCGGGTGCTTGGCCTCGAACTTCTTGATCACCTCTTGGGTCATCTGCTGCCGCGCGGCGCTGCCCCAGTAGGAGAAGCGCAACTTGACCTCGCCGTTGGCGCCTTCGCCGCCGCAGGCCGCGGTGATCGGCAGCACGGCAGTGGCCAGTAACACTGCCGTCCACATCTTCTTGCCAGAGCCCACGGCTCTACCTCCTGGGGGTTGGGGGGTGCAGGACCTGCTTCCGTCCCGGGGTGGTCACACCACGGATCAGTTACTTCCGTCCGGCCAGGAAGAGATCGAAGAGCCAGCCCGAGCGTGCTGATCGGCATGACGAACATCGGGGCCCCACGACGACTCTCCACCGGACTCAAAGAATCCCGCAAGGTTACCGGGGGGAGTGAAGTTGTCGGAAGTTGTTGAGGCGGAGGAACTGGCCGGGGAAGTTGTTCCGTGTCTTAAGTGGGCGTTTAGTCCTGTCTGACCTGGGTTCAGATGTCGCTCGCAGATCTCCGTGACCATGAACATCCACACCCAGATCCAAGCCTCGAGCACCGAAAGGCCACTGCGACCTGGTGACCTCGGAAGCGCAGGTCGTGGCTCTGGCCGACGAGTCCGTGCGTGACCGTGATCGGCCCCTCGTCACCCTGGCCAATGGACCGTTAACGGCCCGACAACCAGAGTCCTGACCGTGGAGGCTCATGATTAGTACGCTGATCGCCATGGGAGACAGTGGGGCATCTCTGCGGCTGGAGGACGTAATGTCGGCGTTGGAGACGACGCTCACCGCCCTGAAGGCCGCGGGGGCCGACCCGACGTACCGTGTGGGTGGCACAGGTGCCGCTCTGCTGCAAGGTGTTCATCTTCCTGTCGGAGATGTTGACCTCTTGGTGGCTCGGCGGGAGGACGTGGACACGTTCGCTGCCGCTCTCTCGTCCTTCCCCTGTCTGTATGCGGCATCTTGGCTCCCCGAGAGTTTGCAGTATTTCGCTAGGTACGAGGTGAACGGGGTCCATTTAGAGATCAGCACGGTTGAGCAGGAGACCGACTCCGATGGGATGGAGTGCATTGGCCGTGGCCCGTGGCAGCACTTCGTCTTGATCACGTGTGGCTCGCATCGTGTTCCGGTGGTGCGCCTGGAACTGCGGTTGGCCACAGAACTCCTGCGTGATCGCTCGGATCGATATGAACCTCTTCTCGACCACATGGCGGCGCATGGGTTCGATCCAGATCTTCTGGATAGGGCTATGGCTGCTCGCGGCCTTTCGGTGGAACGCCGGCGCTGGGTTGACGACCGCCTCACCCCTTCCTCTCCCCTCTCCCCGGTAGCTGCCACGGATCGGGCAGCCGGGCGGTGACCACGTCACGCGAGCCGCGACGAAGCTCCTCGCTTCGAGCGAGCACCTCGCGTCATCCAGGGATCGCGCTATCGCAAGCTCACTCCGAACTGGTACGGCGCGCCCTGCGGGGTTGCCACCGACGCCCGGTGAGCAGGCTGACCAGCAGCAGCACTGACCAGCGCCGGCGTGCTTGCCGTTCGCGTTGCTTGTCGAGCCTGAGCCAGGTAGCGGCGTCGTTGCGGTCGGCGGTGGTCTGCCGTAGCGCGCGATTGCCCTCCGAGCACGTAGGCGGCATCTCTGGCCCACAGGCGAGCATGGCGTGCCAAAGACCGTCGGCCGCATGGCCGGAAGATACCTGACGGCTCGTCCGACAGAACGAAGCGGGTGGCCACGGCCCGATGCTGGCGGAGCTTGTTGACGCAGCAGCGCTCAACCGTGTTGCGCTCTGACGCGGTGGGACGTCGCGCGAACTTTTCCTCAGCACGCTCACTCCAATAGCGCATGAAGAAGATCACCCTTGCGGCCCTGGTCGGAATGACCATGGTTGCCGCCCCCCTCCCTGCCCAGGCCAGCACCGCCTCCGCCGACGCGCCCGGGCTCTGCTATCCCGCGCTCAAGTACAACGAGGCCGATGACAAGGTCGACAGGCCCGCCAAGGGAGGGAACGCGGTGCTCGGACTCGACCTGGAGTACATCCCCAAGGGTTTCACCTACGGCGAGGCCAACACGCAGCGCTTCAAGAAGGCGTGGGAGTACAGCTACCGCTGGTCGGACGATCGCGACGACGTGGACCCCAAGCACCGTTCGCTCTGGGTGCGGGTGGTGTGCTGGAGCGGCGCCCAGACGGTGAATGACCTGAAGAAGCTCCCCGTCGCCCTCGGGCGCTTCACTGGCGCCAAGAACACCACGATCGCCGGGCGCGAGAGACTGATCCGCGAGGGTGACGGCGCTCTCGGGCACGGGCGGATGGTCGGTTGGGTGGAGGAGCCTGGCATCGTGGTCACCGTGATGGCCAGCAAGCCGCTGGTCAAGCAGCTGAACAAAATCGTGGAGGGCGTGACGGCGCCCTGACCGTACCGGCTCCG
The DNA here is from genome assembly GCF_040137845.1 of Nonomuraea sp. B19D2. Lineage (NCBI taxonomy): Bacteria > Bacillati > Actinomycetota > Actinomycetes > Streptosporangiales > Streptosporangiaceae > Nonomuraea > Nonomuraea sp. B19D2. Next base: position 109,451 of record NZ_JBEFAK010000001.1, on the reverse strand, counting down.
TGCGGGTGGGACCCGCACGGAGCCGCCGGTCACGGGCGGCCGAGGGCGCGGTAGGACGTGCGAGCTGGGACGACATCCGGGCTGGTCAGCGGACATATCTCAGTTGAGGGAACTGCCAGGCTCCTATCAAGTCATGCCGTCCGGCCCGGCCAATGTCGAGGAGCAGGCCGCCGTGGACAGGTCAGGCACAAGCCATGCACGTTCCGGCAGATCATCCCTGAGTCACCGAGCGTCCTGAACCCGCACCAGCGGGCACTACAAGCGTGACACTGAGATCATCCCATCGCTCAATGAGTCGCCGGAGGCGGATCGTTCCGCAGTCTGCTGTACATCCAGCCGTCGCGCCACTGACCGGCACGGAACTCCACCGCGCGTAGGACACCCTCCAGCGTGAAGCCGGCCTTCTCCAACGACTTCTGTTCTGCGATGTTCTCCGGGTGGGTGGCCGCTTGGATGCGCTCGGCTGGAGTGTGAGTGAACAGGTAGCCGCACAGCATCGCCTGAGCGCGCCAGCCGATGCCACGCCCGCGCCAGTCCGGAAGTAGGGCGATCCCTATCTCCCAGTATCGGGAGACCCCGAACCCTTGCGCCGACCAGCTCATGAAGCCCGCGGCCGTGCCATCGACCTCGACAATGACCCTGCTGTCAGCTTCGCCTAGGTAACCGTCGGCAGCGTAGCGCCGCGCTGGGGCCTGCGCATCGCGGAACCCCGCCCAGTCCAGCCCGATCAATCCCGGCTCCGTGGCGAAACGCCGGAACATGGCGAGATCGTCCTCTGTCACCGGCCGCAGTCGTATCTCAAGCCCGCTCATCGCGCACCTCCCTTGTGACGCATTCGTACGCCAAGATCGCGTCACTGGCCTGGACCCTACCTCGCCGGATCTTGGTGCGCGGGACATTCCGGCCGGGGCCGCGCCCTTCGGCACGATTCCGCGCGAGATGCCACCTGGTCGAACGCGATCTCAGTGAGTCCGCTGACCGCGCCCAGGACCTTCCTTTAGATCATGTAATGGGGCGCCAGAGCCGAATCCTGATCGAGGTGACGTGCGCCCCCACGCCTGCACGTCCGGGGTAGATCTTCCGCAGCGCCAGACGACCATCTGGCACCATCCACCTTCGCGACCAAGGAAGCGAACCCGCGCTGTCAGCTTGGGAACCGGCTACTGATCTTGCCGTCCTGAGCTGGGAAAACGGGGATGCAGGTCAGAACGGATTGGTTGCTTGTGAGTGACCGTGAGAGACCGCGACTGCCCGGCTGTTCTGGCACGGATCTGGTCCTTGCGTGAGGAATTGGGTGTGGATGGTTGCTCCACTTTCGACCATGAGGCGTCGTACACCTCGGCTGGCGAGATCGTCCAGCATTCGGCCGATATCCGCGGTTGGGCCAAGGTTCACGACGTCGGCCGCCGCGTCGCGACCGAAGCCATCTCCAGCGCTCTCCTGGGGAAACAGCCCCCGGTGGCTCCCAAGGTGGCTCCCAAAGACGCCGAAGACACCGGTTGAAGATCGGAAAGCAAGAAGGCCCCTGACGGCATAATGCCTGCTCAGGGGCCTTTCGCTTGCAGAGCCGACGAGGGGAATCGAACCCCTGACCTTCTGTTTACAAGCCAGTTCGAGATCGTCCACGGGCGTCCAGCTCGGTCACAAGCGCCTGCTCGGCGACCCTTCCGGCCTGATCTGCTACCAAAGGCGTACACCGGCGTCCAGCGACGTTGTTAGCGAGATCAACAGTGATCGGTGTCATTGTGATACGCGTGGTCCGAGGGCGCCCGACGCACGCACAGGGATCAAGCCGGCGACACCCGCTTTTAGTGGGGATTTAGGCATGACGCGTTGACATGTGCCCGCTTTGTGGTCGCAGGCTTTTGCGCTCTTCGTCCTATAGGTATAGATTCGCTCATTCCTCATCTCCGATGAGAGCGCCCGTTTGATTATTGCCATCTGCTTACCATGTTGGCGGGCGATTCCCCTGGCCCGGTGCCCCGCTGCTGGATATCAGGGTGCGCGATCCCGGCTCATTTGGCTGAGCAGCGTTTGGGCGCGTCGTTGCCCCGCCAGGTCACTTCGGCGGGATAAAACTAGCGGCGAGGCCAGGAACCGGGAGTTTGCTGGACCGGAGGTTCTATGGCCGGCATACATTCGTTCATGTACGGGGGGTAGTTGATGCGTCCACTTTTCGTGAGGCTACGCCGCTGGGGGAAGGTGGCGCTGGCGGTGTCGCTGGCGCTGCCGATCACGCTGGGAACGCCGGTGCACCCTGCGTCCGCGCAGAAACAGGTCGACCGGGTCAAAGCCTGGGGGCGAAACAGCGAAGGGCAGCTTGGCGACGCCACCACGACCGACCGGCACAACCCGACCACGGTGGCTGGACTGACTGCGGCCCGTGTCACCAGCCTGGTCGCCGGCTTCAACCACAACCTCGCCCTGCTGTCCAACGGCACGGTCGAGGCCTGGGGGAGCAACCGCTTTGGTCAGCTCGGCGACGTCACCACCACCAACCACCCCGCCCCGTCCACGGTCCGCCTGTCCGGCGTGGCGGCCGTCGCCGCCGGCGAGAGCCACAGCCTGGCTCTGGGGTCCAACGGCCTCGTCGCAGCCTGGGGGCTCAACAGCTCGGGTCAGCTCGGCGACGGCACCACCCGCAACCGCAGCACCCCGGTCACCGTCACCGGCCTGACCAGAGTGACGGCCGTCGCCGCCGGCCGCTTCCACAGCCTGGCTCTGCTGTCCGACGGCACCGTCAAAGCCTGGGGAGCGAACCGCGTTGGTCAGCTCGGCGACGGCACCACCTTCGTGAGCCGCACCCCGGTCACCGTCAAGGGCCTGACCGGCGTCCAGGCCATCGCCGCCGACGGCGGCCATAGCCTGGCTCTGCTGTCCGACGGCACCGTCAAAGCCTGGGGATGGAACCGTCGGGGTCAGCTCGGCGACGGCACCAACATCAACCGCAGCACCCCGGTCACCGTCACCCGCCTGACCAGAGTGACGGCCATCGACGCCGGCGGCGAGCACAGCCTGGCTCTGCTGTCCGACGGCAGTGTCAAAGCCTGGGGTCGCAACCGCTTTGGTCAGCTTGGTGACGGCAGCAGAACCGACCGCAGCACCCCGGTCACGGTCACCGGCCTGGGCATAGCCGGCCTGACCGACGTCCTGTCCATCGCCGCCGGCAGCGCCCACAACCTGGCCCAGTTGTCCGACGGCACCGTCAAATCCTGGGGGAGCAACTCCGCCGGTCAACTCGGCCTCGGCATCACCATCAACCACCACCCCCTTCCGTTCTTCGCCGTGCCGACCACCGTGGTGACCGGCCTCGACATAGTGCATCTCATCGCCGCAGGCGGCGAGCACAGCCTCGCGGCATTCCTCATTGGATCAGGGCCACTCTGAAGATCTTCACGCCAGCCTTGAAGGGCCCCACCCACCGGGCGGGGCCTTTTCCATGTTCTAGGCGCCCTTCCGCACGAGGTTTGGGGCGCTCAGCAGCGAAGACGAAGAGCGTCTTCGCGTGAGTACTGAGGAGAACGCCTTGGCTCTGCTGACTACCCGCACCGCGCTCGTCTTCGGCATGGCCGCCGGCGCGGCCGCCCTGGCTGTCGCCCTGGTCCTGAAAGAGGGGAAGTCCTGGCCTACCGCGATCCTGGTCGGCGCTGGCGCCTTTATGGGGGCGTCGCCTTCATGAACGGAGTGATCTCGTAGCCGCCCAGCACGGTCCGCATCGGGACGCTCTTGGCGAACCCCTGTGCCCCGACTGCTACGACTACACCGGCAGCGTCCTGTTCAACGCCCTGGCACCGCTGCTGTGGAAACGCTTCGCTGACTCCCTCCGCCGCCGCCTCGCCAAACTCGGCGGTCTGACCCTCAAAGACCTCCGCGAAAAACCTCGCCGTCTCCTTCGCCAAGGTCGCCGAATACCAACGCCGCGGTGTCGTCCACTTCCACGCCGTCATCCGCCTCGACGGCCCCGGCGGCCCTACCGCACCCCCACCAACCTGGGCCACCGAAGACGTCCTGACCCAAGCCGTACAGCACTCCGCCCACGCCGTCAGTGCCCTCGTCCCCGCCATCGACGGCAAACCCGCCCGCCTGTTCAAGTGGGGCCAACAACTCGACATCCGCCCCATCACCCTGAACGGCGACCTCACCGAACAAGCCGTCGCCGGATACGTCGCGAAGTACGCCACAAAGGCGGCTGAGTGCGTCGGCACCCTCGATCGTCGCGTCAACCCCCTCGACAACCTCGACGCCTACAACCTTCGCGACCACGCCCGCCGCCTCATCACCGAATGCTTCCGCCTCGGCGCCATCGCCGACCTGGCCGACCTACGTCTCACCCACTGGGCCCACATGCTCGGCTTCCGCGGCCACTTCTCCACCCGATCCCGCCACTACTCCACCACCCTCGGCGAACTCCGCGCCGCCCGCGAACACCACGCCCGCGACCACGAGATCACCACAGGCCGCCTGCCCCTCTTCGACGAGGACACCGTCCTGGTGATCAGCGAATGGACCTACGCAGGCAAGGGCTACAGCGTCGGAGACCAACTGCTTGCCGCCGCCCTCACCGGCACCCCACTGGTAGGCCCGCATGAGCGCTGAACTCCTCACCGTGCCTCAGGCAATGGCGGTCCTCAAGGTCAGCCGGTGGACCCTCTACAACCTCATCCGCTCCGGCGAACTCGGCTCCGTCGTCGTCGGCGTCCGCTGCCGCCGCATCCCTCAAGCCGCCCTGAACGACTACGTGACCCGACTCTGCGAGGAGGCCGCCTGATGCCCACCAAGACCGCACTCGCCACCCCAGAGGAGCCCAAGCGCCCCCGCAAGAACCGCCGTACCCGTGCCAACAACGAGGGCTCGATCTTCCCGTACAAGAACGGCTGGGCCGGCTACGTCTGGGTCACCACGCCCGAGGGCAAGAAGACCCGAAAATGGGCCTACGGCAAGACCCGTGAAGAGACCCACGAGAAATGGCTCAAGCTCCACGAGCAAGCCCGCGTGGGACCCGTGGCAACCAAGCACGAGACGGTGGCTGCCTTCCTCAAGCGCTGGCTGAACGAGGTCGTGGAGCCCAACCGCGAACCGACGACCTACGTCGCCTACGAGCCTCTGGTCCGGCTGTACATCGTCCCGGGAATCGGCAAGAAGCGCCTCGACAAGCTCACCGTTCGCGACGTCCAAACCTGGCTCAACACTCTCCCAACACTCTGTACCTGCTGCGACCAGAGGAAGGATCACAAGCGCCCAGAGAACAAACGCCGGTGCTGCTCTATCGGGCAATGCTGCAAGAGCTACCCCGCCCGATACACGATCATCGGCATCCGCCGCACCCTGCGGGCCGCGCTCAACCACGCGATCAAGGAGGAGCTGATCAGCAAGAACGTCGCCGCTCTCACCACGCTGCCCAGCGCCAGCAAGACCAAGAAGAGGCGTCAGCAAGCGGTGTGGAGCGTCGACGAAGCCCGCCGCTTCCTCGAACACCTCCGCGCGGTCGACGACCCGCTGTACGCGGCCTACGTCCTGATACTTGTTCTCGGCCTGCGCCGCGGTGAGGCGCTCGGCCTGACGTGGACCTGCGTAGACCTCGATGCCGAGGAACTGACGATAGCCAACCAGCTGACCCGCGTCCGCAGGGAGCTCCTCCACCGCAACACGACCAAGACCGACGACTCGACGGCTTCCCTGCCGCTGCTCGGGCTGTGCATCACGGCTCTCCAGCACCGGCAGCACAAGCAGGAGAAGGCACGCAAAGAGGCCGGGAACGACTGGAATGCGTCGGACCTCGTCTTCACCACCAAGCACGGAACCCCGATCGAACCCCGCAACTTCAACCGTGCCTTCGAAGCACACTGCCGAAAGGCCGGCGTCCCCCGCATCCGCGTTCACGACACCCGCCACACCTGCGCCTCGCTCCTGGCCGCCCTCGACGTCCACCCGCGAACCGCGATGCGTATCCTCCGCCACTCACAGATCTCCGTGACCATGAACGTCTACACCCAGATCCCCAACCCGGAGACCCGCAAGGCCCTCGACAAGCTCAACCAAAGCCTCGACCAAACCAACGACTGATGCGGTTGCTGTACATCGCTGCTGTACGAGATCAAAAAGGCCCCTTCCAAGTGCCGGAAGGGGCCTTCTAGCTGCGAGCCGACGAGGGGAATCGAACCCCTGACCTTCTGTTTACAAGACAGATGCTCTGCCGATTGAGCTACGTCGGCACGGCCTACCAGTGTAGACGCTAGCGACGCCTGTGACGAGCGACTTCGTACAGCGCCACCCCGGCCGCCACCCCCGCGTTGAGGGACTCGGCAGCCGCCTGCATCGGAATGCGGGTCACCACGTCGCACTGCTCCCGGACCAGCCGCGAAAGCCCCTTGCCCTCGGACCCCACGACCACCACGAGCGGCTCGGTCAGCAGCTCGACGTCCTCGATGTCGGTGTCGCCGGCGCCGTCGAGGCCGATCACGAACAGGCCGGCCTCGCGGTACTCCCGCAGGGCCGCCGTCAGGTTGGCCGCGCGGGCCACGCGCATGGTGGCCAGGGTGCCCGCGGAGGTCTTCCAGGCTCCGCCCGTCACGCCGGCCGAGCGGCGGGAGGGGATGAGGAGGCCGTGGGCGCCGAAGGCGGTGGCGGAGCGGGCAATGGCGCCGAGGTTGCGCGGGTCGGTGACCGAGTCGAGGGCGACGATCAGGGGGATCTCGGCGGCGTCCTGCGCCAGCTGCACCAGGTCGGACGGGTGCGCGTAGTCGTAGGCGGGAATCTGCAGCGCGACGCCCTGGTGGACGCCGCCCTCCGTCAGGCGGTCGAGCTTGTCGCGGGTGACCTCGAGCAGGGCGATCCCGCGCTCCGCCGCGATCCTGATGGAGTCGCGTACGCGGTCGTCGTTGTCGATGCGCTGGGCGACGTAGAGCGCGTTGGACGGCACGCCCGCATGCAGGGCCTCGAGCACCGGGTTGCGGCCGCCGATGTATTCGGGCGCGTCCTCGGAGCGCCGCTGCCGCGCGGGTGCGGTACGCCGTGCGCCACCGCGTTCCTCGCGGGCGACGCGCTCGGCGCGGGCCTTGTCCTTGTACCAATGGCGCATTTCGGCAGGCGGAGTCGCGCCCTTGCCCTCAAGTGACCGGCGGCCCTGCCCCCCGGCGCCTTTGGACGGGCCCTTCTTCTTCGCGGGCCTGCCCGAAGCCCTACCGCCTGCTGCCATGCCAACAAGGGTACTCGGGCCGACGGGCGCCGAATCCCATGCTCGTGAGGCGGAGGTCAGCGGGTCAGCTCCCAGCGGGCGCCGTGGGGGGTGTCCTCCACCGTGATCCCCGCCGCGGCCAGCTGGTTTCTGATCGCGTCGGCCGCGGCGTAGTCCTTGCGCTCCCTGGCCGCCTTCCGCTGCTCCAGCGCCACCGCCACCAGCGCGTCCACCACCGGCGAGAGGTCCGATCCGGCCCCACGCCACTGCGGGGAGCGCGGGTCGAGGCCGAGCACGTCCAGCATGTTCTGGGTCTCGGCGAGCAGGCGGGCCACGGCCTCCTTGTCGCCCCGCGACAGCGCCACGTTGCCCTCGCGCACCACCTCGTGCACGACCGCGAGCGCCTGCGGCGTGCCGAGGTCGTCGTCGAGGGCGTCCGCGAACGCCTGCGGCAGCGGCGCGTCCGCGTCGACGTCGTGGATGACCTCGGCGGCACGCGTCACGAAGCCCTCGATGCGCTGGTAGGCCGCCGCGGCCTCCAGCAGGGCCTCCTCGGAGTAGTCGATCGAGGAGCGGTAGTGGGGCGCCGCCAGGTAGTAGCGCAGCTCCACCGGCCGGACCTTCTGCACCATCTCGGGGATCAGCAGCGAGTTTCCGAGCGACTTGCTCATCTTCTCCGTGCCGATCTTGAGCAGACCGTTGTGCATCCAGTAGCGGGCGAACCCGTCGCCCGCCGCCTGCGACTGCGCGATCTCGTTCTCGTGGTGCGGGAAGATCAGGTCGAGCCCGCCCCCGTGGATGTCGAAGGTCGAGCCGAGGTATTTCGTCGCCATGGCCGAGCACTCCAGGTGCCAGCCGGGACGACCGGCCCCCCAGGGGGTCGGCCAGGTCGGCTCGCCCGGCTTCTCCCCCTTCCACAGGGCGAAGTCGCGCGGGTCGCGCTTGCACGACTCGTCGTCGGTGTCGGCCGCGGCCCGCATGTTCTCCAGCTTCTGGTTGGAGAGCGAGCCGTAGCGGTCGGCGTATGACTGGACGTCGAAGTAGACGTCACCGCCGGACGCGTACGCGTGCCCGCGCGCGATCAACCGCTCCATCAGCGTGATCATCTCGGGCACGTGGCCCGTGGCGCGCGGCTCGACGGTCGGCGGGAGGCAGCCCAGCGTCTCGTACGCCCAGGTGAAGGCCCGCTGGTTGCGCTCGGCCACGACGAACCAGGGCACGCTCTCCTGGGCCGACACCCTGATGATCTTGTCATCGATGTCGGTGACATTGCGGCAGAACGTCACGTCATAGCCGGAACGCGCCAGCCAACGCCGGAGAACGTCGAAGTTCACACCTGAGCGGATGTGCCCGATGTGCGGAGGAGCCTGCACGGTCGCCCCACACAGGTAAATCGACGCCCGGCCGGCTTCGACCGGAACGAATTCACGGATGGCGCGCGTACTGGTGTCGTAGATGTGCAGGCTCACGAAGGCAAGGCTAACGCCTCCACGCCTTGGTCACGCCGATAAATCCCGCCGTCACACCGATAAATCAGCCTCGCAACGTGACCCTGTCCGGCGAGATCCGTACGATGAGCCGCTCTGCGCCCGGTTTGTCCTCCCATGGGAGTCCTCGATACTTCTGCGAGAGCTCCTGGATGAGCGCGCCTTCAGGGTCGGGCGTCATGGTCACACGCCCGCGCAACTCCACATATCTGTACGGATTGTCCGGGTCGATGACCAGCAGACTCGCCCGCGGGTCCCGCTCCCAATTCCGCGGCTTCCTACGCCCCTTCACGGTCGAGAACAGCACGTCGTCGCCGTCCGTACGCACCCACACGACGGTCGACTGCGGCCCACCGTCCGGGTTGATGCTGGTCACCGTCGCATAATTCGGCGCGTCCAAGAGTTTGCGAACATCTTCCGACAGCTCGGCCATGTATCTCCCTTGATCGATCGTGGGCCCCATTCTTCTGTAGGCTCGAAACCGCCATGGACGTGACTCCCCCCTCTACGCTCCGCCGCCTGGGCATCGCCCTGGCCGGGCTCGCGGTCGCCGCCCTGACCGGGGCCGCGTGCGCGCTCTCCTTCGACGACCTGCGCTCGCTGGCCATCGCCGGCGAGGCCAGGCAGGATCTCGCCTTCCTCTATCCGGCGGCCTTCGACGCCCTCCTGGTGGTCGCGCTGATCGACGTGCTGCTGCTGCGCTCGGCCCGGCTGCTGGTGCGCGCGCAGGCGGCGTTCGTGCTGGTCGTGCTCATCGTGGCGGCCGCGGCGGCGAACGTGGCGACCGCGGTCCGGTTCGTGTTCGACGTACGGCAGATGGCCATCGGCGTGGCACTGGCGCCCTGGGTCATGCTGGCCGTGGCGCTGTGGCTCTGGCTGCTGTTGATCAAGCACGTGCAGTCGCATCGGGTGGCGGCCGACCACACCGCGGTGGAGCAGGACATCGTCCCCTTCCACCCGGACCGCCCGGCGGCCGAGACCGCGCCCGCGCCTCCACAGCTTCAGGAGGTCCGAGAAGAGGTCCAGGAGGCCCCTGAGGAGGTCCAGGAAGCCCCTGAGGAGGTCCACGCAGTCCCCGCGGCGCCGGTGGCGGCGCAGGTGGCCGCATGGCCCGTGCAGCACGGGGAAGAGCCACAGGTCCGCCGCGTGGAGCACGACGACGAGGAGCCGCAGCCCCGTCCCGCGCAGCAGGAGCAGGAGCAGGAGCAGGAGGTAGAGCAGCCGCGGCGCCCCATGCGCTGGGGCGATCGGATCAAGCCGACCGACGTCCTGGTCCACCCGCGCACCGACGAGAAGGACGCCGACACCCAGCCCCACCCGGTCGTGACGGACGACGCGCCCGACCCCGGGCACGGCCCCGAACTGGCCGACGTGGAAGAGCGGGACGACGAGTCCGCGGACACCGCCCCCCACCCCGTGATCCGCGACGACGACACCCCGGCCCCCTCGGGGCGCCTGCGCAGCACCCCGCGGCCCCCGGAAGACCGGGAAGACTGAGCCAGAGGACGGAGAAGGCCCGCCCGGGGACACGATCCCCGGGCGGGCCCATCTATTCCGCCTAGATCCTGGACCCGCGCCTGAGCCCGGCGACCAGGCCGACGCCGACAATTGCCAGCACCACCTGCATCACCAGCTCGATCCAGTCGATTCCAGGGGTCGTCTCCACACCGAGCACCTGCGCGAGCGCCGTGCCCAGCAGGGCGGCCACGATGCCGACGACGATGGTGAGGATCCACCCGATGGCCTGCCTGCCGGGAAGCAGCAGGCGACCGATTGCGCCAATCACGGCGCCAATCACGATGGCGCCAAGGATGGACTCGATTGTCATGACTCGAAACCTCCCCGTGAGAGCGAACGGTTCACTCCCACGGGGATGCCGCTACCCGATCTACCGCGGTTATGCGCGGGTTTTACGAACGAGCAGGTCAGGTGGGTGTTCCACGGGTACGTCCGGCGCGTCCCGGGCCCATGCGCGTCACGAGGAGCACACCCGCGACCGCCAGCACGAGCTGGAGGATGTGCTCGATCCAGTCGATCCCTCTCGTGTCGGCCCAGCCGGCCGCCTGCGCGATCAGCGTGCCGATCAGGGCGGCGACGATGCCGACGATGAGAGTCAGGCCGATGGACATGTTCTGCTTGCCAGGCACGATCAACCTGGCCAGGGCACCGACGATCGCGCCGATGACTACTGCGGAAACAATCGCGCCGATCATGTGTAGCTCCCCCCGACACGTTCACATGTCGTGGGGACATCTACCCTCTGAACAGGCAAACAACCAAAGGGAGGCGGCGGTCCGTACCGCGCCAGTGACGAACCGCCGCCTCCTGATTCAGCGGGCCAGACGACGGCCCGCCGGGACACCCTCACGCATCCGTACGTAAGACGCCCGGCGTTCAGGAATGGTTGACCACCAGGGCCGTCGCGAAGGCCGCGACGCCCTCTCCGCGCCCGGTCAGCCCGAGTCCGTCAGTAGTGGTGGCCGACACGCTCACAGGCGCGCCGACGGCGGCGCTGAGCGCCTTCTCGGCCTCCGTACGCCGCGGCGCGAGCCTGGGCCGGTTGCCGATCACCTGGATGGCCACGTTGCCGATCTCGAAACCCGCGGCCCGGACCTGGCGCGCGGTCTCCTCCAGCAGCGCGACGCCCGAGGCGCCCGCCCAGCGTGGATCGGACGTGCCGAAGAGCTGCCCGAGATCGCCCAGACCGGCGGCGGACAGCAGCGCGTCACACGCGGCGTGCGCGGCCGCGTCGCCGTCCGAGTGGCCCTCGAGCCCGGTTTCGCCCGGCCAGTGCAGGCCGGCGAGGTCGAGCTCGCGCCCCGAGGCAACCGAAGCGAACGGGTGGACGTCGACTCCGACGCCCACCCGGGGAAGATTCGTGTTCAGGAGTTGAGAACCTCGTCGAGCAGGGCCTCAGCCTTGTCCTCGTTGGTCTTCTCCGCCAGGGCAAGCTCACTGACCAGGATCTGGCGCGCCTTGGCGAGCATGCGCTTCTCGCCCGCGGACAGGCCGCGCTCGCGGTCCCTCCGCCAAAGGTCCCGAACCACCTCGGCGACCTTGTTCACATCACCGGAGGCAAGCTTCTCCAGATTGGCCTTGTAGCGACGAGACCAGTTGGTGGGCTCTTCCGTGTGTGGCATACGCAGCACATCGAAAACCCGTTCAAGGCCTTCCTGGCCGACAACATCGCGCACACCGACGAGTTCTGCGTTTTCGGCTGGCACCTGGACGGTAAGGTCGCCCTTGTCGACCTTGAGCACCAGGTAGGTCTTTTCCTCACCCTTGATGGATCGCGTCGTGATTGCTTCGATCCGAGCAGCCCCATGGTGGGGGTAGACGACAGTGTCGCCGACCTGGAAAGTCATGTGACAAGTACCCCTTCCGCTGTACTCCAGGGTACCACGCATCCACAGCCTCCCGGAACAGTGAAATCCTCATAACTGCAGGTCAAGGCCTCATATTGGGGCTTGACAAGCGCTCAACTCTATGAATCGCATTTGCGGACATAGCGAATGACCTGCAGGGGTGTGGATATGACCATGGATTGGGGTGGATATGGTGGGCGCTGCACATCACGCATGCGCGCCACCTCCGCTTAGCGCGTGCGCGAGCCCTCCGCAAGACCAAGGAGAACCCGCCCGTGACCAGCCGTCGCTGGATTGTCGTAGCCGCCGCGTTCTTGGCAGCCCCCGTGCTCGCGGGCTGCGGGGCTGGATTCGACGCCAACACCAACAAGCCGTACGCGCCCAACGAGGCAGGGGTACTGATCCAGAACGGTGCTTACGGCACGCGCGGCATTCAGATCCCTCAGGCGTTCATCCTCGGCCCCGATTCCGGTGCGCAGCTCGCCTGGCGCGGCTCGGCCCCGATCTACCTGAACATCCTCAACACCGCCGGCGCCCCCGACACCCTCGAGGCGGTCAACGCGGGCAGCTGGGGTGCGGTCAAGGTCACGGCCCCGATCCAGCTCCCGAGCAACCAGCTGGTGAACACCGGCAAGCCCACCCCTCAGATCATGCTCGAGGCGATCCCCAAGAGCCTCAGGGGCGGCGAAAGCATCAAGCTGGACCTCCAGTTCGCCAACGCCGGGATCGTGTCCATGAACGTCCCTGTGGTCACGCGCAGCCGTGAGTTCAAGGACTACCCCCCGGCCCCCAACGCCACTCCGGCCCCCACGCCCAGCCCGACGCCTTCCGCCGGTGCTTCCGAAGAAGCCCACTGACACGCCGAAACCCTTGTTCCGGTACGGATCCGTACCGGAACAAGGGTTTTTTCATTCTTCGGCGGCGTCGAACTTGTAGCCCAGGCCGCGCACGGTGAGGATGCAGCGCGGGTTGGACGGGTCGGCCTCGATCTTGGCGCGCAGGCGCTTGACGTGGACGTCGAGGGTCTTGGTGTCGCCCACGTAGTCGGCGCCCCAGACCCGGTCGATGAGCTGGCCGCGGGTCAGCACACGCCCCGCGTTGCGCAACAGCACCTCCAGGAGCTCGAACTCCTTCAGCGGCAGCTGCACCTGCTCGCCACGCACGGCGACGACGTGCCGGTCGACGTCCATGCGTACGGGGCCGACGGCCAGCACCGCGGTCTCCAGCTCCTCCATCACGTCGCCCTGGCGGCGCAGCACCGCGCGGATGCGGGCCACCAGCTCGCGCGAGGAGAACGGCTTGGTGACGTAGTCGTCGGCGCCCAGCTCGAGGCCCACGACCTTGTCGATCTCGCTGTCCTTGGCCGTCAGCATGATGACCGGGACCTTGGAGCGCTGCCTGAGGGAGCGGCAGACCTCCGTACCCGGCAGGCCGGGGAGCATCAGGTCGAGCAGGACCAGATCGGCGCCGTTGCGGTCGAATGCGTCGAGCGCCTCGGGACCGGTCGCCGCGACCGACACCTCGAAGCCCTCTTTACGGAGCATGTAGGACAGGGCGTCGGAGAAGGACTCCTCGTCCTCCACGACCAGTACGCGGGTCATTTAGCTGTCTCCAGGGGAATCGAGGGTGGTACTGCCACCGCCGTGCCGCCGAAGGCGGGCAGGCGGAGGGTGAAGGTGGAGCCGGAGCCTTCCTTGCTCCAGACTGACACCTCGCCGGCGTGCGCGGCGGCGACGTGCTTGACGATGGCCAGGCCGAGGCCCGTACCCCCGGTCGCGCGCGACCTGGCCGCGTCGACGCGGAAGAAGCGCTCGAAGATCCGCTCGAGCGCCTCCTCGGGGATGCCGATGCCCTGGTCGCTGACGCTGATCTCCACCGAGTCGCCCGCGGGCCGCACGCTGACCACGACCCTGGTGTGCTCGGGGCTGTACGCGACGGCGTTGTCGATCAGGTTGCGCAGGGCGGTGACGAGGAGCTCGTCGTCGCCCCAGACGCGCAGGCCCTCGATGCCCCCGGTGACGAGCGTGATGTCCTTGGCGACGGCCTTGGTGTTGCAGTGGTCGATGGCGTCGTGGATGGACTCGTCGATCGAGACCTGGCCAGGGGTGGGGATGGGTTCGGCGCCCTGGATCCTGCTGAGTGTGATCAAGTCCTGGATGAGGTAGTTGAGGCGGGCCGCCTCATGCTGCATGCGCCCGGCGAAGCGGCCGACCGCCTCGGGATCGTCGGCGGCGTCCTGGATGGTCTCGGCCAGCAGGCTCATCGCGCCCACCGGGGTCTTCAGCTCGTGGCTGACGTTCGCGACGAAGTCACGGCGTACGGCCTCGACCCTGCGCCGCTCGGTCTGGTCCTCGGCGAGCACCAGCACCAGGCCGTGGGAGCCGAGCGGGGCGACGCGGACTGCGAAGTTGGTGGTCTCTTGGCCAAATTTGTGCCCGGCGACGTCGATCTCGCTCTCGCGGATCTCGCCGTCCCTGCGTACCTGCCTGGCCAGCGCCAGCAGCTCGGCGGCCATCAGCCGGTCGCCCTTGACCAGCCCGAACGCCCGCGCGGCCGAGCTCGCGCGCAGCACCTTGTCCTGCGCGTCGAGCACCACGGCGGACGAGGGCAGCACGGCCAGCACGGACGCCACGCCCTGCGGCAGCGCCGCGCCGCTCTCGACCGGGTCGGGCCCACCGCCCCGTTTGGGGGCCTCGATCTGATTTCGGTAGAACAGGACCGCCAGGGCGCCCACGACGAACCCGGCCAGGGCTGTGAAGCTCATGGCCATCTCACTCATATCTCCGATGGTAGGTGGCGTTTTCCCAGGGATAACCCCCCTCATCAGCGGATGAACGGCCTTTCCTGGAAAGTTCATCTGACGGTAGAGGTTCGTTCATCGACGGGCACGTACGGTGACAACATGCGCGACGCGTACCATGAGGAACTCGATTCACTGACTGACAAGCTGGTCGAGATGACCAGGCTCGTCCGTTCGGCCATTTCGCGGGCCACGACAGCCCTGCTCGACTCGGACCTCCAGCTGGCCGAGAGCGTCATTTCCCGGGACGAGGAAGTGAACGCGATATTCGCCGACGTCGAGAGCTCGATCTTCGAGCTGATGGCCAGGCAGCAGCCGGTGGCGGTGGACCTGCGGATGGTCATCACGGCGCTGCGCATGGGCACCGACCTGGAACGCATGGGCGACCTCGCCGTCCACGTCGCCAAGGTCGCCCGGCTCCGCCACCCGGAGTCGGCGATCCCCGCGGAGGTGCGCTCGACGATCGTGGAGATGGGGCAGATCGCGGAGAACCTCGTCACCAAGACCGGCAGCTGCATCGCCTCGCGGGACGTGGACTCGGCCCTGGAGCTGGAGCAGGACGACGACGCGATGGACCGGCTGCACCGGAGGCTGTTCAGGAACATCCTGTCCAAGGACTGGGAGCACGGGGTGGAGCCGGCGATCGACATCACGTTGATCGGGCGCTACTACGAGCGGTACGCGGACCACGCGGTGCGGGTGGCGGCGGACGTCGTTTACCTGGTCACGGGGTCCCGGCCCAGCTGAATCTGTGTCGGTTGGGGGCCCGGGCGAGGGGACGTCCGTCCCCTCGCGCTCCCCTGACCTCGGCCATCACGCGACGTCCCGAAGAAACAGAAGCGCCCTTGAGTGGAAGGCCGGGCTTTCGGGTCAGCGGCCCTGGTTGGCCACTGCCTCGATGGCGGCCTTGGCGGCGTCGGGGTCCAGGTATTCGCCGCCGGGCCGCCGGGGCCGGAAGTCGCCGTCCAGCTCGTACAGCAGCGGGATGCCCGTCGGGATGTTGAGGCCCGCGATCTCCTCGTCGCCGACGCCGTCGAGGTGCTTGACCAGGGCCCGCAGGGAGTTGCCGTGGGCCGCCACCAGGACCGTGCGGCCGAGCGCCAGGTCCGGGACGATCTCGTCGTACCAGTACGGGAGCATGCGGTCGACCACGTCCTTCAGGCACTCCGTACGGGGCATCAGCTCCGAGGGAAGCAGGGCGTAGCGGGGGTCGCCGGCCTGGGAGTATTCGTCGTCGTCCGCGATCGGGGGCGGCGGCACGTCGTACGAGCGGCGCCACAGCATGAACTGCTCGTCGCCGAACTCCTCCCGGGTCTGGGCCTTGTTCTTGCCCTGGAGGGCGCCGTAGTGGCGCTCGTTGAGGCGCCAGCTCCGCTTGACCGGGAGCCAGAGCAGGTCAGCCTCCCCCATCGCGAACTGGGCCGTCTGGATGGCCCTGGTCAGCAGGCTGGTGTGGACGACGTCCGGGCGCAGTCCGGACTCCTGGAGGAGCTTGCCGCCGCGGCGGGCCTCGTCCTCGCCCTTGGCGGAGAGGCTCACGTCCACCCAGCCGGTGAACAGGCCCTTCGCGTTCCAATCACTCTCGCCATGCCTAAGCAGCACCAAGTTCGCCATGTCGCCAATCCTATGGTTACCGGAGTACGGGGCGGTTCTGTGGATCAAACCGTCATCGCTGCGGGTCGGCGAAGCGGGCGAACGCCTGCAGGTTGGCGAGCGACTCCCCGCGCTTGGCCCGCCACTCCCACTCCCGCCTGATCGACGACGCGAACCCCAGCTCCAGCGCCCGGTCGAACCAGTCGTCCGAGTACGTCAGCACGCACCCCAGCAGCCGGTCCACCTCGTCCTGCGTGACGGCGGCCAGCGGCACCCGTCCCACCAGGTACACGTCGCCGACCGGGTCGAGCGAGAAGTGCACCCCGTACATCGAGCCGTTCTTGCCGAGCAGCCAGCGGTAGAACTCGGTGTGGTTCTCGTCGGGCTGGCGGCAGAAGAACGCCTCGACGTGCAGCGCCTGCTCCCCCACGATCAACCAGGTCATGGTGGCGAGCTTGTGCTGGCCGGGCAGTTTGACCAGGAACGCTCCCGGCCGCGGCTCGTCGTAGGAGACGTCCGCGGCCTTGAGCGCGGCTTCGACGACATCGCGCATGCTCACCAGAATAGAAGGCCGCCAGAACAAAAGTACGGAGCTAGAAGTTCAGGGCGACGGGCGTCTTGTGCAAGTGCGCCACGGCACCCGCGTACACCTCCGTCAACCGGGCCGCGGTCGCCTGCCAGCCGAACGCGGCCGCATGCGTGCGGGCGCCCTCCGACAACGAGTCGCGCCAGCGCGGCGAGGTGACGAAGCGGCGCAGCGCCTGCGCCCATTCCGCCGGGTCGTGGCCGTCCACGAGCAGGCCGGACACCCCGTCCCGTACGGCGGTGCGCAGCCCGCCCACGGCGGCGGCCGCGACGGGGGTGCCGCAGGCCTGGGACTCCAGCGCGACGAGGCCGAACGACTCGCTGTACGAGGGCACGACCGTCACGGAGGCCGCCCGGTACCAGTCGGCCAGCTCCTCCTGCGGTGCCGGGGGCACGAGGCGGACGACGTCCGGGATGCCGAGCTCGGTGGCCAGCTCGGTGAGGAGGGACGGTCTGGCCAGGCCGTTGCCCGACGGGCCGCCGACGCAGGCCACGACCAAGCGGTCGCGGAGCGAGGGGTCGTCGATGAGCATCCTGGAGGCGGCGCGGAGCAGTACGTCCGGGGCCTTGAGCGGCTGGATGCGGCCGACGAAGAGGAGCACGTGCGCGTCCTGCGGCAGGCCGAGCCGGTGGCGGGCGGCGCCCTGTGAGGCGGGTTGGAAGACGGTGAGGTTGACACCCGGGTTCACCACGGCGACGCGCTTCTCGTCGGCGCCGTACAGCTCGATGAGCTCGTGCGCCTCGTCGACGGTGTTGGCCACGAGGCGGTCGGCGATGTCCACGACCTGCTGCTCGCCGACCACGCGCGCCTGGGGCTCCGGCTTGTCGCCCTGGGCGAGGAGGAGGTTCTTGACCTTGGCCATGGTGTGCATGGTGTGCACGAGCGGCACGCCCCAGCGCTCCTTGGCCAGCCAGCCGACCTGGCCGGACAGCCAGTAATGGGAGTGGATGACGTCGTAACGGCCCGGGTCGTACATGGCCTCGGTACGCAGCACCCCGGACAGGAACGCGCAGAGCTGGCTCGGGAGCTCGCTCCTGTCCATCTCCTCGTACGGGCCCGCGGTGAGGTGCCGTACGAGGACGCCCGGGGCGAGTTCGGCCACGGGCGGGAGGTCGCGGGCAGTGGCCCGGGTGAAGATCTCCACCTCCACGCCGAGCTGAGCAAGCCGTTTGGCGGACTCGACGATGTACACGTTCATGCCTCCGGCGTCGCCCGTTCCGGGCTGGTCCAGGGGCGATGTGTGCATGCTGATGGTCGCGACCCGGCTCACCCGTCGTCGCCTCACTCGACACCACCTCCAAGCTGCTTATAACCATCCACATTTTTGCGACATTCCCGACATTGGGTCATAACCGGGTGTTTGGGACGCCCGTCGACGCTGCCGGACGCCGAACTCACGGCGCCGAAGACGATGGCGCAGGTCGGGGCGTGGAGGCGGAGAGGGTGGTGGCCGTGGGGTGGTGTGGTGGCGGGTGGCTGGCAGGATGAGGGGCATGCGGAGAACGGCTGTGGTGACCGGGGCGAGCAGCGGGATCGGAGAGGCGACCGCGCGGCGGCTCGCCGCCGAGGGTTACGAGGTGGTGGCGGGTGCGCGCCGGCGCGAACGCCTGGACAAGCTGGCCGCGGACGTGTCCTCGATCAGGCCGGTGACGCTGGATGTGACCTCCCAGGAGTCCGTCGACGCGCTGGTGGACTCGCTCGAGCGCTGCGACGTGCTGGTCAACAACGCCGGCGGCGCCCTCGGTCTCGAATCGGTGGCGGAGGCGCGGCTGGACGACTGGCAGCGCATGTACGACGTGAACGTGCTCGGCTCCCTGCGCATGACTCAGGCGCTCGTCCCCAAGCTCATCGAGTCGGGCGACGGCGTGCTCGTGATGCTGACCTCGACGGCGGGTCTGGTGTCGTACGAGGGCGGGGGCGGCTACTGCGCGGCCAAGCACGCCCAGACGTCGATGGTCGAGACGCTCCGCCTGGAGCTGGTCGGGGAGCCGGTGCGGGTGGTGGAGATCGCGCCGGGCATGGTGAAGAGCGAGGGGTTCGCGGTCACCCGGTTCCGCGGGGACGAGGCGGCCGCTGAGCGGGTGTACGCGGGTGTGCCCGACCCGCTGAGCTCGGACGACGTGGCCGACGCGATCGCCTGGTGCGTGACCCGCCCCGCCCACGTGAACATCGACCGCATGATCATCCGACCGAGAGCCCAGGCCGCCCAGCACAAGGTGCACCGCGTCAGTGGCTAGACCGGCCGGAGCCGCAGGCGGACGGCACTGGACAGGGCACGTGTCACCGGTCGGGACGATCACCCGGGGCACGACCGGGCACAACCGGCTGCGGCGCTCCGACCGGTGGGTCGTCGCCGTGCACGGCGGGCTGCTGCGGGCCGCGGAAAGGCCGCTCGTGGTGGATCTGGGGTACGGGGCGTCGCACACCACGACGCTGGAGCTGTTCACCCGGCTGCGCAGGGTGGCGCCGGAGGTCGAGGTGGTCGGGATCGAGATCGATCCGGCCAGGGTCGCGGTGGCGAAGCCGTACGAGAGGGACGGGTTGAGCTTCCGGCTGGGCGGGTTCGAGCTGCCCGTCCCGCGCCCGCCGGCGCTGGTGCGGGCCTTCAACGTCCTCAGGCAGTACAGCGAGGCCGAGGCGTGGCATTACTGGGACGTGCTCAGGGGCGGGCTGGCTCCCGGCGGCGTCCTGGTCGAGGGGACGTCGTCAGAGAACGGGCGGCGGGCGGTCTGGGTGGGGCTGTCTCAGGAAGGGCCCCAGACGATCACGTTCTCGGCCCGTTTCGACGCCTTCGAGCGGCCTTCGGACCTGGCCGACCGCCTGCCGAAGACCCTCATCCACCGGAACGTGCCCGGTGAGCGGATTCATGCGTTCCTGAGCGACTTCGACCATGCCTGGGCGATGAGCGCGCCGTATGGGGTTCACGGTCTGCGGCAGCGGTGGCTGGCCTCCGTACGGGTGCTGTCCACGTCGTGGCCGGTGCCCATGCGCCCGCCACTGGGCGGCCCGGCCAGGTGGCGGCTCGGCGAGCTGACGCTCCCCTGGTCAGCCGTCGATCCCCGCTGAAGCGCCGCCGCCGTCAGAGGCGTGACTCGAACACGGCGTAGGCCGCGCTGTCGAACAGCACGAAGCGGACGTCCGCCACGGACGTGTCCGCCTGCCGCACCGCATCGAGGGCGATCCGCGCGGCGTCGTCCATGGGCCAGCCGTAGAGCCCGGTCGAGATCGCGGGAAAGGCCACCGACTTGGCCCCCAGCGAGTCGGCCACCCGCAGCGACTCCCGATAGCAGGAGGCCAGCAGCTCCGCACGGTCTTCCGACCTGGAGTGAACCGGCCCGACCGTGTGGATCACCCACCTCGCGGGCAGCCGCCCGGCCGTC
The DNA here is from genome assembly GCF_040137845.1 of Nonomuraea sp. B19D2. Taxonomy (NCBI): domain Bacteria; kingdom Bacillati; phylum Actinomycetota; class Actinomycetes; order Streptosporangiales; family Streptosporangiaceae; genus Nonomuraea; species Nonomuraea sp. B19D2. The sequence goes on along the minus strand of NZ_JBEFAK010000001.1, from coordinate 89,066 downwards.
GTCGCCACCGCCTGTCCAGTGGGCAGGCCCTTGCCGTAGTGACTGGCCCGCAGCTTCCTGCACTCCTCGAGGATCTCTGGCCCGCCGCGGCGGTGAATCGCGCCGTCCACGCCTCCGCCGCCCATGAGGGAGGAGTTGGCGGCGTTGACGACGGCGTCCACCCGCTGCTCGGTGATGTCGCCTCGCACCAGCGTGATCTCCATCTAACCGAGAGTGTCATCATCGGCCGTCCCGCGCCAACACCGATGTCTGAAGGTACGCGGGGTGCCGCGAGGGAGTTCATCCGACGTGGCGGGATTCACATGGCCCAAATGCCAGCTCGACAGGTTGTAGAGCTACCCTGAAGGGCGTGAAGGGTCTTGGCGAGCTTGAGCGCAGCATCATGGACATCCTCTGGGCGGAGCACAGTGCGTTGACCGCCCGCGAGGTCGGCAGACTCATAGCCGACCGCGATCTTGCCCCCACCACGGTCATGACCGTGCTCGACCGCCTCACCCGTAAGGGCTTCCTCCAGCGCACCCGCGACGGCCGCGCGTGGAGGTATCAACCCGCCGAAAGCCGCGACGCGTACATCGCCGAGCTTATGCTTGAAGCCTTGGACATGACGGGCGACCGATCGGCCGCCCTGACCCGCTTCGCCCAGGCTGTGTCAGGCACGGAGGCGGAGATCCTGCGCAGAGCCCTTACGGAGCTGGAGGAAGAGTGATCACGGCAGCGGTGCTGGCAGCGCTCGCGGCGGCGTGCGCGGTCGGCTCCTGGCGTTTCACCACGGCCCGGTGGACCTCACAAGCTCCACGGCTGGCCATCATCGTCTGGCAGTCCCTGGGCGTGGCCTGGGGACTTGCCACCACCGGCGCCATGCTCGCCTACGCGGTCCAGCCGTACGGCGTGGGGGTGCTGCCCGGGCTGATCGCGTTCACGCAGGGAGAGCCGCCGCTGGAGGCGTGGGACCCGCTGCACGTGCTGGCCCTGATCGCGGGGCTCACCGCGCTGACCGTGCTGGTCGCGGTGCTCCTCACGGCCGGCGTGCAGGCGCTGCGGGCACGACGGCGGCACCGCATGCTGCTCGCGCTGATCTCCCACGACGATCCCGGCGTGCCCGGAGTGCGGGTGCTCGACCACCCCAGCGCGGCGGCGTACTGCGTGCCCGGCCTGCGCTCGCAGGTCGTGGTGAGCGAGGGCGCGCTCAAGCTGCTGTCGGAGGACGAGCTCGCGGCCGTGCTCGCGCACGAGGCCGCGCATGTGCGCGAGCGGCACGACCTGGTGCTGCTGCCGTTCGCCGCGCTGCGCAGGGCGCTGCCCTGGTCGAAGGTGGTGGCCGACGCGCAGTCGCAGGTCGAGCTGCTCATCGAGATGGCCGCCGACGACCGCGCCCGGCGCTACTGCTCGCCGCGCAGGCTGGCGACGGCGCTGCTCAGGTTCGGTACGGCGGGCGCCATGCCGACGCCCAACGGCATGCTCGGCGTGCACGCCCAGCACGTCATGGCCAGGGTCGACCGGCTGATCAAGCCGGGGCCCGAGCTGGCCGCGTCGGTGCGCTACGGGTACATCGCGCTCTCTGTGGCTTTGATCACAACAACACCCCTCCTGTGGGTTTTCCAGCTCTGATGCTTGCTGCAGTTAACCGTCCTGCTTGCAATTGCAAGCAGGACGAGGCAGACTATGGGGCATGGCACTACCCAAAGTCGGTTCGATCGGCGAATACATCCGCGAGCAGCGGCAGCAGGCGAAGATCTCGCTGCGGCAGCTGGCGGAGGCGGCAGGGGTCTCCAACCCCTACCTGAGCCAGATCGAGCGGGGGCTGCGCAAGCCGAGCGCGGAGATCCTCAACCAGATCGCCAAGGGTCTGCGCATCTCCTCGCAGGCGCTCTACGTGCAGGCAGGCCTCATCGAGGACCGCGAGCCGCCAAGTGACGTCATCACGGCAATAAGGGCCGACACGCAGCTCACCGAGCGGCAACGCCAGGTGCTGATTGATATCTATGAGTCGTTCCGTAAAGAGAAGCGCGCCGAAGGCGAGCAGACCTCCCAGAAAGCTCACCCTCGGCGCGACTCCGCATCGGACGACGAACCACTGCCAGAGGAGTTTCTCGCCGCTCTTGAGCCCTATGCGGCGCCCTCCGGCAACGGCAACGTCACCCAGGAAACCAAGGAAGGTTAACCCATGACGCTCGCAACCGAGGTCAAGAAGCTCACCGAGTCCAAGCCGTTCTACGCCGTCGCGGGCGTCGGCGACTACGCCGTGGAGAAGCTGCGCGAGCTGCCCGAGCAGCTGCAGAAACTGCAGTCGCGCCGCTCCGAGCTCACCAAGGAGCTGCCGGTGCGCGCCCGCGAGTACGCCGACAAGGCCGAGGGCCTCGCCAAGGAGTTCCCCGAGAAGGCCCGCGAGTACGCCGGCCAGTTCACCACCAGGGCCACCGAGGTCTACGAGGACTTCGCCACGCGCGGCCGCAAGGTCGTCAGCAAGGCGAGCGGCACCGCCGCGCTCGAGCTCGAAGAGGTGTCCGAGGCCGCCGAGCCGCCCGTCGCCAAGCCGGTGACGCCGGTCAGGAAGCCCCGCACCACCAAGGCGAAGGCCTGAATCGACCGGGAAGCCCGCCTCTTTCTGGAGGCGGGCCTTTTCCGCTTCAGGGTGCCCTCCTGTCGGGGCTGCCTATTAGGCTGAAGCCGTTTTCATCGCGGCGTTGTGCGGAGCCAACAACATGAACTTGATCAACGGTGTTCTCAATCTCCTCTTCCTGGTGCTCGCCGCCGTCATCTTCGGCATGTCGGTCTACGCCCTCGTGCACGCGCTCCGGGTGCCCCCTTCGGCGTTCGTCTCGGCGGGCAAGCTGCAGAAGAACCTCTGGCTGCTGATCCTCGTGCTGGCGACGCTGTTCTCGGCCGCGGGCGCATGGAGCTACTTCAACGCGTTCCTCTTCTACGGCGGCGCCGAGTTCATCGGCATCGGCCTGGGCTTCTTCTCGATCCTGGCGGTCATCGCGGCCACGATCTACATCGTGGACGTCAAGCCGGCCGTCAAGGGCATGGGCCGGGGCAACAACGGGCCCTACGGCCCCTGGTGATCAAGCCAGCTCGCCCGCCAGCCAGGCGGCGAGCCGCTGGTGCCCGACGAGCGTGGGATGCACGCCGTCGGGCAGGATCGCCTCCGCGGGCCAGCGATGGCGCAGGGGGTCGAGGAACGTCACGCCCTCCTTGCCGGCCACCTTCGCCAGCACGTCACGCATGCCGTAGGCCTTCCTCGGCGTGCCGGACAGCCAGATCGGCCCGACCATGACGACCTTCGTGCGCGGCCAGCGCGTACGAACCTCTTTCAGCAGCCGCGCGGCGGCGTCCCCCACCCGCGCCGGGCTCCAGCGCCGGTCGTTGTGGCCGCCGGAGATGACCAGCAGGTCGGGGGCCGGGCGCCAGGCCAGCTCCGTCTCGAACGAGCGCTGGAACGTACGCCCCACCCGGCCCGTGTTGAGATAGCCCGTGCCGCCCGCGCCCGCGATGACCGGCTCGAAGCCCAGCCGCCGCGCGGCCTCCGACGCGTACGTCTCCCACCGCGGCACCGGCCCCGACCCCACGGTGAAGCTGTCGCCCACGAACATCATCACCGGCTTGGGCGAGGGCTTGGCTCGCTCTTCACCGGCGCATCCCGGCACCAGCGCCGTCATCGCGGCGAGCGGTGCGATGAGCCTCAGGCCACGCATTACCACCTCGGGCACTAGGCTGCCGACATGACCAACGACCTCCACGGGCGCACCCAGCGACTGGAACTGTCGGACCAGGCCCTACGCGACTTCGAAGCCGTCGTGCTGGACGCGACGCCTGATGGGATCGTGCTGAGCAGGTCGGCATTCTATCCAGGTGGCGGCGGTCAGCCGGCGGATCACGGAGTTCTGGTCTGGCAGGGCGTGGAGACCCGCATCGTGGGGGTGCGCAAAAGCGACGACCTCTACCTGATCCCGGCCGAGGGCGACCCCGTCCCGCCCGCCGGGACCGTGGTGCAGGCGGCGGTGGCCGACGAGCGCCGCTCGGCCCTCATGCGTACGCACTCGGGGCTCCACGTGCTGTGCGGGGTGGTGTTCAGGGACTACGGCTGCCTCGTCACCGGCGGCAACATGGACGAGCTCAGCGCGCGGATGGACTTCAACCTGCCGGAGGTACCTGCCGGGTTCAAGGAGGCGGTCGAGGACGCGTGCAACGCCGAGATCGCCGCCGACCGGCGCATCGACGTACGCGTGCTGCCCCGGAAGGAGGCGTTCGAGATCCCCGACATCATCCGCACCGCCACCAACCTCGTGCCGGAGAGCGTGCAGGACGTGCGCATCGTCGACATCGTGGGCCTCGACACCCAGGCCGACGGCGGCACCCACGTGGCCTCCACCAGGCAGATCGGCCACATCAAGGTCGCCAAGATCGAGAGCAAGGGGCGCGGCTTCCGGCGGCTGCGGATCCAGATCACCAGCTAGCCCTCCTACGCTGACCTGCGCCCCTTCACGCCCCACCGCACTTCGGTGCGGTCCTTTTGGGGAGCAGGAGCGGGGAAACGCGCTTCGGCGCGGCCCCTTGAAGAGGGAATGCGGGGAACGCACTTCGGCGCGGCCCTTTGAGGAGGGAGCACGGGGAACGCACTTCGGTGCGTTCCTTTGGGGAGGAGGGCCGAAGGGGTTGGGCTAGTCGATCACCTTGGCGAGGCCGTCGAGCAGCGGGCCGAGGCCGAACTCGAAGAGCCGGTCGAGGTCGAGGTCGAAGTCGCCGTCGAGCTCGTCGATGAGCCGGCCGAACGCGGGGTACTCCGCGGTGATCGCGCCCATGCGCTCCCCCTGCTCGTCCATCCACTCGTCGGCGGTGAGCCCGGTGGCGGCCTGGGCCCGCTGCTCCCGCTCGATGTTGGCGGCGATGCCCTGCACGTAGCTGTAGACCAGGATGTGGACGTCCATCTTGGCCGTGGCGTCGAGCCCGGAGTCGTGGAGCCCCTCCATGACGAACTCCGTGTGCTTGATGAGGCTGGCTGAGGGCAGCGGCCTGCTCAGTGAGGTGACCGTGGCCATCCAGGGGTGCGCGCGGTACGCGGCCCACTGCAGCCGGGCGGTCGTCTCCAGCCTGGCCCGCCAGCCGCCCGGCGGTTCCGCGGGCAGCGGGTACGCGTCGATCACGGCGTCCACCATGAGCAGCACCAGATCGTCCTTGCCGCCTATGTGCCGGTAAAGGGACATGGTGGCCATGCCGAGCCGGTCGGCGACGCCGCGCATGGTGAGCTCGGGAAGCCCTTCGGCGTCGGCGATCTCGATGGCGGCCCGCACGATGCGCTCGCGGATCATGTCATTTCCGGAAATTTCCTGACGCCGAACGGCCGTCCGGCCCCCGCGCGGTTCCGCCACGATCGTGCCCACCCGGGGCTCCGCCACCACCACGCCCTCCTGGGCCAGGAGGGCGAGCGCCTTGGCGGCGGTGGCCAGCGCGACCTGCCAGTCCCTGGCGAGCTGCCTGGTGGAGGGCACGCGGTCGCCTGGGCGCAGCTTGCCGTCGGCTATGCGGCGCTTGATGTCGGCGACGATCCTGGCGTAGGGCGGGACGGCCATTCCACATCCTCCTGTACTAGTACAGATCTTGCCATCATACAGTTGTGACGTGCTGTCCGTACGTCGTACAGTCAGCGTACGACGTCAACAAGACAGGGAGCACATCATGAAGGTTCTCATCTCCGGCGCGAGCATCGGCGGCCCCGTCCTGGCCTACTGGCTGCAGCAGCACGGGAACTACGAGACCACGCTCGTCGAGCGGGCCGCGGCCCCGCGCAAGGGCGGCCAGGCCATCGACATCAGGGGCGCCGCGCTGACGGTGGTCGAGAAGATGGGCGTCATCGACCAGATCAGGGAGCTGCGGACGACCATGCGGGGGATGTCCATGGTCGACGCCGACGGCAACGAGATCATGCGCAGCGAGGAGGAGACCCTCAGCGGGGGCCGGTTCGACAGCCCGGACATCGAAATCATGCGCGATGACCTGACCGCGATCCTCATCGAGGCTTCACGTGCCGCCGGCGCCGAGTACGTCTACGGCGACTCGATCGCCACCCTCGCCCAGGGCCCCGAGGGCGTGGACGTGACGTTCGAGAGCGGCGGGCGTGCCCGCTACGACTACGTGGTCGGCGCCGACGGCCTGCACTCCAACGTGCGCGATCTCACTTTCGGCCACGAGGCGCAGTTCCTCAGCCACCTCGGCACCTACGTGTCCATCTTCACCGCCGACAACTTCCTCGGCCTGGACCACTGGCAGACCTGGTTCAACGACGGCGACGCGGGCGGCGCCGTCTTCAGCGACAGGGACGCCGGCGTGATGCGGGTCAACCTCGGCTTCCGCGGCGAGCCGATCGACTACGACTACCGCGACGTCGAGCAGCAGAAGCGCATCGTCCAGGAGCGCTGCTCGGGCGCGCGCTGGGAGGTGCCCAAGCTGCTGGAGGCCATGTGGCAGGCCGACGACTTCTACTTCGACGCCATGGCCCAGGTCAGGATGGAGCACTGGACGAAGGGCAGGGTCGCGCTGATCGGGGACGCGGGCTACTGCGCCTCGCCGCTGTCGGGGCAGGGCACGAGCCTGGCCCTGGTGGGGGCGTACGTGCTGGCGGAGGAGCTCGGCAGGGACCAGGTGGCGGCCTTCGACCGGTACGAGGAGCGCATGCGCCCGTTCGTCGAGCAGAACCAGGCGCTCGCACTCGAGAACCCCGGCCAGGGCGCTTCGCCGGAGAGTGTTCAGCGGGCTGCAACCAGCATCACGCTGGACTGACAGTCACGAACCGATACGATTTGCCGCCATGGGTATCAGACTCACGATGGCCGCGCTCGCGGCCACCGCTCTGACGTTGACCGCCGCTCCCGCGTACGCAGCGGTGGCCGGGATCACGGACGAGGTGACGCTGACCCTCGGCAAGAACGGCACCCTGCACGTGGTCGAGAAGATCGGCGGGGCGTCGGGTGAGCTCAAGCGGACGTTCATCACCAGGACGCGGTACGACGACGACAACGACCGCGTCTACCAGATCTCGAACGTCAAGGGCGGCACCCTGGCAGGCGACGTACTCACCGTCAAGGGGAACGGGACGGTCGAGTACGACGTCAAGGGAGCGGTGACGACCTCGGGCGGTGTCGAGGAGCTGCGCTGGTTCGCGGTGAACGGGTGGAATCAGCAGGTCGCCAAGGCCACGGTCAAGGTGAACGGCCCGGGGCAGGTGCAGAACCTGTCCTGCTTCGCCGGGGAGCTGACCTCGGCCATCGGCTGCACCTCGGCCTCCATGGACCACTCGGCCACCCAGGCCGACTTCGAGCAGGAGAACATCGCGCCCGGCCAGGCGCTGACCGTGGTCATCGGCTATCCCAAGGGCTCCAGCGGCGGCGCCCCCATCCTGGAGAAGCGCTTCTCGCTGGCCGCCGCGTTCACGCTGAACGCCGTCACCGGCGGCGCCCTGGCCGGGCTGCTGGTGCTGCTGCTCGGCGGCCTCGCCCTGCTCTACTGGACGCGCGGGCGCGACGCCAGGGTCGCGGGGCACGAGCAGGGCTCGGTCGATCCGGTGCAGAACGGCCACTTCTCCCCGCCCGACGGGGTGCGGCCCGGCCAGATCGGCACGCTCGTGGACGAGCAGGCCGACGTGATCGACGTGACCGCCACGATCGTCGACCTCGCGGTCCGCGGCTACCTGCGGATCGACGAGCAGCCGCGCCAGACGTACGACGCGCCCGACTGGATGCTGGTCAAGCTGCCGAACGCGCCCACCAACACGCTGCTGCCCTACGAGCGCGCCCTGTACGACGCCATCTTCGACGGGCGGGACGCGGTGCTGCTGTCGCAGCTGTCCGGCTCGTTCGCGACCCACCTGGGCAAGGTGCGCGACGCCCTCTACGCCGACGTGGTCAAGCAGGGCTGGTTCGCCCGGCGTCCGGACACCGAGCGCACCAGGTGGACGACGACCGGCGTGGCGCTCATCGGCCTCGGGCTGGTGGCCACGGTGGCGCTGGCCTGGTTCACCACGTACGGGCTGCTCGGCCTGGCCCTGATCATCGCGGGCGGCGCGCTGGCCGTCGGCGGGCAGTACATGCCGGCCAAGACGGCCAAGGGCTCGGCGGCGCTCGCGCACACCATGGGCTTCCGGAAGTACCTGTTCTCCGGCGAGCTGGGCGAGGTGCCCGAGCAGCACAGGGTGGAGCTGTTCTCGCGCTACCTGCCGTACGCGGTCATCTTCGACGGCGTGGAGCACTGGTCGCGCGTGGTGGCCTCGGTCACCGGGAACGGCCACCAGGCCGACAACCTGTACTGGTACCACGGCCCCGCGGAGTGGGACCTGTCCAAGTTCGCCGGGTCGATGCGCACGTTCACCACCACGACCTCGGGCGCCATCTCCGCCACCCGCCAGTTCCGCACCCTCTGACGCCCCCTCTAACGCAGGCGGAGCTCACCCACTGGCCGGCCGCCGCCGAGCACCGGCGGCGCGGCCAGATCGGCCAGCTCGGGCGCGTCCAGGCCCAGCGAGCGCAGGGCCGCGACCGTGATGGGGACGCGGGCGCGCTGCGACCCGTCCTCGATCTTGACGGTCCCCGCGCGCCCGTCCTCGAACGCGAACGCGTCGAACGCCTCGGCCCCCGCCTTCAGCATGAGGCCGGGCAGCGCACGCATGAGCCTGGCCTCCGGCCGGTCGGTGCCCGAGGTCCACTCGGGGTAGGTGGTCATGGCGTCGAAGATCTTGCGTTCGTACGAGTCGGGCGAGGACAGGGGGAACGCCCTGAACGCCTTGGTCACCCCGAGCATCGACACGAAGAACAGCGGCGCCCCGCACCCGTCCACGCCCGAGGCCGCGACCCGCTCCCCCGTCAGGTCCTCCACGGTCTCGCGGATCGCACGCTGGAGCGGATGCCTGGGCTCGAGGTAGGAGTCGGTGGGCCAGTCGTTCAGCACGCAGGTGGCCAGCATGGCGGCGTGCTTGCCGGAGCAGTTCATGTAGACGCGCCCGCGTTCGGTCACCGTACGGTCGAACGGGTAGTCCTCGGGGCATCCCAGCGCCGGCTCCTCCAGCCCCACGCCCGCGAGGATCTTCCTGACGCCGTCCACGTGGAACGGCTCGCCCGAGTGCGAGGCGCAGGCCAGCGCCAGCAGCTCCCTCTCCAGCCGCAGACCGGCGCGGAGCATGCCGAGCGCCTGAAGCGGCTTCATCGACGACCGTGGCGACGCGGGAACGTGCACCGCGCCCCTCGCCGCGACCGGGTGCCCTTCGGCGTCCACGGTCAGCATGCGAGCCTGATGCGTGGACTCCACGAACCCAGATCGGACAACTTCCACAATCATCGACATATCGCTTCCCCTTTCGGCATGAGTCTACGGATCGTCGCTCCTGGTCCAGAATGGGTTGCCATGCGAGCAGTGGTGCAGAGAGTGAGTTCGGCGTCGGTCGTGGTGGACGGGCGCACGGTCGGGGCGATCGCGGAGCCGGGGCTGCTGGTGCTGGTGGGCGTCACGCACACGGACACCCGGGCCTCGTCCGCCAAGCTCGCCGCGAAGCTGTGGGGGCTGCGCATCCTGCACGGCGAGAAGTCCTGCTCGGACGTGTCGGCGCCGCTCCTGGTGATCAGTCAGTTCACCCTGTACGGCGACGCCCGCAAGGGGCGACGGCCCACGTGGCAGGCCGCCGCCCCTGGGCCCGTCGCCGAGCCGCTGGTGGACGCGGTGGTGGAGGAGTTGCGCGCGTTGGGCGCACACGTGGAGACGGGCGTCTTCGGGGCGGACATGAAGGTGTCGCTGGTCAACGACGGCCCGATCACCCTCGTCCTCGAGGTCTAGGCCCTCAGCGGATGCGGCGGCGCAGCGAGGGGTCGATGCTGACGTTGCGGCCCGCGTCCGGCGGCACGATGACCTCCTGCGCCGCCGCCACCCCACCGGCCAGCAGCGGCGCGTCCACCGGCACCGTGCGCTTCACCACGGCCAGCGCGATCGGGCCAAGCTCGTGGTGCCGGGCGGCCGAGCCGACCACGCCGACCTCCTGGCCCTCGAGAAGCACCGGAGCGCCGTGCGGAGGCAGCGTGTCGACGCTGCCGTCGAGGTGCAGGAAGACCAGGCGGCGCGGCGGGTGCCCGAGATTGTGCACCCTGGCGACGGTCTCCTGGCCGCGGTAGCACCCCTTGGTCAGGTGCACGGCCGAGCCGATCCACCCCACCTCGTGGGGGATCGTCTTGTGGTCGGTGTCGAGCCCCAGCCGCGGCCGGTGCGCCTCGATGCGCAGCGCCTCGTACGCCCACAGCCCCGCCAGCGGCCTGCCCAGGTGGTCGGGCAGCTCGGCGCGCGGCACCAGGAAGTCCTCTGTGGTCGTGGAGAGCACGGCAAGCTCGTCGGCCCGCGACACCTCCACGCGGAGCATGAACCGCATCCGGTCGAGATAGTCGATGAGGCTCTGCGCGCTGCCCGGCTCGACGTGGGCCAGCACGCTCTCGCCGTCGTCAGCCAGCGTCAGGTGGTGCAGCACGTGACCCTGCAGGTCGAGGTCGAGCGTCTGCGTCCACTCGCCGGGGCGCAACGTGTCGAGCTTCTGCGAGGTCAGGTCGTTGAGCCATTTCAGCCGGTCGGCGCCGGAGATGCGGACCACCTCGCGGTTGCTGCGGTCGACGACCGCCTCACCCTTGGCCAGCGCGCGCTGCTCGGCGAACAGGTCACCGTAGTGGGCGGCTACGTCGGAGTCCGGCTCGTCGGCGGCGACGGCACCGGGGAGGTCGAGCAGAGGGCTACGCATGCCATCCAGGCTAGCGTCAGTCGCGAGGACGCCCGCAGACGGGAGGCCGCGCGCCTATCGGCAGTTGCGGCACCGGCCGAAGACCGTCAGGTGATGCACGTCCGCGATGAACCCCAGCTCCTCGTCCAGCCCCTTGACCAGCCCCTCCGCCAGCTCGGGCCGCACCTCGAACACCTTGTCGCAGCCCCGGCACACCAGGTGCACGTGATCGGCCTCGGCCGCCAGATGGTAGGTCGGCGCGCCGTGCCCGAGGTGGGTGTGGGTGACCATGCCGAGCTCTTCGAGCAGCTCCAGCGTGCGGTAGACGGTCGAGATGTTCACGCCGCGGGCGGTCTCGCGGACCCTGACGCAGATCTCCTCCGGCGTGGCGTGCTCCAACGACTTGACCGCCTCAAGGACGAGCTGGCGCTGGGGGGTGACCCGGTAGCCCTTGGCGCGGAGTTCCTCATGCCACTGCGTCTCGGTCATGTCCTGAGTTTAGGCGCAGAGGCCGCAGGACGGTCCGGTGATATTCACTTGCCCCTTCCGAGCAGGAGCGCATAGCGTCTTTGGTACGCGGAAAGGAGGTGGTCCAAGCAATGGTGATTCATAGTTGGACTAGCGAGGTGGTTGTCCGCTAAGTCGCGGACTGTTGTCTCGTGACGCACGGCGAATACGAGGCAACCACCGGGGCCCCTGGCAGCCGGAGGGCGGGATCCCATCCCGACCTTGGTCCATCCGGCCCGCCTGCTCGGCAGGCGGAGTCAGCCTGGGGCCCTTCTTCATGCTCCCGGGGTCAGTGCTCGCCTCGTGCCGCGATGCCGAGCTTGCCGCATGCGTCCCGATAGAGCTGCACCACGGCCTTGCGCACCTGGGCCCGCTCGGTGAGCGTCGCCCCCCAGGGCACCCGGACCCGTTCCCCGCCGTCGACGGTGAACTCGATCGCCTCGGCGTCCACGTCGCTCGTCACCGCCGAGGTGGCCTCGGGGCGTCCGCCGAGTCCTCGTACGATGATCAGCGCGTCTTCGGCATGGTCGTCATTCATGTGGCGCTTGATCGCCTCGACGGCGTCAGCGGTGAAGGGCGTGCTCATACCGGGTCAAGCTACCTTCTTCAGCTCCGCCGACATATGGTCCGTGAGCGGGTGGCCCGCGGCCGCCATCTCGTACGCCCACATGAGATTGCCGTTGACCAGCCCGTACAGACGGTGGCCCGCGGTGTATTCCTTGGCCGAGACGGTGCGGGCGACGACGTCCGTGCGTAGCTCGATCTTGTGGAAGACGACCTCGCCGACGTAGATCTCGACGATCCCGGTCGGGTGCGCGAGCACCACCTCGATCTGCCTGTCGGGCTGGGGACGCCAGTATCCCGACTCGGTGGCCAGCGGCTTCACCCGGTTTCCGTCCTGGTCGAGCAGCCAGGTGCGGCTCACGTAGGACAGGAACGGCTTCCCGTTGTGCGCGAACTCGATCTCCTGACCGAAGTTGAAGCTCTCGATCGTCGGGTAGCCGCCCACGCCGGCGCCTTCCCACCGCCCGAGCAGGAACGCGATCTGCTCCAGGTCGGGGTGCACTTCTGGTTCTTCCATGTTCCCCAAGCCTAGTGGCGTTGGCCCACTGTGCGGCCTCGATATCCATTCCCGTATCGACGGATGCGTCATATCAGTCTTGGACAGTGAGAACAGGCCTGTGCTGTCATGACGCCCATGTCCCCTTCGAGCCCCTTGTGGAGCCTTGTCCGTCTGACCGGAGCGGCCGTCGCCGCCGGCGCCCTGGTGGCCGCGCTCACGCTGCCCGCCGTGGGCGGCACGGGCTCGCTGGTCGTCTCGGCCACGGAGACGCTGGATCTCAAGCCCGCCCAGCTCGAAGAGCCGCCCCTGGCCCAGACCTCCGTCATGTACGACGCCAAGGGCAACCGCATCGCCCAGTTCTACGCCGAGAACCGCAAGGTCGTCCGCCTGGACCAGATCGCCGACGTGATGAAGACGGCGATCGTCGCCATCGAGGACTACCGCTTCTACCAGCACGGCGCGATCGACTTCGAGGGCACCGTCCGCGCCCTGGTCAAGAACCTCAGCTCGGGCGGCATCGCCCAGGGCGGCTCCTCCATCACCCAGCAGTACGTCAAGCAGGTCCTGCTGAACTCGGCCGACACCGAGGCAGGCAAGAACAAGGCGCTGGAGGCCAGCTACGCGCGCAAGCTCAAGGAGCTGCGGTACGCGATGGGCATGGAGCAGAAATACTCCAAGAACGAGATTCTCCGTAGATATCTGAACATTGCGTACTTCGGCGCGGGCGCCAACGGCGTGGAAGCGGCGGCCCGGCGCTTCTTCGGCGTCTCGGCGGCCCACCTCAGCCTGGCCCAGGCCGCGACCCTGGCCGGCGCCGTCCAGAACCCCAACAGGACCGATCCCGAGCTCGGCAAGCAGGCCCGCGAGCTGCTGCTGGGACGCCGCAACGTGGTGCTGGACCGGATGGCGCAGCTCGGCCGCATCACGCCGGAGCAGGCGGCGCAGGCCAAGGCGGAGAAGCTCGGCTACAAGGGGGTCGACGCCCCCAATGGCTGCCAGGACAGCCCGTATCCCTACTTCTGCGAGTACGTACGCTACGAGCTGCTCACCAACCCCGCCTTCGGCGGGACGCAGCGGATCAGGGAGCAGCGGTTCGAGCGCGGCGGGTTGAAGATCTACACGACGCTTGACCCCAGGGCGCAGCGGGCGGCGGAGGCGGCCGTCAGGAAGCACGTGTTCGCCTCGGACCACGCCGTCGCCGCCGAGGCGCTGGTCGAGCCGGGTACGGGCGAGATCAAGGCGATGGCGGCCAGCCGGCCCTACGGCCGTTCCGCCAAACGGAAGGAGATCTCCTACAACCCGGTGGCGGACAAGCGGCACGGCGGGCTGATCGGCTTCCAGGCGGGCTCGACGTTCAAGACGTTCACGCTGATCACGGCGCTCGCACAGGGCATGAAGATCGACGACGGGATCAGCGTGACCAACGCCTACACCGCTCCCGGCTCTGCCTCGTTCAAGAACTGCAAGGGTCAGAACATGGGCATTCCATCCTGGACGGTGACCAACGACGAGGGCTCGCCCGGGTTCAAGACGCTGGCGACCGGCACGTGGGGGTCGGTGAACACGTTCTTCATGGCGCTGGAGCAGCGGGTCGGCCTCTGCGAGACGGTGCAGACGGCCAAGTCGCTGGGCATCAGGCGGGCGGACGGAGGGCCGCTGCAGGAGTACGAGACGTTCACGCTCGGGATCAACGAGATGGACCCGGTGACCGTGGCCGCCGCGTACGCGGCGGTGGCGGCGCGCGGCACGTACTGCGCGCCCATGGTCATCACCAAGGTGAGCGCGGGCACGACGACCTCCTACAAGCCGTCGTGCCGCAAGGCGCTGGACCCGGAGGTGGCCGACGCCACCGCGCAGGTCCTGTCCGGCGTGTTCACCAAGGGCACGATGCGCGGAGTCGGCGGCATCGGCCGCCCGGCGGCGGGCAAGACGGGCACCACGGACGGGTACGCCACGGCCTGGTTCGCCGGCTTCACACCCGACCTCGCGGGTGCGGTCAGCGTGGGCGACCCGCGTGGCTCGCAGCGGTACAAGCTGACCGGGGTCACGATCGGCGGCCGGTACTTCGGCGCGGTGGCCGGCGCCTCGGTGCCCGGGCCGATCTGGAAGGACACCATGATGGCGGCGCTGAAGGACGTGCCGGCCTCGGACTTCACCCCGGTGAACACGGCCCGCTTCGGCGGCTGCGACCAGAGCTGCGCACCGGCCCGCGAGGAGCGTCCGGATACGGCGGAGGAGTTAGGGTGACGGTATGGGACGATCACTGGTGATCAAGGTGACCGCCGGGGCGGATGCCCCCGAGCGGTGCAACCAGGCGTTCACGGTCGCGGCCGCCGCGCTCGCGAGCGGTGTGCCCGTTTCTCTCTGGTTGACCGGCGAGTCGTCGTGGTTCGCGCTGCCGGGGAGGGCCAAGGAGTTCAGCCTGCCGCATGCCGCGCCGCTCGCGGACCTGCTCGACGCCGTGCTGGCGGGTGGGCGGGTGACGCTCTGCACCCAGTGCGCGGCCCGCAGGAACATCACCGTGGACGACGTGATCGAGGGGGTCCGCATCGCGGGCGCTCCGGCGTTCGTCGAGGAAGCGGTCAGCGAGGGCGCGCAGGCGCTGGTCTACTGACCGTCACCGGCCGCCGGACTCCGAGCCGCACGCATGTCGCGCTCTACGTGCGGCTCGGCCGAAGGAAGGGTCAGCTCGGCCGTACGGCGGCCAGGCGTTCCTGGCGGAGGGCCTCGTAGCGGGAGTCGTCGAGCGGCACCAGCTCCCCCACCCGCCACGACAGCAGCAGGTCCGCCAGCGCGGGATTGCGGGCCAGCGCCGGCCCGTGCAGGTATGTCCCCACCACGTGCCCCGCGTGGCACCCCTCGAACCCGTCGCCGTTGCCCACACCCACGACGGTCCTGGACAGCGGCCTGACGCCGGGGCCCAGGTGGGTGACGCCCATGTGGTTCTCGAAGCCGGTCAGCGTGGGGAGGTTGAGCGCGGCGTCCACCTCCGCCACCAGCTCGCCCACGGCGCGCGCCGGCCCGCGGGAGCTGGCGATGTCGAGCAGGCCGATGCCGTCCACCGGCTGGCCTTCCTCGCCGCCGAACGTGCTGCCCATGATCTGGTATCCGGCGCACACCGCCAGCAGGGCGGCGCCGCGGGCGACGGCGCGGTGGAGGCCGCCGTCCCGGCGCAGGCGCTCGGCCGCCAGGATCTGCGGGCGGTCCTCGCCGCCGCCGATCAGGTAGATGTCGCCGGTCTCCGGCACCGGGTCCGCCGAGCGTACGTGGATCGTCTCCGTCTCGATGCCCCTGCGGTGCGCACGCTGCTCCAGGACGAGCACGTTGCCCTGGTCGCCGTACGTGCTCAGCAGGTCAGGGTAGATCCAGACGATGCGCAGGGCGCTGTCAGACGGCACGGCCGAACTCCGATCGGATGCTCTGGAACGCGGTGTAGTTGGCGATCACGTCGACCCGGCCAGGCGGCTGCATGGCGAGGGCCTCGCTGAACGTGCCGCACAGCGTGAACGGCACGTCCGCCACGTCGAGCCTGAGCGCCAGGTCGAGGCGGCGTTCGCCGGTCACGAACACGGGCCGCCCGCGCAGGATGCGATAGTCGACGTCCCACAGCCACGAGGTGTCACGGCCGTCGGGGCCCTGCGCGTTGACCGAGAGGATGATCGGCAGCTGCGGGTCGGCCACGTCGAACGCCTCCAGCCACCCCGCCGGGTTCTTCGAGAGCAGCAGCCGCGCGTGGCGGCCGTCGCGCTCGACGGTGGTGTAGCGGCCGGCCACCGAGGTGACCTCGCGCAGCCTGGGCAGGGCGCGCTCCACCGGCACCCCGAACGCCTCCGCGACCGCCAGCGCCATCACCGCGTTGGAACGGTTGGCCTGGCCGGGCAGCTGGATGTCGAGCAACCACCGCTGACCGCGCGGATCGACGGCCACGTCGTCGTCGAGCGCCCACTGCGGCTCCGGCCGGTGGAACGTGCACTCCCTGCACGCCCAGAAGGCGTCCTTGCGGTCGAGCGGGCCGCCGCACTCGGGGCAGCACCAGGAGTCTTCCTTCCACCGCTGCCCGCCGGCGACCCACGTGACCTTGGCGGCCGTGGAGGCGCCCCAGGTCACGAGCGGGTCGTCGCAGTTGGCGATGACGTGGGTGGGCTTGCCGGACAGGGCCCTGCGCCACTTCTGCGCGAGCAGCCAGATCTCGGCGGCACGGTCCATCTGGTCGCGGCTGAGGTTCATCAGGCAGACGACGCTCGCACCGGTCGTGTCGAGCACCTCCGGCAGGTACTTCTCGTCCACCTCCAGCACGCCGTACGGGGCGGCCTTGCTCTGGGAGAGCGCCGAGACGTGACCGGCGGGCATGTTGGCGCCGAACGCGTTGGTGGCCACCTCGCCGAGGTCGAGCAGCGCCGACGTGATCAGCCTGGTCGTGGTGGTCTTGCCGTTGGTGGCGCTGACCAGGGCCAGCTTGCGGTCGCGGGCCAGCTTGCGCAGGAGGTCGGGCTCGAGCAGCAGGCCCACTCGGCCGCCGATCACCGAGCCGTCACCGCGCCCGGTCATCCTGGACAGTGTGGCGGCACTGCGGCCCAGGGCGCTGGCGAGCTGGGCCCGCAGAGGAAGCTGGGTCATGCCCAAGGATCCTAGTCGGCGTTGGCCGTAAGTCTGGAGATGCACACGAAAACGCGGCCAAGGGGTCAGGAGGGGCTCGGGGCGGGCTCGGCGAAGGTGATCTCCGGGGCCCCGCCTTGCTCGAACGGCAGGACGAAGCGCCGGGGCCAGGACAGCACGCCCTCCAGCCATCCGGCCCCCATCGTCTGCCCCACGTGCCGCACCCGCGCCGACGACTCGATCCCGATCGCCACCGTCGTGATGTCCCGCTGCACCCCTTCGTTCTCGTCGTCCCCCAGGATCACCCGCCAGGCCAGCGCCCGGTTACGGTCTATCTCCATCGACAGGGGGTGATGCCGCAGCGCCTTCGCCCGGTGCCCGAGCAGCTCCGTGTGGACGAGATCGGGCGAGGAGCCGTTGCCGTTGGACGGCTGGCGGAAGAGGGCGTACTCCATGGGAGGCGCCGGGCTGCGCAGGTTGGGGGCCGGCTGGCCGTACGGGAAGAGCCTGTCCACCTCGTGCAGCCAGCGGACCTGCGGGATCACCCACGACGCCCCCGGTCGCTCCCCGCCGCCTTCGAGCCCGGCGAGCAGCCGGGTGGCGGTCTCGGCCGCCTTCTCCGTGAGCAGCGAAGGATCGAACCAGCTGCGCAGTGACCACGCACGCCGCTGCACCGAGCGCTCGATCAGGGTCGCCAGCAGGCACTCCCGGCGCCGCACCGGCAGGTCGGACCAGGCGGAGGCGAGGGCGCGCGGCACCCCGGGCAGGGGCCGGTTGCTGACGAAGGCGAGCACGACCGTGTCGCACCAGATCCGCAGCCAGGCCCACTCGGGCGCGTCGGCGAGCACGTCGGCCTCGCGCAGCTCCACCAGCGTGCACGCCTGCCCGGTACGGCAGGCCGCGCCGCACGCCGCGGACCGGCGGCCCCGGATGGGCGGCGGCGGGCCGGGCAGCACCTTCTCCCTGGACTCCCCCAGCGGCACGCGGACCCGCAGCGGCCGGTCCATCCCGTCGGCGAAGACCGCGGCCGAACCCGGCTGCAGGGAGACGACGTGGCGGGACTGCTCGTCGCTCAGGTTCATGGCGGCGCCGACGAGCTTCCTGTCGTCCTCCGCCGGGAGCCGGTGCACCACCTTCAGCGCGGTGTTCTTGACCACGTCGGAGACGAGCTTGGTGGGGATCTGCTCGGCCACCACGATGCCCTCGCCGTACGCGCGGATCTCCGCGAGCAGCCCGGCCAGCAGCTCCACCGCGTGCGTGGACGCCCGCCCGTGGCCGCGGTCACGCAGCAGCCGGTGCGCCTCCTCGATCACGATGACGTGGCGCAGCTCGTGGGACTTCTCCCTACGCGCCCGCATGCGCAGGTGCTCGACGATCCTGATGATCAGCGTGCCCATGAGGAACGCCTTGTCCTCGTCGTTGGCGACGTCCTCGATCGCCAGCACGACGTCCCGTTCGAGCAGGCCGCCGATGTCGGCGGGGTGGCCGCCCTCGAAGAAGCGCCCGGCCGAGCCGACCCGCAGGGAGCGGAGCCTGAGCGAGATGAAGCCCTCGACGTCCGCCTGGACCTCGCGGCCGTAGCCGATCTCCTTGATCACGTCCATGGCGTGCTGCTGGAGCTGTTCGAGGGTGGGCACGCTGGGCGGGACGTTCGAGCCCGGCACGGCGCCGCCCGTGACGACGTCCCAGCCGGTCGCCTCGTAGACGCGCTGCAGCGCGAGGGACATGATCTGCGGGAACGGCTCCTCGGCGTCGAACGCCGCCATGAACAGCGCCCTGATCATGTCGATGTGGGCCTGGACGGGGTAGCCGGGCTCGGGTTCGAGCGGGTTGATGCTGAACGGCACGCCGTCAGGGGCCGACGGGTTGATGACCGTGATCGGCTCGTCGATGCGGCCGGCCATGGCGGCGTACTCGGACTTGGCGGGCTCGATGGCCAGCCACGGGATGCGCGCCCTGCTGAGCTGCTCCAGCAGGTGGCGCACGGTCTGCGACTTGCCGGAGCCGGTCGCGCCCGTGACGAACGCGTGCCGGTTGAGCGTGGCCAGCGGCACCCGGAACGTACCGACCGCTCTGTCCTGCCCGTCGAGGATCTCCCCGAGCTCCAGCTCGCCCCCGTCGGCCTCGGACGTCACGTCGAAGAAGCCCGACTCGAGCACGCGTACCCCGGGGACCTCCCGGCGGGGCAGCCCGGCCAGCGCCGCGAGGGCTCCGGCGGTGGCGGCGAACGGGGCGGCGGCGCCGTCGGCCGGGTCCTGCATGGTGATGGCCAGGGCCTCCGGCAGCGTGTAGGCCGCGCCGTGCGAGCTGCGCAGCCGGTACGGGTGCTGGCTCATCTCGACCGACCCGACCAGCACGGGCGCGATCTGCCGCAGCTCCTCGGCGGTGGCGCCCCCGGCGAGCACGCGTACGTTCCAGAGGCCCGCCTCCCTGAACGCGTCCAGCTCCTGCATGCGCCGCTCGGCGCGCTCGGCGTCGAAGCGGGAGCGCTCGGAGGCGTCGCCGTACTGCCTGAGCACGTTGAGCTGGGTACGCAGGTGCGCCACCTCGGCGTCGAGCAGGTCGGTCGGCTCGGCCACGACCAGCCAGGCGAACGGCCGCGACATGAGCGTCACCAGCGTCGACTCGAACAACGTCGGCCGCCTGAGCTCGTCCGGGTCGAACTCGCGCCCCTTGCTCCCGAGCGGCGGCGCCTGCCGGCCCGGGCACGGCGTCCACACCAGGTCGGCCAGGTCGGCGAGATACTCCTCGTCGAGTTGGACGCCGCGGGCCCCGCCGGGGAACAGCAGCGGCTGGGGCCCGCTCGGATACTCGGGCGCGCCGGTCGACCTGCGCGGCTGGCGCGGCGGCGACAGCGGCCCCGCGTTGGTGATGAGCTCGAGCGGCGCGCCGGACCCTCGCGACAGCCACCCGATGACGAACGGCCGGTCGCGTTGCGCGGCCGACAGCACCGCGGGCAGCACGGTGACGAAATCCCACTCCGCCGACGAGCTTCGCGAGGGTGCTGCGATCGACTGGATTCGATACCAGGGCCCACTCAGCGAGACACTCGGCTGCATTTCATTCCCCCACAGACGGTTCTTTGTTAAATTCCGCCAACCGTCAGCTCGTCACCTTGACATTGACCATGTCATTGCCTCCCCTTGCGCCAGTCCAGGCGTGGCGGTGGTGGCCCGAGGTTCGGTGGGGGCTCCCCGTCGCCGTCCCGCGCCTTGGGGTCGAGCGCCAGCACGGCCTCGCGTACCTCCTCCAGCTCGCCGAGCGTGGTCTTGGGGAAGGTCAGGATGGCCGGGTTCGCGTCGGCGAGGCGGACACGCCTGCCCTGGGCCGTGGCGTCCGTGACGATCACGGAGGTCGTGGGGAGCTGCTGGAGCTGGTGTGGCTCGACGAGGAACTCGCGCGAGCGCTGGAGCACCCGCTCCTTCTCCGAGATCTTGTCGGCGGTCCTGCCCCACTCGGTGGACTCGGTGATGTCGCCCGCCAGGTCGGCGTGGCTCTCGTCCCGGGCCTCCCTGTCGTCGTCCATCTGCGAGATCGTCGAGGTGTAGCCGCCGTCGAGCCCGGGCAGCGACTCGCTGATCGTCTCGGTGAGCTGGGCCAGCTCCAGCCGGTGCTCGGTGCCGACGTGCTCGCTGGCGACCCGCGCGTCCTCGGCGTTGCCGAGCCGCATGAACGCCACCGCCGCGTGCCCCCTGCCCAGCCGCTCCCGCACCGTGGGGGTCAAGGACCGATAAGTCAGGACCAGTCCGGTACGGGAGGTCTCGCAGGCGTCCATCAACCGGTCGAGCACATCGCCCCTGAGCTTGTCGGCGCCCGCCACGATGATCGTGTGGTACCAGGGCCGGTCGGAGGCGGCGGACTGGCGCAGGATGTGGGTGAGGGCCGTGGCCACGTACGTGCCGAGCACGCGGTTGCCGAACACGCCCGCCTGCCGGTCCATGCTCACCACCCGCAGCCTGGCCGGCGGCAGCCGCACGGCCTCCGTGCCGAGCGTCTCCAGCTTGCGCAGCTGCGACTCCAGCGCCCAGGCCCGCTCGATCACCACCCGGTCGCTCACCCCACGCCCGAACAACGTGCCGATCCGCTCCAGCTGGGTCGCCGTGATCAGCCCGAACCTCAGGTCGTCACGCGGATCGCCCACCTGCGCCAGCGCCCGCAGCGCGGCCGTGACCTGGCTGATCGTGGCGTTCTCGCCGAGCACCTCCAGCACCCGCTCCAGGATCGCGTTGTCGAAGCTGAGGTCGCGCGTGGTGCGGTGCTCCTCGCTCACGCTCACCACGTGGGCCAGCACGTCCGCGAACGCCTCGGGCTTGAGCGTGGCGCCCAGGTCCAGCTTGGGCAGATCGACCGGCAGCACCCAGACCAGCGGGTCGTCGCCGCCCTTGCGGGCCAGCTCGATCAGGTCCTTAGCGATCGCGCCCTCGGACAGGTCGAGCACGGTCAGGTGGCCGCCGCTGTAGAGCCGCGTGGCCCCGAGCAGCGTGATCAGGGCCGACCAGCCGGGCAACGTGCCGCCCGCCACGTCGATGCGGTCGATCTCGTCGGGTACGGCGACCGCGTACCAGGTGAGCTGCCTGTCGTGGCGCTCCTTGGAGTCCTGCCACTCCCGGTAGCGCTGGGCATGCTCCTCCTGCGCGCGGAACAGCTCCTTGTCACGTTCCTCGCGCTGGCGCTCGCCCCTGGCCTGCTGCTCCAGCACGCGGTACTTGACCGCCCTGTCACCCTGCACCAGCGCGTAACTGCAGATGGCCGCCACGCCTCCGGTGGCGGTGAGCCCGGCGAGCGCGAACGACCACCCCAGGTAGCCCGCGATGGCCGCGGCGAGGATGAGCACGGCCAGCACCAGCATGAACGTCCGGAAGATCCGCACCGGCTGGTTGAGCATGTCCTCCTGCCGGCGCTCGCGGCGCAGCAGATCCTGCTCGGCGACGTCGGGCGCGGCGGCGGGCGGCGGCTCCTCGGCGGGCGAGGGACGTTTGGGCGGCGGGCCCGGGTCGGGATGCAGCAGGATGTATTGCCAGCCCAGGTAGATGCGGTCCGCCTGTAGCTGGGCATGCTCGGGATGCACGTCCGTCACGTGACCCTCCGGCCGCCGATATGTCGTTAGGAGTAGGGGCCAGCCCTTTCCGCTCCGTGACAGCGTATGAGCTTCGAGACCCGTAGCGGCAGGGTTTCTCGGCAATTCTCCCCGTCCGATGGGAGCATTGCGGCAGATGGGACAGACGAGACCTACTACCATCCTTTTCCATGACGGAACCCTCCGGCGCAAGCAGTGACAAGCCCAGACGCCCGGTAGTGGTGCCCGCAGTTGCCCTGGTGGCGTTCACCGCCGTCGGCATCACCGCCTTGCTGGGCGGTCTGAGCGAGGCCCCTGACGAGCCGGAGCCGCTGGGCCAGGGTGCGGTGCTCGACCAGGGTCTCTACTCCACCAAGTTCGTCGAGTCGCGCGTGACGGTGGAGCGGGCGAAGACGCAGTTCGAGGAGGACAAGCGCTTCGTCGAGCTGGTCTTCGACGTCACCAACCAGGGCGACAAGACCTTCTCGGTCGGCCTGCCCGCCCAGAAGCTCGAGCAGGCCTTCTCCCTCGACAGCTTCGCCGCCTCGCTGTTGAACATCACCCCGGCCTTCGACAAGGACGCGGGACCGTTCGCCTTCGCGCAGGCCAAGGGGAACGAGAGCCGTCAGCTCCAGCCAGGGGTGACCAGCCAGGTCATCGTGCGTTACCGGCTGAAGGACGACGAGCAGCCGCCGGACAGGATCACCATGGACGTGGCCTCCTTCGAGGAGGAACCCCAGTTCGGCAGCAACGACCTGGCCTGGAGGATGGTCGCCAAAGAGGTGGGCGACAAGTGGCTCCCCGAGATCAAGGCGCGAGTGACGCTGACTGTCAAGAAGGGTGACGCAGCGTGACCACGACGGAGCAGCGAACAGTGGTGGCCCCCGCCCGGCGCGGCGGCGGCAGGCGGGCCGGGCGGGGGCAGGGGGCCGGGGGCCGGCTGCTCGGCGTGGTCATGGGGCTGGTGCTGCTGGCCGCCGCCGTGGCGGTGCAGACCCTGCACATGACCGAGGGCCAGGAGGGCGATCCGCTCACCTACACGGGGGTCAAGGGCGAGGCCGTGGACGCGCGGCGGTTCACCGTCCGGCTCGACTCGTTCACCGCGGCCAGGTCGCTCCAGAGCAGCGGCAACACCCTCGGGACCGACAACCTCTTCCTCATCGTGAACACCTCGGCCAAGTCCAGCCGCGAGCCCTATCACCTGGCGCAGCCGGTGCTGCTGACCGCCGACGGGAAGCGCTTCACCGCCACCGACCGGGTGAACAGCGACCTGACGCTGGCCAACACATGGGTGCAGCCGGACATCTGGGTGAGCGGGCGGTTCTACTTCGAGGTGCCGCCTTCCGTGCTGCCCGGGGCGCGGGTGGTGTTCGGACTGCCGAACAAGACGCTGGTGGAGTCGTACCAGCCGGAGGTCGAGGTGGATCTCGGCCTGGACGAGAAGGGCGCGCGCAAGCTCGCGGCCTCGCCTCAGGACGTCTACTCGACCGACAAGAAGTGATCGCAGGATGAGCACGAACGAGCGCGACTGGTTCTCGCCCAGGAACGAACCGCGGCGCGAGGATGACCCGCCGCCCCCGCCCCCGCCCAGCCAGGAGCCGCCAGCCGGCCTCGGCTCCCACTCCGGCCACGGCACGCCCGCTCCCACCCCGGGCACCCCGCCACCCGGCCCCGGCGCACCGCCGCGCGGCCCCGGCACCGTGCCGCCCGGCCGTGGGCGGCACTCCGGTCACGCCCTGCCTTCCGAGCACGAGGAGGAGGTGCCGCCCGGTGCCGAGACGGCGCCGGTCCCTCGGATTCCGTCAGGGGGCGAGCTGCCCGGCCTCGGCATGCCGCCACGCCACGGCGGGCGTCGCGGCCGCGTAACGCCGCCTCGCGGCTATGACGCGCTGGAGCCGCAGCCAAGCGAGCCGCAGGACGTGCTGGGGTGGCCAAGCGCGCCGCAGGAGGCCCCCGAATGGGCCAGCACACCGCAGGCCGTGCCGGAGTGGCCCAGCAGCACGCCACAGGCCGCCCCGGAGTGGCCCAGCACGCCGCAAGAGGCCCCCGAATGGGCCGGCACACCGCAGGACGCGCTGGAATGGCCCAGCGCGCCACAAGAGGCGCCAGAGTGGCACGGCGCACCGCCGCAGGGCAGCGCACCACCGCAAGGCAGCGCACCACCACAGAGCAGCGCACCGCCGCATGGCCCGATGCACGCGCAGGGACAGGGGTCGGCGCAAGGGGTGACTCCGCGCCATGGCGCGCCGCAGGGCCGGGCTCGGCACGGCCTGTCCGACCAGCAGGTGTGGCCGCCGGCCCCTCGCGAACCCGTCGGCAGCGCCACCCAGCCGCTACCGGCCGTCCAGGGCCCCTCGCCTTTCGAGCCGCAGCAGAGCGCGTCCCCGTCCGGGCCGCCCCCGCAGGCCGCCGCCGCCGCGATGCCGCACCAGCCTCCGGGCGACGGGCCGCACGGTGCCCCGCCCGACGCGCCGCAGGCCCCCGAGCCGGGGTCGCGGCGGGCCGCCGCACCCGGGGCACGGCGTAAGCGCACGTTGCTGATCGCCGCCGGCGCCGTGGTCGTGTCGCTCCTCACCACGGCCGCCCAGTCGTACGACGGCTACCTCTTCTACGAGAAGAGCAGCACCAAGGAGACCAAGCTGATCATCGTGCCCGCCGGCCAGGCGGGCAGGTCTCACAACATCGAGTACCGGGCCGCGGTCGCGCCCACCAAGGCTCCTCCGAACAGCAAGCACGGCCCCGAGGTCACCTGGCTGAAGGTGGACATCACGAAAAAAGTCCTCGACGAGGGCAGCGCCACCATGACCGCCAAGCCCAGCGAGGTCCGGCTGGAGGACAGCGCAGGCCGTATCTGGACCGTGGAGACCGCGGACGTGGGGTCTCCACCGACGGACCGGCTGGTGGTGGGCAAGGAGTACAGGATCCAGGGGCTGGCCATCGTGCCGGCCCCCGTGGCGAACGAGGTCGAGCTCTCCTTCCGGCCGAGCACCTACCGCTCGGACATCCCCACTGAGGATCTCTTCAAGCGCGAGGCTGTGGAGAAGATGGAGAAGGACGTCGAGGTCCTGCGGTTCAGACGCCGGTGACGGCTCAGGGGTGCGGACGGCTCAGACGTCGTTGAGCGGCTCGCCGTTGAGGCGGGCCCTGGTGGCCGCGATGTCGTACGCGGCCGCCAGCAGCGACATGGTCAGCACGGTCACGATCATGTCGCGCACGAAGGTCACCGGCGGCCCCATGAAGGCCCACGCGTACTCCTCCTGCGCCCCTATCAGCGTCATCAGCCCCCGCTCCGCGTACTGCCCGGTCACCGAGATGACCACGTAGCACAGGCACATCATGCCGAACAGCGGCGCGCCGCTCTTGAACGCCATCCGCAGGGAATTGGCCAGCGGCAGCCAGCGGTCCCTGAACCCGCCCGTGAGCTGGTCGAACGACTTCTGCGTGATGTCGTGGCTCTCTTCGAGCCGGTCCACGCTCTTCTCCAGGCGGGTGCCCTTGAGCAGGGTACGGGCCTCGTCGGAGTACGAGCCGAAGACGAGCATCGCCACGGTGATCCAGGCCAGCGGTACGGCGACGGCGTCGAGGACGAACGGCCAGACATCGCCGAAGAATTTGGTGACGGCGTCCCACAACGGCACGTTCTTCTGCGCCTCGGCCCAGATCTCCTGCGTGCCGGCGACCACGTTGCGGTGCTCGATCCACTCGGAGCGCGCGTCGGCGATGAAGACGGTGGCGTTCAGGCCGTAGAAGACGAAGGCGAACTCGGAGAAGGCGGCGAGGAAGCCGTAGAGGCCGCCCTTGCCCTGTTCGACGAACTTCGCGAAGAGCCACTTCAGCCCGAACATGACGGCCATCGCCCCCAGCGACACCCGCCAGTCCAGATCGATGAGCCCGCGGCCGACCCGAGACTCCTCGCCGAACCATCCCGCGTCCAGCTGGTCGTAGAAGTGGTGGAACAGGTCCATCTGGTAGACGTCCCTGGCGTCCTCCGTCTGGAATCCCCACGCCAGGTAGAGCACCGCGAAGGCCGGGGCCACCCGGTCGAGCACCCGGAAGAAGCGCTCCTGCGCCTCGCCCTCCTCCACCCGCGCGCGCATCTCCCACATGGCACCGCGCAGGGAGTACAGCATGCCGGTGGTGACCGTCATCGCCGTGAGGATGATGAACGTGAGCAGCGTCATCACGGCGACGAGGCGGACCTGTTGGAAGTCGCCGTACGCGACCTCGGTGGCGCCGTACAGCAGGAGGAAGCGCGCGAGCTGACCGGCGGCGAACCAGAAGATCAGCGGCAGGGCGCACTTGCCCGCCAGTCGTAGGGTGTGGAGGGGCAGCGAGTACGGCGACGGCATCCCCTGAGCCGGCGTAGGCCCAGGTCGGGGAGGTGCCATCACTCCTGTCGGACCGGACATCTGCAGAATCGTATCGGTCTGCCCCTTCTGTCGCAGCAGCAACTCCCGAAAGCGCTATGGCCTGCGGACCGGGCACGGGTGGGTGACGTGCCTGTTCGGGCAGCAAATGAGGCTCACCGTGGCGAACCTGCCGCCGGTCAGCCACTCGCCCCATTGCACGTCCACGCCGCGCGGCAGAGCTTCTCTCGCGGACGCGAGCCGCTCGTCCAGGCCGACCCTGTCGGGGTGCAGGAACGCGCCTTCCAGCCGGCGGTAACGAGAGCTCAGCCAGTCGAGCGCCGCGTCGAGGTCGTCGAACGTGGCCGCCACGCGCGAGCGCGGCTTGGCCAGCCAGTCGCCGGTCCGCATGGGCGGCACGGCGGAGCTCGGGAAGTCGGGCGAGTCAGGGCGACGCTCCGATTCCCTGTCACGCTCTTCCGCGCTGCCGGTCCAGGTGTACGCGTGCCAGTGCATGTGCCGGTCCAGGTCTTCGCCGGTGCGGGTGTCGTCCCTGGGCAGTGACAAAAGAATTATCGGCGAGGAAATGGCGGCCACGAAGCGCGACGCGTGCGATGACTGTATGGAGCCGCAGCCCGCAATCGACGCCGACCCTCGCGTGGTGGGAGATCGCCTACGGAGACTGCGTCAGGAGCGCGGCGTGTCGCTGTCGGAGCTCGCCAAGCGCTCCGGCATCGACAAGGCCACTCTGGCCGGCGCCGAAACCGGCACGCGCAGCCCGACGCTGGAGACGCTCTGGGCGATCATCGCGCAGCTCGGTGTGCCGATCGGGGCGCTGCTCGCCGAGCCGCCCGAGCCGCAGATCATGCGGGGCACGGCGATGGAGGCGGAGCTGCTCGAGGTGTTCGAGGACGAGCGCGTCACGTACGAGCTCTACAGGGTGACCGTCCCGCCCGGCCTCACGCAGACCTCGCCCGCGCATCACGAGGGCGTGAGCGAGCACGTCACGGTCTTCACCGGCACGCTCAGCGCCGGTCCCATCCACGAGCCGCTCACGGCCGGCCCGGGCGACCACATCTCGTGGATCTCCGACGTGCCGCACGGCTACCGCGCGCGCGGCCCCGACGTCGTACGTGCCACGCTCCTCATGCGCTACCCGGTCAAACCCTGAGCGACCTACGCGGCGGGCCGGCAGGTGCGGCACGGGCGGTAACCGGCCGCCCGCGCCTGGGCGAGGCTGCCGAAGCCGTGCCGGTGCGCGGGCGTGATGCGCCTGGCGTTGTGGCACGTCGGGAAGCAGACGACGCCCGTGGTGTCGCTGGCCAGGTAGAACACCCGCTCCCCGGCCAGCTCCCGCACCCGCTGCAGGTCGGCGCCCTCGGCCAGCAGCAGCCGTTCCTTGGCCGCCGAGCCGAACACGTAATCCCCCACGAGGCCGTCCGACCTGGTGACGCGGTGGCACGGGATCAGCAGCGGCACCGGGTTGCGGCCGAGCGCCGTGCCCACCGCGCGCACGGCCCCTGGGCGGCCGATCCGCTCCGCGATCCACGAGTACGGCCTGACCTCACCGCGCGGGATCGTACGGGCCGCCTCCAGCACGTCGCGCTGGAAGTCGCTCAGCCCGCGCAGGTCCAGCCGGACCTTGGCGGTGCGGCCGGTGCGCAGCGCGGGCAGCAGCCCGGCAGGCGGCCGCTCCGCGGGCAGCAGCGGCCGGGCGAACCGCTTCCTGAACGCCTCCGCGAACCCCTCGCCCGCGTGCACGTAGGCCACGCCCTGGTCGGTGAACGCGACGCGGAGCTCCCCGATCGGGCTCGGCACGTGTACCCAGCGGGCCGCGATCCGGTCGAGCAACCCGTGGGGCGCGTCGGCGGCCAGCCCCGCGAGCGCGGCGAGCAGCCCGTCCGGCGCCTCTGGTTCGTCGAGCTGTGGGTCGTGGGTCATCGGGCACCTCCCAGTGCGCGTAGCCGCCGCAGCCCGCGCGACACATGCGACTTGACCGTGCCCTGCGGGATCCTGAGCACGGTGGCGATCTCGCTGACCGGCAGGTCGACGACGTGCCTGAGCACCACCGCGACCCGCTGCTCCTCGGGCAGCAGGCTGAGCA
Source organism: Nonomuraea sp. B19D2 (assembly GCF_040137845.1). Classification (NCBI taxonomy): domain Bacteria; kingdom Bacillati; phylum Actinomycetota; class Actinomycetes; order Streptosporangiales; family Streptosporangiaceae; genus Nonomuraea; species Nonomuraea sp. B19D2. The sequence continues at coordinate 60,656 of NZ_JBEFAK010000001.1, read as the reverse complement.
GCTCGGCCAGCTCGTCGCCGGTCTCGCGGCGCACCGCGGCCTCCTCGACGTCCTGGCCGGGATCGGCCTCTTCGACCGGCTGGTCCTGCAGCTCCGGCGGTGGCTTGCGGGACTTGGCCCTGGCGCAGTTGCGCCAGATGTTCATCAGGATCGTCACCAGCCAGGCGCGCGGCTGGAGCGCGGCGATGCGGTCACGCTCGTAGCCGGCCAGCGCCCGGTACGCGCGCAGGAACGCCTCCGCGGTGAGATCCTCGGCGTCGGCCCAGCGCCCGCTCAGCCGCAGCGCGGTCGAGAAGACCAGGCCGCGGTAGGCGCCGTACAGCTCGGCGAACCCCTCGTCGAGGTCGTCGAGCAGCGCCTTGCGCACCGGGTCGAGACAGTCGGTTTCACTCACACCTGCTACAACACCGCCGCGTACCGATCCGTTGCAGCGCCGCGTCCCCGAAAGAGAAAAGCCCGCGTCCCGGGAAGGACGCGGGCGGTGACGCGCGAAATGCGCGGCTAGACGGCGACCGCGAGCGAGGAGACCTCGCCCAGCTTGGCCTCCACCTTGATGTCCCTGGTGACGCCGCCGCCCGCGATGATGCGGACGGTCCAGTCGCCGGGGGCGGCGAAGAAGCGGAAGATGCCCTCGTCGGACACCACCACCTCGCCGGTGAACTCGCCGGAGTGGTCGAGCAGCCGCGCGTACGCCGTGCCGGCGCCGGTCACCACGCCCTGGATCACGGCCTGGGTGGCCAGGTCGATCCCGGCGGGCAGCGTGATCGTCTGCTCCGGCGCTCCGCAACCCTGTGCAGTAGTCATCAGCGGGCCTCCCCCAGCTCGATCGGCACGCCCACGAGCGAGCCGTACTCGGTCCACGAACCGTCGTAGTTCTTCACGTTGTCCTGCTCGAGCAGCTCGTGCAGCACGAACCAGGTGTGCGCAGAGCGCTCGCCGATGCGGCAGTAGGCGATGGTGTCCTTGCCGAAGTCGACCCCGGCCTCACCGTAGAGCGTGCGCAGGTCGTCGTCGGACTTGAACGTGCCGTCGTCGTTGGCGGCCTTGGACCACGGAATGTTGCGGGCGGTGGGCACGTGGCCGGCGCGCTGCGCCTGCTCCTGCGGGAGGTGCGCGGGAGCGAGCAGCTTGCCGGTGAACTCGTCGGGCGAGCGCACGTCGACCAGGTTGAGCTTGCTGATGGCGCCGACCACGTCGTCGCGGAAGGCGCGGATCTTGGTGTCCTGCTCCTGGGCGACGTACTGCGTCTTGGCCCGCTCGGGCACCTCGCGAACCAGCTCGCGGGAGTCGAGCTCCCACTTCTTGCGCCCGCCGTCGAGCAGCTTGACGTTCGCGTGGCCGTAGAGCTTGAAGTACCAGTACGCGTAGGCGGCGAACCAGTTGTTGTTGCCGCCGTAGAGCACGACGGTGTCATCGTTGGAGATGCCGCGGTCGGACAGCAGGGCCTCGAAACCGGTCTTGTCCACGAAGTCGCGGCGCACCGGATCCTGCAGGTCCTGCCGCCAGTCGACCTTCACGGCGCCACGGATGTGGCCCTTGTCGTACGCGCTGACGTCTTCGTCGACCTCGACGAGGACCACTCCGGGGGTGTCGAGGTTGGCCTCGACCCAGTCGGCGTCCACCAGGGCGGCGGAGCGGCTCATTTGGAAACCTCCATGTTGGCGGCGGGCAGTAGACGGCGAATGAGCAGGTACATCTCGCAGCCAAGGCAGAATCCGAAGGCTGCGTTGAGGAAGGCGGCGAGGAGAGCCCCGGCCGTGGCCACGAGGGCCAGCGGCACGACCCCGGCGAGGTATCCGGTCAGCCCCGCGACCGCGAAGACGAGCCCCACCCCCTGCGCGAAGCGCGGCGGGCGGGCGTCCTCGGTCTCCTTCGGCGCGCTCTTGACGAGCGCCTTGAAGAGCATCGTGTACGGCGAGCGCCACGTGACCCCGAGTGCGAAGACCGTCGCCTGGGCGGCGAGCAGCCAGGCGCTCTCGGTCACCAGGACGAGGGCGAGGACCAGGGTGGTGATGGCCGCGCCGAAGCGCAGCGCTCTAGGGTCGGCACGCATCGCAGGATGCTCCTGAAGGGTCGATGGGGCGGACCTGATGTCCGCGGGATCGTCCTCAGGCAGCGCGACAGAGCGCGGTGGTCACGCGGCAGAAATCAACCGCGCGCCGCTTCGTCAGCAGCTCTGTCGTTGGGTTCATGCCGAAGACACTACTCGGCGTCTCGTCATCTGTCACATCTCGTCCGGTTAGTGAGACGATTCTTGAGACGGCGGTGGTGGGACGGCCGCGGCGAGGGCCGCCAGAACCTCGGCCTTTCGGGGCAGACCGGCGGCCTTTTTCACGATTTTTCCGCTGGTATCGAGCACGAGAACCGTCGGCGTGCGCATGATGTCCAGCCGTCGCACGAGGTCCAGCCGGGACTCGGCGTCGATCTCGACGTGGCGCACCCCCGGCACGAGCTCGCTCACGTCGGCGAGGATCCGCCTGGTCGCCCGGCACGGCTGGCAGAACGCCGTGGAGAACTGCACCAGCGTCGCCCGCTCGCCCAGCCCGGCACCGAGATCGGCCTCGGACAGCCGATCTCCACTCGTGTCACGTACCCGTCCGTCGCGGCGCAGGCGGACCACCCCGATCACAATGCCGAGCGCCACGGTCGCCAGCGCCACCCACAAACCAGTCATCGCCTGGTGCAACCACGGACGCCCGCGATTGCTTCCGCACCGGGACTACTTCCGCACCGGGACCCTGACGAGCACCTTCCCCGCCTGATCGACGACGTCGAACCTGGTGATGTCGCTCATGTCCAGCGACGTCACGCGCTTGAACACGGTGTTCTCCTGGTATGACTCCCGGCTGAGCGCCCAGCTCTTCGTGAGGTCACGCCGCCCGTCCGCGGCGACGACGAGCAGGCGGCAGGTCGTGCCGACGGGCACGCCGCCGACCTTGACGCCCAGCTCCGTGCCGCTGTCCTCGCCGGGCCAGGCCGACACGGTGGCGCTGTAGCCGTTCGCCGCGTTCCTGCCGGTGAACGTGGGCCCGTCCACCGCGTCCGACTGCGACTTGCTCGGCCTCAGGCTCGGCCTCAGGGTCGGCTTCCGGCTCGCGGACGGCTCGGCCTCACCGCGCAGCGCCTTCGCCTGGCTGTCCACGGGCGCGTCCAGCACGCTCGCCGGCGACCGGGTGGACTCGGGAGCCATCGCGCTCTGCTGTGTGGGGCTGTCGTTCACGACCGTCCAGACCGTGCCGCCGAGGGCCAGCGCCACCACGGAGGCGGCCGCCACCAGCAGCAGCCGGCCGCGCCTGGTCCGCTTGGCACGGTCGTTCAGCAGTCGGTCGAGCACCTGCCGCGGCGGGCTGGACACCAGCTCGACGTCGCGCTCCGACACCTTCCCAAGAAAGGCGGCCACGCCTTCGAGGTCGAGCAGCTCGGCCCCGCACTCCTCGCAGGTCGCCAGATGCCGGTCGACCTCCAGCGCCTCGTCGGGGTCCAGCGCGCCCAGGGCGTGCGCGCCCAGGGCCAGCCGTACCTCCTCGCACGTCATCATGGCGCCAACCCCCGCTCCTCGAGGGCGAGCTTGAGCGCCCGCAACGCGTAGTAGGTACGCGACTTGACGGTGCCCGGCGGAATGCCCAGCGTCGCCGACGCCTCCTTCACCGATCGCCCCCGGTAGTAGACCTCCAGCAGCACCTCGCGGTGCTCCTGCCTGAGCGCGGCCAGCGCCTCGGCCACCGCCCATGACTCGACCGCCCGCTCCAGATGGTCGTCGGCCGGCATGACCGCCAGCGCCTCGTCTCCGGTCTCCTGTGGTCTGGCCTTCTTCGCTCGATGCTGGTCCACGACGAGATTACGGGCCACCGTGAACAGCCACGCGCGGATCGGCCGGTCGGAGAGAGCCTCGGGATGCCGCCAGGCCCGCAACAGGGTCTCCTGCACGACATCCTCCGCCCTCCCAGAGTCACCGGTCAGTCGCAGGACGTAGCCATAGAGTGGCCCGGCATGCTCGTCGAAGAGGGTCCTCACGAGTTCCTCGTCGGCTGTGCCGGCTGCGCTCACGTCCTCATCACGTACGGCAGGCCGGACTGGTTCAATGTCGTCATCCACGGATCGGCACGTCAGACGCTTCGGCCGAGAACTCCAATCCTTCGGCCACGCTCTTCACCCCCGTCACCTTCACGTCGAAGGGCAGCTTGCCCTTGAACTTGATGGTGTAGGAAACGAACTGCGCCAGCTGGTCGGGCACGCCCTCGATCTTCTCCGCCTGGAGCTTGATGCCCCCGTCGGCCACCTCGACCCGCATCTCGGCGTTGAACTTCACCTTCTGCGCCCCCACCGTCACCTCGCCCGACGCCGTGAGCCGCTCCCCGTTGCCGCCGATCTTGACGCCGCTGGGGGCGTACTTGTCGATCGTCGCCCTGGTCAGGGTGCCGCTGACGGCCACGCGCCGGGCCTGGATGTTGGCCCTGTTCTGGAGGACGTCCGCCAGGGGCGCCGTCACGTCGTAGGCGGCGCCGCGCAGGTTCTTGACCGGCACCCCGCCGTAGGTCAGCGTGCCGAGGTCGAACCGTACCTCCGGATAGTGCCCGGAGACGGCCTGGGTGAGAAATGGGATGCCCTCAATTGTCACGGTCGGCGTGCCGGAGAGGTCGGACGCGGCCGCGATCCTGTTCGCGAGATCGCGCTCGACCCCCGCCACGGCGACCCTGTCGAGGACGCCGAGGAGAACGATCAGCACGATCAGGAAAACGATCAGCTTGCGCATGGGGCTACCTGTCTATGGCGGGGGGCAAGAGCCTATCGACTGGCATCAGTCATTCCCTCACGAAGCGCCCCATCACCCGCCGGCGAACGGCGGCAGCACCTCCACCGTCACCCCGTCGGCGAGAACGACCTCGTCATGGGGCCGCTTGCCGACCGGGGAGCCGTCCACGAGGAACGAACACCGCCTCACCACACGTGCCAGATCTGCACGATTTCGTGTGATTTTCGTCATCAGTTCACCAAGAGTGGCCGCATCGAACGGCTCCTCCGCCACGCCGGCGGCATCCTTGGCCGCGGCCCAATAACGTACCTTTCCCGTGGCCATGGGCACCTCACAATCGGTTTGTGGTCTATTGTGCGTCGCCCTTAACGAGCTTGTTCCAGGAGACGCGGTGTTCACCTGCTGGACGCGCAATGGACGCGACTTACTCGTGGGATATCCTCACCTACGGGACCTGGGCGACGTAGCCCCCGGGTCCTTGCGTGTTTGAGGAGGCCGTAATGAGCAACCTGCTCCTGCTGACCAACGCCCTCGAGCCGTCCGCCGAGGTGCTTCCGGCGCTGGGCTTGCTGCTCCACTCGGTCCGGGTCTCGCCGGCGGAGGCGTCCGCGCTGATCGACACGCCTCCGGCCGACGCGGTCCTCGTGGACGCGCGCAAGGAGCTCGTGCAGGCCAAGAGCCTGTGCCGGTTGATCCGCACGACCGGCATCGACTGCCCCCTCCTGGTGATCGTCACCGAGGGCGGGCTGGCCGCGATGACCGCCGAGTGGGGCGTGGACGACGTGCTGCTCGACAGCGCGGGGCCGGCCGAGGTGGAGGCGCGCCTGCGCATGGCCACGGGCCGCATCTCGCAGGCAGCCACGGAGGAGGCGCCCGACGAGATCCGCAGCGGAGACCTGTCGATCGACGAGGCCACCTACACCGCGCGGCTGCGCGGCCGGGTGCTCGACCTCACGTTCAAGGAGTTCGAGCTGCTGAAATACCTCGCGCAGCACCCCGGCAGGGTCTTCACCCGGGCCCAGCTGCTGCAGGAGGTCTGGGGCTACGACTACTTCGGCGGCACCAGGACGGTCGACGTCCACGTACGGCGCCTGCGCGCCAAGCTCGGCACCGAGTACGAGTCCCTCATCGGCACGGTCCGCAACGTCGGCTACCGCTTCGTCCCCGACCGCCAGGACACCGCGGCCGTCTGAGCCGATTGACAGCGAAGCCCGCTGATGTGACAAATGGTCGTTGAGGCTGTTTCGCGTCTGTCATAAGAGGACACCGCCGTCCCCAGATTGGTGGTGTCGGGGTGGGTCTGTTCCGGTCGTTGGTCGACGAGGGCGCGCGGCCCCGCATCTTCCGGCGTAACGAGACCATTTGCTCGCCGTTGCGGCCCGCCAACCGGGTCTACGTGATCGACTACGGCTCCGCCCGCGAATACACCCCCGCCGGCGAGCGCGAGGCCGTTCACGACCTCCGCGGCGACGGCGACCTCATCGGGGAGCTGGCCTTCTGGAGCCCCGCCGAGCGCGCCAAGATCGACGCGCTGACCGAGCTGCGCGCCTGGCCCATCGACCTGCGCCGGTTACGCGAGCACGGGGAACCGGGGGGCGGCGGTCGAGCAGCTCAGGGAGGCTCTGCGGCTGCTCGAGGAGGTGGGTGACGCCTTGGAGGCGCGGCGGGTGTCGGTGGAGCTGCGCGAGCTTGGGACTGTGCACGGGCACTGAAATGCCGCTAAAAGTCGTGAAATCTCGGATGTGAGGTCGGAGATCTTATCCGGACATTCCCGTTAACTGGTTCTACCAGCTACTCCAAGCGGAGGTGATCCGGATGCTCAAGAACCATCTGCGTCGAGACCTTCAGTGGCTGAAGCGCCAGGCGCGTAAGGACAGGCGGATCGCCGCCGCGGTGCTCGCCGGACTCCTGGCCGCCTGGCCGCCTGGGGCCGCCAGCTCCCGCCGCCGGACCTGCCGAGCGGGTCCCCGATCCTGCTGGCGCTGTCGCTCGCGCTCGTCGCGGGCTCGGGCGTGGCCTGGCTGATGTCGGCGTACTTCGTCGCCAGGACCGTCAGGGCGCGGAAGGCGCCGGCGGAACAGCTCCGGTGGATCTCCAGGATCAGCCGGGGGAAGGAGTGGGCGTTCTGCTCGCTCAGCGCTTATGTGGCCTGGCACCTGCTGCAGTTCTTCACCGCGCTGGTGCTGGGCTGACCGGGGCGGCGGCGGGGTGCCACCTATTGGAATGGGGCCCAGAAACGGGCCACGTGGCGCCCCGCCGTCTCAGGCCAGTCTGACCTCTTCGAGCGCCTTGACCTGGATGCCCGTGCCGGCGAGGACGAACTGGACGATCTCCGCCGTGTCCAGCTCGGCCGTGCCTATGTCGACGTCGGCGTGGGCGTCGCACCACTCGACGATCCTGCCGGGGTCCGTGAGCGGCTTGACGAAGTGGACGAGGCTGACGTACCAGCGGTCGCGTACCCGGCCGTGCTCCAGGTCCCGCACGCCGCGGGACTGCATCGCGTGCGCGAACCGCTTCCACAGCGTCACCAGCGTGTCGTTCTCGGGGTGGCCGCAGACCAGGACACCGCCTGGATGGGGACTCACGCCCGCCAGCCGCACCCTCGCGGGCTCGAGCCCGGCGGCCGCCTCGGCCAGCGCGTCCCGGTAGACCTGGCGGAGGGGGTCGTCGGCGGGAATCCGGTCGCGGTAGGGCTCCAGGGATCTCAGGGTGACATGTAAGGTCCGCGGTTCGTGCACCCAGTGCCCCGGCGCCTCAATGGTTCCGGCCAGCGCCGCCAGCCGGTCAAGCACCTCACCCGAAGGGCGCAGCACGGCACCCGCGCCCCACCGCCGCGCGCCCTCCACCATGGGAGAGTCGTGGGTCGACCGGCCCGCCAGCAGCGCCGCCCGCCCTCTGGCCCGGAAGTCGGCGAAATCGGACATCCGTGCAGTATAGGGATCTTCCCGCTCTGTCGCAGCCGGACAGGGCGACGGGGCTCGGGATGGTGCAAGAGGGGGCTTGCGGGGAAGGCGGAGGGAGAGGACACGTCCGGTTGAGAGGAGGAGGTGTGGCAGGTGGAGGGCGATCTGATCATTCCTGACGCCGCTCGGGGAGTGGTGGTGTTCGCGCACGGCAGCGGCAGCAGCCGGCACAGCCCGCGCAACCGTTACGTGGCCGAGGTGCTCAACAAGGCAGGGCTGGGCACGCTGCTGTTCGACCTGCTCACGCCCGACGAGGAGAGCGACAGGGCGAACGTCTTCGACATCGGGCTCCTGGCCGAGCGGCTGCTGCAGAGCACCGCATGGGTACGCGAGCAGGACGTGGCGGCGGGGCTGCCCATCGGATACTTCGGCGCCAGCACCGGCGCGGCGGCGGCGCTGTGGGCGGCGGCCGAGCCGGACGACGAGATCTCCGCGATCGTCTCGCGCGGCGGGCGGCCCGACCTGGCGGGGCCCCGACTCGCGGCGGTACGCGCCCCTACGCTGCTCATCGTGGGCGGCAGGGATCCGGTCGTGGTGAAGCTGAACGAGGAGGCCCAGCGGCACCTGCGTGCCGAGAGCCGGATCACGGTCGTGCCCGGGGCCACCCATCTGTTCGAGGAGCCCGGCGCGCTGGAGGCCGTGGCCGAGCACGCCAGAGACTGGTTCTCGACCCACTTCTCGGGTCCCCGATGAGGTGGTCCACCGCTGTGGGTGAGCACGTAGCGGAATCGCGCAATTACGTTGCCATGATCCACTGTTTGTGAAAACGTCAGGTGCGGAGGACCCCCGACTCGACGGCGGTTGTGGACGTGCCACTTCTTGAGCTCTCCGGACTCACCTGGGAGACGCGTGGGACCCGCCGTGGGCTCATGCCCGATCCCCTGACCGTCGACTCAGGGCGCACCGCCGTGGTGGTGGCGGCCGACAGCGCAGAGGCGGACACGTTCACCGACATCCTGGTCGGCCTGGAGATGCCGGACGACGGCCAGATCCGGCTCGGCGGCCAGGAGATCACCATGCGGCTGCCGGCCGAACGCGAGGTCGGGCTCGTCCCGGCCGGGGCGGGGCTGCTGCCGCACCTGACCGTCGAGCAGAACCTCACGCTGGCCGCCCGCGACGATCTCGCGCCCTCGTTCGTGCACGGGAGGGTCGCGTTCATGGCCAGGCGGATGGACATCCGGGGCTTCCTGCGGTCCAGGCCGCACGAGCTGGCCCACGACGAGCGGCTGAGCGTGGCGCTGGCCCGCGCCCTGTGCCGGCTGCTGCCGGTCAAGGTGATGGTGATAGAGGACCGCACGGGGTGCGGGCCCTGCCACGCGGCCGTGAGCGCGGCGCTGCGCGCCGATCCCAGCCTGGCCGTGCTGGTCGTCGCCGACGACAGGACCAGGGTGGCCAGCCTCGCTTCCCCTTCGCGTTTCTGGGAGATCGCCGATGTCCCTGAGCCGTAGAACGTTGCTGGCCGCGGTCCCGGCGGCGGCCCTGGCCGGCTGTGCCCGCGAGCGGCCGCTGCAGGTGGCGGTGGTGTGGAGCGGCGAGGAGCTGCGGCGCTTCCACGAAGTGGTGAACGGGTACGGGGCCGTCGACGTCTATTCGGCGGGCGACAACATCGGCGCCCTGCTGCGCGGACCGGCCCAGGAGGTCCTTCCCGACGTGGCCGTGATCCCCCGGCTGGGCCTGCTCCACGATCCGTTGATCCAGGGCCGTATCAAGCGGCTGACCGCAAGGTCCGGCCAGCCGGAGTTCTGGCGCGAGCTCGTGACGCCGTCCGGGAGCGGTGAGCAGCTCGGGGCCTGGTTCAAGATCGCGAACAAGTCGCTCATCTGGTACCGGGACGGGCAGGCCACGCAGCCCACGAACCTGGCCGCCTGGCAGCCCAGCCGGCTGGCGATCGGGGCGGCCGACGGATGGGTGCTCAGCGACTGGTTCGAGAACGTGCTGCTGGCCTACGCCCCCGAGGTGTACCGGAGGCTGTATCACTCACTGGACAGTCCCGACGAGTGGCGGGCGCCGGAGATCGCGGAGGTGCTCGCGCTGCTCGGCGGGATCTGGCGGAGCGCGTTCACCCCTGAGCAAGGCAGGCGCGCGCTCACCATGCAGTTCCACGACTCGATACTCGACGTGTTCGTCTACCGCACCGCCGACCTCGTGGCCGCGCCCGACTTCGCCCTGCCGGTGATCAAGCGTTACACCGGCGGGCGCGTCGGGGTGCCTGCCCCGTTCCCCTTCCCCGCCTACGCGGGCAACCCTCGCCCGCTGGTCGTCGGCGGCGACGTGGCGGTGGCGATGAACGACGGCGCCGAGAAGGCGGTCGACTTCGTCAACTGGCTGACCGACCCACTCACGCAGCCCTACGCATTGACTCGCTGGGTGCAGGACGGCGGCTTCCTGATGCCGTTCCCTCAGGGGCTGAAGTCCGGCGGGAACCTCCAGTACGACCTTTCCGACCGGCTCATCGGCGGGCTGGAGGGCGGCGACGGGCGCGGGTTGTGGCGGGTGCTCACCGAGCTGTTCACGAACGTCACCGTCAACCAGACCGATCCGGCCACCGCGGCGAGCACGGCCCACGACAGGCTCGTCGCCGGTAGCAGGGAGGGCGCTCTATGAACGCGTTCGGGTTCGAGGTGGCACCGCACCACGACGCCAGGATCCCGGTGGTCAGGCACGGGATCAGCCGCTGGCGCGCGTCGCTCTACCTCCTGCTCGCGGTCCTGCTGTCGGCGGGCGTCATCCTGGTCCCGCTCTGCGCGACGGTGGTGCTCAGCCTCTCCCACGGGCTCGGCGCGTACGACGTGCTGTCCGACGGCAAGGTGCTCCAGGCGCTCGGCAACTCGTTCGTGTGGCTGGTGCTGGCCGTGGTCGTGTGCGCCGTGGGGCTCGGGCTGGCCTGGCTGGCCAGGAACGCGGGGCCGGTGCTCGGCGGCGTGCTGCGCTTCCTGCTGGTGCTGCCGGCCGCCGTCTCCCCGCTCACCACGGGCGCGATCTTCCGGCTGATGTTCGACACCAACCCGCGGCGTGGCCTGGTCAACGCGCTGCTCGGCACGGAGGTGGCCTTCCTCGGCCCCGTGTGGATCTGGCTGGTGTTCGGGCTGGCGCTGATCTGGCAGTGGGCCGGGGTCGCGTTCCTGGTCTTCCACGAGGCGCTGGCCCGGATGCCGACCAACCTGCTGCGGATGGCCAGGGCGTTCGGCATCGGGCGGCGGCGCAGGCTGTGGTCCGTCGTGCTCCCCGCGCTCGCCGGTCCGGCCGCGCTGGCGTACCTCTTCGCGCTGGTCGCGGCGGCCCGGGTGTTCGACGTCGTGCTGATGGGCGCGCCCGGGTCGATGCAGGCCGAGATCGAGGGCGGCGGGCTGTTCTGGTGGCGGCACCACGGCGACCTGGGCCCCACGCGGGCCTCCGCGCTCTCCGTGGGGCTGTCGGTCCTCGTGGCCGTGATGGCGGTGCCGGCGCTGTCCGGGCTGCGCGGGCGGGTGACCTGGGCGGAGCCGGTGGCCACGGCGCCTTCGCGGAAGGGCTGGCGGGTGTGGCTGCCGTGCGTGGCGGTGTCGGTGCTCTGGGTGCTGCCGTTCGCGGTGCTCGTGCTGACCTCGCTGCGCGACCCGGTCGCCGCGGCGCTGTCCGGGTGGTGGAGCGGCGGTCCATGGACGCTCGGCTCGTACGCGGACGCGCTGGCCGACCCGGGATTCCTCGGCACGCTCGGCACCACGTTCGTACGGGCCTTCGTGGTCGTGTGCCTGGTGCTGCTCGCCGCGGTGCCGGCCGCGTACGTGCTGGCGCACGAGCACCTGCTGCCGCGCCGCGCCTGGCGGCCGGTGCTGCTGGTCGCGGTGGCCCTGGCCGTGCTGCCGCCGCAGGCGTTCGCGGTGCCGCTGCAGCGCTCGCTCAGCCCCGTCGGCACCACTCCGGCGCTGGCCATCGTGCACGCGGCGCTGGTGATCCCGCTGGCGGTGCTCGTGCTGCACAACGCGTTCGTCCGCGTGCCGGCCCCCATGCTGGCGCGTGACCGGTGGGAGCTGTTCCACGTGGTACGCGAGGCGCGCCCGGCCGTGGTGCTGGCCGGAGTCCTGGCGTTCGTCCTGGTGTGGAACGACACGGTCGTCGGGCTGCTGCTCAACTGGCCGGCGGGCGACCACCTGCAGCTGATCCTGCTGGAGCAGTCACGCCACTTCATGAGCGCCGCGAGCGCGCTGGCCGCGGAGGCGGTGATCGCGACCGCGGTGCCCGTGCTGGTCGTCGTGGCCACCGCGCGCTGGCTGTACAGGGGGCTGACGCCAGGGGTGCGCCGATGACGGATATCTCGCGAAAGGACCGCCTGCGCATCCGCCTGTCCCGGCTCTCCCAGCAGGCCGGGGCGCACCTGCCCGAGCTGGGGCTGGGCGGCCTGGTGACGGTGGGCGGCACGGTCCTGCTGCTGCAGGAGAAGCTGATGGAGCAGGTGGCGGAGTGGCTCCCGCCCTGGCTCATCGTCGTGCTGGTCCTTGCGCTGCCGGTCGCCACGGGCTGGCTCACCCATGTCGTACGCAACCGCCGCAAGGACCCGCCCCAGCCGATCTTCCACCGCCTGCCGTTCCCCGACAGGATCGACGGGCTCGTCGGCAGGGACGCCGAGATCCAGCAGGTCCAAGAGCGCGCGCAGGAGCGCGGGATCGTCGTCGTGCAGGGCGCGATGGGCATGGGCACCTCCGCCGTGGCGGTCCTCGCCACGTGGGGCCTGACCGCCGACGCCCGCAAGCAGCGGTACGCCGACCTCCGCGGCCCCGACCGGGACCATCCGGAGACGCCGCTGAGCGTGGCCCAGCGCGTCCTGCGCACCCTCGACCGGCCGCCCGGGGCGATCCAGGAGCCGCAGGACGCCACCGCGCAGGTGGTGGAGGCGCTCACCGGCACCGACCGGGTGCTCCTGCTCGACAACGTCAGCACGTGGAGCCAGATCGCCTGGCTGCCGCCCAGGGTGCCGGGCGCGCACATCGTGGTGGCGGGGACGTTCACCGACGAGCTGCCGCAGCACATCGAGCCGATCCAGCTCGGCCCGCTCGCCGCGGTGGACGGGCAGCGGCTGCTGGCCCGCCACGTCGCCGACGAGCGCGTCAACCGCGATCCGAAGGCGCTGGGCCTGCTGGTGGACGCCTGCCTGGGCACTCCGCTGGAGATCATCAGGATCGGCCGCTGGCTCGCCCGCAACCGCCAGGTGACCCTCCAGGACCTGGTCGACGACCTGCGGAGCGGGTCCGTGGACAAGATGCTCGACTTCGTGCTCGAGCGGAGCATCACGCAGCTCAGGCCGCTGGCCAAGCAGCTGTTCGTGCTGCTGGCGGGCCTGCCGATCGCCGAGGTGGACCACCGGGCCGCCGCCGCGCTGCTCGGCGTGCCCTCCGCCGATGACGCGATCAGGGAGCTGGCCGAGCTGGGCCTCGTGGAGAGCGTACGGATGACGCGCGTCAGGGTGGGCGGCGCGTTCCGCGGCGGCGCCCCGCTGGAGGCCGCGGCCTGGCGGCGGCTGGTCGAGCACTTCGCCGACCAGGCCGACTCGTTCGCCGCCCTGCTGCCCGGAGAGGAGGCCCGCGCCTGGTTCGCGATCGAGGACAGGGTGCTGCTGCAGGTGCTGGCGTTCGGGAACCCCGTGCCCAAGACCGCGCGGGCGCTGGCGCGGATCGCGGACGGGCTGGAGACGTGGTTCCGGCTCGAACAGCGGCACGAGGACCGGCTGCGGGCGGCCGAGGCGCTGGCCAAGGCGGCCAAGGCGCTCGGCGACGAGCACGTGCAGGCCACGGCGGAGCTGCGCCAGTGCGCGATCCTGCTCACCTGGGGCGACCCGCGCAAGGCGCGCCAGCACTTCAACCAGGCGGCCGCGCTGCGGGTCAAGGTGGAGTCGTGGCCCGCCGAGCTCCACCTGCAGCACGCGGCCATCCTGCTGGCCAGCGGCGACGAGTTCACCGCCGTGGAGTCGGCGCTCGTGCGGTACGGGCAGGCGCTGTCCGGCGGCGACCTCGCGGGACACTCGCTCCGGCTGACCAACGTGGCCGCGCTGCTCCTGCGCAAGGGGCAGACGCTCGACCACGACGGCCGGGACCGCGAGGCGCGCCGCCTGTACGCCGACGCCCGCGTCGTGCTGTTCGAGTCCCTCAGGCTGGCGGAGCAGGCCTCGGACCCCAGCGCGGCGGCGCACGGTCAGGAACTGCTCGCGCTCGCGAACCGCTACCTGGAGCAGCCCCTCGACGCGAAGTCCGATCTGCAGGAGGCCGAGCGGCTCTACACGGAGACCGCGGACGAGATCGGGCGGGCCCGCTGCCTCGTGCAGCGGGCCGTGGCGCTGCTGGACGAGCCCGATCACGAGCCGGATGAGGTGGTCGCGCTGCTGGAGGAGGCCGAGCCGCGACTGCCCCCGGCGGGGGTCAGCATGGCGCTGACCCACCTGCACCTGGCCCGGCTGCGGCCCGATCGGGCCGCGGAGCACCGGGCGGCGGGGCTGGCGGCGCTGGCCCCCTGGGACGGGATCGCCGAGCCGCGGCAGGTCAGCGAGCTGCGGGCGAGCTTATCGGCCTTGTGATCTCATACTTGGATGGTGGCCAGGGTGCGGCCGTCGAAGGTCTCGATCGTGAAGTGGTTCAGCTCCGACTGCGGGAGGCTGGTGCCGCCGTGCAGCACCAGGGGGTCGGGAGAGCCGGGCACACCGTACCCCTTGTCGGGAACGCCCCAGCTCGCCACCGTCTCGGAGCGGCCGTCGTCGCCCACCGCCATCATCCGGCACTGCAGCGGTCCCTTGACGCCCTTGAGCTCCAGCGCGACGTGGGTGCCCCAGCCCTTGTCCTCCAGGCCGACGACGGCGGACACGCCGGTGGCGGGGTCGGTCGCGGAGTACGTACGGCCGGTCATGAGGAGCGCGCGGGCCGGGCTGTGGATGCTGTCGGGGTTCGGGCCGCTGGTCATCGAGCTGACCGCGAGGAACACGCCGGCCGCGACCACCAGGCAGGCGGCGGCGGACATGAACGTGCGGTGCAGCCGGCGGCGACGGCGCTCGGTGGCGGCGCGGCGCACCAGGAGCGATTCGACCTGGGGGTCGGGCGGGTGGGGCAGGAGATCGTCCGGGTGCACGCCCTTGATCAGCTCCCCCATCGCCGCGAACGCCCCGGCCTCCTCGGCGCAGCTCGCGCAGCCGTGCAGGTGGCGTTCGAACTCGGCGCGCTCCTCCTCGTTGAGCAGGCCGAGCGCGTACGCGGCCACGTCCTCGTGACGCATCTCGGTCATGAGCGCGTCACCCCCTTCGTTCTGTTGTGACGCGGCTCCCTGGTCATGGCAACGTCACCCCCCTTCCCCGTGACTTTCCTGGTGACGCGGCTCCCTGGTCACGGCAGCGTCACCCCCCTTTCCTCCAGCGCCACGCGTAACGCGCGCATGGCGTAGTACACGCGGGACTTCACGGTGCCCACCGGCACGCCGATGGTCTCCGCTGCCTGCTGGACCGTGCGGTCCAGCAGGAACGTCTCCGTGAGGACCTGGCGGTGAGCCGGCGAGAGCGAGAGCATCGCGTCCGTCACGACGATCTCGCGGAGCAGCCGCTCGTCCTCGGCCGCCGTGGCGTTGGCGCGTTCCGGGACGTCCTCGACGGTGTCGAGCGGGCGCGAGCCGGAGCGGCGCCGGTTGTCGATCACCACCCGGCGGGCCACGGTCGCCAGCCAGGGCATCAGCGAGCCGGACTCGGTACGCAGGTCGTGGAGGTTGCGCCAGGCGCGTACCAGGGTCTCCTGCACGACGTCCTCGGCCCAGCGCCGATCGCCCCCCGTCAGGCGGACGGCGAAGGCCATCAAAGGGGCGCCGTATTCGCGGTACAGGGCTCGGACCATGGCTTCGTCCGTCACGCGGTGATTCACAAGGGTGCGGGCTCCTCGCGCTGCGGATATCCCGAAATATCCCACCGATATTGGAATTCTCACTGTAGCCACCAGAAGGGGCTGGGACTGGCACTTTGCGCTAGATCCAGCCGCGCTCCCGGGCCGCCAGACCCGCCTGGAAGCGGGTGATGGCGTTCAGGTCGCGCATGACGGCGTGGATGCGGCGCTGCACCGTGCGCAGCCCGAGCCCCAGCGCCCGCGCGATGGCCTCGTCCGTCAGGCCGCCCGCGAGCAGCGCGAGCAGATCTCTGGTCAGCTCGTCGGGCTCATCGGTGGGCCGGGGTGCCGCGCGGATGGGCAACCCCCGCCGCCACTCCAGTTCGAACAGCGCGATCAGCGCGTCGAGCAGGGCTGACTGGTGCAGGATGAACGCCGCGTCGATGGAGTACGACCCGTTGCGGATGGGGATCAGCGCGAGCGTGTCGTCGGCGATCCACATCTTCGCCGCCGCCCCGGCCACCACGCGGGCCTTCTCCCCGCGTGCCATGGAGTCCTGGATGAGGCGTAACTTGCCGGGAAGCGCCAAGGACTCCCGGTCGTACACGCTGCGGTAGTCGATGCCCGACTTGAGCATCCGCCGCTCGCGCTCGACGTTGTCGGCGTGACCGCTCATGACATATGGGGGCTTGTCGATGTTGCGGAACATGGTCTGGGCGCTGTCCTGCAGCGCGTACGCCCTGCTGATGATGTTGTCGGTCCCCGTGATGACCTCCACCTGCTCGGCCGGATGCGTCGCGTAGCGGGAGGCCAGACGGAACGACATGGTGAGCTCGTGGATGGCCGTGCGCACCTGGTGGAGCTCCTCCTCCTGGCGGGTGAGCAGCGGCCTGATGGCGATGTCGGGGGCGACGGCGACGTAACGGGCGCGGCGGCCCGGCAGCCTGCTGGCAAGGCCGCGCCGCGCGAAGGCCGCCAGCGTGCGGGCCGCGAGGAGCGTCGAGACGCCGCAGTGCGTGGCGAGCTCGTCGGCGGACGATCGCGGGTTCTCGACGAGTGTCGCGTACAGGCGGCTCTCGGCAGCTGACAGGCCGATCGCTTCGAGCATCGGCGACGCCCCTTCTCCCGCTGACGGGGTGGCGGGTTACCGCCACCTGGCGGGTTTTGGCCCGTTCGGCGGTCTTGTGCCCTGACTGATCACCAGATTAGGTCAGCGTGTAAACGATCTCCATCGCGCGCGGGCGACGATGGCCGGTGCTACTCACGTCTGGAGAAGTTGTGCGCATGCTGTCCACCCCCCGGCGCCGCAGACTCGTGGCCTTACTCGGGGCCGTACTCGCCGTGCCGCTCGTCGCGGTCCAGGGAACGGCCACCGCGACGATCACGAACGCCAAGGTGAACGCTCCGGTAGCCGGCACGCCGCCGGTCAAGGTCACACTGATCACCGGGGACACCGTCATCTACGCGAAGGACGGCGCGGGCCGCGCGTCGGCCACCCTGGAACCCGGCGCGGGCCGCGAGGCGCGGACGTACCAGGCCGAGCAGGACGAGCACGGCTACTACGTGATCCCCACTGACGCCGCGTCTTACGTCAGCAAGGGTCTGCTGGACAAGGAGCTGTTCAACGTCGACTACCTGGCGGCCAACGGGTACGGCGACGCCAAGGCCGCGCAGATCCCGCTCATCGTCCAGTACCAGTCGCAGACCAAGTCCGCCGACCTGGCGGGCAAGGCGAAGTCGCTGAAGGGCGGCGCGGAGCCGGTGGTGCTGGAGAGCATCGACGGCGCCGCGATCAAGGTGGACAAGAAGCAGGCCACCACGTTCTGGCAGTCCCTGGGAGGCGGGCAGGACAACGCCAAGGCCCTGAAGAGCGACCTGCGCAAGGTGTGGCTCGACGGCAAGGTCAAGGCGCTCGACGACGTCAGCAACCCGCAGATAGGCGCCCCCACGGCCTGGGCGGCCGGCTACGACGGCACGGGCGCCACGGTGGGCGTCATCGACACCGGCATCGACACCGCGCATCCCGACCTGCAGGGCCGGGTCACCTCTGTCCGCAACTTCGTCCCCGCGGGCAAACCAGGCGGCGGCAACCCCGACGAGGTCGCCGACCGGGTCGGCCACGGCACCCACGTGGCGTCCATCATCGCGGGCAGCGGCGCCGCCTCGAACGGCAAGTACCAGGGCGTCGCCCCCGGCGCCCGGCTGACCATCGCCAAGGCGCTGGACGACACGGGCAGCGGCAACAATTCCGAGATCATCGCGGCGATGCAGTGGCAGGCGGCCACCGCGCGCGCCCGGGTGGTCAACATGAGCCTGGGCAGCAACAGCCCGACCGACGGCACCGACCCGCTGAGCCAGGCGGCCAACGAGCTGACCGCCGAGCACGGCACGCTGTTCGTGGTGGCGGCGGGTAACTCGGGCCCCGGCCGGTACACCATCGCCTCTCCCGGCGCGGCGACCTCGGCGCTCACCGTCGGGGCGGTGGACTCGGCCGACAAGATCGCTTCCTTCTCCAGCCGCGGCCCGCGCCTGAGCGACGACTTCGCGATCAAGCCGGAGATCACCGCGCCCGGCGTGAACATCATCGCCGCCCGCGCGGCGGGCACCTCGCTGGGCGAGGGCAGCAGCGTCCCGGGCGGTGGCCCGATCGACGACCACTACACCGCGGCGTCCGGCACCTCGATGGCCACGCCGCACGTGGCGGCCGCCGCGGGCATCCTCGCCGTCCAGCACCCCGACTGGACGGCCGACCAGATCAAGACCGCGCTGACGGGCACCGCGAAGCCGGGCGACGCCCCGGTCTACGACCAGGGCTCGGGACGGCTGGATCTCGGGCAGGCCGTCACCCAGCAGGTCTTCGACGACCTGGCGACGGTGCACGCGGCGTTCACCGACCCGTACACCGGCCAGACCCTGACCAGGAAGGTGACCTTCCGCAACACCGGCAAGGAGCCTGTCACGCTGGCCCTGTCCATGACGCTGAAGCGCGGCGACGCCCAGCCGCCCGCCGGGATGGCCACGCTCACCCCGTCGTCGCTGGCCGTTCCCGCCGGCGGCACGGCGAGCGCGAACCTCACGATCGAGCCCACGCTCGGCGACCCCGGCTGGTACGAGGGCCGCCTGACGGCCACCGCGGGCACGGCCCGGTTGACGGCGCCGATCGCCCTCCACAAGGGCGCCGAGATGGACACCGTGCGCATCAGGTTCGTCGGCAGACCGGAATGGACGGTCAACCCGGGCATCGTGTCCGCCGTCCGGGTCAGCGACACCGACCCGCTCCTCGACGGGGAGCCGATGAGCGTGGCCACCGACAACTGGCGGGCCACCGACACGCCCGGCACGTTCGAGACCGAGTTCAAGCTCGCTCACGGCGGCGTCTACTCCATCGGGGACACACCCTGGTGGTTCACCCAGCCCGACCGGCAGCTCCAGTACGGCCTGCTGCTCGCCCCCGAGATCAAGCTCGACGGCGACACCACGGTGACCCTGGACGCGACCGACGTCGAGCCGATCCAGGTGAGCACGCCGCGCACGTCGGAGCCGGTGTTCATGAACGTGATGACCGTCCGCACGACCGCCTCGGGCCGGATGTACGGGGGCGCGTCGCTGCTCAGCTACGAGCCCGTCAACACCGGCAAGTACTGGGTCACGCGGGTGCGGAAGGCGCCCACGGTGGGCACCTACACGTTGCTGTTCGACCAGATCCGCCGCGCCCCCGAGGTCGAGCTGGCCGTGCCGGGGGTCCGGCTCAACCCGCACTACGTCAGCGAGCACGACCCGCTGGTGCCGAAGTTCACCGCCGACAGGCACCTGAGCCTGACCACGGGCGACGACATGCGCGGCGGCGCGGACGTGCGCGGCAAGCTCGTCCACCTCCCGGCCAGGGACTCGCTCCAGCTCTTCCTGGCCGACATGGATCTGGCCATCAAGGCGGGAGCCGCGGGCGTGGTCACCAGCGACCGGTTCGCCTGGCTGCTCACCGCCTCGGCGTACACGGCCCAGAACAAGATCCCGGTGCTGTGGATCGACAGCGGCGAGGCCGACCGGCTCGGCAAGGCGCTCGCCCGCAAGCCGTACCCGAGCGCCGCCCTGCGCGCCACGCCGACCACCCCGTTCGAGTACAAGCTGGCCTACTACGTGAAGGGGACCACGGCGGGCCGCCTGAACTTCGCCCCGAAGGCCCGGGACCTCACCGAGATCGACACCACGTACCACGCGCAGTTCGCCCCGGAGGCGGGCACGTGGGGGCCGCGCTGGAACTTCACCGAGGTCAACCACACCTACTCGGCCGAGCAGCGCTTCAGCGTCCGCGGCTCGCACGGCTACGCCGGACCCACGGCCAGGACCGAGTACTACAACTCGCCTGGCCGGGACGTGCTGTGGGAGCGCGAGTACGTGTTCTTCGACCCCGCCACGTTCAGCTCCCGCTACGCGATCTCCGCCCGGGGCTTCACCCGCGCCACCAAGGAGCGGGAGGACTGGAACGAGGCCATCGTGCCCGCGCAGCTCACGACCGGCTCCGGCCTGCCGGACTGGTTCAGCCCGACCCTCTACTGCGACGGCTGCCGCCAGGGCGACCGGCTGCGGCTGCGCGCGCTCAGCCCGGTCGGCTTCGGCTACTACTCCGACGCCTCCGACCCGAGCCACATGTACCAGGGCGCGCCGGGGACCGAGGAGATCCACCTGTTCAGCGGCGACACCGAGGTCCAACCGCAGTACGACGACCTGGAGGTGCCCTACTACACGGTCCCCGCCGGGTCCGGCACGTACCGGCTCACGGACTCGTGGAAGGACGCGTTCGCCGGCAAGCACTCCGGCACCAGCGTCGAGACCACCTGGACCTTCCACTCCGCCCGCCCGGCGGCCGGCAGCGCCCCGTACGCCTGCCTGGACGCCGTGCTGTGGGATGACAAGCAGCCCTGCGCTCAGGTGCCCTTGATCCGCCTCAAGTACGACCTCAGGCTGCCGGAGGACGACACGGTCCAGGGCGGCAGGCCGTTCACCTTCACCGTCAAGCCCGAGGGCGGCAAGTCGCCGTCGCTGCGGAGAGCCTGGATCTCCAGCGACAAGGGCGCGCACTGGGCACAGGCCACAGTGCTGCCCGGCGACAGGGTGCTCGTGCTCAACCCAAAGGGCCCGGGCAGCATCTCGATCAAGGTCGAGGCGAAGGACAAGGACGGCAACTCCGTCCAGCAGCTCCTCTCCGACGCCTACCTCGTGCGGTAACCGCCGCGTCGCGCCGCCGCGCCCACCGCGATCCGACCATCCACGTCAGGTCGCGGTGGGCGCCCCATTGGATGGGGACCGCCGATAGCGGGGCTCTAAGACCATCGGTGTAGACCGTCTAGGGCTAGGGGCCGATCCGCGGGGGCCTCTGGCGTGCCGATACTCCTCGTCATGTCGATCGCCTCCGTGGCGCGCCAGTCGGGCGTGCGGCCGTTTCTCGTCGGGATGTTCGTGGACGCTCTGGGCAGTGGCCTGTACTACCCGCTCACCCTGCTGTTCATCCACACGGTCACCGGCCTGCCCATGACCGTGGTCGGGCTGGGGGTGACGGCGGCGGCCGCGGTGGGGCTGGCCGCCAACCCGGTGGCGGGTGTGCTCATCGACCGGTTCGACGCACGGCGTGTGCTGATGGGCACGTACGTGCTGCGCGGGCTGGGCTTCGCCGCGTACCCGTTCGTGGACGGCTACGCCGCGCTGATCGTGGTCGCCGCGCTGGTCGCGATCGGCGACCGGGCCTACTATCCCGCCTCCGGCGGTTACATCTCGGTCCTGGCCACGGGCGCGGACCGGGACCGGCTGTACGCGATGATGTCGACCGCCAGGAACGTCGCGTTCGGCCTGGGCGGGCTGCTGTCGGCGGGGGTGGTGTCGCTGGGCGGCACAACCGGCTTCGTGATCATCGCGTCGGTCAACGCGGCCAGCTTCGTCGTGGCCACCGGGTGCCTGGTCCTGTCGGGGCGGCGCACACCGATGGAGCCGGCGCCCCCGGAGCGGGGTGGGTACCGTCGGGTGCTGGCGGACCGGCCGTTCGTCGGGCTGGTGGCGGCCGAGCAGGCGTTCACATTGACGCGGATGGTCCTTCCGGTCGCGCTGCCGGTGTACGCCGTCACGGTGCTCAGCGCCCCCGCCTGGCTGCTTGGCCTGCTGTACACACTCAACACGATCCTGGTGGCGGCGGGGCAGCTCGCGGT
The DNA here is from genome assembly GCF_040137845.1 of Nonomuraea sp. B19D2. Classification (NCBI taxonomy): domain Bacteria; kingdom Bacillati; phylum Actinomycetota; class Actinomycetes; order Streptosporangiales; family Streptosporangiaceae; genus Nonomuraea; species Nonomuraea sp. B19D2. Next base: position 38,920 of record NZ_JBEFAK010000001.1, on the reverse strand, counting down.
CCGGCGACGGCAGCGCGCCGCACGCCGTACGCACGCCATGGCCCTGGGCGGGGCAGTCCTGATCGTGTCGTGCGTCGCGTACGCCGCCGCGGCCGCGTTTCCCCCCGGAGCGCCGCGCGTCATCGCCCTGGTGGTGGCCACGCTCGTCTTCACCGCGGGTGAGCTGATGCACGCCACCCCGTCGTGGGCCCTGGCCGCGGCGACGGCACCACCCGCCCTCCGCGGCCGCTACCTGGCGATCCACCAGCAGACCTGGGCGATCGGGAACGTCGTCGCCCCGGCCGCGTTCTCGGCCCTGCTGGGCGCCGCGCCCTCGCTGCTGTGGGGCACGCTCACCGTCCTGCTCGCGCTGGCGAGCCTCACCCTCCTGCGCCTGTCCCGTCGCCTGCCGCCCGACGCCGTCACGGCGCCGGGCGCATGACGCGACACGATCACGGGTCAAGGCGGAAGAACGGCTCGTGGATTTGCTGGTCGGTTCCCACGTACGCGATGTGCTGGACGTTGTCCTTGGGCGTGTACCAGCTCGTCGGGCTCGTCCCAGGAAGGACGTGCACGACGTCCGCGAGGCCGGGGACGCTGTGTTCCCACCCCCGGTAGCGGATGCGGAAGACGAGTTCGTACTCTCCGCCGTCGCCTGATATGACCATGCGTTTCTCCTTCATTCCTCCTTTCAACAGGTCCGAAGAATCGAGTGGGAGTAGACGGGTTCCCAGATGGTCGTCGTCGAACGCGAAGGGAATCGGGACGTCTATCGCGTTCAAGACATTGTTTACGTCGTCGACGAGCAGCGCCGCGCGTCTCGCCGTACTGGGATTGGCCGCCGAGGACAGCAGCGACTGTGACGCCTTTACGTCGACGAGTTCCCGATACTGCTGCGGAGAGCCGTTGTCGTGCTCCATGAGGGAGACGATGACGGCGACGTCATCCGGCTCTCCGATCGGCGCGGGATTTCCGTCGAGGCCCCAGAATGCCGGCCCGGAGACCGTGACGGGATTCGGGTCGTCGTCGTCCATATCCTCGAAGATCCCGTAGTGGATCACGTTGTGCTCGGCGACCGACGCCGGCACGCCTGGCAGCGGCGTGCGGAAGAGCGCCGTCGTCACCAGGACGTACACCTCGTCCGAGGCGGACGCCTCGCTCGTCTCATTCAGGCACTTGATGCTTTGCAGATTGATCGCCAGTGACATTTCGACCATTTCTCCTTGCTGCCGAGAGTTTTTTCGATACGGCCCACCGGACCGCTCAGGGAAATTACTCCTTGACGGTACGGCGGCGCGTGCGGGCGCACCTGAGTAAGGACTACCTAGAAATGTTGAAAGGTTGCTTTCCACGGCAGCCGGATCGCTTCGGCTTGACCTTGACGCGACGTCAGAGGAAGGGGGTCCGCATGGAAGGTTGAGGGCGCCAGCCCTGGTGCTCGTCTCACCGCTGGCGGGATTGCGCGACATACCGAAGGCATACCGGCGGTCTCTAGTGTGGCTGGAGCTGTCACCGGCCTGGTCGGCTGCCAGCAACGTTCAGAAGTCGATCACATTGAGGATCCATCTCGTGAAGTTCAAGAGCCTGCCCAAGGCGTTCGGTACGGCCACGGTCGGCGCGCTGATCGCGGCCGCCTGCGTCGTTGCCAACCCGAGCGCGGCGGCTGCGGAGAGCTTTAACTACTCCGTGCCCTCCAAGGCCACCGACGTCCGCACATTCAAGGAGTACGTGGCGGCCAGCGGCGCGCGGCTCCAGCTCCGCATGGGCAAGTACAACGGATCGTGGTACCGGTGGGCCCGCGCGTACAAGCCGGACAGCAACCTCAACAAGGACTACGACCTGAATTTCTGGCGGGCCGGCCACGACACCTACTGCCCGGACGCCGGCACCTCTACTAGGGACATCGACGGTACGACATACACGGGCGCGCTGAAGGTCACGACTGCTCCCTCCCCCTACTGCACCTATGTCGCCACCTGGGGGCCGAAGGATTCGCCGACCGGCGGAAAGAGGATCGAATGGCACGGGAGATGACCTGATGTATCTGAAAGCCATCTCATGATCACCGGCTGATCATGAGATGGCTTTCTCATCGGTCAGGGGCCGGCAGGGCCGAAGCGTTCAGTTTCGTGTCCTTGCTGTCCGCCCTGCCTCCCCTTCTGAGCAGTCGAGACAGGCGCAATCCCATCGGCTTGACCTTGACGCGACGGCAGGGGAAGAGGGTCTGACCAGGTCCGAGGGGGTCGGACGGGGAGCCTTTTACCTGCACGGGAACCTCTGGCCGTCGATGCTCGTCGCCCCTGGCCGGAGAGTGCTGGCTCCCCTATTTGGCTCCCCCAGTACGCCAGCCGCAGTTATCGATCTTTGAGCTGTCGTCGCTGGTAGTGGCTTTGTTTCGGGGCACGGCTTGGTGGCGCGGCGGCCGTATTAGGTAGGTTGGGACATGGGTGGTGATGGCAACCGCAGCCCTGTCGCTTGCTCGGGTAGCCCAGTAGGTGGGTGAGACCATTCGGCGACTCGGGTGAAGTCGACGTCACCGCCGGAGAACTCCGCGCCGTCGAACGGGATCCAGCCGCCGGAGAACTTCGCATTGGCGAACGAGACCGTGCTGCCGGAGAAGACGGCGCCGGAGAAGATGACGTTCGCGTTGGAGAAGACGGCTTTGGCGAACGAGACCCTGCCGGCGGAGAAGACAGCACCTTCGAATGAGATCTCGCTGTCGGAGAAGGTGGCGTTGACGAACCCGGTCGAGCCAGAGAAGACCGCCCGGTTGAACATGACCACAGCGCCGGAGAAGACGGCGCTGCTAAAGAAGATTCCGTCCCCAGAAAAGACGGCACCGAGGAACCAGACACGGCCGCCGGAGAAGACAGCGCCCGCGAAGTTCGCGCTGGCGTCGAAAGTGACGCCGGTGAAGTCAAAGTCGTGTCCGTGCCAGGGGACGGCGGCATCACGCTGGAGATGGGCACCGATAAGCCGGATGGTGGTGGCGCGTACCTCGCGCATGGCACGCCAGGTGCTATGCCTGGCCGGTTCTTGGCCGATATCGGGTTCGGGTTCGGGAGGCATCCGCAGGTAGGCGCACAGAACGTCGATGCACATCTGGCGGCCGCCCGCCCAGTCGTCGGCGAGGGCGGCCAGGGCGTGGACGCCAGCCAGGCGGACTGCGGGGGCTTCGGAGCCGAGCTTGTCGGCGGCCTTGTCAAAGCGTTCGGCGTACAGCTTGGTGTCCTCGCGCCGGGCCGTCAGCCGGGCGCGCTGGTTTTCTTCCTCTGCCAGGCGCTGTTTGCGGTAGGCGACGACCAAGGCGACGGCACCGCCGATGCCGCCCACCACGGCCAGGGAAATCTTAATGATTTCCAGCAGATTGCCCGTGTCGACCATGAGCTTGGACGGCAGGCCCATCCAGGCCAAGGCAGCGGCCAACAGTCCGCCAGCCATGAGCGTGGCTGCAACCAAGGTGACAGCCAGGGCGGTGCCAATGTGCAGCAGTTCGACCGGACGCGGCTCAGCGGTGCCTTGGTGGGGTGCTCGCCGGAGCAGGGGAAGGCGTGGCATATTTCACACAATGCCGGACCCATCTCACGGTGAGTGGGTGATTGGGGAGTCTGTTGGCGGATCGTGTTCCTGCGCCCCTACCAGAGCACCCGCACGGGAACCTCTGGCCGACGATGCCCGTCGCCCCTGGTCGGAGGGTGTTCTAGCCGATGCGGCGGCGCTGACTCGCGCAAAAACCGCCAAGCGACTCAGCGAGACCGATCATCTCTCTCTGAACGGTCTGGCAGAGAGGATTGGTGTGTCAAAGGGTCGTGCTGCCCAGCTACTTAGGGCGGCGCGCAACAGCACTCAGTGCGAGAGTCGCAACTCTTCGTCTTCCAACTAAAGATACGTCCCGGGCGATGCTCACATGCGCACACCGTCGCCTGGGACTGGAGCCCTCGCAGAAGATGCCATTGGGCGGACCGCTGGCCCGACACCTCGCCCAAAGCGCTCACTGTGAGGGCTCATCTCGGCTTGACCTTGACGCGACGTCAACGTTTCTAATCGGGGGTAACCGCGCCGAGAGAGAGGAACCCGATGGTCAGAGCCGTGCTGCGGATCGTGGGATTCGAGTTGAAGGGCCTGGCCGCCATCGGGCAGTGGATGGTGCGGCGCCGTCATGGCGTGCCGGACGGGGCGGTCGTCGCGACGTACACGAAGGCGCAGACGTTCATGCTGTCGCTGATGTTGTTCGCGATGGCGGTCGAGACCGTGGTGGTCGATCTGCTACTGGTCGCGCTCGACGTGCCCGCGTGGCCGCGCTTCGCGGTGCTCTTCGCCGACGTGTACGGGCTCCTGTACGGGATCATGCTGGCCGCCGCCTGTGTCACCAGGCCCCACGTCATCACCCCGGACGAGCTGCGCATCCGGTACGGCGTGTACTTCGACCTGCGCGTACCCGTCGATCGGATCGCCGCCGTACGGACCAGCCGCAACTACAACGAGAGCAGCCTGGTCACGGTCAAGGACGGGCGGCTCAGCGTGGCGGTCTCCTCGCAGACGAACATGACGATCGAGCTGACCGAGCCGATCGCCTTCGTGCGCCCGTTCGGCGCCCGTGCGGAGGCCACTTCGATCCGTTTCTTCGCCGACCAGCCCGAGACCGTCCTGGCGGCGCTGCGGCCCGGTCTGAGCCTCCATTCATAGGCCTAGGCGAACCCGTTTTGGCGGGTTACGTTCCTATGAGCACCATCTCGGGATCTTCCACCCTCGACCTCGGATGGAGGCGCCACCATGCCGCTCACCTGCGGAAACGGCGTGAAGTTACGCATCGCCACAGTGATCGCGTTATCCCTGGCCATCGTCCTGCCGGGCACGCCCGCCCGGGCCGCCGCAGCACCGAACATCTCGCTGGCGAACGTCAAGAACCACCTCTCCCAGCTCCAGTCCATCGCCACCGCCAACGGGGGCAACCGCGCGCACGGCCGCCCCGGCTACCTGGCCTCGGCCAACTACGTACGGGGCCAGCTGGACGCCGCCGGCTTCACCACCACCCTGCAGTCGTTCACCTACAACGGCGCCACCGGCTACAACGTCATAGCCGACTGGCCGGGCGGGGACCCCGACGACATCCTCATGGTCGGCGCGCACCTCGACAGCGTCACCGCGGGACCCGGCATCAACGACAACGGCTCGGGCAGCGCGTCCATCCTGGAGACCGCGCTCGAGGTGTCCCGCCAGTCGCTCCAGCCGGCCAAGCACCTGCGCTTCGCCTGGTGGGGCGCGGAGGAGCTGGGGCTGCGCGGATCGCAGTTCTACGTGAACAACCTGCCTGCCGCCGACCGAGCGCGGATCAAGGGGTACCTGAACTTCGACATGGTCGGCTCCCCCAACCCCGGATACTTCGTGTACGACGGCGACAACTCGGACGGCACCGGCTCCGGGCCCGGCCCGGCCGGGTCCGCGCAGCTGGAGAAGGTCATCCAGGACTACTTCACCTCGATCGGGGTGCCGACCCGGGGCACCGACTTCGACGGCCGCTCGGACTACGGCCCGTTCATCGCGGTCGGCATCCCGGCGGGCGGCACGTTCACGGGCGCGGAGGGCATCAAGAGCTCGGCCCAGGCCACGCTGTGGGGCGGCACCGCCGGGCAGGCGTTCGACGTCTGTTACCACCGCTCCTGCGACACCTCGTCCAACATCAACGACACCGCGCTCGACAGGAACGCCGACGCGATCGCGTACGCGGTGTGGACGGTCGCCACCGCCGTGCCGCCGGTCGTGGTCTGGCAGGACACGTTCGAGACGGCCACGGGGTGGACCGCCAACCCGTCAGGCACGGACACCGCCACCACCGGCCAGTGGGAGCGCGGCGACCCGGAGGCCACCACCTCCAGCGGCGCCAAGCAGCTCGGCACCACCGTGAGCGGCAGCAACGACCTGGTGACCGGCCGTCTCGCGGGTGCCTCGGCCGGCGACCACGACCTCGACGGCGGCGTCACCTCGATCCAGTCGCCGCCCATCACGCTCCCGTCCACCGGGCCGCTGAACCTGTCGCTGTCGTGGTACCTGGCTCACGGCTCGAACGCCTCCAGCGCCGACTACTTCCGGGTCCGCGTGGTCGGCACCACCACGACGACGGTGCTGAACCAGACGGGTGCGGCCGCCAACCGCAACGGCGCCTGGGCCACGGCCACCGCCAGCCTGAACGCGTTCGCGGGCCAGACGGTCCGCATCCTCATCGACGCCGCCGACGCCTCGGGCGCCTCCCTGGTCGAGGCGGGCGTGGACGACGTCAAGATCACCCGCTGACGCTCCGCGAGGCCGCGCCCCGCCCCGGTACGGACGCGGCCCCGCTGACGCTCCGCGAGGCCGCGCCCCGCCCTGGTACGGACGCGGCCTCGCCGCGCGTGGTGCAACGGACTCGCTTTGGGAGCGGGACCACGCCCCGCGCCCGCACCCAGCCGGACCGGGCCGGTTTGCCAGGCTCGGCCCGGCTGGGTGTGGCGCAACGCAGCGCTCCCCGGCCGGGGGTGGTGCCCCCGGCCGGGGAGCCCGGAGCGGTGGAGGTCAGCTGGCGGCCTTCGCGGCCAGCGCCGCCGCCGCGGGAGCCGTTCTCGGTGGGATGGAGCGGAGGTTGACGGCGTAGCGGGCGATCGAGTCCGCGATCGCGTCCGCGTCCACGTCCAGCGCCGTGTCGTTGATGTTGGCGATGGTGTCGCACGCCTGGTGGTAGCAGGCGTCGTACGCGACCCCCGCCGTGCCGCCGAACAGCGCCGCCTCCTCGGCCGTCTTGATCCCCTCGGCGCCCGTGAAGATCCCGCCCGCCGGGATGCCGACCGCGATGAACGGGCCGTAGTCGGAGCGCCCGTCGAAGTCGGTGCCGACGGTGGGCAATTGGCGCGAGCCGTAGAAGGCCTGGAACTGCTTCTCGATCTCGGCGGATCCGGGCGGCCCGGCCGGGGAGCCGACGTTGTCGGAGTTGTCCCCGTCATACAGCTTGTACGCGTAGTTCGGCGAGGCCACCATGTCGAAGTTCAGGTACACCCGGATGCGGTCGCGCTCCGCCTCCGACAGCGAGTCGACGTACTGGTCGGACCCGAGCAGGCCGATCTCCTCGGCGGCCCAGAAGGCGAAGCGGACCTTGTTCTTCACCGGCAAGAGCGCCATCTCCTCGGCGACCTCCAGGATCGCGGCGCTGCCCGACCCGTTGTCGTTGATGCCGGGGCCCTCGTGGACGCTGTCGAGGTGGGCGCCGGTCATCACGACATTGCGCGGGTCACCGAAGCGGGACTCGGCGATCACGTTGTCGTTGCTGCCGAGCACGAGCTTGGCGTCGACCTTGAGCCGGACGGTCGCGCCGGGGGTGGCCGCCAGTTCGTTGCCGACGGCGAAGTCGGCGAACACCATCGGGACCCCGGCCCGCCACTCGCCGATGTCCAGCGGGTACGCCTCGGTCCGTCCCGCCTGGCCCTCGTTGAACACGATGATCCCGGACGCTCCGGCCCGCCCCGCGTTGCGGATCTTCTGGGCGAAGGCGCAGGTGCCACGCTGGATGAGCGCGATCCGGCCGGACACGAAGCCGGCGAAGTCGGACTCCTCGCAGCCGCTGGTCGAGCTGGGCGAAGGGGTCGGCGGCAGCGTCAGGTCCACGCCCTGGACCTGCGCGGTCACGTCACCCGCCGGGGAGGGCTGGAAGGAGTAGAAGTCCTCGTTCGGCACGTACGTCTTCGAGCCGGGCGCGGTCAGGGCGAGCGTGGGCGGGGAGTTCTCGCTCCAGCTGTCGACGTAGTTGATCGGCTGGAGCGTGACCTTGTATCCGGCCTTGCGCAGCTTGCCCGCCACGTAGTCGCGGGAGGCGTTGTAACCGGGGGTGCCCGCGGCGCGGTTGCCGCCGTTGGCGTCGGCGATCGCCTGCAGGGCGTTGAGGTGTTTCTTGACGTTCGTGCCCTTGACCTGCTTGACGAGCAGACCGGCGAAGACGTCGTCCAGGCCGCCGGCGTTGGCCGGCGCGGCCATGGCCAGCGGCAAGGCGAGCGCGGTGATCAGCGCGATGGCGATTCGGCGCATAAAGGTCCCCCTACTGGACGGGAATGCGGCAGTTCCCCCGAGCCGCCAGGCGAACGTAACCCGGCCGACGATCAGTGAGAAGACCCACTAGTGCGTCAAAATCCGGACATATGCGGGTGGGCACCCGTCAGCTGGTCACTCGCCGCGACGGGCGCGGGCGCGCCGCTTGCCCTCGTGCATCGCCTGTACGCGGGCGACCGGGATCGTGTGCCCCTCCTCGACCAGGTCAGCGGGCAGCCGCTGCGGGTCCGGCATGAGCTCGGCCCACGGGTCCGCCCCCTTGAGCAGCTCGGCCGCCGTGTGCACGGTGAAGTCGGCGGGCGCGACGTCCTCGATCGACTCCCAGGCCACCGGGAAGGACACAGGCGCGCCGGGACGCACGCGAGGACCGTACGCGGCCACCACCGTGGCCCCGCCCGCCCTGGTGGAGTCGATGAACACCTTGCCCGCGCGGTCCTCGCGGATGAACGCCGTGGTGGCCAGCGCCGGATCCAGCCGCTCGGCCCGCGCACCCAGCGCGCGGGTGGCCGCGGCCAGGTCCTCCACGCCGGTCCCCGCCACCACGGGCACGAACACGTGCACGCCCTTGGCCCCGCTGGTCTTCACCGCCCCCGCCAGCCCGGCATCGGCCAGGGCCTGGCGCACCAGCAACGCCCCGCGTACGGCCAGCGAGAACGCGTCACTGCCCTCGGGCGGGTCGAGGTCGAGCACCATGTGCGTGGGATGGCCGCCGACGAAGAGCGCCGGGTGGTACTCCACGGCCCGCTGGTTGGCGAACCAGAGCAGCGTCCTCCTGTCGTTGCAGAGCGCGTACGTCACCTGCCGGCGTGACGCCTCGGCCCACACGGAGATCGAACTCACCCAGTCGGGGGCGTACTTGGGCAGGTTCTTCTGCATGAACGGCTCCTGCCCCGGCCGTACGCGGATGACCGAGAGCGCCCGGTCGCGCAGGGCCGGGATGATCCGGTCGCTGACCGCGTCGAGGTAGTCGACCAGGTCACGCTTGGTCGCCCCCGCTCCGTCGAAGAGCGGCTGGTCGAGGTTGGTGAGCGCGATCCCGTCGCGCGTCTCGTCGCTGGCCACGTCCTACCATGCCCATGACGCGCATCCGAGGTCAACAACAGGAGACCGATGACCCGCTACCTCTACCTCACCCGCCACGGCGAGGCCACGCCGGACGAGAGCGGCCTCACGCAGAACGGCCGACGGCAGTCCACGCTGCTCGGCGAGCGGCTGAAGGGCGTCCAAGCAGGAGTTGCCCGCGCAGCACGCGGACCGGCTCCTGGGCTTCGTCGGCCAGTTCCCGGAGGACGGCGGCGCGCGGCTCGCCCGTGAAGCCGAAGAGCTGTTCACCGGCCCAGTGGAAGGCGCTGCGGAAGGCACTCGCCACGAGCTGGTCGTCACGCACAACTTCCTGATCGGCTGGCTCGTCCGTGCCGCGCTGAACGCCCCGGACTGGCGCTGGCTCGGCCTCAACCACTGCAACGCCGCCCTGACCGTCATCAGGTACGCGCAGGACCGCCCGTCCTCCGTCCTGCTCTTCAACGACATGGGCCACCTGCCCACCGACCTGCGGTGGACAGGCTTCCCGCCGGAGCTACGCCTCTAGCATCTCCCGCTCCTCCCGGGTCGCGATGAGCCCGGCAGGGGCGCGGATCTTCGACTCCTCGAACGGCGCCTCCGTGGTCGGCAGCGGCTCACGCGACCTGATCGCCGTCACCCACACGCGCAGGGCGTCGAGGATCACGATGACGATCAGGACCGCGAACAGCGCGGCCAGGATCCCGTCCACGGTGGAGTTGACCACGATCTGCTCCATCGCGTCCTGGGTCTTGGCCGGCGCGAGCAGCTTCCCCTGGTCCAGCGCCGCCTGGTAGCGGTCACGCTGGGCGAAGAAGCCGAGCGTGGGATCGGCGGAGAACACCTTCTGATAGCTGGCGGTCAGCGTGACCGCGGCGTCCCATGCCAGCGGCACCCCCGTGACCCAGGCCCATTTCAGCCGGCCGCTCTTGATCAGCAGCGTCGTGGCCACGGTGAGCGCCACCGCGGCGAGCAGCTGGTTGGCGATGCCGAAGAGCGGGAAGAGCTGGTTGATGCCGCCCAGCGGGTCGTTGACGCCCACGTACAGGAAGTATCCCCAGGCCGCCACGACGACGGCGCTGGCCGCCACCAGTCCGGGCCACCAGCTCACCTTGCCGATCGGCTTCCACAGGTTGCCCAGCGTGTCCTGCAGCATGAAGCGCCCCACCCGGGTGCCCGCGTCGACGGTGGTGAGGATGAACAGCGCCTCGAACATGATCGCGAAGTGGTACCAGAACGCCTGCAGCCCCGCTCCCCCGATGAACCCGGAGAAGATCTGCGAGATGCCCACGGCCAGCGTGGGCGCGCCGCCGGTGCGGGCGATCAGGGTCTGCTCCTGTACGGCCGCCGCAGCGGCCTGGAGCTGCTCCGGTGTGATCACGAAGCCCATGTCGCTGACGGCCTGCGAGGCACTTTGCACGGTGGCCCCGACGACGCCCGCCGGGGAGTTCATCGCGAAGTAGAGCCCAGGGGTCAGCACGCAGGCCGCGGTGATGGCCATGACCGCCACGAACGACTCCATGAGCATGGAGCCGTACCCGATCATCCGGACCTGGGTCTCCTTCTGGATCATCTTGGGGGTCGTGCCGGACGAGATCAGCGAGTGGAAGCCCGACAGCGCCCCGCAGGCGATGATGATGAACACGAACGGGAACAGCGACCCGGCGAACACCGGCCCCTTGCCGTTGAACGCGAAGTCCGTGAACGCCGTGGTCTTCAGCGCGGGCATCGTGACGGCGATGCCGATCGCGATCAGCACGATGGTGCCGATCTTCATGAACGTCGACAGGTAGTCGCGCGGCGCGAGCAGCATCCACACGGGCAGCACCGCGGCGACGAACCCGTACGCGATGAGCCACAGCGCCAGCGCCGACGGGCTCAGCGTGAAGAACGGCGCCCAGCTCGACTCCTGCACCCAGCCGCCGGCCATGATCGACAGCAGCAGGAGCGCGACCCCGATCACGGTGGTCTCGACGACCCTGCCCGGCCGGATGACCCGCAGGTAGAAGCCCATGAACAGGGCGATCGGGATGGTCATGGCGATGGAGAAGACGCCCCACGGCGACTTGGCCAGGGCGTTGACCACGACGAGCGCCAGCACGGCCAGCAGGATGATCATGATGGCGAAGACCGCGATGAGCGCCGCCGCCCCGCCGATCGGCCCGATCTCCTCGCGGGCCATCTGGCCGAGGCTCCTGCCGTTGCGCCGCATGGAGAAGAACAGGATCACCATGTCCTGGACGGCCCCGGCGAAGATCACGCCGGCGACGATCCAGATGGTGCCGGGGAGGTAGCCCATCTGAGCCGCCAGCACGGGCCCGACCAGCGGCCCCGCCCCGGCGATGGCGGCGAAGTGGTGACCGAACAGGATGCGCCGGTCGGTCGGCTGGTAGTCGATGCCGTTGTCGAGCCGCTCGGCCGGGGTGGCCCTGCGGTCGTCCGCGCCCAGCACCTTGCGGACGATGAAACGGGCATAGAAACGGTAGGCGATGGCGTACGAGCCGAGTGCGGCGGCCAGCAGCCAGACCGCGTTGACGTTCTCTCCTCTGGACAGGGCGAGCACCGCCCACCCAGCGGCCCCGACGGCGGCGACCGCCGTCCAGATGATGATGGAACGCAGCTTCACCCGTTACCTCCCAGGAATGGGGCGACCCAGGCAACAACGCAGCCCGGCGTCCGGCGGCAGATCGGTGGTGAAGTGCCGCCAGCGCCAGAGCGGACGGCAGTCGATCGTCACGGGAAGCTCGGCGAGATGCACCCAGGCGGTGGGATGGGCGTACACCAGATCGGTCCCGAGTCGGCGGGCCTGCCGGGGGAGCCGGGAGCGACGCAGCGGCCTGACCGAGAACTCACCCGCATCCGCGCAGCAGAGGCCGGTCACGTGCCAGTCGAAGAACACCACTTCTTCGTCGCGCAGCGCTTCACGGGCGGCACGCGTCAACGTGATACGGGACATCTGGGGCTCCTGAGGACCAGGCAGCTCAGAGATCAACGTCGGGCCTACCCGGAGTAGTTGCTTCCGAAACGTTCCCGACGGTCCGGCGCCCCTGTCCGCGCCGACGACACCGAGGCCGATCGACCCTCGCGATCGATCGGCCGCAGACGCACAACAAGTAGGAGTCACCGATTCTGACGGGGCTTCACCGGCGACCGGCCAGGCAGCAAACTGGTCCGTGCGGCCATCGCCCTGTGCTCCTTCGACGCGAACCGTGGCTCTTCGAAGGCGCGTCACGCGGTGGCCGTCACCATGTCCGCCATCAGCGCCGGCGTCGTGGCGGGAGAAAAATCCGCACGTGCTTCGGCGTTCGATCGCCCCTGATCATGAACCGCTTGTCATCATGTGCACACACGAAGTGAGGCCCGGATGGCCATGGCGAAGGTAGGAGTGCGTGAACGTAGAGGCAGAGATCCTCGACCTGAAACGCCGGGTGGAAGCTCTCGAGACGATCGTGCGCTCCGGCCCCGGCCAACGCCCCCACCACGCCATTCCGGCGCAGAGCGGCCCGCACCGGCCCGGCCTGCCCGTTCACGTTTGCGAGAGGTCGATCGGCCTCGCCGAGCTGAAGGCCGAGATCGCGGACGTCCGCACGGAGGCGAGCCAGGACTTCGAGGCTCTCATCGTGGAGATCGCCGGTTTCCGCGCGCAGACGAACGAGAACTTCAAGTCCACCCAGTCCGAGATCATGGAGAAGTTCGACTCTCTCAGGTGCGAGATGATCGACCTCGCCCTCCGGCTCGATCGCCTGCTGGAGATAAACGGCACGTGAGACCTTTGGTGTCTTTCATCCACCTTGTGAATGGGATGTCACAGACGCAATCATCGGCGCATGAACGCTGACGTCATCGTCGTCGGAGCCGGCCTGGCAGGCCTGGTGGCGACCTGTGAACTCACCGCCAGGGGCAAGAGGGTCGCCGTGGTCGACCAGGAGAGCGCGGCCAACCTGGGCGGCCAGGCATTCTGGTCCTTCGGCGGCCTGTTCCTGGTCGACTCGCCGCAGCAGCGGCGGATGGGCGTCAAGGACTCCTTCGACCTGGCCTGGAGCGACTGGCAGGGCAGCGCCCAGTTCGACCGCCTCGAGGACGAGGACTCCTGGGCCGTACGGTGGGCCCGCGCCTATGTCGAGTTCGCGTCCGGGGAGAAGCGCGCCTGGCTCGACCAGCTCGGCATCAAGCTGCTGCCCACCGTCGGCTGGGCCGAGCGCGGCGACCTGCGCGCTGACGGCCACGGCAACTCCGTGCCGCGATTCCACGTCACCTGGGGCACGGGCCCGGGCGTGCTGAGGCCGTTCGTCGGCGGGGTCCGGCAGGCGGCCGAGCGCGGGCTGGTCACGTTCTACCATCGCCACCGGGTCGACGAGCTGGTCATGAGCGGCGGCGCCGTACAAGGGGTGCGCGGCACGCTGCTCGCCGAGGACGACTCGCCGCGCGGGGTCGCCTCCAACCGCGACGAGGTCGGCGAGTTCGAGCTCGCCGCGCCCACGGTGATCGTCACGAGCGGCGGCATCGGCGGCAACCACGACCTGGTGCGCCGCTACTGGCCCGACCGGATGGGCACCGCCCCGGAGAGCATGGTGACGGGTGTGCCCGCCTACGTCGACGGCCGCATGCTGGACATCAGCGCCGAGGCCGGGGCGCGGCTGGTCAACCGCGACCGCATGTGGCACTACACCGAGGGCCTGCGCAACTGGGACCCGATCTGGCCGGGCCACGGCATCCGGATCCTGCCCGGGCCCTCCTCCATGTGGTTCGACGCGCTGGGCCGGCGGCTGCCGGATCCCTGCCTGCCCGGCTACGACACGCTGGGCACCCTGCGCCACCTGCGCGACACCGGCCACGACCACTCGTGGTTCGTGCTGACCCAGAAGATCATCGAGAAGGAGTTCGCGCTGTCGGGCTCCGAGCAGAACCCCGACATCACCAGCAACGACCGCAAGGCCTTCCTCCGTGAACGCCTGCTCGGCAAGGGCGCCCCCGGTCCGGTGGCGGCCTTCATGCGCAACGGCGCGGACTTCGTCGTGGCCGACACCTTGGCGGACCTGGTCGCCAAGATGAACCAGCTCACGATCGAGCCGCTGCTCGACGCCGAGCTCATGCGCCGCCAGATCGAGGCCCGCGACCTGCAGCTCGCCAACCCGTACAGCAAGGACTCCCAGATCCAGGGCATCCGCAACGCCCGCCGCTACCTCGGCGACCGGCTGGGCCGCACCTCCACGCCGCACCGGATCCTTGACCCGGCCGCCGGTCCCCTGGTCGGGGTCATGCTGCACGTGCTCACCCGGAAGACGCTCGGCGGCATCCAGACCGACCTCGACTCGCGCGTCCTGGGCCTGGACGGCCGGCCCGTCGACGGGTTGTTCGCGGCGGGAGAGATCGCCGGGTTCGGGGGTGGCGGGGTGCACGGCTACAACGCTCTCGAGGGCACCTTCCTGGGCGGCTGCCTCTTCTCCGGCCGCCAAGCCGGCCGCGCCGCCGCCGGCTGACCGCCCTCGGTCACCCATAAAGCCAACCGCTCCGCCCCGGGACATCCGCCCGGCCGCGCGACCGCCGTCGGCGGCCGCGCGGCCGGGCTCACGTTTGCCGCAACAGCCGGGCCTCCACGTCCGGGTCGAGGCCGACGCTGGGGCGGTCCGGGCGCATCGGGGGCCGGCCGCCGATGCTCTGCAGCCACCGCCACGTGTCCGCCACCGTCTCCTCCAGCGGCCGGCATCGCAGGCCCGCCGCCACCGCCTTGGACACGTCGGCCCCGTGCATGAAGTCGTAGGACTCGCCCACCAGCCAGATCGGCAGGTCCGTCCACTGCTGCACGCCCGCCGCCAGGATCGGCTCGGCCTCCACCCAGCGCAGCTCGGCGTCGGATCCCGTCGCCTGCACGCACGCCTCCAGGACCTGCCCCATCGTCACGAACCCCGGCGGGCTCACCACGTTGAAAGCCCCGCCGGCGCCGCGCCGGGCCGCCTCCAGGCACCAGATGGCCAGGTCGCGGGCGTCGATGTACTGCAGAGCGAGGTCCCTCGGCGCCGGGGCGAGCACCTGGCCGCCGCGGGCGATCCTGGTCAGCCACCACGGCAGGCGTCCGATGTTCTCGTACGGGCCGAGGATCAGGCCCGCGCGTGCCAGCAGCGCCCGCTCGCCGAAGGCCGCGACCGCGCCCAGCTCGGCTCCCGCCTTGTTCCTGGCGTAGTCGCCGTCCCCGTCGTCCGCCGACGCCGCCACGATCGGGGCGCTCTCGTCCGCGCCGAACGGCACCGGCGGCGCGTAGACCGAGCGGCTGGAGACGTAGACGTAATGGCCTGCCCGCCCGGCCAGCAGCGACGCGGTGTCCCTGACCGCGACCGGCGCCCACGACCAGGTGTCGATCACCACGTCCCACTCTCCGCGCTCCAGCGCCGCGAGCCCGCCGGGCGCCGTCCGGTCGCCGCGCAACGCCGTCACACCGGCCGGCGGCTCGTGGCTGCCCCGGTTGAACGCCGTCACCTCCCAGCCCAGCGCCAGCGCCTCCTCGACGACCGCCCGCCCCACGAACTCCGTGCCACCCAGCACCAGCAGTTTCATGCCATCCACCTTGGCCCGCCGGCTTCCCGCGCGGTAGGTGCGCACGCCATCAGCGGAATCGCCAGGAGCGAAAGCCTGGGGCCCCACGCACAGCCATATTGCGATCGCTGTCCGAAGGGTAAAAGTCACAGACAGTGACGCAGAGGGGGGATGGGATGGGATGGTGAGACGGCTCTTTCCGCGCTCGATCCGGGCGCGCCTGACCGTGGTCGCGACCTTGATAGCGGCACTGGTCTTCTGCGCCACGTCCGCCCTCGCACTCACCACGGTGCCGGACAACCTGCGGGGCGTCGTACACGCCAGGGTCGAGGTGGCCGTGCGGCGGGTCGCGAGTGAGGCGCGTGCGGAACAGCTGCCCCCGGTGCTGGAGCCCCCGACGCGCGTCCAGCTGCTGCGGGTGGTCTCGGCGGACGGGAAGGTGATCGCGAGCAGCCGCGGCGTCCCCGAGGACCTGCGCCTGACGAGCCTCCGCCCGGCCAAGCCCGAGACCGTCCACACCGCCGAGCGCACTGTGTACCGGAGCCCGGACGAGCCGGAGGCCCACTATCTGATCAAGGCCCTCACGGTGCAGACGCCCCACGGCCCCGTCACCGTGTACGGGGCGTCCTCCCTGGCAGACGTCGATCGAGCCCTCATCTGGGTACATCTCCTGGTGTTCCTCGGCACTCCGCTCGTCCTGGTGTGCGTCGCGGGCATCACCTGGATCACCGTGGGGTCCGCCCTGCGTCCCGTCGAACGCATCCGCGCCGAGATGGCCGAGATCACCGGCCAGGACCTCAGCAGGCGCGTGCCCGTACCCGACACCGGCGACGAGATCACCGGTCTGGCTCTCACCACGAACGACACCCTCGACCGCCTCGAGCGTTCGGCCGAGACCCAGCGCCGCTTCGTCGCCGACGCCTCGCACGAGCTGCGCAGCCCCATCTCCGCCCTGCGCGCCCAGCTGGAGGTGGCCCACGCCTACCCGGACGAGACGGACTGGAAGGTGACGGGCGAGCGGGCGCTGGCCGCCGCCGACCGTCTCGCCGGGATCATCGACGAGCTGCTGATGCTGGCCAGGCTGGACGCGGGCGCGGTCCCGGAGCGCCGCGTGGTGGACCTGGCCCAGGTGGCGCAGGACCAGATACGCCGCCGCGAAGGCTCCGAGGTGCGCATCATCCCCGACCTGTGTGCCGGGGCCCCGGTCTTCGGCTCCCCCATGCAGCTCGACCGCCTCCTCACGAACCTGCTCGACAACGCCACCAGGCACGCCGCCGCCAGGATCGACCTGGAGGTGGCGGTGGAGGGCGACAAGGTCGTCGTGACGGTGACCGACGACGGGGAGGGCATCCCGCCGCAGGACCGGGAGCGGGTCTTCGAACGGTTCACCCGCCTGGAGAGCGCCAGGGCCAAGGACAAGGGCGGCAGCGGCCTGGGCCTGCCGCTGTCCAGGGAGATCGCCACCGCCCACGGCGGCAGCCTCACCGTCGCCGACTACTCACCCGGCGCCCGCTTCGTGGTCGTCCTCCCGCTGTACGGGCCACCGTGACCGGCCGCTCCAGCTCGGGGAGCTGACGCAGGCGTTCCTCATGCGCTCTGGCCGGCCAGGACCAAGGGGCGCACGGCGGAGGAGCTCGAGCTCGACTTCCGCGCGGAGCTGGCCGACGTGCTCTGCCACGTGCTCCTCATGGCCCACCACCACGGGGCCGACCTGGAGACGGAGGTCGCACGGAAGTGGCTGGCCTGGAAACCGAAGGGTGAAAAGGAGGCCCGCCCGTAGAGCACCGGGCGGGCCGTGAACAAGGGTCAGTCGACGGCGGTGATGCGGTTGGTGGCGGGCGGGGCGATGGGGTTGTTCTTGCCGAGGTGATCGACGAAAACGTCGATGTCCAGCGGCCCGCTCCACAGGTCGGTCCCGTCCTTGAAGGCGAGGAACGCGTCACCGCCGCCCACCAGGAAGTTGTTCGCCGCGACCCGGATGGACTGCGTGTCCGTCACCGGCACCCCGTCGATCTTCATGTCGGACACCTTGGCACCCCAGGCGGCGCTCCGGCTGTAGGTGTAGGTGAAGTTCGCCGAGGGCTGCAGGATCTTGGTGAACGCCTGGTTGTTGGGGCCGCCGGTGAACTGCTGCTCGAGCACCGTCTTGAGCTGGGCGCCCGTCAGCGTGACGACCTGCATGAGGTTGTTGAACGGCTGCACCGTGAAGGCCTCGCCGTACGTAACGACGCCGTCGCCCTCGTTGGCGGCCGACGAGGCGTACGTGAGGGACGCCCGCACGCCGCCCGGGTTCATCAGGGCGATCTGGGCGTTGCCGCCGGTCTTGGTGGCGGCGAGCTGGGAGTCGGCGATGAGGTCGCCGAGCGCGGACTCGCCGGAGGGCACGGCCACGTTCGTGATGTCGGTGGTGATCGTGCCGACGGCCTTGTTGGCGACGGGCGCGACGCGGTCCTTCCACGTCTGAACAAACGCGGAAATTTCGGGATCCGGGGTAACGGTTCGAGTCACGATGTGGTTGTCCGCCACGACCGAGGCGCGGTCGATGTCGCGCGTCCAGACGTCCACGTTCAGGTCCACCTGCGTGATGACCCGCCCGAACGAGCCGCCCTGCGAGTAGACGCGGTCATTGCCGGCCGGGTCCTTGACCTTGCACAGGTACGCCTGGTGCGAGTGCCCGCTGAGCACGATGTCGATCTCCGGGGCCACCTGCGTGGCGATGCGGTTGCCCGCCCCAGGGACGGCGCTGCACGCGTCGGGCGACTGGCCCGCGGTCACCTGGTCACCCTCGTGCACGAGCACTACCTGCGCCTTCACACCGACCAGCTTCAGCAGCCTGGACGCCACGTTGGCGGCCTTGACCTCGTCCACGAACTTGAGGTCCTTGATCCCCTCGCCCGTCACGATGCTCGGCGTGGTCTGCGTGACCAGGCCGATGAAGCCGATCGGCACGTCGTTCATCCACTTGATGCTGACCGGCGGCAGCGCGGGCACGCCCCAGTCCGACAGCACCTGCTTGACCTGCGCCGAGTCCGAGCCGCCGAGCGCGGCGAGCGCGTCGGTCTTCTCGTCGGGGTTCTTGAACAGGACGTTGGCGCCCACGTAGTCGAATGCCGCGCCCTTCCACAGGCCGGCGGGCGAGCAGCCGTCCACCGGGTGGCAGCCGCCCTTCATGATCCGCCGCAGCTCGGTGTAGCCCTCGTCGAACTCGTGGTTGCCCACCGCGGCCACCTTGAGCCCCAGCTTGCCCATGAACTCGACCGACGGCTCATCGTGGTAGGCCGCCGAGATCAGCGGCGTCGCCCCGATGAGGTCGCCCTGGGCCACGGCGATGGTGTTCTTGTCGGCCAGGGCCTTCATATGCGTGGCCACGTACGCGGCGCCACCGGCGTCGACGGTCTTGCCGTTCTCGTCCACCATGCGGCCGGAGGATCCGGTGGGGGGTTCGAGGTTGCCGTGGAAGTCGTTGAGCGCGAGCAGCCGGACGGGGACCGTCCTGGAAGCCTTGCTCGCGTCCGCCGGAAGGGTGGCGAGCATGACCGCGCCCGAGGCGACGGCTCCGGCCAGCGTCAGCCGGAGGAATGAACGAGACGTCATGGCTCAAGACGTTACGGCGCGAACCTATGCGGCCAATGGCGCAAAGGTAACGATTTGCCAGGTTGTCACATGGCGTTATTTGCCAGGCATGCGCCTAGAGTTCGTACTGTGAGTGCACACGTGAAGGTCAGGGAACGGCTCGATGACACCGAGATCGCCGCGGTGCTCGGCCTGGTCGAGGCGGCGACGGAGGCCGACGGCGTCCGCCCGCTCAACGAGCACGTGATGCTCCACCTCCGCTACGGCGGCGATCCGCAGGCCCGGTCCCTCCTGCTGGAGGCCGGCGGCACACTGGCGGGCTACGCCCACGTCGATCCCACCGACGAGGTCGAGGGCCCGAGCGTGGAGCTCGTCGTCCACCCCGGCAGCCGCCGCCAGGGACACGGCACGCGCCTGCTGAGCTCCGTCATGGAGCTGACGGGCGGCAGGCCGCGCCTGTGGGCGCACGGCGACCACGTGGGGGCGGGGGCGCTGGCGGCCAAGTTCGGCTTCGAGCGGGTGCGCTCACTCTGGCAGATGCGCCGTTCGCTCTTCGCGCCGCTCCCGGCCTTCGGCCTGCCCGATGGGGTACGCGTGCGCACGTTCGTACCCGGTCAGGACGAGGAGGCCTGGCTCAAGGTGAACTCGGCGGCCTTCGCCCACCACCCCGAGCAGGGCGCCTGGACGATGGACGACCTGCTCCGCCGCGAGCAGGAGCCGTGGTTCGACCCGGAGGGGTTCTTCCTGGCCGTCCGCGGCGACCGGCTCGCCGGCTTCCACTGGACGAAGATCCACGGCTCCTCGTCCCACGGCCACGAGCCCCTGGGCGAGGTCTACGTCGTGGGCGTCGATCCCACGCAACAGGGCACGGGCCTGGGCAAGGCGCTCACCCTCGCCGGGCTGAGCCACCTGCGCTCGCGCGGCCTCGCCCAGGCGATGCTGTACGTGGACGAGGCCAACACGGCGGCGATCAGGCTGTACGAGTCCCTCGGCTTCAACCGCTGGGACGTGGACGTGATGTACGGCCCGGCAGGAGATACGTGATGTACGGCCGGCCCTACTCCACGATCGCGTGAAGGACGAAGTAGGACAGGGCGGCTACCAGAGCGGCGGCCGGAATGGTCAGGATCCATGCGGTCACGATGTTCCCGGCGACCCCCCACCGCACGGCACTGAGCCGCTTGGTGGCTCCCACGCCCATGATCGCTGAGGTGATCGTGTGCGTGGTGGAGATCGGCGCCCCGAACCCGATGGCGGCCCCGTACAGGACGGTCGCCGCCGCCGACTCCGCGGCGAAGCCCTGTGGCGGGTCCAGCGCGATGATGCGCCGCCCCAGCGTACGCATGATGCGCCAGCCACCTGCGTACGTACCGAGGGAGATCGCCCCGGCCGCGGCCAGGATGACCCACTGCGGGATCGGATCGGACGGGGCGGCGAAGCCGCCCACGGTGAGCGCCAGGAAGATGACGCCCATGGTCTTCTGCGCGTCCTGCAGGCCGTGCCCGAGCGCCATGGCGGCGGCCGAGACGGTCTGCGCGTAGCGGAAGCCCCGGTTGGTCTTGCCCGGCTGGCTGTTGCGGAAGATCCAGTAAATCGCGATCATGATCAGGGCCGCCAGCGTGAACCCGACCAGCGGCGACACCACCATCGGGATGACGACCTTCTCGACGACGCCGCTCCAGTGCACCACACTGGCCGAGGCCAGCGCGGAGCCCACCAGACCGCCGATGAGCGCGTGGCTGGAGGAGGACGGCAGTCCGAAGTACCAGGTGATCAGGTTCCAGACGATCGCACCGATGAGCGCCGAGGCCACGACGACCAGGCCGTGCGGGCCGTCCGGAGCGTCGATGATCCCCTTGCCGACCGTCTGAGCGACCTGGGTGCCCAGGTGGGCGCCGATGAAGTTCATGGCCGCGGCCATGAACAGCGCGGCTCTGGGGGTCAGTGCCCTGGTCGAGACGGAGGTAGCGATGGCGTTCGCCGCATCGTGGAACCCGTTGGTGTAGTCGAAGATCAGTGAGACGACGACCACGCCGATGACGAGGGCGAGCGTGAGGTCCACAGGGCTTAGCTTTCCTTGACCGCGATCGACTCGACGGTGTTGGCCACGTGCTCGAAGGCGTCGGCCGCCTCTTCCAGGGCGTCGACGACCTCCTTCATCTTCATCACGGTGAGCGCGTCGTACTCCCCGCTGAACAGCTTGGCCAGCAGCCTGCGGTAAACCTGGTCGCCCTGGTTCTCGAGGCGGTTGACCTCGATCCAGTACTCGTTGAGGTTCTTCATGGACCGCAGCCGCGGCATGGCCTCGGCCGTCAGCTCGGCGGCCCGCTCGAGCACCTCGACCTGCCTGACCACGTCTTTCGGCAGATGGTCGAGCTGATACAGCACGATGAGGTCGGAGGCGGCCTCCATGGCGTCCATCACGTCGTCGAGGTTGGACGCGAGGCGGTAGATGTCCTCGCGGTCGAACGGAGTGATGAAGCTCTCGTTGAGCCGGTTCATGATCGCATGGGTGCGCTCATCACCGGCATGCTCGCAAGCACGCATCTTCTCGGCCAGGGACTCCCTGTCCGAGCCGTCGCTGATGATCTCCACTAGCAGACGGGACGCGGTGACCAGATTGTTCGCGGAGTCCGCGAACAGGTCGTAGTAGCTGTCCTCACGTGGCGTGAGACGCAGGCGCACGTCGTTCTCCAGATGTGCGGGGATGGTCCGTGTAGAGGGTACGGGTTACCAGGCGAAATGCGAACTTCATGTCCCCTTCTCCTTCTGGCTACCCCGCGTATGTTGTACGACACCGGCACAGAGCGTACTTTGAGATCTTTTTTTGCCTTACCGGGGGGGAGCCCCAGTCAGACCTTGGTCCGGTGAAAGTTCCTGAACGACCGCGACGGCGTGGGCCCACGCTGCCCTTGATACCGCGACTCGTACTTGGCCGATCCGTAGGGATGCTCGGCGGGCGAGCTGAGCCGGAACACGCACAACTGCCCGATCTTCATCCCCGGCCAGAGCTTGATCGGCAACGTGGCCACGTTCGACAACTCCAACGTGACGTGCCCGCTGAACCCGGGATCGATGAACCCCGCCGTCGAATGCGTCAGCAGCCCCAGCCGCCCGAGCGAACTCTTCCCCTCCAGCCGCGACGCGAGATGGTCCGGCAACGTGATCACCTCGTAGGTGGAGGCCAGCACGAACTCACCCGGGTGCAGGATGAACGGCTCATCCCCATCGGGCTCGACCATCCGCGTAAGATCCGGCTGCTCCACGGACGGGTCGATGTGGGGATAGCGATGGTTCTCGAACACCCTGAAGAACCGGTCCAGCCGTACGTCGATGCTGGAGGGCTGGATCATCTCCTGCTCGAAGGGATCGAGCGCAAGCCGCCCGGCGTCGATCTCAGCAAGGATGTCACGGTCAGATAGCAGCACGGTGAGCAACTTACCGCCCGGCCGGAAACTGTGCGGGGTCGGGATTGCTGTTGCACGCCAAGTTTCCGCTACAGTGGGGGTCGCGGCTTCGGAGTCGGGGTCGTACGCGGGTGTAGTTCAATGGCAGAACATCAGCTTCCCAAGCTGACAGCGCGGGTTCGATTCCCGTCACCCGCTCTCACTACGAAAAGCCAGGTCAGGGATGGGTTCCCGACCTGGTTTTGATCGTTTCTAGGGCCCTTTTCGATCTTCCGTGCAACTAGCGTGCAATTAACCCACGGGAGCCAGCACACCCGCCGAGCCGTCATCGTCGTCCTCGTCGCGCTGCTTGAGCTGCTGATCGATGGCATCTGTGATCACCTGGTCAGCGCCCCTGACCGCGTGCTGGTAGATCATGGCCGCCCTGACGTTGTCGTGCCCCATCCGCGCCATCAGGTCCTTGAGACCGGCCCCCGACATCGCGGCCAGCATGTTCCCGGTGTGACGGAGATCATGGAAGTGGAGTCCGGGCAGTCCCATGTCCTTCACCACATCCACCCAGCGCGTACGGGTGTTGAAGCCACTACGCCGCATCGGGCCGCCCTTCGCGGCGGGGAACATCAGCGCCGCTGGCTCCTCCTGGACGTACGTGTCCATGTGCTCCTTGAGGATGGGGATGATGCTCTCGGGGACGCCCACGGTCCGCCTGCCCGCCTTGGACTTGGGAGGCCCGAGGAGCAGCCCGCCACTGGAGCGTTCCACGAAGGCGACGCGTACACGGACCGTCCTGGCGACGAGATCCACGTCCATCCGACGCAGCGCGCTGACCTCGCCCCACCTGAGACTCGCGAAGGTGGCCAGCAGGACCATGGCACGGAACCGGCGGTCTTGATCGGAATCCGCCCTGCCGTCACGAGCCATCGCCCACAGCGCCCGCTCTGCTTCCGACCTGGTCAGGAAGATCTCGGGATGTGTCCGCATCTCCCCGTGGCGCTGAAACCGCAGCCGATAGACGCCGTCCTTGACCTTGCGAACGT
The DNA here is from genome assembly GCF_040137845.1 of Nonomuraea sp. B19D2. Taxonomy (NCBI): domain Bacteria; kingdom Bacillati; phylum Actinomycetota; class Actinomycetes; order Streptosporangiales; family Streptosporangiaceae; genus Nonomuraea; species Nonomuraea sp. B19D2. The sequence continues at coordinate 15,264 of NZ_JBEFAK010000001.1, read as the reverse complement.
TGCCGAAAGGACGACGGCCGAGGCGGTCAGCCAGTTCGAAGACCTGGGCCACGGTCAGCACCGGGCGTTCTTCGGCGTGCTCAGCGTCTGCCCCGCGGATCCGGCACGGGTTGCGAGGGATGATCCCGTCGTCATCCGCAGCGGTCATGAGCACGGCCCGCAGCAGGCGGTACGCCTTGGCCAGCATGGTCGGTGACACGCCCTTGCCGAGCAGTTCGGCCCGCCATCTCCGGATCATGGCGGTAGAGATCTTCCCCAGCTGGACACCACCGAGGTAGGGCGTGATGTGCTTGTTCAGCGTCCACGTGTAGAGATCGACCGTTCGCGGACGCAGGCCCGGACGTTCCTTGATCCACGTCTCGGCGTAGTCATTGAGCTTGATCTTGCCTCGCTCTGGGTCGATCCAATCCCCTTTGACGATCTCGGCCTCGATGAGCGAGAGCGCACGTTCCGCGTCGCCCTTCCGCTCATAGGTCTCCGGAGCGTTGTGACGCCGCCCGTCTGGGCCCAGGTAGGACGCTTGATACCGGCCGGAGGGTAGCTGACGGATGTTGCCGAAACGTCGGTGATTCGGCTTGTCGCCCTTGGCCATCAGGCAGCCCTCCCTGTGACGTCATGGCTGGTGAGCGGTTCGACGGTGCCTGCCACGACGAAGGCGACCAAGGCCGATTCGCGGATGCGGACGTGCCGACCGACCTTCACGAACTCGATCCGGCGTTCAGCGATCAGTCGGCGGACGAAGCGAACCGAGGTGTGCAGTAGCTCGGCCGCTTCCGGGACGGTGAACAGTTGGTCCAAGATCTCCTCCTCTCAGGCTGCCTGCGGATTTACCGAAAGACTTTGCTCTTCAAGGCGGCGGCTTCGCCGCCGCGTGCGGCCCTGTGCTCGGCCGCACGCTGCGCGTGCGGCCTAATGAGAGCCGTTCTCGCGCGCGGCCGTGCTCGGGCCGCTCAGACGCAAAGGCCAAAGATCCTTAAGCTCCACAAGCGGTCCCGGCACACGCGGATAGGGTGACGAGGTGCAGACTTGCGTGGAGACTGAGCGGCTGATCCTGCGCCGCATCACTGAGGACGACGCCGACAATTTGGTGGAACTGGACAGCGATCCCGAGGTCATGCGCTACCTGAGCGGTGGCGAGCCGACGTCGCGAGAGAAGATCGTCAGCGAGATTCTGCCTCGCATCCTGAGCTACACCGGCGACCAGGGGTTTTTCGCCGCGATCGAGAAGTCGACTGAGGAGTTCCTCGGGTGGTTTCATCTGCGGGCCAAGCACGGGGAGCCCGAGGACGAGCCTGAGCTGGGCTACCGGCTGCGCAAGATCGCTTGGGGGAAGGGTTACGCCACCGAGGGATCTGTGGCACTGATCCAGAAAGCCTTCAGCGAGCTGGGGGCCCGTCGCGTCTATGCGGAGGCTTTGGCGGTCAACATGGCGTCGCGGCGGGTGGTGGAGAAGGCCGGGCTGCAGTACGTGCGCTCGTTTCACGTCGACAGGCCGGAGATCCCAGGATCCGAGCGGGGGGCAGTGGAGTACGAACTGCTGAGAGCCGATTGGGAGAGCCTCCGGCGGGGGCCTCAGGTTCCGGGGTGATCGCGGCAAGCGTCCGGTAGTCAGTGGCTGAGGTGGCAGCCTGATCACCCCGCCCGCCATCGACCCGGGGCAAGCCGAGCGGGTCGACGGCAGACGGGATGATCTCAGTGGGGTGCGCGCGTCGCGCGAGGAACTCCAGGTCGCCGGCTGATCGTCGTGCAATTAGCGTGCGATTAGAGGGGGTGACGAGGGGTCAACCACGGTCACTTGGGACCGCGCTTTTCCCCAGCTCAGCGCCCACACGTGGGCTGATCCTTGCAGTTCCCAAGCTGACAGCGCGGGTTCGATTCCCGTCACCCGCTCTCAGTGCGAAAGCCCAGGTAGACCGGTGGATTCGGTACCTGGGCTCTGATCTTGTCTAGGACTGTTGATCTCTGCGTGCCATTAGCGTGCCATTAAGCTTCTGCGATCATTGCCGCGTGGTTGATGTGACTCTGGAAGAGTCTGATGATCAGTTGGCCTTGGTGAAGCTTCAGGCGGACACATGGGAACTCAACATCTGGGCGCCCATGGCCGACCTCGTGAGGCTTCACGAGATCAGGCGAGCAGACTGGGAAGCGCGCCACTCGCTCGCGGTGGGCACCTGCGCCAATGCTCGGGTCTTCTGGACGGTAAGCGAGGATCAAGCAGTCATCCTCATGGGCCCGGACGATGAGGCATGGGATATTGCCGTCACGATTCCAATGACGGCCGTAGACGAGGTCGCACGCCTTGCCGGGGAGTCCCACCATTGATGATCAGCCGGTGGGCACGAGCTGGCCAGGTGGATCCTCCTCACCTTGATCGCGCGCCCCTTCGTGCCCGATGAGGTGCTTGTCGATAGCTTCGGTGATCAGGCTTGTCGGCTCCTCGGGCGGCGTGCTGATAGATCATCGCGGCCCGAACGTTGTCGTGTGCCATACGCGCCATGAGGTCCTTGAGTCCTGCGCCAGAGTCCGCCGCGATGCTGTTTCCCGTATGACGGAGATCTTGGAATTGCAGCCCTGGAACGCTGATGGCTCACACCGCCTCCACCCATTCGGACAGCTTGTTGAAGCCGCTCCCTGACTGCGCTACAGGAGCCCCCACCGCCCAAGACGCGATGGCATGAGTTGCCCCGTGTTGATCAGCCGCCGCGCCTCGCTTATCGGGCCTGCCCCTCGAGCAGAGCGTTCCAGACGCCGTACGTCTGTCCCAATCGCCACCAATACGTCTCATGGACCTCAGTCACGCCGTTGACGAGCCGCGTCCGCTCCTCATCGTTGCTCCAGGACGCCGATGTTCCCCTCGATCCAGATGCGTCACGCCATGAGCCAGCCGATCCGCCACCCGTCGGCGCCCCGGCGCAATCCGAACGTGCGATCTACGCCCAACGTCGCTTGACCGCATGGCATCCGGGTTGATCGGCGCGTCGGGGGACGCCCTCGACATCGATGGTTCGAATCCGGCCCGCGCCACGATGAATTCCCCTACCGGGAATTCGCCTGCCGGGTTCTCGGGCCAGGCAGGACATTGGCGGTGGTGCGCATTGCTATCGCAAAACCAAGCGGTGCCGCGACGGTGATGATGGCGGCTATCATCCTGTAGATCTTGGATACTGCCATGCTGAGACGTGCACCCAGCTTCTCTTTCTGGAAAACCGCCACCGGCGTTGGAATGAGGGAATAGAGGGCTATAAAAATCAACCCTCCGTGTGCGCAGATGAGGGCGGAAAAATGAAGGAGATTGAGTGTCTCGATCATCTCCGTCAAGAGTCTGGCAACCTCTGCGGCATTATCCGCACCACTGGACACCAACGATTGAAGGTCGTCAAGACGGGTCTCGGCCGCTCGCTTTGCTTCGCCGTTCCAGATGAGCTCCAGATAGCGTGCGACCGCAGGTACGTCCTCGGCCGAGATTGACCTCATGAGATCTTCGACGGTGAGCCAGGCGCTGACCGCGTCGTCGTTGGTCTGATCGCTCGAAATCACCGTGGTGGCATAGATGACGGCCCCGACCGTCGCGGCCACGGAAATCCGGGCTGAGCCGTTCAACAGTTTCAGTGCCCGTTTGCTGTATTTCTCCGCGTTGGATTTCGTCACCTGGAGTCTTGACTTTTCCCTCTCGGGAGCACCAAGCGAACTCGAATACGCTCGCCGGTAGTCCTCCTTATGTCTCTCCATGCTGCCATGGGAGATAACCGCCAGCGTTGCAGCGGTGGTGGCAATGGTAGTGAGTCCGGTCAGCGGGGCAACGGCCCGCTCACCGCTCTCGGAAACTGAAACCTTGGTGTCGGGCGGAGTTCCAGCCGCTTGGACCGCGTCTTCCGCCCTCTTTGCCGCCGTCAGATATTCTTTGGCGTTGCGTTCGAGGACGGAGACGACATCGGCTTCCACGTCCTTCGTCGTGCCCCGCGCGTCTCGCTCCCACGTGAGGCGTGAGGTCTCATAGCGACCACGGGCCCCAACCAGTTCGCCGACGGCGCCCAGTGCGAACGCGGGCAACCGTGCCTCGGACTCGATGAGTTTATGGATCTTGGAGAGCTTGGCGACGACCTGGCCCATGCCCTCGGCCGCGGACTTCAGGCCGTTCACACTAAATTCAAGTGGCGGACCTGACACTCCAGATCATCTCCTGGGCGGTCGTTGCTGTGACGGTAGTTGACGATCATAAGGCGACACACTCCAGCGTCGCCCGGTCAGGCGTTCGTGCGTGACAGGTGGTCGGGGAGGTCGGTGAGGCGTTCGACGCGGAGCACCGTCTCGTCTGTCGTCGGCGATGGTCCACCGGTGACGAAGTCGATGCCGCGGTCCAGCCAGATGCCGGTGAGCCCGGCAAGGATGGCCGCGTTCACATCGCTTTCCAGCATGTCGCCCACGTTGACCGCCTGCGCGGGGTCCGTCCGCATCCACCGGCAGGCGGCGGCGTAGGCGACGGGCTTGGCCGCGCCGAGCTCGGTCGGGGTCAGGACGGCTTCGAAGTACTCGAGGAGGTCGAAGCGGGCGAGCTTGGCGCGCTGCTGCTCGGGGTCCCCGTTGGTGAGAACGGCCAGACGCGGTCCTCGGGGAAGCCGTTTCAGGGTCTCCAGGCATGGCTGGACATCGGGATAGCTCCGCCAGGACTCCTCGAACACGGTGAGGTAGCGCTCGGCGATCCAGGCGTCCAGAAGGCCGGGACTTTCAGGAACCGGCTCGCCGAGCATCGGCAGGAAGGAACGGAGCCTGCGCCGGTGGTGCTCAGCGAAGGAGCACTGACCGGCCAGGTATTCCCGCATGTGGCGCCCTTCCAGCGTCCACCACAACGTCACCAGCTCCTCCGCTGGAGCCGTCGCGTTCGGCGCGGCCTGGACGATCTGGCCGATCGTTTCCCAGACCGCGCTTCGATGATCGACCAGGGTGCCGTCCAGATCGAAGAAGATCACATCCGCCATAGGAGGATCATCTCGTGGCGCTTGTCCCTGGCGTCAGAGGGGTTGCAGCACCTTGGCGCCCGATCTGGCGGACAACGCCATCTGAAGTGCTCAATCCGCCAACTGAAGTGCTCAGTCAAGGCCAACGCCGTGTGGCTCACCATGGCCGCGATCACCCACAATCTGCTGCGCGCTGGGCTGTCTGGCCTCGGCCTTCCACGCCTCACTTGTTCTCGGCGACGAACCTGCCATGACGACCTATCTGGCGACCGAACGCCTCTTCCTGCGCTGGGCCGCCGCATACTCCGAAGCCGAGCTGGTCACGGCCGCCAAACGAGTCCTGGCGGCAGAGCCGGATTGGGACGATGACGAAGACGTGGACTGGGAGGTACGGGAGGCAGTCGTGCTCTTCGACTCCGCCATTCCCGGTGCTGAACTGTAGCCTGATGACCGGCTCATTATTGATCTCGATCCTGGCCAGTACAGGGTCGGAGCCACCTACACGAAGGACGAGGACAACTGGATGATCCTCGTCCAACTCCAGCCAGCAACCTGAGCCCCGGGCGTACTCCGCGCCTGTGCCGCCCTTCCATGGATCATGCGGTCGGGTGTTGTAGAAGCCTCAGCGTGGCATTGCCCGAGCGTGCTGCGCCGAAAGGGCCGCCCATCGCTCAACATCGCGTACCTGGCCACCTGGCGGCCATGCGGAATGCTCGCTCATCTGCACATCCTTCCAGGAGGCGTCGTTCGTGTCAGGCACAGGAAGTTCTGCTCCGCCGCGCTCGACGAGCACCAGGGCCGTCGCTATGAAGCCCTCCATGAGTGAGCGCAGGATTGGATGGTTCGAACGCTCGTAGCGCCTGATAAGTGCGCTCACGAAGGCCGCGAAGGTGGCCAGGTCGACCTCGCATTCGTCGCTCTCCATAGGGCCGAGCCCTGTCGGTAATCCCGTCTCGGGGGCAAGAGCCTCCGCTGATCGCATGAATAGGCCGGCGACTCCGTTCGAGGGGTTCCAGAGGACTTGATCGCCAACCTGGAAATACTGGCTCATGTTCTCCTCGTTCCACCACGGTCTGGCGTCCTCAACGTCAGAGACGCCGTCCATCCGGACTTGACGTCTACGATCATTAGACGAGGCCTCGCTGCCGCGTGGCAGCCAGGGGCCCTTTTCGCGCGCTCACCGCTCGGGCCGCAACGTTGGGCCCGGAGATTGACGCTTCCTACGCATCCCCGGATGTCGCCGCGGGTCCGTCGTAGTAACCCGGCCGAGCTACTAGGACGGACTCGAAATGTCTGCCCTCGAGGTCGTCCTCTGTTTCAGGCGTGATAGAGCGCCAGAAGGCCAAGAGGAGCTCAGGCAGGGTGTAACTGTGTCCGTTCTCTTCCTCGATCACCGTTGTACGCTGCCGAAGCTTTCCCACCAGCTCTTCCACCGGGGTGGCGAAAACATCCAACTCCGCCCAGAGAACGCGGTCCCACTCATCCGCGCCGGCTACGGGGGTGTAGATCTCAATGGCTTCCACGACCTCGGACTTGTCGAAGTACGCGAACACGGAGGAGCCCGAAGAGGACCGGTGAACAACCCAGCCCGAGCCGTAAGCTTCCGGCGTCCCAAGCGCCCCCAACGCAGCGTGTGCATCTGCATGCGACATCCCAATTCGGATGGGACCAGCGCAAAATGGCGGCGACAGCTCGAAGAGCACGATGTATCGCTTCTCGTGGAGCGGAACAGACCGATCCTGGCCACCGTGTACAGAAACACGCAAGTGACGGCCTTGATTGCCTCCGACCGGGGCGCTCCGGCTCCGGGGTGATCGCTGAGGACCTGCTCATCACCGCGAGCCCGTCAGTGGCTGAGGTAAGGCGCCTGGAGCGCGTCGAGGCGAAAGCACCAGCTTGCGGGCTGATCGCCGGGCCATTAAGAGGGGTGACGAGTGGTCAACCACGGTCTCTCAGGACCGGCTTTCTGACCAGCTCAACGCCTCATCAGGCCATGATCGATGCAGTTCCCAAGCTGACAGCGCGGGCTCGATTCCCGCCACCCAGCACACCGCCACCCGCTCTCACTGGGAAAGCCCAGGTAGATCGAGGTATTCAGTACCTGGGCTTTGATCTGGTCCAGGGTATTTGATCTCTGCGTGCCATTGCCTGGTTGATCATCCTGCCGGAACCAGCAGGCCAGGAGCACAGCTCAGACCTTGATGACAGTGACGCGTGCGCCGCACAGGGCGGCGAGGTCCTCGGGGTCGGAGGTGAGGACCGTGACGGGACCTGGGGCAGCGAGGGCGGTGGCACTGAGCATGGCATCGATGGCGTACTTGTGCCCGTGCAGGCCGGCGTCGGACAAGAGCGCGGCCGCGTGGCGGGCGATCGGTTCGGTGACCGGCTCGACGACAAGGCGGGACAGCGTCCACTCCAGGGCCGGCCGGTTGACGCGGGGGTGGACCACCTCGACGAGGGTGGCGGCAGAGGTGATGACGCGAAGGTCGTCGGCACGGGCGAGAGCGAGCCATGCGGTGACCGTACGGTCGCGCAGGACGGCCTTGGCCAGCCCCTCGCTGTCGAGGACGAGGGTGCCGCCGGGAGCAGCGGGAGAACGGGTCACACGCCCGCCCCACCACTGGCCTGTCCCCGCCGGGCCTGGTGGAGTTGGTCGCGCAGTGCCTGGACCTCGTCGTCGGTGATGGGGCCGTGCTCAGCCTCGGCGACCTGGATGAGTTCGTTTAGGTTGTCGCGCTCGATCTGGCGGGCGACGGCGGCGGCGACGTAGGCGGACAGGCCGGAAGGGCCGCTCCTGGACCGGGCGGCCTCGGCGATGTCACGCGGCATGGTGATCGAATACTTGCCGGTAGCCTCGCTCATGCCCTTTATCCTACCTCTAATCCTCCCGCGGCGCCGCGACCGCCTGTCAGCGTCGAGGGTCGCCGTCGGTGGGTTGCGCACCGGCGAGAGCTGAGCGCTCTCCTTACAAACGACGATCACTGGCTTTGCTCCCGGGACAGCGACCGTACGAATCCCCTGCGCGACCCGGGTCTCAGGGCCGGCACTCTGCCCAGCTCAGCGATTCATCAGGGCGTGATGCAGTTCCCAAGCTGACAGCGCGGGTTCGGTTCCCGCCACCCGCTCCATGGGACCACGGCCGGTTCGAAGATCACCGCCGTGCCAGGGGGGCGAGACGATGGGTGCGGCTCATCGCCGGGCGTCCCCGGGCAAATCGGGGATTGTCATACGAGGCGGCTACGGTTCGGGGCGTGACGTATCCCGAGGTCATCCCTATTTCACATGAGCCCGACTATCACACCGACCGCATCGGCCAGTGGCGCAATGGTCAGTTCCTCGGCGGGGTCGTGGCCGCCTTCCGAGAGGACTACTCAAGGACCGAGGACTGGCCGTCCCATAAGCGGTGGTATGCCATTCTTCACCGCTTCAGCCCTGATGGCAGCTACCTTGACTCGCGGATCGAGTGCGCCGGAGCCGACGACAGGCACAGGGAGTCGGTGGATGCCGCGGTCCAGCGACTGAGCGAATGGCTCGCCGAGCTCCCCGACCTCGAGTTCGGAGACATCGCCATTCGTCCGTTTCGGTTGGAGTTCGATGGCGTGGTCTTCGGCCTCATCCTGGAAGATCACGAAGGCGACGAGTACGCAGAGCTCTATCCCGATCACATTGGCTTCTATCCACCCTGGGACGGCTCCTACGACACCTGATCGTCCTTACCGCGAGTAGGTGTCAAGGGCGGCGCTCTGCGCCGCCACGCGGCCCCGCTCGCAGCGACACGCTGCGCGTGCGGCCTGGGGCCGTTCGCGCGCGCGGCCGCCACTCGGACCGCCGTAAGGGAAGTGCGATCTTCTCCAGGTATCCGAACAGCGAGTCTAGGCATCCGAACAGCGAGCCCAGGTGCTCGGCCACCAGCGTGCGTCCGGGACCTGACTTTCGACAGGGATGTCGGTTGACGATCGACGGATGATCCGCCCGGCTCGCCTTTGACAGGCTCGCTCGCGTGAACACGTTCTTTCCCGGACGGTGGATCGGCGGTGCGACACTCATCTTGGGGCCGGTCGTCATGTGCGCCGGATACCTGCTGCGTTACCTGAGCACAGTCACCGCCCTCACCCCACAGCAGCACGCCTGGGCCGAGGCGCAACCCTTCGCCGCCTACGGCCAGCTCCTCGCCTACACCTCGGAACCCGCCCTACTCACCCTCTCCTACGCGGTCTTCGCACTGGGGGCGGTGCTGCTCTTCCCCGCTTTCGTCGCTCTGGCTCAGCAGGTGGGCGGCGCCCTCGCCTTCTGGGGAGCCACCTTGCTGGTCGCCGGGCTTTTCTCCCGTCTGTACTTCGCCGGTGCCGACCAGACCGCCTTTCAGCTCACCGAGGTCATCGGGCTGGACCAGGCGACGGACTCGATCATGAAGGAGTACGTCGACATCTCCTACGGACCGTGGCGGTTGCCGGTCTGGGCCTCGGTCGGCCAGTACGCGGGCTCGCTCCTCCTGGCCATCGCCGCCTGGCGCTCAGGCCTCTTCGGCACCGCCCGCGCCGTGATGTTGCTGCTGGCAGGAGGCACCTGGATGGGCGTGCTGAAGGGCGCCTCCATCCCCGACGTACTGGTCACCGGCCTGCTCTGCGTGGCCCTGGTCCCGCTGGGCGCGCAGGTGCTACGGGACCGGCTGCCAGCCCCGACCGGCCGTTCGAAGGTGCTGAGCTGGTGAGAAGGAATCTGCCGCGAAGGTCGCGGGACTCACCGCGGTTGCAATCCAGTGGCGAGATGTCCTCGCTCTGCCGATCGGGACACAGCGGACGAACCAACCATGATCACTGAGTGGGGCCGGCTCGGGCCGGAAGTGGGGTCCAGCCATCCATGCCCCCACCCGGATCTTGATTGTCGCCTGGGGCTTATCGATCTGCTGATACATCAGCACGGCCCTCGTGGTCGAGTGGTTCATCCGGTTCATCAGTTCCCGCAACGTGGCACTATCGCGGGGTCATAACACAGAACTCATGGCCATCGGGATCGGCCATGACCACCCAGCTGACCTCGCCCTGACCGATGTCGATGCGCGTCGCCCCCAGGGAGATGAGACGGTCGACCTCCGCTTGCTGATCACCGTCGGCGGGTGGAGCGAGGTCGAAATGCAGCCGGTACTTCCCGGTCTTGGGCATCAGTGGCGGACCGCCCCAGGTGATTTTCGGACCGCCGTGCGGCGAGCGAATCGCGGTCTCTTGGTTCTGGTCCCAGACCAACGGCCAGCCCAGCGCTTCGCTCCAGAAGTATCCGACCTCCTGCGAACCGTCGCTCGCAAGCGCTCCGATGAATCCGCAGTCGGCGAGGAACTTGTTGTCCGGCTCGATGACGCAGAACTCGTTGCCTTCGGGGTCTGCGAGCACAACATGACCCTCCTCCGGGCGTTGACCGACGTCGATGTGCCGGGCGCCGAGCCCGAGCGCCCTCGCCACCGTCTGCTGCTGGTCCTCGAGGGACGTGCTCGTCAGATCGAAGTGCATCTGGTTCTGGCCGACCTTCTGCTCCTGAGTCGGAAGAAATCGGATCCGGAACCCGGTGTCATCGCTCGGCAGGAGCGCAATGCCGTCTTGGGGGTCGTCGGCCATCTCCCAGCCCAGGACGCCGCCCCAGAAGCGCGCGAGACTGAGCGAGTCGTGCGCATCGAAGCAGAGCGCGAGAAGGCGACAAGTCATTCCGCTCCGCACCTCCGATCTGCTGATTCAAAGCCGCAGACAGGGCACGTACTCCGCGCCCATGGAGAAAAAGCGCCCGAGGCCTGCCGCGCGAAGAGGAATAACACCCGGTCATGCTGGCATGCACGACGACGATCCTCTACAGGTTTTTGAGGGCGTCGCTCAGCTCGTGGCGACTGCCGACATTACTGCCGGCGGCGTCTCTACTGCTGGTACCACTGACGACGGCCGACGCTGAGCGTCGAGGCGCGCGCCAGTTGCGTGCCCGTACGGTCGGCCCGCCTTCGGCCGGTGAGAGCCCTGCTTATGCCTGTCGTGCCGGCTTCCTGAGCACTTCGGTGAGGGCCGAGATGCTGTGGTCGCCGTGGCCCGCCTCAGCCGCCCGCCTCACCAGGTCGTGCAGGGGGGCAAGCCAGGCTGTGTCGACGTTCGTCTCCTTGGCCAGGTCCTGGTCGTGGGCCGCTCCGGCGAGAAAGAGATTCACGGAGGAGGCGGCATCGGCGTAGTCGCCGTTGTCGATCTCCCTTGCGTAGATCGGCAGCAGGGACTTGATCATGTCCAGCCACTTGCCGGCGAACCGCACCATGGAGCTTGCCTCGAGCCCGCGCGCCTGGACGGCGGCGGCGCCCTGGAAGAAGCCGACGAGTGCGGGCAGCAGGATAGCGCCGACGGCCATCTCGTACAGGGCGGCGAGGTCGGTCTTTTCACCCAGGTGCACGGTGTCGCCACCCAGCACCTTCAAGGTCGTCTCGAACTCCTCGAAAACGGTCTTGTCGCCGCTGTAGTACAGCAGCGTGTCCGGCGCTCCCACGGCCGAGGGCACGTTCTTTACGGCCCCGGCGAGGAACCGGGCGCCGTGGCCGATGGCCCAGGCGGCCGTCTCGCGGGCGCCGGTCGGGGAGCCGCTGTTCAGGGTGACAAGGGCCCGCCCGTGCAGGGACGTGACGGCCGGCTCCAGAGCCCGTCGAGTGTCGTCGAACGTGGTCAAGCAGGTGATGACCAGTGGGCTTGCCGCTACCGCGTCCTTGACGGCATCCGCATGTGCGGCTCCCATGGCGATCAGGGGGGCGGCTTTGGCGGCGGTCCTGTTCCAGACAGTGGTCGGGTGCCCGGCCTTGACGAAGGCCTCGGCCAGTGCCGCGCCCATCGAGCCCAGTCCGATGACGGTCACCGACGTCGGGTTGTTTCCAGTCACGTGCGTACTCCAGTCACAGAGTGAACAGAAAGGGCCGCCTTCGAGGCCATTGGTGGTCTGGGTGCGGCGCCTGATCCATGCTGGGGTCGACACAGACATTCTCTCAAGTACCGACAATTTTGCCGGGTACTGAGGAAAATGTAAGTGTGGGTGGGTGAAGAAGACGAAGAAGCGGACGTTCACCTGCGGTCTCGACGCGGCCATCGCCGTTATGGGAGGCAAGTGGAAAGGGCTGATCCTGTTCGCGCTCCAGGATGGCCCCCTACGCTTCGGGGAGCTGCGGCGCGCGGTCCCCGGCATCAGCGAACGGGTGCTGATCCTGCAGCTTCGGGAGATGGAGGCCACCGGGCTGCTGCATCGCGAGGTCTATCACCAGGTCCCGCCCAAGGTGGAGTACTCACTCACCGAGTTCGGTCACTCGCTCAACACCGCGATGGCACCACTTGGGGTATGGGGTGAGGAGAACATCGATCGCATCGAGGCCATCCCCTGGGACCAGGTCGGCTGACCGGCGCGGACCGCTCCGGGGATCTCACGCTGCTCTTGCTCGGGGAACGGTCGACCGGGTCGACGATGTTTCGGGCACGACATCAGGATGTCGATCACGGCATGAGGCCGACGGGAACCACAGCGTTGACGGATCCCGATCACAAAGTTACGGTCAAGACCGTAATCGCGCACACGAAACTCATGTGGAGGTAGTGCTGTGCAGATTCCCGTGGAGGGTCCATTAGCGTGCCCGATCCGGCAGCACGCTCAATACCTGTCCGTATGCTGGAAAGGCAGAGGCGCGTGAGACGCGCCGCGCGCGGAGCGGTGGCCGCGGCGCTCCTGGCGACATTGCTCGCGATGCCGTTCACGCCGGCGTCCGCGGCCGACCTGCAGATCGTCAACGGAGGCTTCGACGGAGGGCTGACCGGCTGGAGCGGCTCGCACAGCCCGGGCGGGGTCGACGCCGCGGCCTGGGACGGGCGTACCGCCGCGCGTGTCACCGACGCCGACCCGGGTGCCGCCTACGGCAGGGAGAGCATGCCGGGCCTGCCCGCCACGGCGGGCACTCGCTACACGCTGTACGCCGAGGTCTGGGCCGACAGCGGCACGGCGTATCTGTATCTGCGTTTCAGGGACGCCGCCGGCCGCCTACTCGCTGCGAGTGCGAACGCCCCGGCGACGGGCAGGCGGTGGAACCGCGTCACGACCTCGGGCGTCGCACCCGCCGGCACGGCCACGGTATCGGCCCTCATCTATTCGGGCGTGGCCGACGTGGGCACCGCCTACTGGGACGAAGTGCTGATCACCAGGGACGTGACCGATCTGGGTGTGCAGATCGAGAGCAGCGTGCCCAACGCCACCACTTTCGCGGGCGGCAGCGCCTACGCCCTCTACACCGGAACCGCCGACACCAACCCACAGCTCGCCGTGATCGACGTGGCCACCGAACAAGTGACCCGGAAAATCACCATTCCGGACACCGAGGCCACACCGACCGTCGGCGGCTGGGCGGCCGCCACAGCCACCGACGGCAGCGTCTACCTCGGCACCTATCCCAACTCCAAGCTCTACCGGTACGTCCCCGGCCAGTCCGCGGTCACCGACCTCGGGCGGGCGGAAGGCGGTTACTCGTTCATCTGGGACCTGGAGCCGGGTGCGGGCGGGAAGGTGTACGGCGGCACCTACAACGACGGCCGCTACTTCAAGTACGACAACGGCGCCTTCACCACGATCGGGAACGTGCCCATCGTGGCAGGTGCCCAGTACGTGCGCAGCCTGGCCCACGATCCGGCCGCGAACGCCACGTACCTGGGCACCGGCACGAACGCCGGACTGATCAGGTTCGACAACGTCACGGGGCGGGTGGACAGCCTCCTCCCCGACGCCTACGCCGAGAACTCCATGGTGGGCGGGCTCACCTGGACGGGGGGCAGGTTGTTCGCCTGGATCGACCGCACCCTGCTCGTCCTGCGCGTGGTCCGCGAGGCCGACGGCTCGTACGCCGCCGTCACCGACACCACGATCACCGACGTGGACCTGCACCATTCGCCGGCTCGCGAGGGCAAGGTCTGGTTCGTCCGGGAAGGTCTGCTGCACTCCTACGACGTGGACAGCCGGGCCGTGCAGGCGACCTCCGTCCGCCCCGACCTCGATGTCACCGGATACACCTGGGTCGACGGCACGCTGGTCGGCCTCGGCGCAGCTTCGGACGGCACGAGGATCTTCAAGTACGACCCCGCCGGCGGCCGATCGAGCACCAGAGTCGTCTCCGGCGCCCCCGTGCTGCCTGCCGCGATCAACGCGCTCGGCGCGGGGCCGGACGGCAAGATCTACACCGGCGGCTACCTGACGGGCGGCACCGGCGTCTACAACCCGCTACGGGGCGACGGCGACGACGACGGGCCGGACACGCCGACCCTCAACGGGCTCAGCCAGACCGACAGCCTGCTGGCACACAACGGGCTGCTCTACATCGGCGCCTACCCGTCGGCCAAGCTCTACAGCTACGATCCCGCGAGCTCGTGGCCGCCCACGCTCAGGTACACCGGCGGCGCGGCGGGCGACAAGGCCGACGACTGCGAGCCGGGCAAGGGCCCGCCGCCTCAGGACCGGCCGTACGCGCTGGCCGGCGGACCGGACGGGACCGTCTACATGGGTACGGTCCCGAAGTACGGCAAGCGCAGCGGTGCACTGACCATCTGGAAGGAGGGCACGGCCGGTCGGACCATCTGCGTGGCGCCGAACCAGTCCGTCGTCTCGCTGGCCTACGCGGGAGGCAGGCTGTTCGGCGGCACCTCCACCCGCGGCGCCCTGGGCGTCGACCCGGTCTACGCGCCGGGGGCCTCTGCCATGCTGTTCTCGTTCGACCCTGCCGACGGCGCCGTGCGCACGTACCAGCTCCCGCTGACAGCGCCCAAGGCCGTCACGGCCCTCGCTGCGGTGGACGGCGAGCTCTGGGGTCTGGCGGGAGGTTCGCTGTTCACGCTAGACCCGACGCGGCCCGCGACGATCACGGCGAAACGGCTGTTCGCCGACCCTGACTACGCCGCCAAGCCCAGCCTGGCCTGGCGTGACGGGGTGCTGCTGACCCTGGCCCAGGATCCGGACCACGTGTACGGCACGAGCGGCGACCAGATCTTCAAGATCGAAAAATCGACCAAGGCGCTGACCGTGCTGCTGACGGTCCCGGGGATGGAAGGGCTGACGGCCGACGGCTTCGGCAACCTCTACTACAAGGTCAACGAACGGCTGTCCAGGCTCGCCGTCCCCCGGCCGTGACGGACCTTCCGGATTTCGGCCCGAGCCGATATAGGGATCTTGGCCAAAAGCGTCGGCCAACGGTGAGGACGGCCGGCCAGTGCCGGGCAAGTGGTCTCTCTGGACGTGGGCGGGCCGGGGGGGGGCGGCCCCCCCCCCCCCCCCCCCC